>CAZLCX010000037.1:8781-19608 GCA_964558325.1 uncultured Halanaerobiaceae bacterium | reverse complement strand
TTTTACTTTTATCTCTGCTTACTGCAGAGATTTTTTCTGTTTTATAGGGTTTTTGAATTAATTAATAAAATAACATGACGAAAAAAGAAGGAATTTATATTTAAAAGTATAATATAATAAATAACACTTTAAATTAGTAAAAAGCTAGAATAGAGGAGAAAGGAGATTATTACTAATGAAAAAGAGAATTTTAGGAATTGTTGTGTTGGTTATGGCTTTTTCTTTATTATTTACTAACAGTCTTGGGGTTATGGCCCAGGAGCCACAGGAGGGTGGAAATTTAAAAATTGCTATTGGTGCTGATCCAGAATCTCTAGATCCATTATATGCTCAATCATCGCCTGCTGCTATGGTTATGGTTCATATGATGGAAACTCTTTTTGAAATGAAACCTGATGGGGATATTGAGCCGCTTTTAGCAGAAGATTATGATGTTTCCGATGATGGTAAAGTTTATGATATCTATTTAAGAGAAGGTATCGAATTTCATGATGGAGAGCCATTTAATGCTGAAGCTGTTAAATTTAATTTAGAAAGGCTTTTAGATGAAGGTGCAGTTTATTCCTTCTTGATTAATTCTATTGAAGATATTGAAGTAGTAGATGAATATACTATTAGGTTAACTACTGAGGAGCCTTTTGCTCCAATCCTTGCCCATTTATCACATGATTTTATATCTATGGTAAGCCCTGCTTCAGTTGATCCTGATGATCCAAAAGAAGATGTTGGTGAGAATATAGTAGGTACTGGACCATTTAAGATGGATGGCTGGAATCGTGGGGAAGCTGTTTTAATGACTAGAAATGATGATTACTGGGGAGATAATGCTTATTTAGATGAAGTAGAGGTACTTGTTGTCCCTGAAGAGTCTACTAGAGTTGTAATGCTAGAAACTGGAGAAGCTCATGCGATCATGAATGTTCCTGCCAGAGATGTTTCAAGATTAGAAGAAAATCCTGATTTAACAGTTGAAAATGTTCCTAGCTTGAGAACACTTTATGTTGGTTTAAATAATCATCGAGAGCCCTTTGATGATGTTAGAGTTAGAAAAGCTATGAACTATGCTGTAGATAGTGAATCAATTGTTGAGAATATTATTGATGGCGCAGGACGCCCATCTGATGCTCCAATTTCTCCTGATATTTTTGGTTACTCAGAACAGGAAATATATGAATATGATCCAGATAGAGCAAAGGAATTATTAGCTGAAGCCGGTTATGAAGACGGCTTAGAAGTAGATTTTTATTATCCAGTAGGTCGTTATCCTATGGATGAAACTATTGCCCAGGCAATACAGAGTCAGCTTGCTGATGTTGGAGTAGAAGCAAATATGGAAACCATGGAATGGGCTACTTATCTTGAAGTAGTTGGTGGAGAAGAGCCAGAAGATGTAGAACATGATATGTATTTCCTTGGTTGGGGTACTGTAACTGGTGATGCTGATTATGGTCTATATGCTTTATTCCATTCAGATGAATGGGCTCCAAATGGAAATAACTGGCATTTCGGAGATCATGAAGGTGTAGACGAATTATTAGAAGAAGCTAGAGTTACTTCAGATCAAGAAGCTAGAAAAGAATTATATGCTGAAGCAATTGAATTGATCTGGGATGACGCACCATGGATCTTCCTACACAGCATTTCGCAGCTTAATGGTGTTAGAAATGAAGTAGAAGGTTTAATCCATCATCCAAGAGAAAGTATACTTGCCCATGAAGCATATTTTGCTGATGAATAAACTTCAATTTAATATATTATTATTTAAAGAATAAATTATAATAATCAAGCCCTGCTTTTAGTCAGGCAGGGTTTGATTTATTCTTGAAACTAGTTTTCCAGGAGGGATTGCTGTGTCGTCATATATGTTAAGAAGGTTGGTATTATTAATTCCTGTTTTAATCGGGGTAGCTATAATTGTTTTTGGGATGGTCAGGTTATTACCTGGTGATCCTGCTGTGGCAATGGCAGGTGTTCATGCAACTCCAGAATATGTTGCCCAGGTGAGGACAAATTTAGGATTGGATGAACCACTACCTGTTCAGTTTGGAGTTTTTATTAATAGATTGTTTAGAGGTGATCTGGGAAGGTCTACAAGAACCAATCGGCCTGCAGCACTTGAAATATGGCCCAGATTTTTAAATACGCTTGCTTTAACAGCTCTTTCTTTAATTTTAGCAAGTTTTTTTGGGATTCTGGTGGGGGTAATATCGGCTACCCGGCCCTATTCACTACTTGATAATGTAACGATGGTGTTTTCTTTGTTTGGGGTGGCAGCCCCTGTTTTCTGGCTGGGCTTGATTTTGATGCTTATATTTTCGGTTCGGCTGGGCTGGCTGCCTTCATCAGGTATGGGAACTCCCCAGCATTTTGTTCTGCCAGCAGTTACACTGGCAGCCCATTCTACGGCTTTAATAGCCAGAATGACAAGATCCAGTATGCTAGAAGTTTTAAATATGGATTATATTACTACAGCCAGGTCTAAAGGTTTAGTTGAAAGGGTTGTAATTGTAAAGCATGCTTTACGGAATGCTTTAATACCAATAGTTACAATATTGGGACTCCGGTTCGGTTTGTTGCTTGGAGGGGCAGTTTTAACTGAAACAGTTTTTTCCTGGCCTGGAGTTGGTAGATTGATGGTTGATTCAATTTTGGCCCGGGATTATCCAGTTGTGCAGGGCTCAGTCCTATTACTTTCTTTATTATTTGTCTTAATAAATTTATTAGTTGATATAATATATGCTTTTCTGGATCCAAAGATCCAGTATGGTTAAGGAGGGGATAATTAATGCAATTTTTTAAAAGCAAAGCATTTAGACAGTTAAGAAGGAATAGATTGGCTATAGCAGGGATAATTTTTATACTTGCTTTATTTGTAATTGCTGCTTTAGCACCAGTAATAGCCCCTCATAATCCATATCAGACTGATTTTTTTAGGACTTTAGAGGGCCCTTCCAGTGAACATCTTTTAGGGACTGATGATTTAGGACGAGATGTTTTAAGTAGAATTATCCATGGAGCCAGAATTTCAATTACAATTGGTTTTATTTCAGTTGCAATTGGACTGGTTGTAGGTGTTCCGATTGGTGCTATTTCAGGTTATTATGGTGGCAAGATAGATATAATTGTCCAGAGATTTGTTGATATTATGATGGCTTTCCCAGGTATGTTGCTGGCTATTATAATTGTTTCAGTTATGGGAGTCGGGCTGGTAAATGCTATGATTGCAGTTGGAATAGTATCTATCCCAACTTATATCAGGCTGGTTAGAGGCTCTGTCTTATCGATTAAAAATAATGAGTTTGTTGAGGCTGCAAAAGCTTTAGGGGTTAGAGAGAGCAAAATTATTTTTAAACATGTATTGCCTCATTGTCTGGCTCCAATAATTGTGCAGTCTTCTCTTCAGGTTGGGGCGGCTATTTTATGGGCTGCCGGCCTTGGGTTTTTAGGTTTAGGTGCCCAGGCTCCAATTCCAGAATGGGGGGCAATCTTAAGTCAGGGTCGAGGTTATATCAGGACTGCTCATCATGTGACAACATATCCTGGGCTGGCAATTATGTTAACTGTTTTAGGGTTTAATTTATTTGGAGACGGCCTCAGGGATGCTCTTGATCCTAAAATGAGCAGAGATTAAAAAGTAGATAAAAAGTATAATTAATTCTTGACAGAAGGCCTTATATGATGTATTATAGTAATTGTGATTGAGAAATACTCTTTAAATAATTGAATAAAATTTTCGGTGACAATAGCGGAGGGGAAACACCTGTTCCCATTTCGAACACAGAAGTAAAGTCCTCCAGCGCCTATGGTACTGCAAGGGTGACTTTGTGGGAGAGTAGGTCGTCGCCGATTTTTATATTTATTGCTCCCCGATAGCTCAGCTGGCAGAGCGAGTGGCTGTTAACCACTTTGTCGCAGGTTCGAGTCCTGCTCGGGGAGCCATTATTTTTTTAAAGGATTTCATATTTTAATCTAGAAGTAATAAAGGGAGAAATAAAAAAACATGGAGGAGTTGATAGTTATTTTATTGAAGAAAATTTCGTCGATTGTTTTAATTGGAGTTTTGGCATTTGTTTTATTAGCGGGGACATCTGTTTCTGCCCAGGAGATGGAAGATGAAACAGCAGCAATTATCAATGGAGAAGAAATCTCAGTTCTTGAAGTAGATGAAGTTATAGGTACTGAGCAGGTTGTAATGCAGATTTTTCAAACTAACCAGGAATTTGGTCAGTTGCTCTTACAGACAGAGGCCGGCCGAGACTTAATGAATGAATTTAGAAAGATGAAATTTGATGAATTTTTAACTTATTATTTATTAAATAGAGAAGTTGAAGAAAAGGATATTGAAATGACTGATGAAGATAAAGAAGAATTCTTTGATGACCATTTAGAGCTTGTAATGGCTCAAAATAATTTAAATGAACAACAATTACTTGAGGCATTACAGCAGCAGGGAATTGAGTCTTTAGATGAATATAAGAGTATGTTTTTAGAGAGAAATGAAGAAGATATGTTGATCTTTGCTCTTCAGGAAGAAACTGTAGGTCCTATAGAGATTACTGAAGAAGATATGCAGGAATATTATGATAATAACCAGAGCAACTTTGAGATTGAAGCTGGCTCAGAGGTAAGGCATATTATTCTGGATAATGAGGAAGCTGCAGAAGAAGCCCTTGAAAGGTTAAACTCTGGTGAAGATTTTGCAGATTTAGCCAGAGAAGTATCAACTGGTCCTTCAGCAGAAACTGGGGGTAAATTAGGTGTTGTCAATGAATCTACCCAGTTTGATGAAACTTTTAAAGAAGCTGCCTTAGCCTTAGAAGCTGGTGAAATATCTGAAGTTGTTCAGACTGATTTTGGCTATCATATCATTAAAGTTGATGAGAAAGTTGAAGCTGGTCTAAGAGATTTCTCAGAAGTCAAGGATGAGATTGAGGCTATTTTACTAGAGAGAGAAAGACAGGATATCTGGGAGGATTATGTAGAAGAATTAAAGGAAAATGCTGAAGTTGAAAATAAACTTTAAATATAATTGGATATGTCCGCTTAAGCGGGCATATTTTTCTTGATGTTTTGTGAATTTTAGTATAATATAAATAATATAAACTTTTGTAAAGAAAATAATTTTTAGCAGGAGATTTAAAATTAATAAAGAATATGTATTATTGAGTTAAAGCTTTTTAAAGTAACATAAAATATTTAATATTATTAAGGGGGAAAAAATATGATTATAGGTGTACCCAAGGAAATTAAAGACAACGAAAACAGGATTGCGATAACTCCAGCTGGAGTTAAGGCTTTTAAGGAAGATGGCCATGAAGTTTTAGTTCAGACTAATGGCGGTGTTGGCAGCGGTATTGATGATAATCAGTATATGGCAGCCGGTGCTGAGATGGTTGATTCGCCTGCTGAAATTTTTGAGCGGGCTGATATGGTTATGAAGGTTAAAGAGCCATTAGAAGAAGAATATAAATATTTTAAAGAAGATTTAATTCTCTTTACTTATCTTCATCTAGCAGCTGAAGAAAAGCTGACCCATGAATTAATGAAGAAGAACGTTATTTCAATTGCTTATGAGACTGTTGAAGATGAGGCTGGAAATCTGCCATTACTTACTCCAATGAGTGAGGTTGCCGGTCGTTTATCTACCCAGGCAGGTGCCCGTTTTCTTGAGAAACCTCAGGGTGGCCAGGGAGTCCTTTTAGGCGGTATCCCAGGAGTTTCTCCAGCTAAAGTAGTTGTAATCGGTGGCGGTATCGTTGGACTAAACGCTACTAAAATGGCAGTTGGCCTTGGCGCAGATGTGACTGTTATGGAAAAGAGTCCGGCTCAGATGCGCTATATAGATGATATCTATCAGGGCAGGGTAAAGACACTGATGTCCAATGAATATAATATTAGAGAAGAGGTAAAAGATGCTGATTTAGTTATCGGTGCTGTCTTAATTCCAGGTGCTAAAGCCCCTCATCTAGTTACTGAAGATATGATTAAAGAGATGAAAGAGGGTTCTGTAATAGCTGATGTTGCAATTGACCAGGGTGGCTGTATTGAGACATCCCATGCAACAACCCACAGTGAGCCTGTATTTGAAAAGCATGGTGTTGTTCATTACTGTGTTGCTAATATGCCTGGGGCTGTTGCCAGAACTTCAACCTTTGGGTTAACCAATGTGACTTTACCATATGCCAGAAAAATTGCCAATAAAGGCTATAAACAGGCATTAAAAGAAGATAGAGGCTTTGCCCTTGGCCTTAATGTTTATGAAGGCGAAGTAACCTATAAAGCTGTTGCAGATGCCTTTGAGCTTGACTATACACCGCTTGATGAGGTTCTAAAAAGCTTTTAATTAAACCGATAATATTAAATTAATGAGAGGGGATTTAATTCCCCTCTCTTTATAATTTTTTAGCTCTTTGCACTAGCCGGCTATATACAGCTTATTTTTATAATGATATAATTAATTAAGCTAAAATATATTAATTAATTATGAGGATAAATTATCCAGAGGTGAGCCGGAGCAATCCTGGAGCATTCCCGGAGGATTCCCGGAGAAAAGCCGGAGCAATCCTGGAGGAGAATTAGAGGAAAACTGGATCATCTGTGGAGGTTTATAAGTTATAAGTTGAATAAAAGATAAGTCAGAATAATTTAATATGATTTAGCTATCTCGACTGGTTATTAACCGGTGGGGATTTTTTTATTTTGCTAATCTGAAATCTTGATGCAATAAAAGATTAGGTGTATACTTAGGATGGAGAATTAAGATAAGATTAAAAAAATTTGCTTAATTATTTATTAAATATATTAATTAGGAGATGATATTTTGAAGGAACGGATAATTGAACTTGCTGACAGGATTGAAGCTGAAATGATTGGCTGGCGGAGAGAGATCCATATGAATCCGGAGCTTGGCTTTGAGGAGAAGGAGACTGCTGAATTGATCAGCCGGGTTTTAACTGAGTTAGGGATTCCCCATCAGACCGGGATTGCCGGTACTGGTGTTGTGGGTCTGATCGGAGATTCTGGTCCGGTGATTGGAATTCGGGCGGATATGGATGCCCTGCCAATTCAGGAGCAGGGGGATAAGGAATATATCTCACAGAATGATGGTAAGATGCATGCCTGCGGTCATGATGGTCATGTTGCAACGCTATTGGGGCTGGCTAAGGCTGCAGTTGAGCTAGGTAATGAACTGGAGGGAAGGATTAAGTTGATCTTCCAGCCAGCGGAGGAGGGCCCTGGCGGGGCTAAACCAATGATAGAGGCCGGGGTTTTATCTGAGCCTGAAGTTGATTATATGCTGGCTTTACATATCTGGAATGATAATGAGGTTGGCTATGTTGGAACAAAGACCGGCGGGTTTTTTGCTTCATCTGATGAATTTGATCTCGATATCCTGACCGAGAGCTCCCATGGAGCCAGTCCCCATGAGGGTAATGATGCGATAGTTGTGGCCAGTGAAGTTGTCCAGGCTCTGCAGTCGGTGGTCAGCAGAAATATTGATCCCACTGATTCAGCTGTGATTACTGTCGGTAAGATAGAGGGCGGTTATCGGAGGAATGTGATTGCTGATAAAGTCAGGCTTGAAGCCACAATTAGGGCTTTAAATTCTGAGGTTAGAAAACTTTTAGAAAAGCGGATTAAGGAGATTATTGAGGGGGTTGCCCGAACCTATGGAGCTGATTATGACCTGGAATACAGGGAATTATATCCACCACTGATCAATGATGATCAAGTTTTTGATAAGGTCAGGGAATCAGCAGAGGAGATGCTCGGGGCTGATAATTTTCTTGAGATAGAAAAACCGACATTAGGGGCCGAGGACTTTGCCTATTTTCTTCAGGAAAAACCTGGGGCTATGTTTTTAGTTGGGGGTAGAAATGAAGCTAAAGGAATTGAGGCTCCCCATCATCACCCTGACTATGATTTTGATGAGGCGGCTTTAAAGATTGGTTTAAAGGTTATGTTAAATACTGCGATCAAATTAATTGCAAAATTAAATTGATAGACGGTTGCAAAAATTTAAAATAAGGCTTATAATATTAGTGACTACCTAAGTAGTTATTAATAAAAGGGAGTGATTATTAAATGAAAAATATTAAAGTTGGTTTATGGGGTTTAGGTTCTATGGGAGGCGGCATGGGCCGCATTCTTGCGAAAAAAGAAGGCGTTGAACTTGCTGCTGGCATTGATCTTGATCCAAATAAGATTGGAAAAGATCTTGGCGATGTCTTAGGTATTGAAAATTTAGATGTTAAGGTTACTGATACTGCTGAATCTGTTCTTGATGATTCCCTGGATTTAGTTATTCTGGCGACCAGTTCATTCTTAAAGGATGTTGAGCCGCAGATTAAGCTAATTTTAAATAAAGGCATTAATGTTATTTCAATTGCTGAAGAGATGGCCTTTCCTGAGGCCCAGGATCCTGATTTAGCTGATGAATTAGATGAGATCGCTAAGGAGAATGGTGTTTCAGTTCTAGGTACAGGAATTAATCCAGGTTTTGTGTTAGATTTAATGATTATTGCCCTGTCTGGTGTCTGTTCTGAGGTTGAAAAGATTGAGGCTTCAAGAATTAATGATCTATCACCATTTGGGCCGACAGTTATGAAGACCCAGGGTGTTGGCACAACAGTTGAAGAGTTTGAAAAAGGTTTAAAATCCGGTAAGATTGTTGGCCATATCGGATTTAAAGAATCTATTTATATGATTGCTGAGCGTTTAGGAATTAAGCTTGATGAAGTCAAGGAGACAAGGGAGCCGATTGTTTCCAATACTTATCGTGAGACCGAGCATGTTAAAGTTGAAGAGGGTATGGTTGCCGGCTGTAAACATATTGCCAAGGGTTATTCTGATGGCAGGGAAGTTATTGTTTTAAACCATCCCCAGCAGATCCACCCTGAAAAAGAGGGGGTTGAGACTGGTGATTATATCAAGATTATCGGCGAGCCTGGTGTAGATATGGCTATTACTCCTGAGATTGCCGGGGGTACTGGAACTATGGCAGTTGCAGTCAATATGATTCCCCAGGTGATTAATGCTGAGCCAGGACTCCATACAATGGCTGACCTACCAGTACCTGGAGCTATTCTTGCAAATATGGGTAATTTATTAAAATAAATCTGGTTAGAGGAGGTTTTAAAAATGGCAGAAGTTAAGGCTGGAAGCTGGGTTGAAATCTATTCTGTGATCCTTGAACCAGGCCAGCGGGCCCCTCAGGTTCCAGAAGATACTGCTAAGGTTCCTTTAGAGCTAAAGGTTAAGGGCTTTTTGCAGAGCGATGCTAATTTAGGCGATGAAGTTGAAATTAAGACTATTATTGGCAGGAAATATACTGGTAAGTTGATAGATGCTGAGCCATCCTATGATCATTCATATGGCAGGCCGATTCCAGAATTACTTAAGGTCGCCAGAGAATTAAAAGAGATCTTAAAAGGTGAAGGGGGGAATGGCTAATGAATGCTGGAGATTACAATCAAGTAATGGCCAGAAAGAATGAAATCATGAAAAAGGCTGTCGGGATTGATTATGATCAGTTTAGGGTTAATCAGCTGGTCTTTGATTATGAAGGGATGATGTCTAAGGCCGGTTATCAGCTGGATGAGATTATTGAAATTCAAAAAGATACCGGGGTTGGCCAGACTCCTCTGCTTGAACTTAAAAATATTACTGAAGTTGTTAGAAAATTATCACCTGCTGGCAAGGGCGCCAGAATCTTTTTAAAGGATGAGGCAGCCAATCCATCAGGAAGTTATAAGGCCAGGAGAGCTTCTGTTTCTGTTTACCATGCAGAAATGCAGGGTTATCCCGGGGTAGTTGCTGCAACCAGTGGCAATTATGGGGCTGCTGTGGCCTCCCAGGCTGTTATGAGAAATTTAGAAAGTATTATTGTTCAGGAGGTCTTTGATAGCGAGGCTAAGGGCCAGCCTGAGATTTTAGAGAAGGGCAGAAAATGTGAGGCCTATGGGTCTGAAGTATTGCAGTTATCTGTCGGCCCTGAGCTCTTTTATATGTTTTTAAAGGTTCTTGAAGAGACTGGCTATTTTAATGCCTCTCTCTATACCCCCTTTGGAATAGCCGGGGTTGAGACTTTAGGTTATGAGATCATCAATCAGCTCAGGGAGAGAGAAGAACTTGAACCTGATGCTATTATCTGTACCAATGCCGGTGGCGGAAATTTAACTGGTACAGCCAGAGGTGTGCTTAAAGCAGGGGCTAAAGAGACTGAGATAATTGGGGCCAGTGTTGATCTTTCCGGGCTCCATATGGCCAGCGACAATGATTTTAACAGGAAATCCTTTACAACCGGGCATACCGGTTTTGGAATTCCCTTTGCCACCTGGCCTGATAGAGCAGATGTGCCATTAAATGCTGCCAGGGCTTTAAGATATATGGATAGATATGTTACTGTCAACCAGGGCGAGGTCTTTTACATGACTGAGGCGCTGGCTTCAATTGAGGGCATGGAGCGGGGACCTGCCGGTAATACCTCACTGGCAGCTGCCTTTGCTATTGCCCGGGAAATGGATGAAGACCAGGTTGTCGTTGTTCAGGAGACTGAATATACCGGGGCCGGTAAGCATCCGATCCCTCAGCTTAATTTTGCTAAAGAGAATGGCGTTGAAATTAAACGGGGAAATCCTGATGAGGAGGTACCTGGTCAGTCGATTATTATTCCTGAAGAGCCTGGAATGATTAAGGCTAGAGATTTAGATCTAGACAAAATCAGGGGTTCTTATCTAAAGAAGGCTATTAATAACAGCGGGATTGCAAAGCTTGGCGATAAAGAGCTGGAATTTTTAGCTGCTGAAGTTAATTTAGATATTGCTA
>CAZLCX010000037.1:0-8681 GCA_964558325.1 uncultured Halanaerobiaceae bacterium | reverse complement strand
GGTGTCGTTTAGTTAGGAGGAATAAGTCTGATGGAATTGGAACTTTTAGTTGCAGAGATTGGCAGTACGACCACGATGGTTAATGCCTTTGATAATTTAAAGTCAGACAGTCCAGTCCATTTAGGCCAGGGCATGGCCCCGACCTCGGTTGAAGAAGGGGATGTAATGATTGGCCTTGAAGCTGCCATTGAGGATTTAAAGGCTGAGCTCGGTGCTGCTGAGTTAAGCTGGGCTGAATTTATGGCCACCAGCAGTGCTGCCGGTGGCTTAAAGATGACAGTCCATGGTCTGGTTAAGGAGATGACTGTCCGGGCAGCTGAGGAAGCAGCTCTTGGGGCCGGGGCAGTTATCAGACAGGTTACTGTCGGTAAATTACGGGATAGACAGCTGGAAAAGATTAAAGAGATTCAGCCGAATATTATCCTGCTGGCCGGCGGGGTCGATTATGGTGAGGAAGAGACTATTTTATATAATGCTGAAAAGCTGGCTGGATTAGGGATTAAGGTGCCAGTGGTCTATGCCGGTAATAGCGTCCTGCAGGATGAGGTTAGAGATATCTTTGGAGAAAAAGGGATTGAGACGATTATTGTTGACAATGTCTATCCTGATATTGACCGTTTAAATATTGAACCGACCAGGAAAGAGATCCATGAGGTCTTTGCCAGGCATATTGTTAAGGCTCCTGGAATGTCAAGGATTACAGAGATGCTGACTGCTGAAATGCTGCCGACTCCTGGAGCTGTGATGCAGTCGGCCAGGTTACTTAAAGAAAAGATCGGGAATCTGGTAGTCTTTGATATCGGGGGGGCTACAACTGATGTCCATTCTGTGACTGAGGAATCTGGCAAGGTCAGGGATATTCTTGTCAGTCCTGAACCTGAGGCTAAAAGGACTGTTGAAGGTGATTTAGGGGTTTATCTTAATGCTCCCCATGTCTATAGTTTATTAAAGGATACATTTGAGATACCTGCCAGGGAGGACCTGGCCCCAATCCCCAGAAATAAAGAGGAAGAAAAGTATGTTGAGCATCTGGCAGCCAGGGCTGCCAGGACGGCCCTTGAACGCCATGCCGGGAGCTATAGGGATTATTATGGCTCTGGCGGCAGACAGACTGTTGCTGAAGGCAAGGATTTAACAGCTGTCCGCTGGTTGATTGGAACAGGGGGAGCTTTAACCAGATTGGCTGGCGGTAAGGATATCTTAAAATCACTGCGGACCAATCGGTCGAGACAGCTGCTCCCACCAGAAGAGGCTAGACCTCTGATCGATAAGAAATATATTATGGCATCATTAGGTGTCATGAGCAAGAAATATCCTGAAGCTGCAGTTAAATTAATGTTAGCTAGTCTGGAGATTGAGGAAAAGGATTTAGAGATTGTTAACGAAAATCTTGAAAATAAAGATGAAATTCTAAAAAATTAAGGCTTAGAGAATAAAAATACTGAACAGGAGTGATATAATGTCACCGGAAAGAAAAGATGATTTTCAAAAGAGACGGGAACATCTTGCTGATCTTTCTGATCAGGAATTAAAGGATAGATTCTGGGAGCTGGCTGAGCAGGTCGTTGATCCTCTGGCTGATCTTGCCAAAACCCATACCTCGCCTTCGATTGAGAGATCTGTTTTAATTAGAATGGGGTTTAATAGTCTTGATGCCAAGGCTATTGTTAAAAAGATTCATGAGGCTGATCTTTTAGGTAAAGGCGCTGGCCATGTTCTTCTTAAATTATCGGAAAAAGAAGGTATGGAGATAAAAGAGGCTGGCCTGGCGATAAAAGAAGGAAATTACAGTGATAAAGAATTGGCCGACCTATTTAACGGAGGTGCTGCTTAATGGAGCTTAAACCTGATGAAAAAATTGATATAGATGCGTTATTAGAAGATATTGAGTCCTATAGGCCTAAAAGGAAGGGCTGGACCTGGAGAAAACCTGTAGATCAATTGAATTTAGAGGACTTTACGTATTATAATATGAGTGAGGGTCTAAAAAATAGTATTCCTTTACCGGCGGCTAGAAGTTTTAATCAGATTGATCCTCAACCTGAACCAGTTATTACAACTGAGATTGCTTCAGGTAGATTTGAAGATGATATTCGGAGAATGCGGATGGCTGCCTGGCATGGGGCCGATCATCTGATGGTTATTAGAACTGCCGGTCAGAGCCATTTTGATGGTCTGATTGAGGGAACTCCTGAAGGTGTCGGTGGAATTCCGATTACCAGAAAGCAGCTGAGAGTTACCAGAAGGGCTTTAGATTTGATTGAAGAAGAGGTCGGCCGTCCCTTGAATTTCCATTCCTATGTTAGTGGTGTGGCCGGTCCTGAGATCGCTGTTTTATTTGCTGAAGAAGGCGTTAATGGTGCCCATCAGGATCCTCAGTATAATGTTTTATATAGAAATGTTAATATGTTCCGTTCCTTTGTTGACGCTGCAGTAGCCAAGAAGGTTATGGCTTCTGTTGATATGTTACAGATTGATGGCGCCCATAATGCCAATGCTACTGCCAGGAAGGCCTGGAATGTTATGCCTGAACTCTTTGTTCAGCATGCGATTAATTCTATGTTTTCCATGAAGGCTGGGATGCCAAAGGATCTAATTGCCCTGTCAACTGTTCCACCGGCAGCAGCACCGGCACCTGATTTAAGACTTAATATGCCCTATGCTGTTGCCTTAAGAGAGTTATTTGCAGGTTTTAAATTTAGAGCCCAGCAGAATACTAAATATATGGAGTCATCGATTAGAGAGGCAACTGTAACCCATACCTTAAATATTTTAATTTCTGCTCTGACTTCTGCTGATATCCAGAGTACAATCACCCCTGATGAGGGTAGAAATGTGCCCTGGCATTATAATAATATTATGGCTGTTGATACAGCCAAGCAGACCTTTGCTGCTCTTGACGGGATTAAGGAGCTTCTCAATTTAGAAGAGAAAGAGGAGGCCCGTTTAAGAGAGGATGCCCGGGAATTAAAAGAGAGAGCTATTCTCTTTATGGAAGAGATCTTGGAAGTTGGCGGTTATTTTGAGGCTGTCTCTCAGGGTTTCTTTGTTGATTCTGGACGTTATCCAGGCCGGAATGATGATGGTATAGCCAGAGAGAAAGATGGCGGAGTCTCTGCTGACAGTATTATTCCAAGAGATGATGATTATATGGCTCCTGTCTGTAACCATTATGGCTATAATAATTTGCCTGATGGGATTGAAAAGGGCTGTGACTTAATTGATGGCTGTTCTTTAGAAAATCCTGAGATGATTGATTTTATAGATGAGCTTGATCCAGAAGATAATGTTAATAGCAGGCTGGAAGAGACCCGTGAATTTCGTAAAGGAAGCAAGTTAAAGCCTGAGGTTGAGTGGGCTGCTGATGGCTGGGTTAATATCACAATGTTCCTCCCGGCTGAGGAGACTGTTGCTGAAGTTGCGGCTTTAGAGATTGCCAAGAAGATGGGTCTTGAAAATTCCGAGGTTATTCATCGTGAGGTTATGCATCCAGCAGAGGGTACTTTAATTGAGGTCAAAGGAAAAGTTGATTTTGCTGTAGATGTTGATAATCTTGAAATACCTGAAAAGGAAGAGTTATTACCTGATGATGAGATTGAGAAATATGTTAAAGAAAATAAGCTAAAGGTTGTTGCGGCGACAGTAGGTGAAGATGAGCATTCTGTCGGCTTAAGAGAGATTATTGATATTAAGCATGGCGGAATTGAAAAGTATGGCTTTAAGGTAACATATCTTGGAACTTCAGTACCGATTAATAAAGTTGTAGATGCTGCAGTTGAGACCAATGCAGATATTATTTTGATTAGTACAATTATTTCTCATAATGATGTCCATCGCCAGAATATGCAGAAACTTAACGATCTCTGTATTGAGAGAGGCTTAAGAGATGATGTAATCTTAATCGGTGGCGGAACCCAGGTCACCGATGAAATCGCCTGTGAATCAGGGATGGATGCCGGTTTTGGCCGGGGAACCCATGGCGATGATGTGGCCAGTTTTATTGTTAAAAAGCTTAAAGGCGAGATTGAAGATAGCTGTGAAAATATAGAGGAATAATTTATTTGCCAGGAAGGTGGGAATGGAAATGCAGGAGATAACCAGGCCAGTTCGGGCTGAGATTGATTTAGCCAATATCCGCTATCAGATAAAATCTATTAGAAGACAGGTTGGTGAAGATAGCGAGGTTATGGCTGTTGTTAAGGCAGATGGCTATGGCCATGGTTCAGTAGAGGTTGCCAGGGCGGCAATCTCTGCTGGTGCCACCAGGCTTGCTGTTGCTATTCCTGAGGAAGGTATGGAATTGAGGGCAGCAGGGATTAAGGTGCCTATTCAGGTCTTTGGGGAAACAATGCCTGAACAGGTTCGGTTAATGGTTGAGTATAATCTGATTCCGACAATCTGCCGATCTGACTCCAGGAAAGCTATTGCCAGGATTGCCAAAAAGCATAATAAGAAGATACCTGTTGTGATTAAAGTTGATACAGGGATGGGAAGACTTGGCTTAAGGCCGTCTGAAGTCTCTGCTTTTTATCAGAAGGCAGTTAGAGACAGCAATCTTGAGGTCGATAGCATTATGACTCATTTTTCTAAGGCTGACGAGGAAGATAAAGAGTATACCTGGTATCAGTGGCAGCAGTATCAGCAGGCAGTTGATAATATCAGGAATTTAGGTGTGAAGGAAGAAGATCTGCCTAAATTACAGGTGGCAAATAGTGCTACAATTCTTGATCTGCCTGATTTTGCCCTGGATATTGTTAGACCTGGCATTATGCTTTATGGCTTACCTCCTTCCCATGAGGTTGGCAGTCCATTCCCATTAAAACCTGTTTTAAGCTGGAAGACAAGGATTGTTTATTTAAAGAAGGTGCCTGCCGGAACTGCAATAAGTTATGGCGGTACCTATAAAACTGAACATGAAGAATATATTGCGACACTTCCATTGGGTTATGCTGATGGCTATCCCAGAATCTTATCCAATAAGGCTGAAGTTTTAGTAAATGGCCAGAGAGCTCCGATTAGAGGCAGGGTCTGTATGGATATGATAATGGTTGATGTTACAGGAATTCCAAAAGTTGAAGTAGGTTCGGAAGTTGTTTTAATAGGCGAACAGGGTGATGAAGAGATTACAGCTACAGAGCTGGCTGATCTGGCCGGCACGATAAATTATGAGATTACCTGTGGCATAAGTTCTAGAGTTCCAAGGGTTTATTTGAACCAATAATTATTTAAGGAAGGTGAAGATCATTAAGTTCCCAGATTTAAGAATAGGAGATTTGAATCCAGAATATCCAATTATTCAGGGAGGTATGGCAATTGAGGTATCCATGGCAGAGCTGGCAGCAGCTGTGGCTGAAGAAGGTGGAATTGGTCTGATTGCCGGGACTGCAATTTCCCCAGAGAAGTTAGAGAATGAGATAAAGAAAGCAAGGACCATGACTGATGGTATAATTGGAGTAAATATTATGTTTGCTGCTGCAGAGTTTTTAGAGCTATTAGAGACTTCAATTGAGAATGGGATTGATTTGATTGTTTCAGGAGCTGGCTTTTCCAGAGATATGTTTACTTTAGGCAAAGAGGCTGATATTCCAGTGGTTCCGATTGTATCATCGCTAAAACTGGCTAAAATATCTGAAAAGCTAGGGGCTTCAGCTATTGTTGTTGAAGGCGGCGATGCCGGTGGTCATTTAGGAACGTCTGAGAAGAGTGCAGATTTACTTGAAAAAATTAAAGGGAATGTTTCTATTCCAATAATTACAGCCGGTGATATTGTTTCTCCTGCTGATGTTAAAGATGCCTTTAATAGAGGTGCAGATGGTGTTCAGATGGGAACAAGGTTTCTGGCTTCAGAAGAATCAAGTGTTGATGAATATTTTAAAGAATTATGTGTGGAGTGCAGTTATAAAGATTTAAAAAGAATTATTAGCTCAGTCGGTCTGCCGGCAATGGCTATAGATAATGAACTGGTAGAAAAGATCTTAAATGATGAAGCTCCAGCACCTGAAAACTGCATTGACTGCCTTAAAAAATGCAGCAAGGAATTCTGCGTTAGAGAATTATTAATCAAGGGAAAAGAGGGCAATAAAGATGAAGGCCTCTTCTTTTCAGGCGCCGGGCTTGGTAAAATTGATGAGATCTTATCTGTTAAAGAGATCTTTGCCAGAATAAAAGCCGAAATGGCCGATTAAATTTAAGCTTCTGGATTGAGATTTAATTGCTTAAGGAGATTACCCTCAAATTCTGAGGCCAGGATATCCATATAAATTTCATCATATTTCTGACCGGCTATTTCTCTTGCTTCCCGGCGGTTGCCAATGATTTTAAAACCAAGTTTCTGATAGCAGTTAATAGCTCGCTTATTAAAGCTGTAGACACTGAGTGAGATATTATGGAGATTTAAAATATTGAAGCCATAATCCAAAAGTAGTTTGATGGCTTCTGATCCATAACCTTTATCCCAATAATTTCTATTTCCAATAAAGATACCAAATTCTCCTGTCTTGTGAATTTTATCTAAATCGAATAACCCGCAGTTCCCAAGGAGTTCATCTGATGATTCTTCAACGATTCCAAAATGGTGGCCTTCTTTTGTAAGTTTTTCCAGCATTTCCTTTTCTTTTTCCTGATTAAAGACCTCGGCTGCACTGCCTAGATTTATAGCGATCTCGAGATCATTGATCCATTCAGTATATTTATCAATATCTTCTAAATTTATCGGTGAAAGATAGACCTTATCTCCTACCAGTTTGCGATAGTATTTCATTGTTAGCTTCCCCCTAATATTTTTATTGTAAATCCTTTATTAAATTATTGCTGATGGCTTTATTTAAAAATTGCTCGGCATATTTTGCAATATCTTCTGATAGATTAAATTCCTCCCCTGCCAGTAAGATAGCCTGATTTTTATTGAATCCTAATTCCAGAAAGTTGATTAATTCATCCTGGAAGACTCCCCAGTTATCAAACTTATCCCGCCAGTTAATTAATTCAATATTATCTTCAATATCAAGGTGACTATTGGCAATAGGGCCTGATATTTTTCTGAAATCAGCTCTAAATTCTGGTAATTGGAAATCTCCAAGCTGATCCTTTAGCCAGTTTTCGGCAGGGCCAATTTCGCCATATTCTTTTAATTTGATTAATTTTTGATAGCTAAGATAATTTAAATATTTTTTTGTAAGCTCATTTTCGGTCTGGCCTAAATCTTTATAATAGTTATTTAGGATTCTACCGGCAGTTGCTGAGATTACTTTCTGTTCAGGTTCTATCAGATCGTAAATAAGATTTAAAACAGATTTTCCTACCCAGTCAAGGGTTTTAATTGAACATTTATCAGCAGTATCCTGGTTGGTATGGTAATACCGGTCTGGCTGCTGGGTTAAGGAGATAGCAGGGATTCCTACCTGGGGGTTGGCCAGGATAAAATGGTCTGTACCTCCGGCATATGAATTCTGCTTCCAGCGGAAATCTGGACTGGCTAATCTTTCTGCCATTAATTCACTTAAAAATGAGGGAACTGACCAGGGAGTGCTAAAGATATTCATAGTTGAACCAGTCTCTGCTTGATCGGCCCCGACCATATCAAAATTGACTGCCAGTTCAAAATCTTTATTAAACCAGCCTGTGTCCAGTAGTGCTGCTGTTCCAAACATTTCTGGTACCCAGAGACTGTAGATTTCTCTTTCAGGATTAACCTTCTGTAAAACCCTGGTTATTTCTGCTAAAAGGGCGGCTCCGCTTGCATTATCATTGGCCCCTGGTTTAGGATGGCAGAGATGGGCAGTTAATAAGATCGGCTTTTTATTGGTGTTTTTCTGGCCTGATCTGGCTGTTAATATTTCAAGATTATCTGTTTTATGACCAGTTTCAAGATATGCCTCTACCTTTGTAACTCTTTCTTTAATTCTATTCTTTAATTTTTTATATTCTCGCCAGCTGATTGTGAAACCAACTGCTGATTTTTCCTGATTTGATGGAAAAGAGGTATAGTTAACTGCATCAGGCATCTCTTCAGGTGTTCTAGAGATTTTTTCATTTTCCATTCTCATATATGAAGAGATTATACAGGGGGCATCTCTTTTAATTACTGCCTGATTATATACTTTTGTTATCTGGCCAGAGGCCAGGACTGCCTGGCCTGGGGTATAATCATCATAATCTTCAGGCTGTTCGCCTTTGCCGGCGTGATAGACTTCAAATTCTTTAATGCCATCAGTCGAATCTGATAAAAATATTGCCCCTATTGGTGAATGATCTAATCTGGCTGTTATATATTCTCCATTATTGCTGTATCTTAGATAACCGTCCTTTACTGAGAAAGATTCTGGAGTCTGCCAGCCACCATAAATTTCCTCTGTTTTAAATTTTAGAATTTCTGTTTCAGCTAAATCTTTTTTGATTAAATTGACTGCTCTGCTGTAATCTTTACTCCCTTTAGCCCTGTGGAATAGAGAGATTTCTCTTAAAATTTCCATTGCTCTGATAGGAAGAAATTCCTTCAATAATGTTTTTCTTGCTTTTTGCAAATTAATTAGCTCCTTTCATTAAAAACCCTTGACATTGGTTTGATTATATAGTAAAATTTTAATGGTCAAACAAAGAGGAGAGATGTCCGAATGGCTAAGGGGCCGGACTTGAAATCCGGTGAAGCCGAAAGGTGTCGGGGTTCGAATCCCCGTCTCTCC
>CAZLCX010000036.1:0-20279 GCA_964558325.1 uncultured Halanaerobiaceae bacterium | reverse complement strand
GCGAGTGGCTGTTAACCACTTTGTCGCAGGTTCGAGTCCTGCTCGGGGAGCCATTTTTTTATATCCATATTTCATATTATAATATTTGCAAAAGTTAGTAGGTGTTATTATAATGGATATTATTAAGAATTATATTTATGTTTTTTTGCCTATTTTAATTGCAATAATAACTGCTTTTAAATGGAATGAAGCAATTAGCTTCTTTCCCTATATAATGCTGTTTTTATTTTTTGTAATTAATGAAATCGGCAATTTTTTTATATCTAATAATCAATTTTATGGAGTTGCTTTTTATATTAATTATTTTAGATATGAAGATGAAATTAAACCAGCGAATAAAACAAAGAAAATTAAATTAATTAGCTTAAATATAAATCGTAAGATTATAGGTTTTATATTTATTCTGCTATCAATTGTATTTTATTTATATTTAATATTTAATATTCAGCTGGACTTATTTTATTATCTAAATTTATTTTTCTTAATTGTTATATATTATTTTATTCCTAAATTAGATTTTATTAAAAAAGATTACTTGAATATTGGTCTTATCTTTGTGGTAATAAATGCACTTCTATTTCTATCATTTTATTTTATTGATTTAACCAGTATTAGTTTTATTGTTTTAAATATTTTATTTATATTGCTTTTACTTGAGTTTAATATATTTTTGTTTTTAAATTTAGCTGATAAATATCTTATAGAAACAAAGTATAAATTAAAATTTTATAAAATAATTAAGAAGTATAATCATTTCTATGGCTTAATTCTTCTAATAGTATATTCTTTATTTACAATAAATTTAACTTTGACTAATAATATAATCTGGATAATACCTTTATTTACTTTTCCTTATATATTTTATTTATTTTCTAACTTTACAAAGATGATTAATCAAGGTAAAATTAGTTTAAATAGGCTTAAAGTTTTCCACTGGAGAAATATAAAAATATATATTGGTGGTTCTCTGATAATTATTTTTTTATTATTACTTGATATTATTATTTAGTTTAGGAGGTATTAGTCATAATGACTGAGAGTAATTTTTGGGAAGAATATAATCAATATAGGGAAAAAATGAATGAAAGAGTAATGGAAACAGATAACTTAAATATAAAAAGGTTTTTTAATTTAGATACAAGAGCTTATGATAGTGGCGCTCTGGATAAAAAGACTAAAGAAATGTTAGGCCTGGTGGCTTCTCTGGTATTAAAGTGTGATGACTGTATTAATTATCATCTGCAGGAATTATATAAATTGAATATAACTGATGAAGAATTATATGAGGTTTTAAATGTTGGATTAATTGTTGGTGGTTCTATTATTATTCCTCATTTGAGAAAAGCTTTAGAAGCCTGGGATAAATTAAATGAGAAGGATGAATAATCTATGACTACTATCAATGAGATTATTGCTTTTGCCTTAAGCGATAGAACAGAATTAATTAGAAAATTTATTCTGACGATTTTATTCATAGTTTTGATTTATTATTTAAAGAACTATATTAGCAAGAAAATTGATGATAAAACTGAAGATATTTCAAAAAAATTTAGATATAATAAGGTTTTAAATTATATTTCCTATGGATTAGGATTTGTCTTGATATTCCCTTTATGGTTTCGGGGTTTACAGGGGTTTATGACATTTTTTGGTCTTTTTTCTGCTGGTTTAGCTATAGCCCTTAGGGATTTGATAGCAAACATTGTAGGCAGATTGTATTTGATTATTAGGAGACCATATAGTATTGGTGATAGAGTTGAAATTGGCGAGGTTAAAGGAGATGTTATAGATATCCGTTTATTTGAAACTTCTTTAATGGAAATTGGTAACTGGGTTGATTCAGATCAGAGTACTGGAAGAATTGTTTTTGTTCCTAATGGACACACTTTAAATAAAAATATATCTAATTACACTAAAGGTTTTGAGTTTATCTGGAATGAGATTAGAATTTTATTAACTTTTGAGAGTAATTGGAAGAAGGCGAAAAAGATATTTCAGGAAGTTGCTAATATTAGAGCAAGAGAGATTAACCGGGAAGCCAGAGATAAGATTATTAATTCTGCTAAAAAAGAATATAAAAAATTGACTCCAATTGTATATACCAATGTGAAGGAAAATGGAATTGAGTTAACTATTCGTTATTTATGTGAACCAAGAAAGCGAAGAACGACCAATGAGGAATTTTGGGAAGAAATAATTGAGGTTGTTGAAGATAATGATGATCTTGCTTTTGCATATCCAACCTATAGAATCTATAACCAGGAATCAGAAATGGCTGGAGGAAAAAAGAATAGAAGTAGTGAAGAAAAATAAAAAACTACCGATTATTTCATCGGTAGTTTTAAAATCAGGAATTCTGACACTTATCGCAAATTCCATAGAATTCCAGTCTATGTTCATTAACTTTAAAAGGGGTTGCTTCTTCTGCCTGTTCATTGAGAGTTTCTTGAAGATCAAGATGAATATCATAGACATTATCACATTTCTGACAGTGGAAATGATAATGCTGTTCAGGGTTTCCATCATATCTACTGTGAGTGCTTCCATAATCTAAAACCATTATCTCTTCCTGTTCTGCCAGAAAATTAAGATTACGATAAACAGTACCGAGACTTATATTTGGTATTTCATCTTTAACCTCATTATAAATCCAGTCAGCTGTTGGATGGCAATCAGTACTTTTAAGTGTTTCCAGAATCGCCTTTCTCTGTTTGGTCATTCTGGTTTTCTTTTTACCCAATATGTTCCCCTCCTTTTTCAATAACAATTACTAAAAGTATATCAAATTATTTTTTTAAAAGCAAATAAAAAGGTATAGAAATTTAAGGAGAAATAAATTATGAAAATATTATTAGTTAATGATGACGGTATTTATGCAGAAGGAATTCAAAAATTGGCTGCGACATTGATTGAAGCTGGTCATGAAGTGAAAGTTATGGCCCCTGACCAGGAGCGGAGTGCTATCAGCCATGCCATTACTATTAGAAAACCATTAAGATTCTTTAAAACTGAAAGTAAGAGTTTAGGAAATGATGCCTATCGGGTTAATGGGACCCCGGCTGATTGTGTAAAACTGGCTCTTAAAGTATTTAAGGATTTTAATCCTGATTTAGTTATAGCAGGCATTAATCACGGTCATAACCTTGGATATGATGTTTACTACTCTGGCACTGTATCAGCGGCAATAGAGGCCTATATTCAGGGTTATAAGGCAATTGCAGTATCACTTTCTATTGATAGTTTTAATAATTTTAAAGCAGCTGCTGAAAAAATTGCTGGTTATTTAGAAAATGAGGATTTCATTGAGTCCCTGAATTTACTGGAAGGCCCTTTAAATATTAACTTTCCTGATCTAAAAGATTCTAATTATAATGGCTATAAAATAACAGCCCTTGCTCCTAATTTATATGAAGATTCTGTTGAGGAGAGAGTTGACCCAGCTGGCGGCAGGTATTTTTGGTTTAAAGGTGGCAGTAAATCCTATGATGATGATAATTATGATATTAATGCGATAAAATCTGGTTTTATTTCAATTACCCCGTTGAATCTTAATCTATCTGATAATCAAAAAATTAATATTTTAAGTGAAAGTTTTTCTCTGGAGTAAAAATAATGTTCTGTTATTAAGTTGATAAAATTTATCTAGTTTTTTGCAGGAGTTTTTGGAATAATCACGAATATTAGTTTTAAGAGGTTTGATTTAACAAAACACAAAAATATCAGAGAGGTGATATTATGCAATTCATTCTTAAATTCAAGGATGGTACAACTTATTTAAGCGATAATATTGATGAGATTAATGGTATTCCATGTGTTGCTCAGGACCTGAACAGGCATATTGAAGATACTGGTTTTTTAAGTTTATTTTTAAAGGACCAGGAAGAAGACAGTATTAAGATTAAAACTGAAGAAGGCGAGATGGAAAATAAAAAATGTAGTGAGCTTTACTCAGTTGAAGTTGTATTTTAAATGATTGATTTACCGGGGATCTATTCCCCGGTTATTTTTTTGGAGGTGGCATTTAATGGAGGTTCCCTATTTAAAATATCCTGATAATTTATTAAAGGCCAGGATTATTTCCAGGCCTAATCGATTTGTTTTAATCTGTGAAGATGAAGAAAAGGCTGAGCTTAAATTGCATTTGCCGGATCCAGGTAGGTTACCATTAATTATTAAAGAGGGCAGAGAGATATTTTATAAACCTACTGACAAGCCTGAGAGAAAGACTGCTGGGAGCGTAATACTGGTAAGGTTAGATAATGGTGTTTTTGTTTCAATGAATTCCCACCTGGCCAATGATCTGGCAGAGGTAGGTTTAAATAATAGATTTTTTAATGAGCTGGCTGATTATAAAATTGAAAGGCGAGAGTTTAGCTGGGGAAATTCTAGATTTGATTTTTTATTGAATCATCGGGCTGGTGGAGAATATCTCCTGGAGGTTAAATCAGTTAATCTGGTAGATCAGGGTCAGGCCTGTTTTCCTGATGCGCCAACCAAAAGAGGGGTAAGGCATATTAAGGAATTGATTAAGTGGAAACAGGATACTGGCAATTTTGCTGGAGTTTTATTTATTGTTCAGCAGGAACAGGCTGAATTTTTTAGACCCTGTGAGGAGATTGACCCTGATTTTGCGGAGGCTTTAGACCAGGCCAGGGCTAAGGGAATAGATATCCTTGTCTATGATACTAAGGTTGATATAAATAAAATAATGCTCAATCAGAGAATTGAGCAGAACTGGTAAGTTTAGATTTATTTTTAGCTATAAATAAAATGGAGCTGACGACCGGACTTGAACCGGTAACCTGCTGCTTACAAGGCAGCTGCTCTACCAATTGAGCTACGTCAGCTTGAAAATTTATTATTTAATTACCTTAACACAAGATATATTATAACGTAGTATCTTTGTTGCGTCAAGGGTTTTTTAAAAAAAATTAAGTTTTTGTTTAGATCTTTTACTTATATAAATTTTAATTTATTTAGTATAGTTCATTTGAAGTATATTTAGGTAGATATAACTAAGTAATGATGTATAAGGCAAGTTTTTCTTTATTATTAGGCAAAGATAATGCTTGCACCAGGCTATCGAGTCTGTCGACTTTGTGAAATATTAAAAGAGATACTGGCAGGTAACCGTCGGGTAACCAGGAGGTCTATAAATTTTATCTGGTATTAAAGTTATATTTATTTTCTGGTGATAGTATTACTGGAGGGGGTAAGGGTTGGTACTGGGTAGGTACTGGGGAGATACTGGGGTGGTACTGGGGAGAGATACTATTGAAGTACACTTAATCCAGGTAAGTGTAAAATAAGTTTGAGAAAAATAAAAGATAGTTTCAAGTTGTTTTGGGAAAATAATTAAAAGTTAAATTGTACTTGAAAATAATAATATGTTATAATACGTTTTGAGTTGGTGATTATAAATGGGTGGTAAATATAAGATTGATAAAATCAAACAGGAACATACAATTATTGAGGATATTCTGCCTTTACTTGAGGGAATTTCAATTCATCCCCTGGTTAAGAGCATTATTCCTGGCAGGATAAATCGGAGAAAAGGGAGTGGCGTTCAACCATTTCTGAGACTGAAATATAATACTTCCAGTGGTTTTAAAGTACTGGCTAAGAATAGTTCTTCGATCCAGGAAGTTTTTATTGTGACTGATGACCCAGACAAGCTGGCAGAATGGCTGAGAAAGAAGGACTGGGTCAAATAATCGATAAATGGTTAGGGAAGTTATTGCCTGGTTTATTGATTTTTTTAAAAAAGTGAGTAATTAAGTTAGAGTTTATTGTTTTGATAAGTTTGCTGGCTTGACAATGGAATAAAGATTTTGTATAATATTTCTGTTAATAATTTAATCGGGTTGTGGCGCAGCTTGGTAGCGCGCACGCCTGGGGGGCGTGAGGTCCCGGGTTCAAATCCCGGCAACCCGACCATTTTTATTTTTAATCGGCCTGGAGGCCGATTTTTTCTTATATTATACAGGAATTTTTACTGGTAAGTTAAGCTGCTTGCATAGTTGGTTATCTATGTTTATAATTAGTTTAAACGAGAAATATTTTAGTTTAATATTCTGGTTGAAATATTGATATAATGGTAAATTAATTTAGATTAGGAGTGAATTTATGTCTGTTAGGGTATTTATTTATAATTTAGGTTGTCCGAAAAATCAGGTTGACGGTGAATATATTGCCGGTTATCTGACTGAATCTGAAAATATTACCGTTGTTGATGATTATGAAAGTGCTGATATTATAGCTGTTAATACCTGCGGCTTTATTGAGACTGCCAAGGAGGAGTCGATAGAGGCCATCTTTGAGGCTGTTAAATTAAAGGAGACTGGAAACTGCCAGAAGGTGATTGTGACTGGCTGCCTGGCCCAGAGGTATGTTGAGGATATTCAATCTGATATCCCTGAAGTTGATGGTATCTTTGGCATTGCTGATTATCAAAAGATGGTTGAATTAGTTGAGGAAGTTAGAAAGGGTGAGAGGGTGACCATGGTGGCAGAGCCTGAACAGGGTTTAAACCGGGATCTCCCCAGGGTTCATAAAGATAAGGGAACAGCCTATTTAAAGATTGCCGATGGCTGTGACCAGAACTGTACCTACTGTACGATTCCATCGATTAAAGGTGGTTATAAGAGTAGAGAGCTTGAATATATCATAGCTGAGGCGGAAAGGCTGGTTGAGCAGGGCGTTAATGAATTGATCCTGGTGGCCCAGGATACGGCCCTGTACGGCCTGGATATTTATGGCGAGGTTCGTCTGGCTGAGCTTTTAGAAGAGCTTGCAAAGATAGAGGGTTTGCAATGGATTAGATTGATGTATACTTACCCTGAACATCTGAAGGAAGAGGTTTTAGAGGTAATGGCCAGGGAGGAAAAGATCTGTAATTATTTAGATATTCCGATCCAGCATGCAGCCGGCCAGGTTAGAAAGAGGATGGGCAGGCCTGGAGATAGAGATTCCCTGGAGGCCAAGATTGCCAGGATTAGAGAGATTCTGCCTGATGTGGTCTTAAGGACTTCTTTAATAGTTGGCTTTCCTGGCGAGACTGATGAGCAGTTTGAGGAGTTGGTTGATTTTATTAAAGAGGTTAAATTTGACCGACTGGGAGTTTTTACTTATTCCAGAGAAGAGAATACCCCGGCTGCCAGGCTTGCTGGCCAGCTGGATGAGGAAGTTAAGGTCAGCCGTTATAATCAGTTGATGGAAGTGCAGCAGGAGATTGCTCTAGAGAAAAACAGCGAAAGAATTGGCAGGGAGTTAGAAATTATTGTTGAGGAGATTGCTGACAGCCGTTTTAATGGCAGGACTAAATATGATGCTCCTGAGATAGATAATGCTATTAACGGAGAGCTGCCTGATGAGTATGAGATTGAAGTAGGTTTGATCTATCTTGCTTTAGTTAAGTCGGCTTTTGAATATGATCTTGAGGGAGAGATTATCGATGAAATTGGCTGAGATGAATATGCCGAATAAGTTAACTTTAATCAGGATTTTATTGATTCCTGTCTTTGTCTTCTTTTTATTAATGAGGAGCAGTCTGCCTCTGGCTGCCTCCTGGATATCCTTTGTTGTTTTTGTTGCTGCCAGTTTAACAGATGCGGCAGATGGATATCTGGCCCGGCGAAATGATCAGGTTACCAATTTTGGTAAGATTGCTGATCCTTTAGCTGACAAACTTTTAGTTTCTTCTGCTCTGATCGGTTTTGTCAGTTTAAATCTGATATCTCCCTGGCCTGTGATTATCATTATTGGTCGGGAATTTGCTGTTACTGGCCTCAGGGTGATTGCCGCCAGTGAGGGTTTGATTATTTCAGCCAGCATCTGGGGTAAATTAAAGACCATTACTCAGATGATTGCAATTATAACATTTTTACTATTTCCAGAGATTATTCCGCTGCCTGGGTATCTGCCCCTGGCCTTAGTCTGGCTGGCTGCCCTGATTACTTTTTATTCAGGTTATAGATATTTTGCTGATGCTAATCTGGAGTGGGAGCTGTAATTATGGGAATTAGGGAAAGGATTAATCATCTGCTGGCGACAGGTTTTCTGGCTGGCAGAATAAGATATATGCCAGGGACCTTCGGCTCCCTGGTTGGACTCTTACTTGTATTTTTATTTCCTATTTTAAGGAGCTGGCCGGCTATTTTAATTACAGTAATTGCCGGGACCTATATCTGTCAGCAGGAGGAAAATAGAACCGGGGTTAAGGATAATCAGGAGATAGTAATTGATGAGATTGCCGGGGTGTTTATAACCTTTGCCCTGATCAGTCCTAATAATTTTATTCATTATTTAACTGGTTTTCTTCTTTTCAGGGTCTTTGATATCTTTAAACCTGGCCCGATTGACTCTGTTCAGGATTATGAAGGTGGGCCTGGAGTCATGCTTGATGATATTGCTGCAGGTTTAATCAGTGCTATTATAATGTTTTTGATATTTTAAACTTAGAAGGATAGGTGTTGATCTAGATGGAGGATATTGCTGTTTTATCTGTTGGCGATGAATTATTATTTGGCGAAATAGATAATACCAATGCTCGCTGGATAGCTGAAAGAATGGTCGAACATGGCTGTCAGGTTAATGAGATTGTTACAGTTCCAGATAAGATAGATGTAATTGCCAGTAGGGTCAAAAGGTTGCAGTCTGAATATAGAAATATAATAATAACTGGAGGTTTAGGACCGACCCAGGATGATATTACGAGAGATGGTGTGGCCCAGGCCTTTGATAAAAAACTGGTTTACCATGATGAACTTGCTGATAATATCAATGCTTTTTTTAAAGAAATTGATATAGAAGTTACTGAAAATAATTATCGGCAGGCTTATTTACCGGCTGGGGCTGAACCTATTATCAACGAAGAGGGGACCGCTCCAGGTTTTTATATGATTGTTGCTGGAACGAAAATCTTTGTTCTGCCTGGGGTGCCCCTGGAAATGAAAAAGATGATTAATGAGTTTGTCCTGGGTAAGGTCTGTAGAAATCAGAAGGAGAATGAATATAATACAACTTTAAAGGTGGCCGGGATTGGAGAGGCGGCTTTAGAAGATAGAATTAAGGGAATAATTGAAAAGTCAGAAGGAATTGCTTTTAGATTCCTGCCCCATAGTGGCGAGATTTCTATTAAATTAAGTTTAAAACCAGGCTTTGCTGTTGATAATTTTAACAAAGTAGTCACTGATATTAAAAGTGAATTAGGATATTATATATTTACTGAAGGCGATAAAAGTCTGGCCAGGGTTGTTTCTGATCTATTAAGAAATAATGGTTTTAGTCTGGCTTTAGCTGAATCCTGTACAGCTGGCCTGATTGCCAAGAGGTTGACAGATATTCCCGGGGCATCTGATTTCTTTAAAGGTGGAGTAATTGTCTATAGCAATGAGAGCAAGGTCAGGCTTTTGAATCTATCAGAGGAGATTCTTGAGACAGAGGGGGCAGTTAGTCGGTTGGCAGCTGATCAAATGGCTGCCGGGGTAAAGGAGATATTTAATGCTGACTTTGGAGTTTCTGTAACCGGTATTGCCGGACCTGGCGGAGGTAGTGAAGAGAAACCTGTTGGGTTAGTTTATTCTACCATAAATTCATTTAATGGAGAGGTTCAGAAAAAGTGGAGTTTTTCAGGTGATCGCAAAAAGGTTAGATGGTATGCTTCTCAGTATATATTAAATCAATTAAGACTGGCAATTCTGGAGGCGATTAGATGAAGAGATTAAGCTTTGGTTTAACTTTAGTTTTACTTTTATCTATAATAATTCCTGCCGGAGCTCAGAACTTTAAGCTTGTTGAGGGCATTAACTCTTTTTATACCGATGAATATGAACTGGCGGAAGAGACTTTTGATCAGATTCTTGAAGAGGATATAAGCAGCACAGAAAGGTATACAGTTTATAGTTATTTAATTAAAAGTAAATTAAAGACCAGGGAGTTGGCTGCTGCTGAAGATCTAATTGCTGACTTAGAGGAACAGGGTTATCAGAATGCTGAACTTTACTGGTTACTGGCTGAACAGTATTTAAATTTAGAGGGTTTTTATGATAGTGCCCAGTTCGATCAGGCCAAAGAATATATTGAAAAGGCAAAAGACCTGGGTTTTTATGGGCTTGATCAGCAAAAAGGTTATGCTCAGGCTGAATTAGGATTGGATAATTATCAGGCTGTTAAAGATATTTTAGAACCTATCAGAAATGAATTATCTGAACCTTCAAGTTTTGCCGCCCTGGCCAGGGCTTACAAGGAGCTTGATAAAAAGGAAGAGGCAATTAACTTATATGAGCGGCTTATAGTTATGGAGCCGGATAATTCAGGGGCTCATCTAGATCTTGGAAACTTATATATCAACCAGGAAAATTATAATGATGCTATTGAAGTTCTTGAGCAGGGATTAATAAGATCCCCTGATGTAACCAGTTTGAAGTTTGCCCTTGGGAGGGCCTATAAATTTGCAGGCAATGATGAACTGGCAATTGAAAATTTCAACCAGGTTCTTAATCAAAATAAGCATAATTATGAAGCTTATTATCAGCTTGGATTGATTTTTTACGAACAGGGTGAAATTGCTCAGGCTATAGAGAATTTAGAGTCTGCCATTAAGTATAATACTGAATATGTAACTGCTTATTTAAAATTAGGTGAAATATATTTAGAAGAAAATAATCACTATAGATCTGTTTCTTATTTTAGTAATGCAGTCGAGATAAATCCTGATTATGCTCTCAGTCATTATTATCTTGGGAAAGCTTATTTCGAGCTGGAACTGTATCAGGCAGCTCAGGCTGAATTGGTTAAAGCTTTAAGGAGACAGCCGGATTTAAAGAGGGCTTCAGAGTTATTAGATGAGATTGATGAGATAATTGCTGGAATGACAGAGGAAGAGCTTGATGAAATCTACGATGAAGAGATTGATATTGATTTAGAATAATTAAGAAAGCTAGGTGATATATTTGAGGTTATTTATTGCTGGGGCTTTATCTGAAAAGACAAAAGAGGAAATAAGTTTTTGGCAGCAGAAGATTGCTGAAAGTACTGAGGGAAAGATAAAGTTTGTCAGGCCTGAAAATCTTCATGTAACTTTAAAGTTTCTTGGTGAAACTGAGACTGATAAGAAAGAGAAGATTATCTCTATCCTGGATTCTTTAGAAAATAGAAATGGATTTAAAACAGATATCCAGACAGTTTCGGCCTTTCCAGGGATGAAAAATCCCAAAATATTAGTTGCTAAATTAATTAAGAATAAAGAAATATTACAGGGTATTTATTCTAAACTTGAAAATGATTTATTGAAGTTAGGTTTCGAAAAGGAAACCAGATATTTTATACCCCATATCACACTGGCCAGAACTAAAGATAACAGGGGCCAGAAATCTCTTGCTGATTGGTTTGCAAGCAGGGAGAGAACTAAATTTAATCAGATTTCATTTAAATTAAATAAAATATGCTTATTTCAGAGTATTTTAAAATCTGATGGGCCTATATATAAGGAAATATTTTGTAAAAATTATAAATAAAGGCTTGACCTTTTGAAACAAATGTTCTATAATAAGAATAGAATATTCGCATGTTAGATAAATTTGGAAAAGGAGAGTGATTTTGTTGGCCCAGAGTGAAAAAGAAAAGGCTTTAGATAGTGCTGTTAAAAGGATTGAAAAACAGTTTGGTGAAGGTGCAATCATGAGGCTTGGTGATTCAAGTTCTTTAGATGTTGAGGTTATTCCAACTGGCTGTTTACCCCTTGACCTGGCTTTAGGAGTAGGTGGTATACCCCGGGGAAGAATTGTGGAGCTCTATGGTAACGAATCTTCAGGTAAAACAACCCTTGGCCTCCATATTATAGCGGAAGCTCAAAAGTTAGGCGGTATTGCTGCTTTTATTGATGCTGAACATGCTCTTGATCCAAGATATGCTCAGAATTTAGGAGTTAATATAGATAATTTATTAATATCACAGCCAAATAATGGAGAAGAAGCTCTTGAAATTTCTGAGGCTTTAATCAGGAGTAATGCAGTTGATTTGGTTGTTCTTGATTCTGTTGCTGCTCTTGTGCCCCAGGCTGAGCTTGAAGGGGAGATGGGAGATTCTCATGTAGGACTTCAGGCTAGATTGATGTCTCAGGCTATGAGAAAACTCTCTGGCGCAATCAGTGATTCCAAGACTGCCTGTGTTTTTATTAATCAGATCAGAGAGAAAGTGGGAGTAATGTTCGGTAATCCAGAAGTTACTCCAGGGGGAAGAGCTTTAAAGTTTTATTCATCTGTAAGAATTGAAATAAGGAGATCTCAGACTATTAAGGATGGCAAAGATATAATTGGTTCTCATGCCAGGGCAAAAGTTGTAAAGAATAAAGTTGCAGCTCCTTTTAGACAGGCGGAATTTGATATCATGTATGGTACTGGTATTTCACGCTCAGGTTCTTTAATTGATATAGGCGAGGAGACTGGTATTGTTGACAGGGCAGGAGCCTGGTATTCTTACGGTGAGACCAGACTGGGACAGGGTAGAGAGAACTCTAAACAGTTTTTACAGGATAACCCTGAAATTATGGAAGAGATTGAAAATAAGATCCGGGTTGCGGTTGGCCTTGCTGATGAAGAAGATTTTGAGGACATAGATTTTGATTCTGAAGAATCTAATGAAGAAGATGACGAATAAAAAGGAAGAATTAGCAGAAATAAAGACCAAGGTTTTTAAGTATCTTGCAAGAAGAGAACATTCTAGATATGAATTATATAACAAATTAAGCAGGAAAGAATATAATAGAAGTAATATTAATAAAGTTTTGGATGAACTTGAAGAAAAGGATTATATAAATGATGAGAGATTTGCTAGAAGCTGGATTAGAAGTCGTTTGAGACTTAAACCGAGAGGAGCCAGGCTCATAAAAAAAGAACTGGCTCAAAAAGGTGTTGCCAGGTCACTGCAGGATAGATTAATCTTTGAACTTATTTCTGAAGAAAAAGAACTTGAAATGGCAAAAGAGTTAAGTAAAAAATGGCTAAGTAAAAAGAAAAAGAAAGAAAATCTGGATAGAAAACTTTACAGATATTTAAGCAATAAAGGTTTTAGTAATAATATTTGTATAAATGTAATTGATGACTTTAAAGAAAAGAAATTATTATAAATATTTTATGGAAGCCTATTATCGGTCTTTTTAAGACTGTAATAGGCTTTATCTATCTTGACACTTGGCCTAAAAAAGTATAAAATATTAACAGATACCTAAAATTCAAGGGATTATCTGATATAAATAAATATAGTTATGGGGGTGAAGAAAATTAACTTTGTAGTAATTATACCTGTTGTAATCGCAATTTTAGCTGGCCTTATTGCTGGCTATTTGATTAGAAAATATATTGCTGAAGCAAGAATTCAATCAGCTGAAAAAGAAGCAGAAAAGATTAAAGAAGATGCTCAAAGAGAAGCTGAATCAGTAAAAAAAGAAATGGTATTAGAAGCTAAAGAAGAGGCTCATAGGTTAAAGGAAGAAGCCGATAAAGAAAATCAGGCCCGGAGATCTGAACTTCAGAAGTTAGAAAATCGTTTAATGAACCGTGAAGAGAATCTGGATAAAAAGTCTGAAAATCTTGAAGCCAAAGAGTCTGAGTTAAAGAAACAGGAATCCAGACTTGAAGAAAAAGAAGAAGAATTAAATGAAAAGATTGAAAAACAGACAGAAAAATTAGAACAGATTGCTGGTATGAATCAGCCAGAAGCCAGAGAATATCTTCTTCAACAGATGGAAGAGGAGTTAGAACTGGAATTTTCAAGGAAGATTAAGGAAAAAGAGGCTGAACTTAGAGAAGAATCTGATAAAAAAGCAAGAGAGATTATTTCAACTGCAATTCAAAGATATGCCGCTGATCATGTAGCAGAGACTACTGTATCAGTTGTTAATCTGCCAAATGACGAGATGAAAGGTAGAATTATTGGACGTGAAGGTCGTAATATCAGGACTTTAGAAAGTTTAACTGGGATTGATTTAATTATTGATGATACTCCTGAAGCTGTTGTTATATCTGGTTTTGATCCAATGCGGAGAGAAGTTGCCAGGATAGCTTTAGAGAAATTAATTGTAGATGGAAGAATTCATCCAGCCAGAATTGAAGAGATGGTTGAAAAGGCTGAAGAAGAATTAGAAAATCATATCCGTGAGATTGGTGAGGAGTTAACATTTGATACCGGTGTTCATGGACTTCATAAAGAAGTTGTAAAATATTTAGGAAGATTAAAGTTTAGAACCAGTTATGGTCAAAATGTTTTACAGCATTCCAAGGAAGTTGCACATTTATCTGCCATTATGGCCGCTGAATTAGGAGCTGACGTTAATGTAGCCAAAAGAGCTGGATTATTACATGATTTAGGTAAAGCTATAGATCATGAAGTTGAAGGACCTCACATTGATATCGGTGTTGACCTGGCCAGAAAATATGGTGAGAGTGAGAAGGTTCTTCATGGTATTGAGGCCCATCATGGAGATGTCGAGTTTCAATCAGTTGAAGCTGTTTTAGTGGCAGCAGCTGATGCAATTTCAGCAGCCCGTCCTGGTGCCAGAAAAGAGACATTAGAATCTTATATTAAAAGATTAGAAGAGCTTGAAGATCTTGGTAAATCATTTGAGGGCGTTAATAATGCCTATGCAATCCAGGCCGGTCGTGAGATCAGAGTTATTGTTGAATCTGATAAGGTGAATGATTCTCAGGCCAGTAAAATCAGTAGGGATCTTTCTAAAAAAATAGAGGATAATTTAGATTATCCTGGACAGATAAAAGTTGTCGTAATAAGAGAAAGTCGTAATGTTGAATATGCAAAATAATAGGTGTAAATATTAAACTCAACCGGGGCTCCCAGTGAGCCCCTTCTTTTTATTGACGAGGAGATGAAAAATGAAGTTTTTATTTGTTGGAGATATTGCTGGAAGAGCTGGCAGAAGAGCAGTTAGAGAATTAATGCCAGGTATAATAAAAGAACATAATATAGATTTAGTTGTTGCTAATGGAGAAAATGCTGCAGGAGGATTTGGAATAAATAAAAAGGTTGCTGAAGAGTTATTTGATTATGGTATTGATATCTTAACTATGGGAAATCATACCTGGAAAAATAAAGGTATTTTTAAATTTATAGATCAAGAGCCTAGAATTGTTAGACCTTTAAATTTTGCACCTGGAGTTCCTGGGAGAGGTTACAGCAGTTTTCTAAAAAATGGGCGGAGAATAACGGTAGTTAATTTAATAGGCCAAATTTATATCGGCCCTCATGATTCTCCATTTAGAACTATTAGGGACCAACTTGACAGCTTAAAGAGAGAATCTGATATTATTATTGTAGATTTTCATGCTGAGGCAACAGGTGAAAAAGGTGCAATGGGTTATTATCTTGATGGTCAGGTTGATTGCGTTTTTGGAACCCATACCCATGTTCAGACTAACGATGCAAAAATTCTTCCTAAGGGTACAGCCTTTATATCTGACTTAGGTTTAACCGGTGCAGTTGATTCAATTCTAGGAATGAAGCCAGGTCCTATTGTCAAAAAACATTTAACTGGACTTCATACTAAATTTGAGGTTGGAACCGGAGATGTTCAACTTGCAGGAGCAATTTATGACCATAAGAAAAATGATATTTTCCCTATTAAAGTAAATGATGTCTAAGGAGTTTTACAAATGGTAGCAGATTTACATCTTCATACTACAGCATCTGATGGTAATATCAGTGCTAAAGAAACTATAGATATTGCTTATCAAAGAGGTCTTGATTATATTTCTATAACTGATCATGATTCTGTAGATTCACTGGAAGAAGCTTTATTATATTCTAAAAACACTGATATTAAAGTAATTCCAGGAATTGAAATTAATTCAGATTTTTTGGATACTGAGGTTCATGTTCTTGGTTATTTTATTGATTATAAATCAAAAGATCTGCTAAACTTATTAAAAACTATCAAGAATAGCAGAATCAAAAGGTCTGAAAAGATGCTTAAGAAACTTAATGAAATTTTAAATATCAATCTTGAAATGGAAGATTTAACTGATCTGGTAGAGGGAGAAATTATTACTAGAGCTCATATTGCTGCTTTATTAAATAAAAAGAGAATTGTTAAAAATAATGATGAGGCATTTGATAAATATATAGGCTCTAAAGCTCCAGCATATGTTAAAAGAGACTATATTACTCCAGCTGAGGCTGTAGAAGTAATTAAAAAGGCAGGTGGTATTCCTGTACTGGCACATCCTGGTAGAATAGATTATGAGGGGTTTAGTTTTGAAGACTTATTAGATTTTAATTTTGAAGGCATTGAAGTTTTTTATCCAGCCCATTCTAGCCTTGAAGAAGAGAAGTTTTTAAAAGAATCTCTAAAGAGAGAGTTATTAGTAACAGGGGGTTCAGATAATCATGGTCCAGGAAAAGGTCATAAAAATTTAATAGGAAAAGTAAGATTACCAAAAAGATTTTTAAAGGGTTTAATTAATGAAGAGAAATCTTGACATGAATTTTTATATCTGTTAAAATTGTCGTGAGTGTAATTTTTTATAATATATATGCTTGAGTTATTTTTGGCTGCTTGTGTTACAAAAATAACAACTTTAAGTTTTAATTAGGGTGAAATGGAGATTTTATATTTTTTGGAGGTGTAAATGTGAAAGATTTAAAAAAGTTCCCGATCGGTGGAATTCATCTTCCTGAAGAAAAGCATCTTACTACTGACCTTCCGATCGAAAGAATTGATTTTCCAGATTCAGTTACTATTCCATTACAAATGCATATTGGAGCTTCCTGTAAGCCTATTGTTGATGAGGGTCAGGAGGTTCAAAGAGGCGAGTTGATAGCTGAGAATAAAGAAGCTCTTTCAGCTAATATTCATGCCAGTATTTCAGGTATTTACAAAGGTATAGTACAGAGGCCAGGACCAGATGGTTCTCAACTGGATTGTATGCTAATTGAAAATACTGGTCAGGATAATAAAGAGGTTTTACTTGAAAGGGATTACGATCCTTCAGAGCTCAAAAAAGAAAATCTTGTAGATATTGTTAAGAGGGCTGGTATAGTTGGTCTTGGAGGGGCCTGTTTTCCTACCCATGTAAAGCTTGATCCTCCACCAGATAAGCCGATTGATACTATAATATTAAACGGTGCAGAGTGTGAGCCTTACTTAACTGTTGATGATCGTTTGATGAGGGAGAAAACACATACTTTATATCAGGGGTTAAATTTGATCTGTGAAGCGGTTGGCGCAGAACGGGGAATTGTTGCCAGTGAAATTAATAAACCTGAAGCTGTTCAGGCTATCAAAGAAGAAGCGGAAAATTGGGATAAATTAGAAGGAGTTCCTCTGGACACCAGATATCCCCATGGTGCTGAGAAACATTTAATTAAGGCGGTACTTGATAGAGAGGTTCCTAGAAGAGGTTTGCCGATGGATGTTGGAATCATTGTAAATAATATTCAAACAGTTATAAAAATAGCTGAGGCCTATTACCAGGGGCATACCCTTATTGATAGAGTCTTAACAGCCAGCGGGAAAGGTTTAAAGGAACAGAAGAATTTATTGGTTCCATTTGGAACCGCGGTTAGTGAAATAATTGAGTATTGTGGCGGTATTACTACTGCAGATTATCATACTGTTATGGGCGGTCCAATGACTGGTAAAAAGATTACAACATTTGATGTGCCGGTAGCAAAAGGTACATCTGGTTTAGTCGTATTATCTCCTGATGAATATAGTGATGATGAAAAGAGAGTTTGTATAAGGTGTGGTAAGTGTGTTGATGTTTGTCCAATGTATTTGCCTCCAAATAGAATTACAGCTTTTGTTAATAATGAGATGTTTCAAGAAGCAGAAATTGCAGGTTTAAATGATTGTATAGAATGTGGGGCCTGTGCCTTTGTTTGCCCTGCTAAAAGACCATTGTTACGCTGGATACAGAAAGGAAAAGCTAAAACTAATTAATTTTTCGGAGGTGAAAGGTTTTGCCAAATTCATTTGATTATTCTGGACCACATATAAAACAACTTGATACAATTGAAAAAACTATGTGGAATGTTGTAATTGCATTAATTCCGGCAATTATAGCATCAGTTTATTTTTTTGGAACATATTCATTGTACTTAATTGGAGCGGCAGCTCTAACTTGTGTTGTAGTCGAAATACCTTTTCATAAAAATTTGTCTGGTGGAAAACGATTGATTGGTGATGGAAGTGCAGTAGTTACTGGTGTGATTTTAGCTTTATCATTACCTCCAACATCACCATGGTGGCTTCCTATTTTAGGTGGGGCGTTATCAATTTTAATAGGAAAACAACTATTTGGAGGTTTAGGAAATAATATTTTTAATCCTGCTTTAGTAGGAAGAGCAATCTTAGCTATTTCCTGGCCTATTTATATGACTGAATGGGTTACACCTTTTGATGGGATAACTACATCAACTCCTTTAATGGCAGCAAGGGCTTCAACCGATTATTTGAACCTTTTTCTTGGTAATATTTCTGGTAGTATAGGAGAAACTTCGGCCTTAGCACTGCTAATTGGAGCTATATATTTATATAAAAGAGGTTACTTAGATTTAAGAATCTCTTTATCTTATGTTGGAGCTTCTGCAGTTACTGCATTAATTTTAGGAGTTAATCCTTTATTTACAATATTAGCAGGTTCATTAATTTTTGGTGCTTTCTTTATTGCAACAGATATGGTTAGTTCTCCATCTACTAAAAGTGCTAGAATTGCTTATGGTATTGGTTGTGGTTTTTTAACAGTTATTATCAGGGTTTTTACTGCGTATCCTGAAGGCGTAACATTTGCAATATTAATAATGAATGGGTTTTCTCATTTATTTGATACTTTATTAGAAGGTTATATTTTTGGTCAAGTTTATAAAAAGAAGAAGAAAATAATGCAAGCTGGTGTTGTTGTTATAGCTTCTATTGTCTTTGCTGTGATTGCATATACAGGTATTGTTGTAACTGATACTGAGTATTTAGAGCAGCATCATCGTGTATTTAATGAACATATGGGAAGCTTTTTCCCGAGAGCAGATAAGTTTAATATGCTGGAAGATTTAAATAAAGATAGATTACTAGCAGAAGTTATAAAAGACGGTGAAAGAATTGGATTTTTAGCATATGTAAGTCGGACTGGTTATAGTGGACAGATTGAGAACATGATAGCTATTGATCCAGAAGGTGAAGTTTTAGGAAGTAGAGTTATTGAACATTATGAAAGTGCAACGCTTGGTGGTCAGGTTGCTCAACAGGATTTCTTAGAGCAATTTGAAGGTTTAAGACATTCTGATTTAACTCCAACGATGAGTTCTGATTTTGATTTAGATACTATAACAAATGCTACACTATCATCGATTGCAGTTGCTCAAACATTTGAAAGTGCTTTAGGGCTTGTTGAAAGACAGCTGCAGGGTCCTGAATATGATTATTTTGATATTCCAAACGGCTGGTATTATGGAACGGGTAATGGTATGTGGGGTGAGATGGAAGCTCAGGTTAAGATAGAAGAAGGCTTTTTACATGAAATTAATATTTTAGATCATAAAGATACACCTCATGTGGCCAGGAGTGCATTTGAAAGACTTGAAAGCAGAATAGTTAGAGCTCAAAGTACTGATGTTGATGTGATTTCAGGCTCTACAATGAGTAGTAGAGGTATGATTTCTGCTGTTGATGATGCTTTAGCTGGGGAAAGAGTCGAGGTTTATGAAACAGGTTTTGAAATGCCTGATGGCGACTATACTGGAAGAGCAGCTGGTATGATTGATGAAATTGTTGTAGAGATTACTGTTGAAGATAATGAGCTGGTTGATATTAAATTGTTAGAACATGAAGAAACAACTTATCTTGCAGACCCAGCTTTTGAAAAATTAAAAGAAAGAGTTTTAGATAATCAGACTACAGATGTAGATATTGTTTCTGGAGCTACAATGACAAGTCGTGGATTCCTGGCAGCGATCGGTAATGCTGTATTAAGTATAGAAGATGAGTTTAGCATACCTGTTGATGACGGTACTTATACTGGTTCTGCTGAAGGTTATAAAGATCAAATTGAAGTTGAAGTTGATGTAGCTGATGGTCAGATCTCAGATATTGAAGTTTTGGAGCATTCTGATACATCTGATATTGCTGAACCTGCTTTTGAAAAGTTAAAAGAAACAGTTATTGATAGGCAGACTACATCTGTTGATAGTATATCAGGGGCTACTAATTCAAGTGAAGGTTTCTTGCAGGCTATAGACGATGCACTTGGAGTAGTAAAGTCTGATTATGAAGA
>CAZLCX010000035.1:1663-21097 GCA_964558325.1 uncultured Halanaerobiaceae bacterium | reverse complement strand
ATAATCTCAGAAAGACTGTTAATTTTATGTTATTAAAGTGATTTTTTTGTTTTTGAACTTGACAAGGAGTAATAAATAATTTATTATTAAAGAGAATATGAGTTAGATATTATTAATTGCTGTGAAGGGACTATCATCCTGGAGCTGAATCTCTGAAGTAGCAGTAGGAGATTTCGTAATTCTGGCGTTAACAGATAATTAAGTGACAGGTTTTTTAGCCTGTAATATGGGTGGTACCGCGAAATGAATTTCGTCCCTGGGTAATTATTATTACTCAGGGATTTTTTAATTATTATAATTTTACAGGAGTGTGATAAGTAAATGTCTAAAGAAGTTTTTAAACCTATTAGTGATCAGGAACAGTCAGATAAGGAACAGGAATTATCAAATTACTGGCAAGAGATTGATTTACTCAATGCGACTATTAAGAACAGAGAAGATGCAGAGCCCTTTGTGTTTTATGAGGGGCCGCCAACAGCCAATGGCAGGCCAGGAATTCACCATGTTATTAGTAGAACTTTAAAGGATACTGTCTGTCGCTATCAGACAATGCAGGGTCATTTAGTTCGAAGGAAGGCTGGCTGGGATACCCATGGACTGCCAGTTGAGATTGAAGTCGAAAAGCAGTTGGATTTAAATAGCAAGCAGGAAATAGAAGAGTATGGGATAGATAAATTCAATAAGAAATGTCGGGAATCAGTTTTTGAATATGAAGGCTTATGGCGGGAAATGACTGAACGGATGGGCTATATGATCGATCTTGATAATCCTTATATTACCTTAGAAAATGATTATATTGAATCTGTCTGGTCGATTTTAAATAGTTTTTTTGAAGAAGATTATATTTATGAAGGTCATAAGATACTGCCATATTGTGCTCGCTGTGGTACTGGTCTGGCCTCCCATGAGGTTGCTCAGGGTTATGAGGAGATTACCAGTAGAACCGTTTATGTTCGCTTTAAGATTAAAGATCGTGACGAATATTTCTTAGTCTGGACGACTACTCCCTGGACATTAGCAGCTAATGTGGCTTTAACAGTTAATCCAGAGATGACTTATTTGAAAGTTAAATATCGGGATGACTTATATTATTTAGAAGAAGGATTAGTTGCTGAGGTTTTTGGAGATGAGTATGAAGTTGTTGATAAAGTAAAGGGTGCAGAGCTGGAAGGTATAGAATATGAACAGTTTATGCCCTTTGTTAAGACCGGTAAAAAGGCTTTTTATGTAACGGTGGCTGATTATGTAACTGCTGAAGAAGGTACAGGTATTGTTCATACTGCTCCAGCCTTTGGTGAAGATGATTATCAGACTGGAGTCAAATATGATCTGCCGGTCTTGCAGCCGGTTGATGAAGATGGTAAATATACAACAACTCCCTGGGAAGGGCAGTTTGTGATGGATGCCAATGAGGATATTATTGAATGGTTGATTGAGAATGATAAACTGGTCAGGAGCCAGAAAATGGACCATAATTATCCCCATTGCTGGCGCTGTGACACCCCCTTGCTTTATTATGCCCGGGGTAGCTGGTATATAGAGATGACTAAGCTTAAGGATAAATTAATTGAAAATAATAATGGCGTTGACTGGTATCCTGATTATGTCGGGGAAAAGAGGTTTGGTAACTGGCTTGATAATCTAAAAGACTGGGCTATTTCCAGAAATAGATACTGGGGTACTCCTCTTAATATCTGGACATGTGAATGTGGTGAAAAGACATCTGTCGGTTCGATTGCTGAACTCCAGGAGAAAGCGATTGAGGATGTTCCAGATGATATTGAGCTTCACAGGCCATATGTTGATGATATTCATTTTGAATGTCCGAGCTGCGGCGGCGAAATGACCAGAGTTGAAGAGGTTATTGACTGCTGGTTTGATAGTGGTTCGATGCCATTTGCCCAACAGCATTATCCCTTTGAGAACCAAGAGAGGTTTGCAGAACAATTCCCGGCTGATTTTATCTGTGAGGGGATTGATCAGACCAGAGGCTGGTTTTATTCCTTACTGGCAATTTCAACTTTTGTTACTGGTAAATCACCATACAAGCGGGTGCTGGTTAACGATCTGATTTTAGATGCTGAAGGTAAGAAAATGTCGAAGTCTAAGGGGAATACAGCTGATCCCTTTGAACTTTTCGATGAATATGGTGCAGATATTCTCCGCTGGTATTTACTCCATGTTTCTCCCCCATGGACTCCGACTCGGTTTGATATCGAGGGTTTACATGAGGTTGACAGTAAATTTTATCGGACCTTGAAAAATGTTTATTATTTCTTCCAGCTATATGCTAATACTGATGAGATTGATCCTAGAGGTTTTGAGATCCCAGTTGAAGATAGAAGCAGGATTGATCGCTGGGTCTTATCAAGATATAATAATCTGATTGACCAGGTGGAGGCTGAGATGGAGAAGTATGATCTAACCAGTGCCGTTAGGTTGATTCAGACCTTTGTTGATGAAGATCTATCCAACTGGTATATCCGTCGTTCCAGGCGACGGTTCTGGGCTGATGAGAAGGATACTGATAAGAAATCAGTCTACCTAACAACCTATGAAATTTTAACAGGTTTAACTAAATTAATTGCTCCCTTTGTTCCCTTTCTTTCTGAAGAATTATATCAGCTACTGGCTGACGGTAAATCAGTTCATCTTGAAGACTATCCTGAGGCTGATAATGAGCTAGTTGATGAGCATTTAGAGGATAAGATGGGCCTTGTAAGGGAATTGGTGACATTAGGTAGATCTGCCAGGGAGACAGAGGAATTAAAGGTTAGACAGCCAATTTCTCAGGCTTTAGTTGATGGCCGCCATGAGGAATTGATCTCTGATCTGGTGCCATTAATGAAAGAGGAATTAAATGTTAAAGAGGTTGTCTTTACAGATGAGTTAGGTGAATATATGGAATATAACTTAAAACCTAACTTCCAGCTGGTTGGACCGAAATTAAGGGGGAAGGTTAAGGTCTTTGCTTCTAAACTGCAGGAGCTTGACGCCAGTGAGACTGCTAAAGCTTTGGAGAATGGCGAAGAGATTACTGTAGATCTTGAAGGCAAAGAATTTACTTTTACTGAAGAGGATGTAATTATTAATATCAGTAATCTCGAAGGCTTTACAGTGGGTATGGAGAATAATGCCTTTATAATCCTTGATACCAGGTTAACACCTGAGCTTAAAGCTGAAGGTTATGCCCGTGAATTTGTTTCTAAAGTTCAGCAGATGCGGAAGGCCAATGATTATGAGATGCTGGATAGAATTGAGATTGAATATGATAGTGATGAAGAGATTCAGTCAGCAGTGGCTGATTTTGAAGATTATATAAAGGATGAGACTCTGGCTGATAGGATTGAGTATGTCAAGGGTCTTGAAAAAGGTGAGGAGTATGACTTAAATGGTCATGCTGCTAAAATCAAGGTAGAGAAGATATAGTTTTAGAATCAGCAAAAATAGGGGCTTGCTCACCCCTATTTTTTTATTTTCAAATTTGTAAATATTATGATATAATTTAAGGTAGTGAAGTTGATTTTAGTAAGTAAAGGAGGGGTTAAATGCAGGCAACTAATTTGGTTGATTTGATTTCTTTTTATGGTTTAAGATTTATTTTTGCAATTGTCTTGTTTTTCATAGGTTGGTTTTTAATAAAATTTATAGTGAAGATAGCAGAGAAAGGCCTGGAGAATAAGTTCGAAGCAACATTAACTAGATTTACAGTTTCGTTATTAAAAGCAGTTTTGGTTGTATTGCTTGTGATTACTGCTGCCTCAACTGTTGGTATTGAGATGACTTCTTTTGTGGCAATTCTAGGTGCCCTTGCTTTTGCAGTCGGTTTTGCCCTGCAGGGGAGTCTGGCAAATTTTGCTGGTGGAGTTCTTTTATTGATTTTCCATCCATTTAGGGTTGGTGACTTTATTGATGTAGGGGATCATTCAGGTAAAGTTATTGAGATTCAACTCTTATATACTATTATGAACACTGTTGATAATAAAAGGGTATATATTCCCAATGGTTCTTTAGCCAATAATAGTATAACTAATTTTAGTGAAAATGAAGAGAGAAGGGTTGATCTGGTCTTTGGGATTGGCTATGATGATGATTTTGAAGAAGCAAAGGCTATTATTAAAGATATTATAGCCAGTAATGAAAAGATTTTAACTGAGCCTGAACCTCTGGTCAGGGTTAGCGAGCATGCAGGTAGTTCAGTTAATATAGCTACCCGGGTCTGGGTTAAAACTAAAGACGCTATTACTGTAAATTTTGATATGCACGAAGATGTCAAGAAAAGATTTGATGAGGCCGGAATTGGAATACCTTATCCACAGATGGATATCCATTTTGATCCTCAGGTCTCAGATGGTTTTGCCTCCCGCAAGGAACAGCAGATCTTAAAGAAAAAGATGGCTAAGGAAAAGCAGGCTGAGGTTGAATCTACAGAAAAAAATGAAGAAGTCGAGAAAGAATAATTTGAAATTCTGCCCCGCCCTGATGGCGGGGTTTTTTAGCCTAATTTATCCCCTTTGCTGGCTTTTTTGTCTGGAGTAACTAAAATGACTCCACCGTCTGAATAGGTGCCTAAAACCAGGACTTCAGAGATAAAATTGGCGATCTGTTTTGGTGGGAAATTAATAACAGCCAGGACCTGTTTACCGATTAATTCGTCTGGTTGATAATGTTCTGTGATCTGAGCACTGGACTGTTTTTTGCCGATTTCCTGACCGAAATCGACTTCTAGTTTGTAGGCTGGGTCATGGGCCTCTGAAAAGTCTTCTGCTGAAACAATTTCACCGACTCTGATATCAAGTTTTTGAAAGTCTTTGAATTTAGCCATATTATATCAACTCCAATTATCTTAAGTTTAAAAAGTTTCTAAGTTAATAATAAACTAACTTAGAAGCCTTTTTTCTGCCCTTCCCAGGGTGGTTCTTTTTCTTCTTTGAATTCATCGACACCTGGGCCGCCTAATTTTTTTAGTCTCCAGATACCATAGATATAACTTAAAATTAAAACAGTAATTGTGACTGGCCAGCCCAGGAGAGTATTGGCCCAGGCAAGTCTGGTAGCATCGCCGGCTCTAAAGAGGAGTAACTGGATTGTTAATCTGACTGCAAATAAAATTGCCCAGAAAACGGTAACTTCCTGGTAGGCCGGTTTAATATCATCCCGCCAGAACCATTCCAGGGGCCAGCCTCTGGTTAAGTGACTGGCCCAGGCAGCCAGTGGTTTTTTTATGATTAGACTGATAATTGCTATTATCAGAATTAAAAGGCTGGTAATAATGCCAGGGATAAAATAGCCTGTCGCAGTTTTTGAGATTAGAGCCAGGCTGGCTGCTACAGCAGTTCCTAGCAGCCCTCCAAGAGCATAATACCAGTTTTGGCCTTTAATGAATCGGCGCAAGGCCATAAGGACAGCCAGACTTAATGCTAAGACTGCAGCGAGATTAATACTAAAGAGATTATTAGTTAAAACAAAGATTAAAGGAGGTAGGACTGCATCAAAGGTTCTGCCTGAGATTACTGATTTAAGTTCATCAAGTATTTCCTGACTATTAACAGCCATTATTCTGACACCTGTTCTGAATTTATTAAAGATTCTTTTCTGGCTCCGAGGAAAAAGTCAAGCCAGTCGCCTTGGCTGTTATAGGCAGTTATTAGAATATAGAGGCTGGCAGTTAGAAACCCAAACACCATCATTAGGGCGATCCAGATTACTCTGGCCTGGAATGTTTTTTCTCTGAAGGCAATCCAGAGGGAGAAGAGGATAAACCCGACATAAAGATCAACCAGGGAGACTATTCCCCAGGGGTTGGCCAGGAGTTCACCACCATCTTCACTAAAACTTCCATTGATAAAACCATTTGCAAGAACTATTATCATTGCAATCAGACCAATCCAGGCTATAAATTTTGTTGTTTTCATTATTTACCTCCAGTTATTAAGATTATAATATTATTATAACTTTATTTAGAAATTTATTCAATCTATTAGAAGATTGAATTGATTTAATTAGAGTGTTATAATTTAGTAGAGGAGAGTGATAATATGAGTCAGGAATATAAAATAGTTCATGGTTGTATCAGGGTGCTTGATCTGGAGAAGTCGATCGAATTTTACGAAGATGCTTTGAATTTTGAAGTAACCAGGCGGAGTGATTATCCTGAAGATGAGTTTACCTTAGTTTTTCTAAAAGGTCCAGACAGTGATTTTGAGATAGAGTTAACCTATAATTATGATCGAGAAGAACCATATGAAATTGGTGATGGCTTCAGTCATTTTGCTGTTGTTGTTGACGATATTAAAAAATCCCACCAGGAACATAAAGAGGCCGGTTATGAGGTTACAGATATTTATACTGTTGGCGATGAAGCCGGTGGAGGCCTTTATTTTATAACTGATCCAGATGGTTATGAGGTAGAGATTATCCAGAAATAATAATATTTTAGATTACTGCCACCTATAAATTTATAGGTGGCTGTTTATATAGTTTGCAGGTATATTTTGAAACTTATCGAATATTATTTATTGGAAGGATTTAATAAATTTAATGTAACTATCAATTAAGGGAGGGATAGATTTGGAAAAGAAATTAAAGGAATTAATTGATTATGCCCTGGAGCAGGGGGCTGATTATGCGGATATAAGACATATTGAGCTGGAAGAAGAGGAGATTAAAACAGAGGATCAGGAAGTTCAGTCTATTAATAATAGGACTGATAAAGGGGCAGGAATCAGAGTTATGATTAATGGAGCCTGGGGATTTGCAGCAACTTCTGATCTTGACAACCTCGAACAGACTGCTTTAAAGGCTATCAGGATTGCCGATGCAAGCAGTAAGGTTAATAGAACTCCCCTAGAACTGGCAGAAAAGGAAATTAGAGATGATTTTTATGAGACCCCAGTCCAGAAGGATCCATTTAAAGTTGACTTAAATGAAAAATTAGAATTACTGTTAAATGCTGAAAAGAGGATGGTTGAGGCAGCTGATTTATTTCAGACTGGAGGGTCTCTTTCCTTTAGAAAGGAGAAAAAGATTTATTGTGATTCTGAAGGCAGTTATCTAGTCCAGAAATTATATGAATCTGGAGGAGGCATTACTGCTAAGGCTGTTGGTGATGATCTGCAGGTTAGAAATTACCCCTGTGGTTTTGGTGGTAATTACAGTAAGGCCGGCTATGAATTTATTGAAGAACTTGATTTTTTAGGTCATGCCGAGGAGATTGCCAGAGAGGCTGAGGCTTTAACTGAGGCTGAAGAAATTCCAGCCGGAGAGTATGATCTGGTTATAGATAGTTCTCAGATGACCCTGCAGATTCATGAGAGTATTGGTCATCCAATTGAGTTAGACAGGGTTTTTGGCTCTGAAGCAGCCTTTGCCGGGACCAGCTTTTTAGAGCCTGAAATGTTAGGAAGTTTTCAATATGGCTCTGAGATTGTAAATGTTGTGGCTGACGCTACCTGTCCAGGTGGTTTAGGAAGCTTTGGTTATGATGATGAAGGGGTTCCTGCTCAGAAAGTTAAGATTATTGAAGACGGAATCCTGCAGAATTTCTTGACTTCCAGGGAGACCGCCTATGAATTAGATCAGAGTTCCGGGGGAGCTGCTTTAGCTGATGGCTGGAGTAAACTGCCTTTAATTAGGATGACAAATATAAATTTAGAGCCTGGTGATTATGAGTTTGAAGAATTGATTGCCGGAGTTGAGTATGGTTTTTATCTAAAGAATAACCGGAGCTGGAGTATAGATGATTTAAGGCTTAATTTTCAGTTTGGCTGTGAGATTGCCTATGAAATTAAAGCCGGGGAATTAACTGGAAGGATCTTTAAGAATCCTGTATATACCGGGAGTACTCCAGAGTTCTGGAGGAGCTGTGATGGAATTGCCGGTGAAGAAGACTGGCAGTTATATGGAGTGCCAAATTGTGGTAAAGGTGAGCCGATGCAGTCAGGCCATGTAGGACATGGTTCTGCACCAGCCAGGTTCAGGAATGTTGAGATGGGGGTTGATAAGTAATGTTAAAGAAAGCTGGAGCCTATATGGTTTTAGATAGAATTTTAAGTACTGCTGGAAGTCTTGATATGCAGGTTATTTTAAAGGGTGAAAATCAGGAGTTGACCAGGTTTGCTGGCTCTGAGATTCATCAGAATGTGGCCAGTGATAAGTTAGAAGCTGAGATACTGCTAGGAAAAGATGGGAGAGAATTAAAGGTTACAACCAATGATTTTGAACATGAAGCATTGATTAAATTGATTAAAAAAACAGGAAGAAAATTAATGGAGCTGCCTGAAAGGGATAATAAGAGGGACTTTATTTCAGATCCAGCTGATATTAGTTCTGAGAACTATTTTAAGGATTTAGAGCGAGAATTTAATATTGAAAACAGGGCTAAGAAACTGCAGAAAGCCTTGAGTGAGCTGGATTCAGATTTAGATGCGGCCGGGAGACTTGAACTCAACCAGAATTTTATGGCTTTAGGAAATACTGAAGGGATAACCAGGTATTCCAGGCTTGATAAAGTTGATTTTAGCACTGTAATTACCGATCAGTCAGGGGCTACTGGTTATGCTGCTGCTGTATCCAATCAAGCCGGTGATATTAATATTGGCAGGGAGTTTGAGAGGGCTGCTGATAAGGCTTTAAAATCCAGGGATGCTGTTGAGATTGAGCCTGGGGAATATGATGTTATTTTAGAACCTGCTGCAGTAGGAGGTTTAGTAAGTTATCTATCTTATATTGGGTTCAGCGGTCGATCTGTTCAGGAGGGGATGAGCTTTTTAACTGACAGGCTTGGTCAGCAGGTATTTGGCGATAATATTACGCTGATTGATGACTGTCAGGATTCGAATACAATGGATTTCCCCTTTGATTTTGAAGGTGCTGAAAGGCAGCGGTTAAATATTATTGAGAATGGGGTTGCCAGGGAGTTAGCCTATGACCTTAAATCTGCCAGAAAGGCCGGGGTTGAGACGACTGGTCATTCTGTTGGAGACCCGTCAATTGGAGGATTTCCACTGCATCTGGTAATGGATAATGGTGAATCTGGGCTTGATGAGATGATAGCAGGTACAGAGAAGGGTCTGTTGATTACAAGATTTCATTACATTAATGTGATTAATCCCAGGAAGGCTATTCTGACTGGTCTGACCAGGGATGGGACCTTTTTAATTGAGAATGGTAAGGTTAAGACTCCTGTTAAGAATCTCCGGTTTACCCAGAATATTATTGATAGCTTAAATCAGGTTGAGGCGATAAGTTCTGAAAGGGAAAAAGTCGGCGGCTTTTATGGCTATATGTATCTCCCGGCTTTAAAGGTTAATAATTTTAATTTCACCGGGATTAGTAAATAATTTATATTCAGGCAGGTATACTGGTTAGATATTTATTTAATTTCCAGTACCTGCTTGTTTTATTTGAATGCCCAGTACTCTTGACTCTTCTAAGGCTTGCATTGACATAGTTGCAGTTACGGTAATAGGTCTGGAGTTGAAATTTTCTTCTTCATAAAGACCTCTGATCTTTTTTCGCCGATCTCTCTGGTTATAAGATTAAAGGTTTTCATTATCAACACCTCTTTTTTGGAGTATTAAATAAAAGCCAGAGTCTTTTTCACTTGAAATATCCAGAGTCTGCAAATTATAATTTGATAATTTTTTATTAACTTTATTTTCATCTAATGAAAGGGAAAGTTTTGAAAGGGTAACAATTAAGATGCCGTCTTCTTTTAAGATTCTGGTAACTTCATTAAAAGAGAAAAGAGCATTAGAAACAGTTACTAAAGAAAACTCATTGTTCGGGAAGGGGAGGTCATAAACATCTCCCTGGAGAAACTCAATATTATTAATTGCTGATTTTTTAGCTTTTTCTCTGGCCCTGGCCAGCATGTCAGTTGAGATATCAATTCCGATTATCTGCGAATTAGTAAAGACCTTTGATAAATATAGGGAGATAACACCTGTTCCAGTTGCCAGATCCAGGATTTTTGGAGGCGGAGAAATATTGAAATCATTATAAGAGTTAATTGCGTTTTTAATTGGTTCTTTATAATTAGCTTCTTGAGAGATTTTGGCGTCAAAATCAATTTTATCTCCTAAAAATATAAAAATCAGTGAAAACAGTTTTTTAAATAGCCAGGTTTCCATTATCGGGGGATATAACAGGACAGTTTTTACTAGAAAAGAAATGAAAGCAGAGTTACTTCTAATTTAAGACACCTCCAGTAAATTATTTTAGTCTGTTTGATTTTTCTAATAATCAGGGGAATTATCAGTAACAATATCCTGGCTAGCTTTAGGGCTTGTTAAAAGTGATGTGAAAAATCCTATGGCTATAATACCAACCAGAGTGAGCATGACCCGATAAAAAGCAAATTCTATGCCTAGAAAATAGATTTCGATACCAATCTGGGTGATTTTCAATGAGCCCCAGGCACCGAGTAAGACAATTATATTTATTGTGCTTGCCCCCTTATTCAATAATTGTGAGGCTAGAGGAAAGGCTATAAAAACTGGACCAGTGGGAAGAGCTCCCATGAAGATAGAGAGTAATAAGCCTTTGATACCAGAACTATTTCCTAAATATTTTTCTACTTTTTCCTGGGGTATCCAGACATCAGCAAGTCCCATAAGAACTAAAACAGCAGGGAATATAAAAATTATTTCTTTAAGATAACTAAATGATATCTCTCTGCCGGTAGCTGACTTTTCAGGATAAAAGATTGCCAGGGCAGAAAATATAATAATGATTGATGCTAAAAGTATTATTAGATTTTTGAATTTATTTTTTGGTTCTGGTTTGTTTTTTTGGTCTTTTTTCATGGCAGCCTCCTTACATTAGAATGCCAATAAAGATTGAGATGATAATAGCAAAGGTGAAGGCAAAAAGATTTCTCCACAGGGTTACTTTTTTGCCTAAGGTCTTAATTTCCAAGGGCATTGTGATAAAACCGACCATTGTTAGAGTTGTATAAAAGGCTGCAATTGTAGTATAGGATGCCCCAGAATCTATTAATGAACCAGATAATGGGAGGGAAATAAGGCTTGGTATCATAGTTATTGTACCAACAAGAGCTGCCAGCACGACCTGACTTAATTGCATTTCGCCACCTAGATAATATTCAATGGTTTCTGGTGGAATAAAGGTTAAAAGAAGCCCGATTCCAAAGACTATTGCTATTATCCAGGGGCCTAAGGAGAGAGCCTTGATAAAAGCGATCTTTAATGATTTTTTGGTTTTTTCTTTAGATTTAGTTAGTGAATAGATGACAAACATGATTGTAATTAAATTAATCGAAATTGCAATAATCAATTTGCTCCCTCCCTTCTAATATTTTATATTTATAGACTTGGAGTTTTAACATTAATTACATTAAATTCTTCGTCCTGGTCTGCTTTAAGATTCATTTCGGTATTTGGTGGACAGGGAACGATATCAGTTGCCTCTACTACCTGTTCATTGTCTCCAATCTGGAGAGTACCTCTGCCTGAAACGATGTAAAAGAAAACGTTTACCGGGACTGAATGGGCCGGGACTACATCACCTGGCTGTAAGATAAGATTCATAATTTTAACATCTTCATTTTTGTGAAGCTGTTTTGAGGTGACCCCTCTTTTATTTGTACTGCCTTCAATTTCATTCATTCTAATTACTTTCATTTTAAAATTCCTCCTTAGGATTAGTGAATTGCAATTCATTTGTACTTGACAATTGCTATTATAATACTAATATTTATTTATTACAGTGAGATTTATCACAGTTGGTTTAAATTTTTCTGGAGATCAATGGAGGAGGTTTGATCTAGCTGAAAGTATTTTAAGTTTTTTTGATAGATATCGATTGCAATTTGACAGCTATTTTTAAGAATAGAGAAACCTGCCTCAAAATCTGATTTTACCTGGCCTGTGATAGTTGAATTGACTTTTTTAATATCTTCAAGAATAGTAATGATTTTATTGGCAAGCTGATAGGGAACATTTATTAAGATTTCTTTGTTGAATTTATGAGTTTTTTCATCCCAGCTCTGACAGTCTTTGCTGGCAAGTTGATATAAATCTTCCTGATATTTTTCTAACTGTTTAAGTAATTTTTTTAACTCTGAATTCTGTTCTCTATTATTAACCACTTTAATAACAAGCTTGATTAGGGACAGGCCATTAATTGAATTTAAAGCTGCTGTTGTTATGGCGGCTGGAACTGGACTTTCAGCTGAACTGATTAAATTAATTATTTCCTGGTGGTTTAATTCTGAAAAATTTATCTTCATATATTATTGCCTCCCTGCTTGACTTTATTATATAATATAATTGCTAAAGAAGCCACAGGGAAGAATTGTTAGGCGGAATTAGTCGCCAATGTGATATATATCAAATACAGCTCAATTATTTTGTGTAATAATTAAAGCATAGCAAAAAGCTAAACTTTAAATAATATTTTAAGGAGTGATAGATTATGGCTAATCGTAAATTGACTGAAGATATTTATTCTGTTGGGGTAATTGACTGGGACAGACATTTATTTGATGAATTGATTCCACTGCCTGGAGGGACAAGTTATAACGCATATTTTATTGAAGGGGAAAAGGCTAATGTCTTAATTGATACTGTTGAAGAACATTATGGAGACAAGTTGTTGGAGAACTTAACTGAGCTTGATGTTGAAAGAATTGATTATGTAATCTCCAATCATTCTGAACAGGATCATTCTGGAGCTATTCCTGCTGTTTTAGAGAGATATCCAGAGGCTAAAGTCTTGACCACAGCCAAGGGTAAGGATATGCTGGAGAAATTACTCCATCTTGATCGGGATAAAGTTGAAGTTGTAGAAGATGGTGATACTCTATCAATTGGCAATAGAACCTTTAAGTTCATTGAGACTCCCTGGGTTCACTGGCCAGAAACCATGTCAACCTATTTAGTTGAAGATGAGATTCTTTTCTCCTGTGATTTCTTTGGCTCCCACCTTGCAACCAGTAATTTATTTGTAGAAAATGAAGATGAGGTTTATAAAGCTGCCAAGCGCTATTATGCTCAGATCATGATGCCATTTAGAAAGATTATATCTAAAAACCTGGATAAAGTAGAAGAATTGAAACTTGATCTGATTGCTCCAAGTCATGGCCCGGTATATCAGAACCCTGATTTTATTTTTGATGCCTACAGGGACTGGGTTGATGGTCCAGTTAAGCCAGAGGTTGTAGTTCCTTATATATCAATGCATGGAAGTACAGGTGAATTAGTTGATTACTTTGTTGATAGATTAATGGAAAAGGAGATAAAAGTCACCCCATTTAATTTAAGAGATGTTGAATTAGGACAACTGGCGATGGAACTGGTTGATGCTGCTGTAGTTGTTGTTGGTTCCCCGACAGTATTTACTACTGCTCATCCAAAGGTATCCTATGCTGTCAGTCTGGCCAATGCTTTAAATCCTAAAACAAAATATGCCTCAATTATAGGTTCATGTGGCTGGGGAGGAAATATGGTAGATGATATTGTTGGTTCTTTAGGTAAATTAAAGCTAGAGTTGTTTGACCCGGTTTTATCGAAGGGGAAAGGATTAAAAGATGATTTTGCAGAGGTAGATAGACTTGTTGCTGATATAGAAAAAGCTTTTTCAGAGTAAGATTAGAAACGGCTCTGCTAATTGCCTGGTTACAATCTGGTATACTGTAATATAGGAGTAAAATTAATTTAAGTTTTTTTGACAGAAGTAATTTTCTGTGGTATCTTTATAAATGAATCATCATTCATTTGATTTATCCCGGGAAAATCTGAATGGATAAAAGACAGTTGAAATAGGCTGTCTTTTATTTTAGAAATAGATGAATGGTGATTCACCATTATAGTTTGCTGGAGGTAATGATAATGATGGTTATTTAGTGAGACCTGAACTTGAATTTTCACTGGCTGATGCTCTTAGCTTAGAATTTGAATATATTTATCAGAATGGTGAGGTTATGAGTATGGGAATGGAATCAGTAGGTCAGGACAGGAATCAACTATCTGCAGCTATCTCATATTCATTCTAGGCTGGTCCTGCTTTAATTGAGCTGAATTTATGATATAATAGTCATTAAATATATTAAATGGTAGGTGGAAGAAATGGCCGGTAATAAAAGAGAATTAATTTTGGATACTGCTATTGAGGTGATGGCTGAAGAGGGGTATTATTTTACAAAGATGAGCTGGATAGCTGATCGGGCAGGGATAGCAGTCGGTACTATCTATAATTATTTTAATAGCAAAGAAGAGGTTCTGGAGGAGATCTTTGCCAGGGAGTTTAAAAAGAGGCTTGAGCTTTTAAATGAACTGGAAGCAAGCAGAGATCTTTCTGTTATAAGTAAAGTTGAGCTCTTTTTAGTCAGACATTTTGAGGAGATTAAAAGAAACCCTGCTTTAGGAAATATCCTTGTTAGAGAAAAGGAGTTTCCTAAAAAAGAAGGATCAATTAATAATTATTTAGATAAATTGCCAAATGCTATTGAGTCTCTGCTGGTAAAAGGGAAAGAATCAGGAGAACTTGAAATTGATAATCCTGCCTTAATTTCAGCAATTATCTTTGGCAGCATTCAGGGGGTTGTTGAGAGGGCGGTCAAAAGTGACAATCTTGAAATGTTAGATGAAGCAAGCGATGAGATTATTGGTTTATTGAAATTAAGAGCGACTAATAATTAATCTGTGAGGTTTATCACTGCAAAAATATATGCCAGGATTTATAATTAGATTTATGAGATTAAGGGAGGAGGGATAAATTTGAAGACATCAATAAGCTGGCAAGAAGGGCCGACATATGAGGCTCAGCTTTCTAATGGAAAACATTTAATTAGCGGTGATAAGAATCATGGTGAAGCTATAAATCCACCAGAGATGATACTGTCAAGTCTGGCAGTCTGTGCCGGGTTATTTTTAAAACCGGAGTTGAAAAAGCTTGAGACTGACTGGGAAGAGCTTGACATTACTGCTGAGGCAGTTAAGGCTGAGGCGCCAAATTTATTTGCTGAAATAACTTTAAATTACAGGATTAAGACTGATTTAGAGATTGCAGAGCTTGAAGCTGCGATTTTAAGCTCTCATGGTAATTGTCTGGTAAGTAATTCTTTAGATCCAGAGATTCCTATTAAGCATAATATTGAGTATAGGTAAAAAATTTTTAGTCTGTCTGAATCATAATTCATTTATTCGAGTAATGCCATAGAATATGGAGCTTAATGAAAACCCTGCAGTTGTCAATAGCTGCAGGGTTTAATTTATTAATCTGGAATAGAAGAGATGTTTTAGGGCGGCAATCGGATGATATAAAATCATTCTAGGGCCAGAGTATCTCATTACTTTTTTTATTTCCTCCTGCCTGGACTGATTGTAGCATTTAATCTTGCAATTTGAGCAGGCTGTATTTGCTTCTATATTAGGGCATTTTTCGATTTTCTGATGGCTGTAATCAATTAGTTCATCGCAGGAATCACAGGGCGGATTCGGGGCATTGTGATGCTTTTTACAGTAAAGCTTGATCATCAAAGAGACTATTGATTTTTTCCTGGATATTTTAGTTCTGATTTTATGATCCATGCTCGGCCTCCTGTTTATTTTTGAGAAATTTTTGCTAAGATTTCTTTGACCTCTGTTGATTTATTAAAGCTATCAATTAATCTTTCAGGTATTGAATCTAATCCTTCACTTGCAGCCATTACTGCTGCAATAACCATGGCTCTGGCAGAATTATCTCCTCCTGCCATAATATTAAATGTTAGAGCTTCCAGGAGGTTATCAGCGTTCCACAAAACATCTAATACAATAGGAAGACCCTGCTCTATAGAACAACCCTGGCCCCGCTGATCAGCATTTTCGACTATTTTATCTCTGGAGCCAATTTTATTGAAGTTATTTATAATAAATTGATTAATATTCTTATTATCTTCAATTGCTTCTTTATAATTTTTTCCAGCTAAAATTTCTGTCATTACATTATAGATAAATTCAGCTGTCTGCTCAACGACTTCGCCGTTATGGGTTAAGCGGACTAGATCCATAAATTCCTGTTTAGAGATATCTTCTTCTATAAATATCGGGAGACTCCTAGAAATCCCGCCAAGTTCAACATTGTCTGCACCTATAAGGGTATCTGAATCTTTAAATTTTTCCAGGGTATCTTTCATTGAGTGATCCATATACATTTCAGTATTTTTAAGATGTTCTATCCAGTCTGCTTTAAATTTATTAAGGTTAAATTCTTGAGATTCAGATATTGATTTTATAAGGGCAAAGGCCTGTTCTCCATAATGGCTTAAATCTCCGGCCTTTTTTCCCTGGTGGAATTTTGACATTGGAGCTCTGTAATGATCAATAATACCTGAGTACTCTTCTTTTAATTTCTCTGTGTCATAAACCCAGTGTGAACCAAAGGATAAGGCATCAGCAACAAAAACAGCCATTACTAAATCATTTCTTTTATTTTTCATGATGATCCCTCCAGAAATTTGAGTAGTTTGCTTAAATATAAGTATATCATTTTAGATCTGAAGAGGAAAACAAATTGTTTACAAATTTTATAATAATTAGCTCTGATAGTTTATTATTAATGGTATCTGGCATAGGAGAAAAGATATCCCAGACTTAAAAACAATACATTTTGTCAGGTATGTGGTATAATTATATTGTAAAGATTATAAAAATACATGCCAGCAGGAGATGCAATAATGTCAAATCAAAGAACTAATAAACCTAAAGAATCAGAAGAAGTTATTGAAACTGTGAAGAAAACCATGAGTTTAATGGCTGAATTAATACAGGTATCAGCGGTTGTCTTAAAGATTTCAGGAATATTTTATTTATTTAGATTAAGACAGGGGAAAATAATTTATAATAAATTTTTAAATAATAATGATTTTATTGCTGAGTTTAATCCAGAAAAGAAAATTTCTTTTCCTTCAGAATTTTTGCTGGAATGGCCTGACGGAACTGTTTATGGTAAATTTTCTATTTATAGCGGCAAGGATTCTCTGGATTCTAATAAGATAAGAGAGCGAGCAGAGCATTTTAAGTCTATAATTGAGACTTATCTAAAAAATATATTTCTAACTGAAGAGTTAATAATAAAGGAACAGGAGAATGAAGAGCGAAACAAGGAATTAAAATGTCTTTTTGAAATAACTGATCTTTTAACAAAAAGAACTAATCTGGAGCAACTATTATATGGTGTGGTTGAGATTATTCCTCAGTATATGCAGTTTCCAGCACAGGCTAATGCCTGTATAACTTATCAGAATCAGGAGTATAAATCTAATAATTTTAAGAGAACTGAGAAGAAGATTACTGCACCTTTAATAATCAATAACTTAACTGCAGGCAAAATAGAATTAAATTATATTGAATCAGCCTCCGCTGGAATACTGGAATTTTTGCCAGAAGAAATTAATTTGCTGCAAAATATTGCTGTCCAGACTTCTACACTTATCGAGAAAAAACAGAATGAATTATACTTAGTAGATGGCAGAAATAAAATTTCTACCACATTAAATTCAATTGGTGATGGCGTTATTACCACTGACAGGTTTGGTTTTATTACTATGTTGAATCCTGCAGCTGAAAAAGAAGAGCAGCTTAGAAGTCTAGCTGAATCTGCTCATGCCATACTCTGGGAATATAATATTGTTACTGATCACTGGGATTATGTGGCACCTCAGGCAGAAAAGATTTTAGGTTATATACCTGAGGAGTGGTCTGATATTGAATTTTGGATAAATAATCTTCACCCTGATGACCAAAACTGGGCAATTGAATATTGTTTTGCCTGTACCAGTAAAGGTGAAGACCATGTATTTGAATATCGATTTATTACTAAAGGCGGCGAGACTGTCTGGCTCAGAGATGAAGTCAAGGTGGTAATGGAAGATGGAATGCCAGTTAAATTAAGAGGGTTTATGGTAGATATAACTGAGAGAAAAATCAAAGAAAAACAAATAAGGTATATAAGTTATCATGACAGTTTGACAGGATGTTATAATAGGACTTTTTTAGAAGAAGAGATTGCCAGGCTGGATACTGAAAGGCAGTTACCTATTAGTATTATTTTGGCTGATATTAACGGTCTAAAGATTATTAATGATAGCTATGGCCATCTAGAGGGGGATGAATTGCTGATAAAAGCAGCAGAGTTAATTAAAAAGTCAACTCGGAAAGAAGACCTTGTAACTCGCTGGGGTGGGGATGAATTTGTAATTATGTTACCTCAGACAGATAAAGAAGCTGCTCAAAAAATTTATAATAGAATTAAACTTGAATGTGATTTAGAGACAGGGATTCCGATTTCATTAGGTTTAGGTCTGGCTACTAAAGATAAATCAGTTCAGGATATTTATGAGATAATAAGACAGGCAGATATGAATATGTACAGGAATAAATTATTAGAAAGAAATAGTTCCAAGAGTAAAATTGTAAAGAGTTTATTAAATATGCTAGGGGCTAAAAGCCACGAGACTGAAGAACATGCTTTAAGAATGACTAAGCTAGCTTATGATTTTGGGGATAGGATTAATTTATCCAACAAAGAAATCAATAATCTGTCTTTACTGGCCACTCTGCATGATATAGGTAAAACCTCAATTCCTGAGGAGATATTAACTAAACCAGGTTGTCTGACAGAAGATGAATGGGAAATAGTCAGGCAGCATCCTGAGCGAGGTTATAAAATAGCTTCTGCCTCAGAAGAGTTTGTGGTTATTGCCATTGAAATTTTATCACATCATGAGAAATGGGATGGCAGTGGATATCCCAGGGGTCTAAAAGGAGAAGAAATCCCTTATTTATCTCGGATTATAACTATTATTGATGCCTATGATGTTATGACCACCGGGAGGCCTTATAAGGAGAGCATGAGTAAAGAAGAGGCCCTGGCAGAGATCATGAGATGTTCAGGCAGTCAATTTGATCCAGTACTTGCAGAAGAATTTGTAGAATTAATGGCAGATAAAAATCCAAATATAATAACAAGAGATTTAATTTAGTAATATATAGCATCAGTGAAAACGCCAATGAAAATTGGCGTTTTTTGATTGAACTGATTATATATTTGATTTAATGATGTTCTGGAAAATATAGAGGATTGAAAAAGTAAAGTATTGATAGGTATAGGTTGAGAGGTAGTTGAGTTTAATAGAGGGGCTTTAATTGTTTTTCCATAATAATTTGACACTATTTAAAAGAAAAATAAACCTGACATTTATAAAACTATTTTAGGACAGTTAAAGGATATCTAACTATATTTCTTCATCTGTTTTAGGATTTACTAAAAAATATTCGGTTTTTTGGGTTGAGAAGAAAGATTATATTGGTTCTTTTAAAGATGCTCAAGGAAAGGTTATCAAAAATTGGATTAAAAATTAATTTATGATATGTATTTATTATTAATTAAAGTCAGACAGACCTTAGACATTTTATATTCTGCTGTGGT
>CAZLCX010000035.1:0-1563 GCA_964558325.1 uncultured Halanaerobiaceae bacterium | reverse complement strand
TCAATTACCCTTTCAATAATAAACCCAATCAACAATAGTGAAATTAAAGTAAATATAAACCGGAGAATAGCGAATTTAATTCCCAAAAACTTAATTTCAACACCTATTTGAGGTATTTTAAGAGAGGCCCAGACACCGAGAAATATTGTAACGTTGCTTATACTGGCCTCTTTACGTAACAGCTCGGCTGCCAGTGGGAAGGCGACAAACATTGGTCCGGTGGGAAGACTCCCCAGACCTATTGCCAATAGTTTGCCTTTAAAACCAGAGGACCGTCCCAGATATTTCTTGATTAAACTGGAGGGAAGCCAGGTATCAGCCAATCCCATCAAAAGAAGGACAGCTGGAAAGATAGAAATCATCTCCCAGGCATAGCGACCGGACATTGCAACTGCTGGATCGAATCTGTGGGGAACAAATATTCTTACCCCGAGATAAACGAGTATAATTGCTGTTATTGCAAGCCCTAATTTTTTAAATTGTTTTTTCTGTTTTTCATTGAAAGCAGCCATTACATCATCACTCCGATAAGAAATGAAATAAATACAGCGAAAAGTAAGGCCAGTACATTGCGCAGAATAGTAACTTTAGGGCCAAGCTCTTTTAGCTCAATTGGCAGGGTAACGAAACCAACCATAGTTAGGGTGGTAATAAAAGCAGCTATGGTGGTATAGGATGCTCCTGCTTCAACCAGAGAACCTGCCAGGGGTAAAGCGATTAAGCTGGGTATCATCATAATAGCTCCAAATCCAGCCGAGGCCAGGACCTGAATAAGCTTGAACTCTCCTCCCAGATACTGGCGGATTAAAGAGGGAGGGAGCCAGGAAAATATCAGTCCGATACCTGAAATTATGAGTAACATTAAGGGAGCTAATTCCAGTGTTTTAGCAAACATAGTTTTTACCGCCTGCCTCGATTTCTCTCTGCTGTAATAAAGAGAAATAGAAAAAGCAAGTAGTGCAGATATATTAATTAAAATTGTAACCATAAAACATTGCCCCTCTCAGATCTTCAATCTATTTCTCAGTTAGACTCTTAAATTCATCCAGAAAAAGTCCCAGTATTTCTTTATTCTTCTTAATTTGGGCCACCCAGGCTTGAAGATATTCTTCGCCTTCAGGGGTGACCTGATAACTTCTTTTGGCTGGCCCAGAACTATCTGTATTCCAATTGGATGAAACCATTTCTCTGTCCTCAAGGTCCCGAAGATAACGATAGACGGTACCTGGGTCAGGAGAATCAAAACCATATTTATCAAGCTTATTGATCAGATCATACCCATATGTTGACTCCTGAGCCAACAGCAGGAGCAAGCAGGGTTCAATAAACTTCTGCATACGTCCATGGGAATGGGAACAATTATAATCATTATGACCGCAACCACTCTTATCATGATGGTGTTTATCCCTATTTGAATTGCACATCTTAAATATCACCTCTTTTATTTATTGACTATATGTTAATCGCCTATATAGTTAATTATATTATATAATCATGTTACACCTTTGTCAAGATGACCGGTTAAAGCTGCCAGAGGAATAATCAATAAGTCAGGGTCTAAAT
>CAZLCX010000034.1:2746-21492 GCA_964558325.1 uncultured Halanaerobiaceae bacterium | reverse complement strand
CTATTTTAACTCGTTATGTTCCACTCTCAAATTTTCAGCAGTCAACTCCAGTTTGTCATATGAACCCAGCACCTTAAAATATGATGATTTAGATCGCAAATTTTTTAATATTTCGGCTATCTGACTTTTCTCTCTATCCCCTTCAAAGTCTATAAAAAATAGATAATCTCCAAGGGTCTTTCTGGTGGGGCGTGATTCAATTTTTGTTAAATTTATATTCCTCCTGGCAAACTCATCAAGGAGTTCATGAAGTATACCTGGCCGATTTTTCACCGGTGCCAGAATTATTGAAGTCTTCTTACAGGCTGAAAGCTCCCTGCCTCCAGTTTTAACCCCAGGTTTACTCAATAAAACAAATCGTGTCCAGTTCCTGGACTCATCCTGGAAATTACCCTTAATTATCTCTAACTGATTTCTTTTAGCAGCCAGTCTGGAACCAATAGCTCCAATATTTTCTGAATCAACCTGTTGAACAGCCTCAGCAGTACTATTAACCTTTAAAATCTCAATCCCATCTAGATATTTATTAAGATTGTCCCGACACTGAGCCAGGGCCTGGGGATGAGAGATAACTTTCTCTATATCACTTAAATCCACCCCAGGTTTAACGATCAGGTTATGGATTATCGGCAGGATAATCTCCGTCTGTATCTCCAGGTCAACCTTATGGGCCAGATAATCAAGGGTGATATTTACAGAGCCCTCAAGGGAGTTCTCGATTGGTACAACACCTGCTGAAACCTCTCCATCGGCAATGGCCATTATCAGCCCCTCAATATCTATGTAAGACTCAAGGTCTGCTAACTTATCAGGTTTTCTTTCTAAATAATAATTTGCAGCCATCTCTGTAAATGTTCCTGGCGGCCCTAGATATCCAATTTCATTCAATTTAATCACATCCATTTCTTTATATAGCTGATGGCAGTATCTTATCTCCTGAACTGCCTAAAGAACTATCTATCAGACTCAACTCCTGCATTAATTTTTCAAACTCCTCAGGTTTTAATGACTGAGGCCCATCAGAGAGTGCCTCTTCTGGAATGGGATGAACTTCAATAATCAAACCATCAGCACCACAGGCAATTGCAGCCTTTGACATTGGAGCAACCAGTTTTTTCATGCCAGTCCCATGACTGGGATCAGCTATTACCGGTAGATGACTTAACTCTTTAACCAGGGGTATAGAACTTAAATCCAGGGTATTTCTGGTCTTCTCGCTAAATGTCCTGATTCCCCGCTCACAGAGAATTACCTGATGATTACCAGCATTCATGATATATTCAGCAGCCAGCAGCCATTCTCTAATAGTGGCCGACATTCCCCGTTTTAGCATTACCGGCTTATCTAACTTCCCAATAGCCGATAAAAGCGGGTAATTCTGCATATTTCTGGCCCCAATCTGAATAATATCAGTATATCTCATCACCGGTTCCATCTGCTCTAAGCCCATCATTTCAGTAACAATCCTTAAACCTGTCTCTTTCCTGGCCTCAGCCAGAAGCTTTAAACCTTCTTCACCTAATCCCTGGAAAGAATATGGTGATGTCCTCGGTTTATAGGCTCCTCCTCTTAAAATTGTAGCTCCTACCGCCCTGACTGACCTGGCTGTCTCCATTAACTGTTCTCTATTCTCTACTGCACAGGGTCCGGCCATAATTACTGGCTTATTGCCACCAATCTTAACTCCATTAAGGTCAATTACTGTCTGTCTTTTAGTATCTGTTTTCTTTGCCAATTTCATAAATTATCAATCCTCCAAATCATAGTTTTAAAAAATTATTCCTATAAAAACACAAAAAGCCGCCCCATTACAGGGCGACTGTATAATCGCGATACCACCTGACTTAATCTCTAGATATAGAAACTTTTAAGAGATTATCTCACTGGAAGCAGATAACTTCCGCACCGATTAACGCCGGTAGACGGCCTGGCTTACTCAAACTTCAGCCGGCAACTCAGGAGGGAAATTCAGCTATAATGCTTACTTGGTCTCCGTCAACGTTGTTGATTCTTTATTATCTTAAATTGTTAAAGATAAGTTTAGCAGAGATAAAACAATTTGTCAACCGATTTTAGATATTTTTTTATTTTAATGGAATTTTTTCTGTCCAATCATAGGGGTCAGCCAATTTACCAGTCTGGATTCCAGTTAATCTTTCATATAATTTTGAAGCAACCTCACCAGTCTCAAATTTGTTAATCTTCATCTTGAGACCATCATAATTAAGCTCACCAATTGGCGATATAATTGCTGCAGTTCCGGTACCAAAGGCCTCTTCAAGTCTGCCTTCCTGATAAGCTTTAACTATTTCTTTAATTGAAATTTTTCTAACTTCAACTTCATAATCCCAATCTTTAAGCATTGTAATTACTGAATCTCTGGTTATACCTGGCAGAACAGATCCCCCAAGTTCTGGCGTTACAATCTTTCCGTCAATCTTAAAGAAAACATTCATAGCCCCAACCTCTTCAACATATTCTCTTTCAACACCATCAAGCCAGAGGACCTCATCATATCCCATTTTAGCTGCGGATGCCTGGGCCTTAAGACTGCCAGCATAATTTCCTCCTGTCTTGGCCGATCCAGTCCCTCCTCTAACAGCCCTAACATATTCAGTTTCAACATAAATTCTGGTCGGTTTTATCCCCTGGGGATAATAAGCAGCTACCGGTGACATGATTATAACAAACTTATATTTTGATGATGGCTTTAATCCTAAATAGACCTCATTGGCTATAACAAATGGCCTTATGTATAATGAGGTCCCTTCTTTAGCTGGAATCCAGTCCTGATCTACTTTTACTGTCTTTTTAATAGCTTCAACAAAAAATTCTGGGTCCAACTCAGGAATACACATTCGCCTGTTGGTATTATTTAGCCTTTCTGCATTCTTCTCAGGCCTGAACAATAGAGCACCATCTTGAGATTTATAAGCCTTAAGTCCTTCAAAGGTCATCTGACTGTAATGGCAGAATGCTGCCGCCGGGTCAATCTCTAATGGCTGATAGGGAACCACTTTGGGATCATGCCAGCCATCTTCTTCATTATAATCCATCATAAACATATGATCTGTAAATGTTCGGCCAAAGCTAAGTTCATCATCAGCCGGTCGTTCTTTGCGTTTCTCAACTTTTTCAACTTTTATTTCTTCCATCATTATTATCACTCCCTATATATTTTAAACTTTAAATACCGCGCCATTACTTGCTGAGCCAACAAGCTTGGCATATCTAGCAAGATAACCGTCCTTTACCTTTGGCTCTGGTTGCTCCAGGCCAGCCAGCCTCTTCTCTAATTCGCCATCAGATAAATCAATCTCAATAGTCTCTCCTGGAATATCTATCTTGATCAAGTCTCCATCTTCTACAGCCCCAATCGGGCCACCTTCCATTGCCTCCGGGGATACATGACCAATAGCAGCACCTCTGGTTGCACCAGAAAATCTCCCATCTGTAATTAAAGCAACTTCTTTATCAAGACCAACACCTGCCAGGGATGACGTTGGAGTCAGCATCTCCCGCATTCCAGGTCCTCCCTGGGGCCCTTCATACCTTATTACAATAACATCGCCAGAATTTATCTTACCATTCCTAATCGCCTCAACTGAAGCCTCTTCAGAATCAAAGACCCGGGCCGGACCTTCATGAACCAGCATCTCATCTGCAACAGCAGCCTGCTTAACAACAGAACCATCCGGTGCCAGATTGCCCTTTAAGACAGCCAGCCCACCTTTTTCATGATAGGCCCTTTCAAATTCCCTGATAACTTCAGCATTTCTTACCTGAACTCCTGTCAGATTTTCTCCATGGCTCTGCCCTGTAACAGTTAGCATCTCCCCTTTAAAACGATCATTATCCAGGAGCCTCTTGATTACAGCCGGAATCCCACCTGCTTCATCCAAATCCTGAATATGGTATCTCCCACCTGGACTCAGACTGCATAAATGGGGAACTTCTTCTTTAATTTCATTTATTAAATCAATTTCCAGCTTTATTCCAGCCTCATTGGCTATAGCAGGTAAGTGCAGAGCTGTATTGGTTGAACAACCTAAAGCCATATCAACCCTGAGAGCATTAGCAAAGGATTCTTCAGTTACTATCTCCCTGGGCTTTAAATCTTTTTCAAAAAGTTTAACAACCTGTTTACCTGACTCTTTGGCCAGCCTTCTCCTGGCGGCGGAAACTGCTGGGATTGTTCCATTCCCAGGTAATGCAAGTCCAAGAACCTCTGATAAACAGTTCATTGAATTAGCTGTAAACATTCCAGAACAGGAACCACAACCAGGACAGGCGGAGTTTTCGATTTCTGCCAGTTCTTCTTCAGAAACTCTGCCAGAACTAACTCCAGCAGTCTTTTCAAAGACTGTTTTCAAATCAATATTTTCACCCTGATGGCGACCGGCCAGCATTGGCCCACCACTAATTACAATTGCCGGTAGATTTAATCTTAAAGCTGCCATCATCATTCCTGGTACAATCTTATCACAGTTAGGAATCAAAACTAAAGCATCGAGGGCATGGGCTTTAGCCACCGTCTCAACAGAATCAGCAATCAATTCCCTGCTGGCCAGTGAATAATGCATCCCCTGATGGCCCATGGCTATCCCATCACAGACACCAATGGTCCCAAATTCAAGGGGAGTACCACCTGCCCTGGTGATTCCACTCTTAACAGCTTCAGCCACCTTATCTAAGTCCTGATGACCTGGAATCAACTCACTATATGAGTTACAAACTCCAATTAAAGGTCCTTCCAATTCATCGTCTGTCAGTCCCAGTGCTTTAAAGAGTGAGCGCTGGGGAGCATTTACTATCTTTTGAGTTACCTTATCACTCGGTCTGTTCATCTAAACCGCCTCCTTCGATACTTTAAATTTAATACCATACTGAATGCTATCAACCAGGGCCTGCCAGCTGGCTTCAATTATATTAGTTGAAACCCCAACAGTACCCCAGGTTTCATCGCCATTACCGGTCTCAATCAAAACTCTAACCTTAGCTGCAGTCCCATCCTGGCCATTTAAAACCCTAACTTTATAATCAACAAGAGCTATCTTTTCAATCTCTGGATAAAACCTGACCAGGGCTTTTCTAAGTGCCTTATCCAGGGCATTTACCGGTCCATCACCTTCAGCTGCAGTATGCACCCTTTGGCCATTTACCAGTACTTTAATTGTGGCTTCAGAATTAGGATCAACAGTCTCTTTCTTATCAGTTAAAATTCTAACCGATTCCAGTGAAAACAACTTTTGATATTGCCCCCGGGCCCTGTCTAAAAGCAACTTCAATGATGCCTCAGCACCTTCAAAATAATAACCCTGATGTTCAAGCTCTTTGATTTGCTCAAGAACTTCCTGAATATTCTCATCCTCATCATCAAGTTCAATTCCCAATTCTTCAGCCTTATATCTTAAATTACTTTTACCTGACAGCTCTGAAACCAAAACCCTGCGCTGATTCCCAACTAGTTCAGGATCTTCATGTTCATATGTACTGGCATTCTTTAATACCGCACTGACATGAATTCCACCTTTATGGGCAAATGCACTTTCACCAACATAGGCCATGTGAGATGGAGGCAGAAGATTGGCAGTTTCACTTACATATCTAGAAGTTGCCGTCAATCTCCTTAACTGTTCAGCAGTTACAACCTGATAACCGTATTTTAACTGGAGGTTTGGAATTAGAGATGATAGATTGGCATTGCCACAGCGCTCACCATAACCATTAATTGTACCCTGAACCTGAACTGCACCTTCTCTGACTGCAACTAATGAATTAGCAACAGCTAGCTCTGAATCATTATGGGTATGAATTCCGATATCAACAGATACCTTTTCTTTAATAGACCTCACAATTGAACCAATCTCATCAGGGGTTGAGCCACCATTGGTATCACAGAGGACCAGACAATCTGCACCAGCTTCTGCTGCAGCCTGGAGGACCTGAATCCCGTAATCACTATCAGCCTTATAACCATCAAAGAAATGCTCAGCATCAAAGAAAACCTTCATACCCTCTGCCTTTAAATATTCAATAGAGCTAGCAACCATTCTAATATTTTCAGCCAGGGAAGTTTTTAAAGCCTCCTGAACATGAAGAGGCCAGCTTTTCCCAAAGATTGTTGCCACATCAGCACCAGATTCAACAATAGCCTGTAAGTTCATATCAGTCTCGGCTTTAATCCCTGGCCTCCTGGTACTTCCAAAAGCAGCAATTTTTGTTTCTTTAAGGTTTAAATCTCTAACTCGTCTAAAATATTCTATATCTTTGGGATTGGAACCAGGCCAGCCACCTTCAACATAATCAATTCCAGCAGCTGCCAGTTTTTTTGTTATATTTAATTTATCCTCTGTTGAAAATGAGATACCCTCTCGCTGTGTCCCATCTCTTAAAGTTGTGTCGTATAACTCTATCATCTCTATAGCCTCCCAGTATTATATTAAACTGCAGATATAATCTCCAAACTCCCCGGTGCTTAAATTACCTCCCATATCAGCTGTCTTCATCCCTAACTGAAGGGCCTGACCGACAGCGTCTTCTATCTTTTTAGATTCTTCAGAATGGCCTAATACATCAACTAACATTGCAGCTGCCAGGACTGCTGCAGCTGGATTGGCTTTCTCCTGTCCGGCAATATCAGGGGCTGAACCATGGACTGGTTCAAACATTGAGATTCCATCAGGATTAATATTTCCAGAAACCGCCAGACCCATGCCACCCTGAAGTTCTGCTCCAAGATCAGTTATGATATCGCCAAACATATTACAGGTTACAACAACATCAAAATCTTCTGGATTCCTGACCATCTTCATTGTCATGGCATCTACTAATATATGATCCTGCTTAACCTCGGGATACTCATTACCTTTAGCTTTAAAGACCCGCTGCCAGAGATCATGGGAATATTCAAGAACATTGCTCTTATCACAAAGTGTCAGTTTAGAATTATTATCAAAGGCATAACGGTAGGCATAATCTATGACCCTCTCGACCCCATGATAGGTATTGATCATCTCCTGAATGGCAACTTCCTGCTTGCTGCCTTTTTTAAGGAAACCTCCAGCGCCAGCATATAACCCTTCAGTATTTTCTCTAACTACCATAAAATCAATATCTTCAGGTCCTTTATCTTTAAGGGGGGTAAAACTGCTGTCCAGCAGTTTTATTGGCCTTAAATTAATATATTGATCAAAAGAAAACCTTAAATCAAGAAGAATACCATGCTCTAAAACTCCAGGCTTAACCCTTGGATCACCTACAGCTCCAAGAAAAATGGCATCATAACCCTCTAAATCTGCCTTAGACTCATCATTTAACAGCTCACCGGTATCCAGATAATGGTCGGCTCCCTGGGGAAATTCCTGAAAACTAAAATTCAGCTCACTCTCTGAAGCCAGTTTTTCAAGAACTTTTATTGCCTCCTGAGATACCTCTGGACCAATTCCATCCCCGGGTAAAACTGCCAATTCATAATTAGCCATTATTTTTCACCTTCTCCTGGAGATAATTTATCAAACCGCCACTGGTAATAAGTTCCTGCATAAATTCAGGAAATGGTTTAGCCCGATACTCTTCTCCACTGCTTAAATTCTTGATCAAACCCTGGTCTAAATCAACTGATATTTTATCTCCTTCAGAAATTGAACTGACAGCCTCTTCAGATTCCAATATAGGCAGTCCAATATTAATTGAATTCCGATAAAAAATCCTTGCAAAAGAATTGGCAATAATACAGCTAACTCCTGCAGCTTTAATCGCCAATGGAGCATGCTCTCTTGAACTCCCGCAGCCAAAGTTATCCCCAGCTACAATAATATCTCCTGAATTCATTTTATCAGTAAACTCACTATCTAAATCTTCAAGACAGTGTTTGGCCAGCTCCTCCGGGTCAGAGGTATTGAGATAGCGAGCAGGTATTATTACATCAGTATCAACGTCATCACCATATTTCCAGACTTCTCCTTCTAGTTTCATATCTATACGACCTCCTCAGGACTGACAATTTCCCCGGCAATAGCTGAAGCTGCCGCCACTGCAGGATTAGCAAGATAAACTTCACTATCTGGATGGCCCATCCTGCCAACAAAATTTCGATTAGTTGTTGATATAGCTCGCTCGCCTGCTGCCAGAACACCCATATGCCCGCCAAGACAGGGACCACAGGTCGGTGTGCTAACTGCAGCACCAGCATCAATTAAAGTATCAACCAGTCCTTCATGCATGGCCTGCTTATAAATTTCCTGAGTTCCTGGGAAGATCAGCAGTCTTATATGGGGCGCTTTCTTTTTACCTTTTAAAATCTCTGCTGCCTCTCTGATATCCTTTAATCTGCCATTGGTACATGAACCAATAACAACCTGATCTACTGGTATCTCGCCAACCTGACTGATCGGTTTTGTATTTTCTGGCAGATGGGGAAATGCCACCTGAGGCTCAAGCTTGTTTACATCATATTCGATAACATCATAATAACTGGCATCTTCATCGCTTTTATAGACTGTATAATCATCATCAACCCTGCCAGCTAAATATTCAAAGGTTATCTCATCTGGAGCAATCAGACCACATTTACCCCCGGCTTCAATGGCCATATTGGAGATAGTCATCCGGTCTGCCATTGATAATTCATCAATTACTTCACCTGTAAACTCCATTGACCGATAAAGAGCTCCATCTACCCCGATATCTCCAATTGTATGAAGGATCAGATCTTTTCCACTAACCCAGGGCTGTAGTTTACCGCTAAAGATAAATTTCATTGTTTCAGGGACCTTAAACCAGGCCTTACCGATAGCCATTCCAGCTGCCATATCTGTACTGCCAACTCCTGTCCCTAAGGCTCCAAAAGCCCCATAGGTACAGGTATGTGAATCGGCTCCAATTATTATCTGACCTGGTTTAACCAGCCCCTGTTCTGGCAGGAGGCAATGTTCAATCCCCATCTCCCCGATCTCAAAATAATTTGTAATCCCTTTGTCTGCTGCAAATTCACGAATTGATTTAGTCTGTCCGGCAGAATTAATATCTTTATTAGGGGTAAAATGATCCGGTACCAGTGCTATCTTATCTTTATCAAAAACCTTTTCTACCCCTATCTTTTCAAATTCTTCTATCGCTACAGGAGTCGTTATATCATTTCCTAAAACCAGATCAAGATCTGCATTGACTATCTCACCTGGTTCCAGGCTATCCCGGCCAGCATGGGCCGCCAGTATCTTTTCTACCATCGTCATTCCCATAATCTATTGATTCCTCCTAAACTATCCTACTAATATTTTATTAACTGCATTCTTATACGCTAAAGCACTTGCTTTAATAATATCTGTGTTAACTCCTCGGCCAATATAGACCTGACCATTATTTTCAAGCTTTACTGTAACATTTCCAAGTGCATCTTTTCCACCAGTAATAGCATCAATCTTAAAAATCAGCAGTTCGCAATCAACTCCAGCTGCCCGATTAATCCCATCATAAACAGCTTCTATTGGACCGCCTTCAGAACAGGCTGACTCAAGAATTTTCTCTCCTTTAAGCTCAACATGGAGAGTTGCTGTGGAAATGCCATCTCCAGTTGTCACCTGAACCCGTTTTAATTCTAAAATCTCAGGCCCCTGTCCAAACTGATCTTCTACAATTGCCTCCAGGTCAAGACTGGTAATATCATTCTTCTTATCAGCCAGATCCTTAAACCTCCTAAATGCCTGATTAATGTCTTCATCTGAGAGTTGATAACCCATCTCTTCCAGGCGATCCCTAAAAGCATGGCGGCCAGAATGTTTGCCTAGAACAATCTTATTCTCTTTTAAACCGATTGTCTTTGCATTCATAATCTCATAGGTAGTCCGCTCTTTTATAACTCCATCCTGATGGATTCCAGACTCATGAGCAAAGGCATTCTTGCCAACAACTGCCTTATTAAATTGAATATCCATGCCTGTCAGCTGACTTATAAGCCTACTGGTTCGATAAATCTCCTTCAGATCAAGATCAGTTGTCTGACCATAAAAATCCTGTCTGGTATTCAAAGCCAGAGCCACTTCTTCTAAAGCTGCATTTCCAGCTCTTTCTCCAATTCCATTAACAGCAGTCTCAACCTGAACAGCGCCATTCTCTATAGCTGCAATTGAATTGGCAACAGCCAGACCTAAATCATTATGACAGTGGACACTAATTTCTGCCTGATCAATATTGGGAACATTTTCTTTAACATATCTGACCAGCCCACCAAACTCAGCTGGAGTAGAATATCCTACAGTATCAGGAATATTAATTGTTGTTGCTCCAGCTGCAATTGCAGCTTCAAAAATCTCACAGAGAAAGTCCTTATCACTCCTGGAAGCATCTTCAGCAGAAAACTCAACATCATCAGTATAACTCTTAGCCTGTTTGACTGCTGCCACTGCCTGCTCAAGCACTTCAGCCGGACTCTTTTGCAACTTAAATTCCATATGAATTGGAGAAGTTGCTATAAAGGTATGTATTCTGGGCCTGGCAGATGCTTTAACCGCTTCCCAGGCCCGCTCCACATCCTTTGGATTAGTTCGACACAACCCGGCAATGACAGGACCTTCTACCTCTTCTGCAATTTTCTTGACTGCCTGAAAATCTCCTTCTGATGCTATTGGGAAACCTGCCTCAATCACATCGACCTTCAGCCGGGCAAGTTGTCTGGCAATTCTTAATTTCTCATCAACATTTAGACTCACCCCAGGGGACTGCTCTCCATCCCGGAGGGTTGTATCAAAAATTTTCACTCCCATTTATATCAACCCCTTTTATTCAATCCAGTTCATCATACTTCGTAGTTTTGCTCCTACTTTTTCTATCTGGTGGTTTTCATCCTGTTCCCGGCGTTTATTATAGGCGGGCCTGCCAACCTGATTTTCCAGCAACCAGCGTTTGGCAAACTCTCCATTTCTAACATCCTTAAGTAAATCATCCATAGCAGCTCTTGAGCTCTCATTAATTACTTTCTCACCAGCGATTAAATCCCCATATTCAGCTGTGTCTGAGATTGAATCCCTCATCTTAGTTAAACCACCTTCATACATTAAATCAACAATTAATTTAAGTTCATTTAAACACTCAAAGTAAGCAATCTCAGGCTGATAACCGGCATCAACTAAAGTCTCAAAACCTGCTTTAACCAGCTCAGTTACACCACCACAGAGAACAGCCTGTTCTCCAAATAAATCAGTTTCTGTCTCTTCTTTAAATGTTGTCTCAATAACTCCTGCTCTGGTCCCGCCAATTCCTTTAGCATATGCCAGTCCAACTTCTTTGGCATGGCCAGTAGCATCCTGGTATAAAGCTAAAAGACAGGGAACACCTTCTCCATCCTTATAAATTCTTCTAACAATATGTCCTGGTCCTTTAGGAGCAACCATAAAGACATCAACATCTGCTGGAGGCACAATCTGATCATAATGAATATTAAAACCATGGGAAAAGACCAGAGCATTACCAGCCTCCAAATTCGGTTCAATATCTTCCTCATAAACTTTCCGCTGAACAACATCTGGCAGCAATACCTGAACAACATCTCCCTGGGCAGCAGCCTCTGCTGCTGTAACTGGCTCAAAACCATCAGCAACGGCCTGCTCATAACTTGCTCCACCTTTGCGCTGACCAACAACAACATCCAGACCTGAATCCCTTAGGTTCTGGGCCTGAGCATGACCCTGACTTCCATAACCAATAACTGCTATCTTCTTTCCTTCCAGTCTTCCTAAATCTGCATCATTATCATAATATACATCTACCATTTTATCCACTCTCCTCATTATTTTTTACCTCTTGTCATTGCAATCTTGCCAGTCCTAACCAGTTCAACTATTCCATATGGTTCCAAAAGCTCTTCCATCGCATTTATCTTGCCCTCGTCTCCTGTAACTTCAACCATTACTGAGTCATTAGCAACATCAACAATCTCACCTCTAAAGACATCAACTATTTGAATTATCTCTGACCTATTATCATAATTAGCCCTGACTTTAATAAAGGCCATACTCCTGCTAACTGTCGGATCATTACTGATATTGCTAACTTTATAAACAACAACCTGTTTATTAAGTTGCTTGGTTAACTGTTCTAGATGTTTCTCATCTCCAGCAACCACCAAAGTTATCCTGGAGACATCTTTCTTTTCAGTCTGACCAACTGAGAGACTTTCAATATTAAAACCACGACGACTAAAAAGACTTGCAATTCTGGCCAAAACCCCTGATTGATTGGCGACCAGAACTGATACGGTATGTTTCATCATTCTGATTCCTCCTCTAAAATCATTTCATATAGGCTTCCTCCTGGCGGAACCATGGGAAATACATTTTCTTCCCGCTCAATTATACAGTCAATTAGATAAGGACCATTTTCAGCAATCGCTCTTTTTATTGCCGGTTTTATCTCAGATTCCTCTGTCAATCTTTCACCATTTATTCCATAACTTTCAGCCAGTTTAATAAAATCAGGCACCAGCTCAGGACAGTTCTCATTAGGCCCTTTGCATTTAGGAGGACAATCTACCTGACGGCTCATACAGGTTGCAGCATATCTCTTATCTTGAAAAAGATCCTGCCACTGTCTGACCATACCTAGATATTTGTTATTTAAGATAATCATCTTAACAGGAAGTTTATTCTTTTTAATAGTGGCTAACTCCTGAATATTCATTTGAATACTACCATCTCCTGAAAGTAAGAAAACCGATTCAGCAGGATTACCTACCTGGGCCCCAATTGCAGCAGGCAGACCATAACCCATCGTTCCCAATCCACCTGAACTTAAAAACTGACCTGGCCTTGAAAATTGATAAAACTGAGCAGCCCACATCTGATGCTGACCAACTTCAGTAGCCAGAATAGCCTGACCATCAGTTAATTCAGATAATGCCTCAATTACCGGCCTCGGTGAAAGAGCACCATTAACTCCTACAGACTGGTTATTATTTTCATCTGCCTTTTTCCATTCTTTAATTTGATCGCCCCAACCATTTATTGTCTTCTCCTCAATCTGAGGGTTTAATTCTTTCAAAATAGTTTTGACATCACCAACAATCGGTATATCGATGGCAACCCTTTTACCAACCTCAGCCGGGTCAATATCAATATGTATGATGTCCGCATCCTGTGCAAATTTATCCAGCTTACCAGTAACCCTGTCATCAAACCTACAACCGACAGCAATTATTAAATCAGTATTACTTAAAGCAAGGTTAGCTTCTGTACTACCGTGCATTCCAGGCATCCCAAGACTCAATTCATTTTTTTCATCAAACGATCCTAAGCCTGTTAGCGTTGTTGTCACAGGTATTTTAGCCTTCTCAGCAAGCTCTCTTAAATATCCAGCAGCACCGGATATATTAACTCCACCACCGGCATATAATACAGGTTTTTTAGCCCTGTTGATCCTTTCAGCTGCTCCTTTTATCTGCATTGGATGACCTTTATAATTTGGCTTATAACCCCTTAAATCAACTGGTCTTGAATAGTCAAAATCAGCCTTGGAGACCATTACATCCTTTGGAATATCAACTAATACCGGACCTGGCCTACCTGTGCTAGCAATATGAAAAGCTTCTTTAATAATTCTAGCAAGATTCTTAACATCTTTTACAAGATAATTATGTTTTGTTATTGGCATTGAAATACCAGTTATATCCGCCTCCTGAAAAGCGTCTGTACCAAGCATATGACTTGGAACCTGGCCGGTAAAAGCCACCAAGGGAACAGAATCCATATAAGCAGTTGCCAGTCCAGTAACTAAATTAGTAGCCCCAGGACCTGAAGTCGCTATGGTAACACCAACCTTACCAGTCGAACGGGCATAACCATCGGCTGCATGTATCCCTCCCTGTTCATGATGGGGAAGAACATGTTTAAAGTTTGCATCAAAAATTTCGTCATAAATCGGAATTAAAGCCCCTCCTGGATATCCAAAGAGTGTGTCAACTCCCTCCTCTTCTAGAGCCTTAACAAATATTTCAGCACCAGTCATCTTATTACCCATTAATATCACTTCCTCTCTTATTATTATTCATAATTTAACCCCATATATAATATTCCTAATAAAAACCCTCCGCATGCATAAAATGCACAAACGGAGGGTCTCAAAGATTAAATCTATATTATATTGGATGCTATTTTGAACTAACTAACTTAACTAACCTGAGATTTAGGAGTAGTAACAGCCCTTTCAATTCGAGATATAGCTTCTCTTAACTTATCCTTTGAACAACTGGCAAAAGATAATCTGATATATTCTCGATCTTCTCCTGGAAACTTATTGCCAAAACATTCCCGATGAAGTAGAGCAACTCCTGCTTCTTTCAGTAAATACTTCTGTAACTCCTTTGAGTCTGCCAGATTTAATCTGCGGCAGATATCAGTTACATCAGCATAAAAGTAGTAGGAACCGGCTGGTTTCTGACAGTGAAGGCCAGAAATTCTATTGAGATGTTGCCAGACCAGATCCCTCCGTTCTTCTAACTTCTCTTTCATCTGATCAAGATCATCTCGTGCTTCTTCTAAAGCTGTCAAGGCTGCCAGTTGGGTAAAAGTTGCAGTACATGAGACAGAATTTGTAATCAACTTGCTAATTCCATCTATTAATTTTTTACTGCCACCGGCAAATCCTATTCTCCAGCCAGTCATAGCATATGATTTTGAAAAACTATCGATTAATAAAGTTCTTTCTTTCATACCTGGCAGGCCTGCCAGACTAAAAGCTTCATCAATATAAACCAGTTCTGAATAAACTTCGTCTGAAATAACCCAGAGATCATGCTTAATAATTTCATCAGCCAGTAGGGCTAATTTCTCTCTGGAAATAATTGAGCCAGTTGGATTATGAGGTGAATTAATAATAATACCTCCGGTATTCGGAGATATCAGCTCCTTTAATTCGGACAGAGAAAACTCAAAGTTATTTTCAGCTCTCAGAGGTAAAGGCACAGGAATCCCACCTAATAATTCAATAACAGACTCATAAATAGGAAACCCGGGATTCGGGTATATTACCTCCATACCTGGTTCAACTAAAGCAAGTAAACCATAAAAAATCAAAGGCTTGGCTCCAGGCGCAACGATAGTCTCAGATGATAAATAATCAATGCCTCTAGTTTCAGAAAAATATTCTGCAACCTTTTTTCTTAATTCCAAAATTCCTGCAGAAGGGCTGTATCCAGTCTTATCATTTCTAATTGCAGCCACTCCAGCTTCTTTGACAACTTCAGGAGTCGTAAAATTAGGTTCCCCTATTGCCAGACTAATAATATCTCTGCCTGCGGTGGTCAGATTTGCCACCTCTTCCAATACGTCAAATGCCACTTCTGTTCCTAAGTTTTCCATCTTTTTAGATAACTGCATGATACAGCCCCCTTTCTCTTTTTAATAGTTTAGTATAATAAATTATATGTTTATTGCTCTCTATTGTAACAGAATTTTAATTGATGTCAAATTAAATTTCAAATTTTATTTTATGAAAAAAAATAAAAAACCCTATCCTTTATGAAATCAAGGGATAAGGGCCTTTTAGCCTAATTTAAAAGTTTAAATTATCTGACATTAATGTTCTTCAAAATATGTGGCCAGTGTAGACTTTGGCTGATAATTTTTTCCTTTAAATTGAAGATCATATTTCTCCTCAATCTTCTTACTTAAAGCATCATTAACAGTCTCCTTGCTGCTATTTGCCACCTGCTTTAAATACTTGTCCATCAACTCCCGATCATTCTGAATCATAAGTAAAATTCTATCGACTATATCCTTATCAAATTTCTTAAAAACATCTTCAAAAAACTTATCCATACTATCACTCATTCTATCGCCTCCAATCAAAATTATTATCACTCTTATTAAGATTATAATATATTATTCTTCAGGATGCCAGAAACAATTTGAATTTCCTGAAAAAGAACCTGACTCAAGATAAAGAGCCTCACCACATATAAACTCATAGCCATCAACATCTGTCAGATAAAATGCCGGCATATTAAAATATCTATCATCGTCCTCCATCATACCAAATCTAATCTCTCTTTCAAAGAAATCCGGCAGTCCTGTTAGATCAAGGAGATCAAATTCAACCTCATCAACATAATAACCATGTAAACCAGTTTCTTTATCAAGCAAATTCTGATAACCGACAATTGTTCTGCCATTATAGGGGTTAAGTAATAAAGCATCATCTATAAAAGGACCTGTTAAAAATGTTTCCTCTGACAATGGTCTAACTTCTATCTCACCGGTTATAATTTCTTCTTCAAGATCAGTTAATTCTTCATTTAGAGAAACATATTTATCCATATCAGACTGCCTGATATTATAATAGGGCATCCCCTGATAATAAACCAGTTCGTCTTCTGATGGGGTTGGCACAGTTACCACTAAATCTTCTTTAAACTCACTTAATTCACCGCTAATATACCAGTGATGAAGTCCTGAAATTTCATAATTAGACATCATCTGACCTATTCCTTCGTCTATCTCCATAATCTGATAATTATCAACTGATACCGGCACATTTGTTGGCAGGAAATTCAAAGTTCTACTTGACTCCCGTTCAACCTGTTTAGGTGGCATAAAAGCCATAATCTCAAGCTCAGTGCTACCTGTCTCAGTTCTGGTAATTTTTAATGGAAAATAGGCAGCATCAGATTTAAATCGATACTGAATGGCCTCCTGAGAATGGGTCTCCTCAGTTAACTCAATAACAGAAAAAACAAACCAATCAAAACTATCTTCAATATATTCTACAATTACATCACCCAGACTATCTGGAATTGTCGGATTATCAACCCCCTGGGAACTCAAATATTCATTAACCCAGCTGACAAAATCAGCTGGCCGATTAACCCGGGTTACGGAAATATCCTGGGCTCCAATCTTCTCCTGAAAAGTAACTTCTCCAGCTGGCTCAACCTCTCCTGATCCACCCTCCCCGCCACTTCTCAATACTGTAAAAGCCTGATCTAACTCTTCCCCATAAAGATTATGAACCTTCTGATAAATTTCAGGATCAGCCTCAGTCACTTCAGGCTCAGCTGGCAGTGGAATCACCTCAAGCACTTTTGTCGTTTCTGAAGCATATAAGTCAGTCGAAAGTATCAAAATCTGCTCCTCACCATTCCAAGCAATAATTGCCTGCTGCAATGGCTCATAGATTCTGACATCTGGCCTAAATGGAATTGATCCCCTATCAGCTGAAACTTCTAACCCAGTAAAACCAACAAGTAAAAATCCAGCAATCATAATAACTAAAAATTTTTTCAAATGGACCCCCACCTAACTTTTTATTAATTCCCCTTTGTTATAATTAATTATTCTTCTTTTATAACGAATAATCCTTTAATAAATCTTATAAATATAAACTTTATTTCAAAAAATAAGCTCCCAATAAGGGAGCCAGAATGAAGAACTACTTAAAACCATACTTTATAAGACTTATAATTTTTTAAACTTTTCATTAAAAACATCTTAAATAAATTTAAATTGCTCCGCTTTCAGCCAATTTGAAGACAGCTTCCTCAAGCAAAGTCCTTACAACTAGATTTATTACCTCCTGTTTGCCCTGGCCAGTCTCAAGTTCAACTATATTATATCCCATAAAGGAAAATGCCTGAAGACCAACCTTTTTACCAATAATCTCACTTTTTAAACTTTCTGACCAGACAACCTCTGCAGTTGTAGTATCAACCAGCCTGATATCAATCGCAGTTGTAGCTCTGGCATACTCAGTCGAACCACCTAATCCACCAATCGAAAGTCCTGTTCCTCCAGTATTTCTATCAACATGATATTCAGTAATAGCTCCTTCAATAACATAATCCGTTCCAGTCATTTTGATCTATTGAGCATTAGGGCTGTTAAAAAATTGAAAAACCCAACTCATTGTATAATTTATAGCTTCAGCATAACTAAAGATTAGATAAACAAATACAAAAATAAATAATATCATAAGTCCATATCTTCTCATTTCAAACCCTTCTTTATTAAATAAGAAATTCCAAAACCGCCACAGTCAATGCAGCGATTTTGGAAATAACTTAACCTCACTTAATAACCATTACCAGTTAAAACTTATATCAAGGTTAAGACCGTTACCATTCTGCTCAATACTGGCAGAATTATTTGAACCCATCTGTGTTATTAAGGCTTTATTGTAATCTCCTGTCTGCTTGATATCAGCTTCATTATCATGTCCAGACTGACCAATTCCAGCTTTATTTTTATAGCCATCCTGCTCAATGTTAGAATCATTACCAGTTCCGAACTGAACTGCTTTGGCAAAATTATTATCACCATATTGATCAATTGCTGAATTATTATGATCACCAAATTGTTTTATACCAGCCCAGTTACCTTCACCATGCTGGTCAATTCGGCCATCATTATCATTACCTTCCTGATAAATAAAGGCAATTGGCTCAAAATCATAATCCCAGTGATAATCATCTCCTGGCTCTCCATTACCAGGGTTATCATTCCCAGGTTCGCCAGGCAGAAATGGATTCAATTGTCCTGGAAATTCACCTTCACCAGGAAATTCAAATCCAGGACCATTACCAGAGCCAAGAATTCCTGGAGGAATATCATCAACTAACCCTGGAGGACCATCGCCCCCAGGACCCTGACCATTATTGTTACCATTATTGCCCTGAGATGCATATATTAAATTACCGGTTAAAAGAACTGCTACAGTAATAATCAACATAACAGTCATTATTTTTTTGAGATTGATCATTG
>CAZLCX010000034.1:0-2646 GCA_964558325.1 uncultured Halanaerobiaceae bacterium | reverse complement strand
ACTGCTACAGTAATAATCAACATAACAGTCATTATTTTTTTGAGATTGATCATTGGAACACCTCCCGGTCAATACAATTTAGAAGAAGCAGACTGAATATCTCTCCCTCTATATTCAGTCTGCCCCTTTTTTAATTATTTATCTATATCTCATTATTTAAATGAATATTAATATCCTCCGCCAGTCTGATTGATTTCACCATAATTACCATTTCCATTTTGACTGATTAGTGCATTTAGTCCAGAACCATCTTGATCAACAAAGGCTTCATTAGACTCGCCATCTTGAGATACTTCAGCCCAGTTGTCCATACCATCCTGATCTACAAAAGTTCCGTTTTTCCCGCCAGCCTGATAAACATCGGCGGTATGGTATGAACCTGTTTGTTCGGTCTTGGCATAACTCCAGTAGGAGCCAACTTCTTGTTCTACAGTTACATCATGGAAGTCTCCATTTTGTCTGGTTCTAATTCTATTAGTATCACCAAATTGAGTAATATCTGCTATTGATCCTTCTCCGCCAAATTGACTTACTCTTACAAAACTATTTACTGCATCTTGGGATACGTTTGCTATCATATCGTCCCCGGCCTGTCCAACGCCAGCATAATTATCATCACCTAATTGATCAATGTCTGCAATGTTTTCCATTCCCCTTTGATTTACTTCACCTTCATTATCAGAGCCCACTTGATCAATCATTGCTATATTATCTTCGCTGGCTCCAGTTTGAGCTGGATTAAATTGAAAATCTATACCCTGACCAATATGAGCTTTATTTAAACCTGTTTGATTAATAGTTGCAGTATCATTATTACCTTCTTGAATTATCTCTGCACCTGTGCCAGATTGTAATTGATAAGGCACATTACCAAAATAATCACCTGAATCAATATAATAATCTTCGCCAGTAAGACCAGGCCAATTCCAATTAAATGCTGAAGCACCCACTGTCATGCCCAATACAAATACCAACGCCAGACCTAAAATTAAAGCTTTTCTCATTTTTAATTCCTCCTCTTTGGAAATTAGTTTTTTTGGCCGGTTTCACCATTAGCTCCCTATCATCCTTTATAGGTGACCAGATTAGAATGATAGTTCATCGCCTCCAAAGAGTAAATTATTTAATCTACTTATAATATACCAATCTACTATACTTTAAGCAATAATAATTACTATTCTATTTAAATGGAACAGGATTTATCATCAAATTGTAGCCAGGTTAACATAAAAAAAGAGCCCCCTGATTAGAGGGGACTCACTACTTACAATCAAATTATCCTATTAAAAACTGTAAAAGACACCTAACCCAACTTCAAGTCCAGTCAGATTAACATTCCCATTATTATCCTCAGTATCTTCATCATTATTTTCAGAAGTATCTTCAAATTCCAGGGGACGAAAGTTCAAATTAGCACTGGCTCCAAATCCTCCTGCAATCTCAGCCTCAGCTCCCATTCCGCCCTTAATACCAAGGCCACTTATCGATTCTTCAGCAAAACTTCCAAAATAATAACCTATATTACCCTGGGCATAAATCCTAAGCAGTTCAAACTCATCAGTTACTATCCTGGCCATATCATATTCAAAGTTAGCTGTAATAGCATTCAGTCCAAGATCCTCAGCAAAATAACGCTCATACCGTCCTGTTACAAAGAGATCGTCATCAACTGGCACTCCAGCTCCTCCATAGACATGAAAACCTGTATTAGCATCTTCATAGGTCGCCAGATTGGCTCCAGCAACAATTTTTGTTTCCTGCAGTGGAATTTCAACTGGCTCATCAGCACCTACCGAACCTGTCATTATAAGAAGCAGCATCAAAATACCAGCTAGGATTAATCTTAAGTTAAAACCTGTAAAAATATTATTTTGAGCAGTCATATTACCTTCCTTTCAAATTATTAAATTTGCTTTTAGACTCAAAACTACTATTCCTTATATTATAATTATCGGCTTATTAACCCAAAATGTTTAACAACCCCAGTGATTGCTGCCTGCCATTATAGCCGATTATTAAATATTAACTGCTATATACTCTTATATCCTACCAGCCTATGAAAAATCCCCTGACAGTGAATTAATTACCGTCAGAGGAGAATATAAATTTATACAAGATTTAGAAATCCATTTACAAAGCTGTCACTCTGTTTCTCATTTATAATTTTACTCTTAACCTTCTCAGCTTTTTCTTCTGTAGTCTTTACTTCATAATTTGTAATCATCAATTTCATTGTCTCCATTAAACTCACCTCCAGATCCAAACTAAAATCATCTTAAATTTTTTGTCGATTTACAGACAACCAACTATCTCTTCTATCATCAATTTATCATTAGACCTGCCGGTTACCCGACGGTTACCTGCTGGTATCTCTTAACAAATTTCACAAAGTCAAGATTATACCTAAATGCTCCTAAAAGCTTTAAATTTTTCGACAAAATTAAAGGCTATCTTAGTCATAGGACCTACTGCCACAAACCCAATAAAAGTTCCAATTCCTAAAGTAAAGCCCATTAAAAAGCCTAAAAATCTAGCTCCTAATTCATCATAAATTAATAAATATTACATTGAAAATCATTAGAACCTCAACTATTGTAATACCTATTAACTATATTGTCAAGGTATGATTAACAATTAGCAGGATAT
>CAZLCX010000033.1:7065-21668 GCA_964558325.1 uncultured Halanaerobiaceae bacterium | reverse complement strand
TCAGATTCAATATTTACTTTGCCAGTTGAGGCATAATAATCGCCATTTTCTAATTTGCCATTATCTCTAATATCCAGCCAGGCAATTACTTCATATTCGCCAGATGGAACATTTTCTATTATGAATTTTGATTTATTAAGATCTACTTTAGTCTTGCTGATAATATCAAAACCATCGTCATTTTTATTACCTAAAATAATATTGATTTTATTGGCCTGATGAACTGATTTATAGGTGTCAATCATACCGTGGCCATAGGATTCATTAAAATCATCGTTTCCTAATTTAATTGCTGTATCCTGGAGGAGTGATCTAATATCGCTGGCTCTTATACCTTCACTTAACATTAAGCCAGCCAGACCAGATACATGGGGGGTCGCCATTGAAGTGCCGGACATATATCCATATTTATTATCAGCGAATGTACTGTATATTAATGAACCAGGAGCAACAACATCTATTTCTGGACCATAATTAGAGTAGCTGGCAATTTCAGGGGCTCCGGAGTTATTCTCTTCAAGTGCTCCAACAGCTATTACATCTGAAAAAGCCGCTGGATAAATAACTTTGCTGGAACCCTTATTTCCTGAAGCAGCTATAATAATTACACCTTCAGCAGCTGCTCTTTCAATTGCTTTTTCTAAGGTTTTTGGAATATGGTTAGAATCACTCATGCCTAGAGATAAATTTATAATATCAGCAGTTTGTCGTGGTTGATTATCTAAAAGACCTGCAGCATAAAGGATACCCTGAGCTAAAGACCATTCTGAGCCGCTGCCATTATCATCTAAAACTTTTACAGCCATCAGTTCAGATTCCCACATTACACCAGTAGTACCAGTATTATTGTCTCCTCGTGCACTAATGATACCGGCAACGTGGGTACCATGGCTGTTATAATCCATGACATTGTCATTATCATCTATAAAATTATAGCTTGAATTTTTATCAACAAAATCAGCAAGTTCAGGATGGTTATAATCTATACCAGTGTCTAAAACAGCAACTCTGATATTGTTTGAGCCGGTTGTTTGATCCCAGGCCTGAGGCAGTTTAATTGCTGAAGCTGCCCACTGTTTTGAAAAATCATCATCATTAGGGACTGTATATTCCTGGGTAGTAAAGATATGATTGGGCTGGCTTGATCTAATATCCGATGAATCGCTATCAGATGAGTTCATTGCTGAAACCTGTGCATTATCAGGAATTTCAACCAGGATTGCATCAAGTTCTGGCATGAAATCAATAGGTTTATAACCCATTTCTTCGACTTTATTAAAAGCTTCGTTTTTACTCAAATTACTATTTAAATGGATTATTTTTTCGTTTTCAGACTGACTTGAAATATTACTCGTATTAATATTTTCAGAACTATTTGCTGAAGAAACAGAGGTATTATTTGTTGCTGCATCTGAAAAATTATGATTGATATTTATGATACCTTCAATATATGTTCCTTCAGAGATATTTGTTGAATCAATTTCTTCAGTAAGGGAAGAGGAACTTGAACAGGCAGAGATTATAAATATAAAACTAAACAATAAGGCTGCAAGCGCAAATGATTTAGTATTTTTCTTCAAGATTGTTCGGACCTCCTGATAACAATCCTGAATAAAGGCAATAAAAAAACTACTCCGAAGAGTAGTAATTATAAGTTAAGCTACTCCCTTCGGTAGCTGAACCACCCAATTTCTATTGGGCTTCAGGCTTTGCGGACCTGCCTTACGACAGGGGTGCCTTTATCAAAGGATGTTATTAAATTTTGAAAAGCAAAAATCTAATTTAGTAATATAATACTATCATAATTATTAATTATATTGTATAATACTAAAGAACTATTGTCAATTATTTAGTTGAAATAATCCCAATTCTTTTGGCTGATACTCAGGAAAGATTTCGATTAATCTGGTAATTAAGTCATCATATTCAATATTTTCAATATCCTCCAGAACCTCGTTGACCTGAGCAAACTGCTCTTCAGTGATATCTCCCTGGTCTTTGAGATCGGCATAGGCAGAAAAGAAAGCAGTTAAAGCTTTAAGTTTTAAGTTATTATCACTGGACATTTGGAATCGCATCCTCATAGGACATATTTTCAGGATCAACAAAACGGATATGTTCTTCATCAAAATGGAGGTTGACCAGGCCGGTCTGCCCGGTTCTCTGCTTGGCAATAATAATATCGGTTTTGCCTTCAGTTCCTTCCAGCTCTGCCTTTTCCCTGGCAGCAGCCGAGGTGTGAGCATCTCTGTAAAGGAAGATAACGCCGTCGGCAATCTCCTCAATGTTACCAGAGTCACGGAGATCAGAGAGGACAGGTCTTTTGTCCTGCCTGCTGGTAAAGCTGCGGCTTATCTGTGAGATTAAGACAATTGGCACCTCAAGCTCTGAGGCCATATTCCTTAGCTGGAGTACGATTTCACCAACGGCTCTGGCTGTATTCTGGACACTATCTTCAGGTAATTTAACCATCTGTAAGTAATCGACAATTACCAGGCCGAGTTCATCTAGCTGTGATTTAAATTTTCTTAATCTGGCCCTGATCTGGGCGACATTTAAACCACGCTCATCTGAGATCATCAGAGGATATTCATGCATTTTATTTAAGGCACTGGAAATCTTTTCGTCTTCAGACTCACTGGTTTCGCCCTGACTGTATTTCCAGGCGTTGACCTTGGCTTCCTGGACAATCATTCTGTCAACTATCTCCTGGGCCTCCATTTCCAGAGAAATAATCCCAACAGGTATATTCCGGCGGAGGATATTCTGAGCTATATTAATTGCAAAGGCTGTCTTACCCATTGAGGTTGAAGCAGCAATCACATTAAGGTGGCCTTTTTTGAAACCACCGATCATTCTATCTAAGCTCATATAACCAGTCTGGACTCCTGTATCAGTTAAGTTATTCCGGCGGTCTATATAATATTCGTAGGATTTTATCAGGGCTTCTTCCATGGAAAAGATATGTTTTTCAAGGTCGCTGGACTCGCTAGTTGCCTGAAAGACGATTTCCTGAGCCCGGGATTGATACTGATCTATGGTTCTATCAGGATCACTGGCCAGATCCTGAAGCTGGTTGGCTGCCTGGCGCAAAAGTTTCTTCTGGTATTCTTCCTTGATTAGATCAATAGTTGGTTTTAATTCTTCTCTGGAGTTATAGCCAGAAGTAAGTCTTTCCATGGTCTCTTCAGGATCATTAACAAGGTTACCTTCTCTAAGTTTTAATAATAATTTAGTCCTGGAGATGCCACCATCCCGCCTGAATTGTTTAAGCAACTCTTCATAAATTAATCCTGCCTGAGGATTACTAAAATGTCTATTTTCTAATTCATCAGCCGCCTGGTCAATCTGGTCAGGATACTGGAGTAAAATCCCTAATAACTGAAATTCATGATTATTCTCTGGCATTAAAACTTACCTCCTAATAATTATTCTGGTTCTTCCCATTCAAGGTTATCCCAGCTTAGATTGCATGTGAATTCATCGTCATCGTATTCTTCATCTAAATCAAGATTATTATCTATAGAATTACTTTCAGTTTTATTTTGATGATACTTTTTACTTCTTTTATTAAAAAAAGCTTCAGCTTCTTCAGTATTTTGAATGCCGGCATCCTTTAAAGGTTTAATATAATTTCTTTCAATATAATCAAGGGAAGGCCGACCATCTCGCTTCTGTTTGACCGCTTTCTTAACAGCCCAGCAGGCTAATTGTACAGAAAGCCCCTGGCCACCTTTAAGCCAGCTCTGTAAAGTTTCTAACTGGATAGGATTGAGCTGGTGGTAATTTTTAAAGCCATAAATTCTGGCAAGTTCTCGGGTCTCCCGATATAGTCTATCATATTCCTGGAGTTTTTCAAAGCTAAAGATTTCCTTTTCATACCAGTCAGAGATAATAGCTCTCAGATAATAATGGGCCCGTTCATGGGGGTTTTGAGGATGTTCCAGCCATTTATGGACTCTATTTAATAATTCTTCTATTAAACCAGGAGGAAAATCATCACACCAGCGTCTGATTTCGGTCCGGGCCTGTTTTCTAGCTTGAGAACCAGATTGGCCAGGAAAGAATTCTAAAAGTTTTTCAACTAATTCGCTATCATTTCTAGCTCTACAGACAGGTTCCTCGTCTTTCTGGCTGGGCATTAATCCTGATGGATTCAAAGAGATAAAAATTTTCTCATCATTATTTAAATTTCTTAAATCAAGTCTTTTTTGATTACCATTTAATTTTTCAAAAACAATTATTTCCCTCTCCTGTAAGTATTCCAGACCAGTAATAACTTCATTTAAAGAGCCAGGAATCAAACAATTTAATTCCTGTAGACTGAGTTTTTTTGCCTCTAACTCAGCTCCTTTACTGGCCAGTAATAGAAATGCCGCCAGGCTGGAACCAGGAAACTGAGTTAAAAAACCCCGGTTGATCAGGTCAGTGCCAAGTGAAACTGTCCTGCTTGCCGGGGAGCCTTTAAAAGAAATACCTTCCTGCCTAAACCAGAAACCTCCATCCATATCGGGTTTAGCCTCCTTATATCCTTATAATAATTTTGTGATTATAAACTGATTATGTACAATAAAATTTATTGCCAAAACTTTTTAGCTGTAATAATATCAATTCTTGGTCGAAGCTAAATTTCCTGCTTGAAAATCGAAGTTCTTGACTGTGGCCTATTAATTTGCTACTATTATCTTGTAATCAAGGCATTTTTAAAAAGTCTAAATTTGTTAGACAATTAAAAATATTATTGCAAAAAGGGGTTATTATTATGGCACGGGAAACAAATAAAGTTTTAGTTGGAGCCCAATGGGGAGATGAAGGTAAAGGGAAAATAACTGATATGCTTTCCAGGGAGGCTGATGTAGTAGTCAGATATGGTGGAGGAAATAACGCCGGACATACTGTTGTTGTAAAAGATGATAAATTTGAACTACATCTTATTCCATCAGGTATTTTACATAAAAATACTATCTGTATAATTGGTAATGGTGTAGTGGTTGATCCGAAAGTTTTAGTAGAAGAGATGGAGATGCTTGCAGATAGAGGTATTAGCCTCGACAATTTTTATTTGAGTAAAACAGCCCATCTTGTTTTACCATACCATAGAGTACTTGATAATCTTGAAGAGAAGCGGAAAGCCGATGATAAAATAGGAACTACTGGCCGGGGAATAGGGCCGGCTTATACTGATAAGGTCGCTAGAAGAGGTTTAAGGGTGCTTGATATATTTAATGAGGCTAAGTTTACTGAAAAACTTGAAAAGGCCCTGGCCTATCATAATGCAATTCTTCAGGAAATTTATGGTGAAGATAAAATAACAGTTGAAGAAGTTAAGGCAGAAATAATGCCTCTAGCTGATAAACTTGAACCATATTTAGCAAATACTCCTTTTTTATTAGAAAAATACAGACAGGAACGGAAAAAGATTTTCTTTGAAGGAGCCCAGGGCAGTCTTTTAGATGTAGATTTCGGTACATATCCCTTTGTCACTTCTTCAAATCCAGGCAGCGGGGGAGTAACTTCAGGCACCGGATTTGGACCAAAATATATTGATAGTGTTATTGGGGTTGCCAAGGCATATCTAACCAGAGTTGGCGAGGGACCTTTCCCAACAGAACTTCATGGCAGTGTTGGTCAGATGCTAAGGGAAAAGGGTAAAGAGTTTGGTGTTACCACTGGTCGTCCCAGGAGATGCGGCTGGTTGGATTTACCTGCTCTCCGTTATGCCACTATAGTTAACGGTTTTACAGAGCTTGTCCTTACTAAATTAGATGTTCTAAGCGGTTTTGATGAGCTAAAAGTCTGCACTGCCTATAAAATAGATGGTAAAAAAACTAAAGATTTTCCAGCAGACCTTTTAGATTGTGATAATGTTGAACCGGTTTATGAGACTATCCCAGGCTGGGATGTTGATATTTCAGGCATGCAGGATATTATAGAATTACCAGAGAATGCCCGCTGTTATTTAGATATTATAGAGAACGAAATAGATCTACCAATTTCATATATTAGTACAGGTCCCGAAAGAAGAGAATGCATTAAAAAACCAGTTAGAAAAGGATTGTTTTTTTAGTTGATTGAGAAGGGGGCGTAATTATGAAAGTTTTAGTTGTTGGGGCAGGAGGTAGAGAACATGCCCTGATCTGGAAATTACACCAGAGTGAATATGTAAGTAAAATATTTGCAACACCAGGGAATGATGGCATGGAAGATCTTGCCGAGCTGATAGATATTGCTGCTGGCGATATTGATAGCCTGGCGGATTTTGCTAAAGAAAGGAAGATAGATCTAACTGTAGTCGGGCCTGAAGAACCTCTGGTGGCTGGAATTGTTAATGAATTTAAATCTCGCCATCTTAAAATATTTGGGCCAGAAAAAGAAGCGGCTATGCTTGAAGGCAGCAAAGTTTTTGCCAAAAGGCTTCTTGAGAAATACGACATTCCAACAGCTGAATATGAGGTCTTTACAGACCCTTCAACAGCTTTAAAATATCTAAAAGATGCAGAATATCCCCTTGTTATTAAGGCGGAAGGCCCAGCCCAGGGTCAGGGTGCAGTTATCTGCACAGGAGAACCAGAAGCCTATAGAACAGTAGAAAAGATAATGGAAGACAGAATTTTTGGGGATGCCGGAGAAAGAATAGTTATTGAAAACTTTTTAGAAGGTGAAGAGATTTCTGTTTTTGCTTTAACAGACGGAGAAACGGTTTTGCCATTTGCTGAAGCTGTTGATTACAAGGCAGTTTTTGATGGCGATGAAGGACCTAATACAGCTGGTATGGGCAGTTATTCGCCGGTTAACTGGCTTACTGAAGAGTTAAAGGAAGAAATCTATGAAGATATTATGTATCCAACGATTGATGCTCTAGAAAAAGAAGGGATTTATTTTCAGGGAGTTCTTTATGCTGGCCTGATTATTACAGCTTCAGGGCCAAAAGTATTAGAGTTTAACGCCCGTTTTGGCGACCCTGAAACCCAGGCAATCCTGCCAAGATTAAATAATGATTTATTTGAATTATTAAATAAAACGATTGATGGTCGCCTGGCTGAAGTTTCAATTGATATGGAGCCACTAACCGTCTTAACATTGGTCCTGGCTTCAGGTGGTTATCCAATCACTTATGAAGAAGGTTTTACAATAACAGGCCTGGAGGAAGCAAGTCATATTGACGATTTAATTATCTTCCATGCCGGAACTGAAAAATCAGGAGATTCGTTTATCACAGCTGGTGGCAGAGTTCTTAATTTAACAGTAATGGAGGATGGCTTAATGGCAGCTGCTGATTTAGTTTATGATCTAGTAGATATAGTTCAGTTTCAGGATATGCATTACCGCAGCGACATCGGAGCAGACATTCTTAAGGCTGTGGATGATGAGTTACAGATAGAAGAAAATATATAAATATTATAATCCCCTTCCTGGATAAGCAGACTTTTACTGCTAGTTTCTACATAAGAAGGGGATTTTTTGATTTCTTAAATATATTTTTGGAAAGGTCAAGGAAAGTCTAACCCGGGTTGTTTAGTTCGGGTTGCTTAGTTTTTAAATAATTCAGTTGAGAGATAACGTTCACCGCTATCTGGGGCCAGGGTTAAGATTTTAGGATGGTTATTCTTTTCAGATGGCGGCCTGTTTTCTAAGGTTTCAGCAAGTTTTCTGGTGGCTGCTGCCGCTGCACCTGATGAGATACCAACTAAGAGCCCTTCCTTGCTGGCCAGTTCTCTGGCAGTATTATAGGCTTCGTCATTACTTACCTTAATTATTTGATCGATCAGCTCTGTCTCCATAATCTCTGGAATAAAACCGGCACCAATTCCCTGAATCTTATGGGATCCAGCTTCTCCGCCGGATAATACCGGTGAGCCTTCAGGCTCGACAGCAATTATTTTAGTATCAGGAGATTCTTCTTGCATAACCTGGCCAACTCCTGTTAAGGTTCCTCCAGTTCCCACGCCAAGAACAATGTAATCCAGAGTCTGGCTAAAATCATTAAGGATCTCCCTGGCAGTTGTTAGGCGATGGGCTTCTGGATTAGCAGGATTGGTAAATTGGTCTGGCATAAAATAGCCTTCATTGCCGTGGACCAGCTTTCTGGCAGTTTCAATCGCTCCATTCATCCCGCTATCCCCAGGTGTTAAAATGAGTTCGGCCCCATAGGCTTTAAGTAATTTCCGGCGCTCAACGCTCATAGTATCAGGCATTGTCAGGATAACCTGATAACCTCTGGCAGCTCCAATCATCGCCAGGCCGATACCTGTATTGCCGCTGGTCGGCTCAACAATGACTCCTCCAGGCGATAGTTCACCAGATTCTTCTGCTCGCCGAATCATATTCCAGGCAATTCTATCTTTAACACTTTTGCCTGGATTAAAGATTTCCAGCTTAATATATATATCAGAGTCAAATTCCTGGCCGAATTTCTCAGACTTATAATGAGGGGTATTGCCAATTAAATCAGTTATATTTTCAGCGATTTTACTTCTATGATCAAAATTCTTTTCCGCATTAATTTTTCCTCCATTACTCATATTATTAAAACACTCCCTGGTTAAATAGATTTAATTTACATTTTAATGATACTTAATCTTAGTGTAATTGTCAAGTTTGTTGTTTTTAATATAAAATTATGAAAAAATAATTTATTTTTTACAAAGGTAAAAATTGAAAAATTGCTATAAATGTTATAATATCATGAATAAAGCTGTTTTTGCTCAAATTTGGGATGAGTTGAAAAGAATTTAAGTTTAATGGTATAATTAATAGAAGTTTAGGTGAATGTGATATCAATCTTATTATGAGAGGCATTATAAGGGATAATTTAAGCATATATTTTTTATGTTATTAAGAAATAAATGTAATAGGAGTATATCACATCATCTAAATAATCTTTGATAGTATTTATTTTTTGAAAATTCAAAAGGGAGGTGGAGATTTAACAAGTGATTTATTTAATGATAATTTCTGATCTTATGGTAGATAAAGGCCTTAAAATCAAAAGTTCCACCTGCATTAACATTTAACTATAGCGCAGTTTAAATTGCTGTGGAGTTAATGGCAGATAGATGAAAAGTAATGGTAATTTAACAGTTTGAGTGATTACAGAATATAAATTTGTAATGTAGTTAAGGCATATTAGTGAACCATTATATAAAAATCCAAAATAAAGGAGAGTTTTGATGACCTATGAAAACAATATAAAATTTGGGTGGATAAAATTATACCGCTCTGTACAGGATCACTGGCTTTGGAATAATGAGAAAGAATTTGATGAGAGATCTGCCTGGATAGATTTATTATTAATGGTTAATTATCAGGATAAGAAGTTTCAGATGGGCAATGAGCTAGTTAATGTTAAGAGGGGTGAAAGAATAACTTCCCAGAGGAAATTAGCAGAAAGATGGAAATGGTCTCGGACAAAAGTGAGAAAATTTCTTGAATTGTTAGAAAGGGATGGTATGATTGAGCTAGAAAGAACCAGCAAAAGAACCAGGGTAAAAGCATGTAATTTCGACCTTTATCAGGGTTGGGAAACCAGAAAAAAACCCAGTCATGACCCACATATAACCCAGATAGAGCCCACATTGAACCCGCGTGAAGCCATAAACAATAAAGCTAATAAGGCTTTAGAAGGGAATAAAGAAAATAATTCTAGTGGTGGTGGTGATGGTGGTAGGTCGGCAGGCAGCTCTGATTTGATTTATATTAAATTTCTGGAACTGATAGGTAAACCGCTAACAGAGACTCAGTATAAGGTTATTGAGGGTTATCTAGATAATGGGTTTGAAGAAGAAGTAATTGTCCTTGCCTTTGAAGAAGCTAATTTTCACGATGTTAAGACAGTTGCTTATATTCGTGGAATTTTGAATAGATGGGAAAGTCTTGGTATAAAAACAATAAAAGATGCAAAAGAGGATATTAAGCAGCATGAGAAAGAAAATATAGCAAAAATTAAAAGTCGAAAGGGAAATAAATCAGCAGATGGAAATTCCATTCGAGGAAATACTGATTCAGATAAAAGAGGAAAAAAACAGGGAAGCTGCGAATATGAAAGATTCTTTAATAAATAAAGTATTTAAGCCTTCTCAAAAAAAGATTATAGAGAATTCATCTTTATGACTAGTAGTGATCTTATCCAGGAGATTAAAGGCTAAGAATTATCGGGAAGAGAATATTGTGGCATGTTAGTAAAACTAAATTCCGCCGGTGGCAAATGCTGCTGGCGGTTTAGCTTTGCAATGAAAATTATATCCTGATATAATGGTATATACCAAATATCTAGAAATGATTTTTTGAGTAGTAATTTAAGGAGTGATTAAATGCTTGAAGATATAAAACTGACTGGTAAAAAATCAGTTCCTTTATATCGGCAGTTGGAAAATGAAATTTGCCGGCAGGTAAAGGAGGGTGAGCTTAAGCCAGGGGATAAACTCCCATCAGAAAGGACACTCTGCTGTCTCCTTGATATCAGTAGAATGACAGTTCACCGGGCTTTAGATAATCTGGTCCAGGCTGGTCTCCTGGAAAAGGAACAGGGCAGTGGAACCTATGTGGCTGAAGGTCAGGAAGTAAAGGCGATTTCACCTTTAGTTAGTCTTTCCAGTCAGATAGAAGAACTAGATTATCAGCTAAAAACAGAAATTAAAGAATGGCAGGAGCTAAAAGCTGATCAAAAAACAGCAGATAAACTTGCAATTAAACCAGGTTCAAAAGTTTATTCTTTTATCCGATTAAGGGAGGTAGCTGGAGAGCCATTGCTCCTGGAGAAAATTGTAATTCCAGTTCAACTGGTACCTGGCCTTGGAGATAAATTTGATGCTACGACTTCACTGTATAAATTACTAAGGGAAGAATATCAGCTGGCATTAAAAAGAGCAGAGGCAGAGGTTAGAGCAGTTAGCTTTGATCAAAATAATCTTTCAGATAAAAAAATTATTACCTCTTTAAAACTGTCTGCTGGAGATCTTGCCTTATATTTTGACCAGCTTACTTATTTAATAGATGACCGGCCAGTTGAATGGAATAGAGCTTATTATGCTCAGACTAAAAATATTTTTAAGCTAAAGTTCGATAGAAGTTTAAAAGGTGAAATCCAACCAGGAAGGGATGATTGTTAATGAGAGTAGAAATTGTTAAAGATTATGGTAAATTAAGTAGAAAAGCAGCAAGATTTGTAGCAGGTTTGGTGGAGATCAATCCTCAGGTGGCAATGGGGTTACCTACCGGGAGTACACCTTTGGGTTTATACGAAGAATTAGTTGATATTCATCAGGAAGATGATCTTGATTTCTCATATGTAAAGCTCTTTGAGTTAGATGAATATGTGGGGCTTTCTAGAGATCATTCAAGGAGTTATTATAACTATCTCCAGGAAAACTTTGTTAAAAAGGTAAACTTAAAATCTAGAAATACTTATTTTTTAGATGGAAAAGCACCGGATAAGGAAGAAGAATGCAAGAAATATGAAGAAAAAATTCTTAAGGCCGGGGGTTTAGACTTAGTAATTTTAGGGCTTGGTCGGAACGGACATATTGGCTTTAATGAGCCAGCAGAAGAACTAGTAGCCAAGACCCATCAGGTTGAACTGGCTGCAGAAACTATTGAAGCAAATGCTAGATTCTTTGAATCAGAAGATGAGGTGCCTCAGGAAGCATTAACTATGGGGGTCGGTACAATTTTAAATGCAGATCAGATCCTATTAATTGCCAATGGGAATTCAAAGGCTACAGCAATAGAAAGACTATTTTCTGGTAAAATTACAACAAAATTTCCAGCTTCGTTACTTCATACCCATCCAGCAGTCACAGTAATGATTGACCAGGAGGCAGCTGAAAGGATATAATAGTATTATAGCAAAAAAGAATGGGGCTGATTATTATCAAACTCTTGGTGAATAAATCAGAAAAAAGAAATAAAATTAAAGCCTGTTTAGTTATTGGATTGATATTTAGCTGTTTCTTTGGGCTTTTCTTATTTTCCTCTCCCCAGGGTATCATGGCCCAATCAGAAGATAACCAGTCAGGAGATAAAATGAATATTAAAAGCGATAAATTGACATATGATCCTGAAACCGGGGTAGTTAATTTAACAGCTAATGTTAGAGGTAATTATGGTGTTTATCATTTTTTAGGTGATGAAATCATCTTAAAACTTGAAGACGGTGAAGAAGAAAATTTAAGAACTCCTGAAGAAATTTCAATGAGTCCAGGGGGTTTTACAGGCTGCGATTTAGAACATCCCCATTACTTATTTAAAGCATCAACAATAGAAATTTATCCTGGTGATTATTTAGTTGCCTATAATGTTGTATTCTATGAATTTAATGGACGGCTGCCCCTTTTTTACTGGCCGATCCTGTACATTAATCTAGATGATGATAGATCAAATATTGAATTTGAATATGGCTATAGCAGCCTCCGGGGCTGGTATGGTAAATTGACTTATAATTATAATATTTTTGAAAGACCAGGCCAGTTATATTTTGATTATTACCAGAATACAGGGAAGGCTTATGGTATAAAACAGCATTATATTCATACAGATAATAATCAGGGTTACTTATATTATTATACCCAGGATAATAAGATAGATTTAGATAGTCTTTTTGACTGGGAGGCTACCTTAAACCATGATTTTAACTGGCAGGACTGGGAAGCCAATGCCTTTTTAAATTTTCAGCAGTATAACTATCGGGATGTCACTAATGCAGATTTTTATATAAATAATCAGACTGATGAATATGAAGCGAATTTTGCCTCAGATTTTGAGCGTTTAATTTATTATGATAATAATAGAAATGATCGCCAGAATACCAATATTAATCTTGGCTATGATCGAAATTTTGCCAGTGATCTTGATATTTATATTGATTATGATCTTGAACTTACAGATTATCTTAATAGAGAAGATCTCGACCAGCAGTCCAGTGATCTTCAATTAGGGTTATATAAGGGTTTTGATATTGGCTTAAATTTAGGGGCTGATTATCGTAGAGAAGTTGACCTTAGAGTAGATGATGATTTAAATAGGGAGGAACTGGCCGAATTTGAAGCAGATTATAACTGGGGAAATGGCTGGGGAACAGAATTTAATTATGAGTATGGAAGGTTGTTCCAATCTCAGGAAGATCTTCAGGAACGCTGGTCCAGTTATTTTTCAGTTGGCAGGGAAGTTGGTCGCTTAAATTATAATCTTGTGCTGGAGCGGGATGCTCCTGGTTTTGGAGAAGAGGGGGTTAGTTTTTATCGTTGGCCAGAATTTAACTTAAATTACAGTCCACCAGGGTTTTTTGATTATAGGCTGCAGTTAGGTCGTTATTATGAGGACCAAACTGATATTGAAGGCTATCGGGGAGCAGCAGGTATTGGCTTTAATAATCGCTGGCAGTTTTTAGATAGATTTTCCTTAAGAAGCAGTCAGGAGCTTACTGGTTTGATTTATAGAGTCGACGAAGTCAGGGAAGGTTACCCGAGAGCTTTAAGTTATGACAGTGAAGTTGATTTTGAAACCAGGATCTTTGATAACTGGACATTTACAAATAGCCATAAATATCTTACAGCTTTTGGTGAAACGCCCTTTAATTTTGATGAAATAGAAACAGAAGAAGTCCTTGAGAGTGAGTTGCGATATAGCAGAGATAGGATTGATTTTACACTTGATAGTGGTTATGACCTAATTGATTTTATATATCTACCATTAACAGCATCCCTAACTCTAAAGCCAAATGATGACTGGCGGATAAGCGCTGATACAGAATATGATTTAAATGAAAGAGAATTTACTGATGATCTAAGGTTAAGCAGCCGTTATCGGGGAGAACAATTAACCGCGACAACAACTTTAAATTATGATTTAAATGAATCTCAATTTTATAGAATCAGAAATCAGCTTGATTATGAGGTGCCCGGGGATTATGGCTGGTCTATTTCAAATAGAATTCGTTATGATTTCAACAGGCCCCAGGAGGATAGGTTAAGGGAGGCCAGTATAGCCCTCAGAAAGAGTATTCACTGCCGGGAGTTACGGTTTAGTTATGACCATATTGATCGAGAATTTGTGGTTTCTTATCATCTTGATCTTTTTGGAGGCAGAGGACTCTCTACTGGCCGGAGCGAGGAAGAAGGCTTCCTCTTTGAGATTGATAGAGATTAATTATTATAATTTAAATATATTTCACTATAAACTTCCATTACTTTCTTTTAACTCAATATCATCCTGATAGATTTCATCAGCCTGGAGATTACTTAAGGTTTTGCTGAAAAAATAATCTCCAGGTTCTATTTCAATATAATCATCATCTGAGGAGTTTTTGTTAACATCAATTAAACCAATCAGCCTGTAATCTTCAGGCTCGACTCCATTGAAATTAAAATTATATTTGTTTTTATCAGTTTTATAAAACTCCTTAAGAGGTATAGTTTTTTCAGAAACTATTTTATCATTACTAATTTTAATTGAACCATCGACATCCTCTAAAATATCCTTTTCCCCAAGAATTATTTTGATTTCCTGAACATCATTGAGAGCCCAGTAGGCATTGATCAGGCCATAACCTGTCTTATCATCATGATATGAACTGTCATCATTAATTTTCATACTGGTTCTGGCAAGCC
>CAZLCX010000033.1:3698-6965 GCA_964558325.1 uncultured Halanaerobiaceae bacterium | reverse complement strand
TTAGGCTCAGCATATCTTATTCCCTGAATTTCTTCAGCCATTTCAATAGCTTTTTCCAGTTTTATATCTGGTATTTTAACAAGGATAGAATTTAATTCTGGAATTTGATCAATTTTTTCAAAGTTCAACTCAGTTAGAATTTCATTGATCTTTTCACTATCAATAAAATCATCAAAACGAATAATTAATTCCTGGACTTCCTCATCGTCAAAATCAAATGACTGACTGGAAAAACTATCAGTTGAAGCTGTCGTTGAGCTAGAATCAGGAATTTCATAAAAGTCTTCGTCTTCTAGAACTGAGAAAGGAAAATTATGAGTGATCTCAACATTACCCTGAACTAAAGCTTTACCGTCCTCAGGGGCAAGGCCAAAGACCGGGGTTATTGACTTTGAACTGTTCATATATATTTTATATTGGCCATCATCATATTCAACATCCTGACCATCTTCTCCAGACCATTCATAGAATAAGATTTCTTCAGTTGGGTGAACTTCAAGGTAGGCAGTTGAATCTTTTTCATAAAGATGGCTTCGGGGTTCAGGAGTAACCTCAGGTAAATTATTATATTCATCATAATCAGTGAAATTATATTCAATTTTATCCATAGTTAAAGAATACTTTGTTGTTGAGCCAGTTGATCTAAAAGATTCAAACGGGGAACAGCCTGTTATCAGTATAGGGATAAATAGAGTTAACAAAAGAGCAGATATATATTTATAGACCCTGTTTTGCATGGCAGACCACCTCGTTTTTATTTCTTATTATATATAATTCGGTATATCTTATTAATAACCTTGTTAAAAGGCCAGAAAATATTAAATAATTATTGAATAAAGGATATTATTAATATATAATATTAAGTGGATTAGAATTTAAAATTTTATTTGTTGGAAGGAGATTTTAATGCAAGAAAATAATACATACGACGAATATGAGATCGATTTAAGAGAATATATCATGCTCCTCTGGAATAAAAAATGGTTAATTATTGGCCTGGTAGTTATTGCGATGGTTGCTGCCTGGGCCGTCAGTTCATTTTTAATGGGAGAAACCTATGAAACAGAGGTTACTTTAAGAATGACTGATGTGTCTGGTCCCTATAGTTCTGTTGAACAGACAAGGGAAAATTTAAGAAGTGAATCGATAGCAGGGCCGATCTTATCTGAATATGGATATGAACCAGGAACTTCTAGTTTTAGAAACTTTGTCAGGAATAATATAAATTTAAGTAGAATTGATGATACAAATTATGTCAGGCTGGAGGTAACAGCAGGTGAAGCTGAAACTGTTTATCAGATAGCTGAGAAGATGACAGAGGCTTTTCTTGAGGGGTCAGATAAACAGTATGATGATTGGATGGATCGTCGGGAAGATGAGCTTGAAACTTATCGAGAGCGCAGGGAAAGTTATGATCAGCAAATTCAGGATGCCGAGCAGCAGATTCAGGAATTGGCTGAATCTGATTTAGATGCAGCGGCCAGGAATTTAATTGATAGTAGTATTTCTCAGCGGATCTCTTTATATGTTCAGGAATACGATCGTCAGCAGGAAAGGATATTTTCCTTAGAAGATAGATTAGCAGATATTGAAAGAGCTGAAGTTATAAATGCAGCCTATCTGCCAGCAAACCCTTCTGCTCCAAGAGTAACTCTTAATATAGCAGTGGCTGCAGTTCTTGCTGGAATGATCGGAGTTTTTGGAGTTTTCTTTATTGAGTTCTTAAAAGAAGATGAAGAGTAAAATAAAAATTAATCTTAGATTGAATAAACAGGCGCCGATATTTATCGGCGTCTTTTTAAGTTGGTCCTATTTATTGAAGGAATTTGCTAAAGAATGTAGAAGTTATTAATAGCAATTATTGTAAACGGAAAATGGTAATAATTTATATTAATTAAACAATTTAATTTGAAGGGGTGATGATTTAATGAAAAAGATGCAGGATGTACTGCTCTCCCAGGAGCCTGGCTCGGAGATTATGATTGGTAATACGGCGATCGTGAGGGCTATGGTTGAAGCCGGGACTAGAGTTGTTTCTGCCTATCCAGGTTCACCAACTCCAGAGATAGCCTCGGCTATTGGGTCAATGCCAGTTGAGGAGAGACCATTTTATTTTGAATTCTCCACAAATGAGAAGGTGGCGACAGAACTGGCCTTTGGGGCATCAGTTAACGGTCATTTTTCAACAGTCTTCTTTAAAAGTGTTGGCTTAAATGTAGCTGCTGATAGTTTTGTGCAGCTTAGCCTGATGGAGCTGACCGGTGGGATGGTCATTATTATTGGTGATGATCCTGGGGCAAATTCTTCCCAGAATGAGCAGGATAACCGCCATTATTCAAAATTATCTTATATCCCAGTGATGGAACCATCGACAGCCCAGGAAGCCTATGAGATGTATTTAGAGGCTGCTGAAATTTCTCAGCGGGAAAAGATGCCAGTAATTATCAGGCTGACCACCCATGTCTGCCATTCGAAAGAACGGGTTAATTTTGGGAGCTGGCAGCCAGTTGAGCCAGACAATAAGCCTAGATTTTCCAGTGAAAATGGGCCCTATGTTCCAATTACCAGTGAAGTCTTTCCCATGAAAAGAAGGGCTTTAAATAAGCTTGAGAAGTTCAGGGATTATGCCTGTCACTCTGATTTAAATAAGGTTATTGACAATGGCAATAAAAAGCGAGGAATTATTACAGCAGGAGTTCCCTATTTATCTCTCCAGGATGTCCTGCTTGATGCCGAGGGCGAGCTCCCTGATATCTTAAAGCTAGGAATTGTTCAGCCTCTTGCCAGAAAAACTATTATAGAATTTTTAGAATCCCATGCTGAAGTTAAAATCTTTGAAGAGCTGGATGATGTTTTAGAGCAGGAGATAAAAGCCCTGGCCTTTGATGAGGGTATAGATGTTAAAATTATCGGGAAAAAGGGTATTGATGACTGGATGAATGAATATACCCCGGATAAGGCTGAGGAAGTTTTAAGGAGGACCTGGCCTGACCTACTTCCTGAGAAAGAAACAGTTGAGAGGAAGCCACCTATATCTCCAAGACCGGCTCAATTATGTCCAGGTTGTGGCCACCGTTCAGCCTTCCATCCAATTAAAAAAGCACTTGACAAACATGATATTACGGTGGCTGATATTGGCTGCCATACTCTCGGTTTTCTACCACCCTATGAGATGGGAGAAGTTTTACTATCAATGGGCCATTCAACCTCGACCGGTGCCGGGTTGTCCCTATTTAATGATGAGCGGAAGGTTGTTGCCTTCCTGGG
>CAZLCX010000033.1:0-3598 GCA_964558325.1 uncultured Halanaerobiaceae bacterium | reverse complement strand
AGCAGATGGTTGAAGATGCCGTTAACGAAGAAGGATTTAGCGTTGTTATTGCCAAGCACCCATGTATGTTGAAGATGACCAGAGAGCAGCGCCGTTCTGGAGCTTATAAAGATAAGAAAGTACAGATTAACCAGGATGAATGTGTTCATATCCATGAATGTGTCAGTGATTTTGCCTGTCCAACTTTTCAGCGGGAAGAGGATGGTACTATCTGGGTTCAGACAGATCTCTGTATAGGTGATGGTTCCTGTCTCCAGACCTGTCCAACCAGTGCTATAGAATTTGCTCCAGATAAGAAAGAGTCAGAAGCCTCGAAAGAAGGTGATAGTGATGAGTAGAGTTGATAAACTTGATCTCTATTTAATCGGTGTCGGCGGTCAGGGAATTGGTCTCTTAAGTGAGGTTTTAATCAGGGCCTGTGATTATGCCGGCTATACTGTTAAGGGTGTTGACACCCATGGGCTAGCCCAGCGTGGAGGGATGGTTGTTTCCAATCTTCGCCTCGGTGACTCAGCGGCATCGCCGTTAATTAGAAAAGCAAAGGCTGATATTGTAATTGGCATGGAACGGAATGAAGCTATCCGGGGTATGGTCAGCCATCTAAAGCATGGTGGCGAGTTAATTTATTACGATACTTCCTGGCAGACATTATCTACCCGACTTGGTAAGGAGCCAGATACATCAGCTGAAGATATTGCTGATGCAGCGACTGAATATGACGCTGAGGTGACCCGGGTTTATCTGGAGGATTTAGAAGATGCCAGGATGCAGAATACAGTTCTGCTGGCAGAAATGGCAAGGGATGAGAAGATACCAGGTGTGACAGTAGACCATTATAAGGATGCGATGAGAGATTTAATGAAGGGCTCTATGTTAGAAACTAATATGGAATTGTTTGATTCACTACAATAATAAAATTAAAAATAAAATCATTGATATTAAAGGAAGGTCTGGCCTTGATTGGTCAGGCCTTTTTTAGTTGCAGTCATATTTGAGTCACTATTAAAAAATAAGTTGTTTTTGATTAAAGTAAATTCTAAGTCAAATTAGACTGAAATATGATTGAATTATGACTAACATAAATATTAATTATTATATAATTTAAGTGTATAGATATTAACTGTATTGTCAATATTATTAAAGGGGGGGATGCAAAGTTAAAATTATAATTACTTTGGAGCCCGGGCTGATTTTAAAACTCAATAAGGGGGAATAGCAGATGAAACGTTTGAAGATCTTTGGTATTTTGTCTCTGCTGATAGTTTTAGTCTTTGCTGTTACTGCATGCGACAATGCCACCACAACAACAGATGATATTGAAGCTGCAGCATCAACTTACACTGTTACAGTTAATGTAACACCAGCTGATGCTATGGTTGAGCTGAATGGTATGCAGAAACAGGCAGTAGATGGTGTCGCTGTTTTTGAGAATGTAGAAGAAGGGCCATATACACTTATTGTTTCTGCTGATGGTTATCAATCACAGTCTTTAGAAACTAATGTAAATGATGAAACAAGTGTAGAAGTTGAGCTGGAACAACTTCAGGATGATGCGGATGATGAAGATGAAGAAGAAATAACCCAACCACTTGCTCCAGCAATGGAAGCCAATGATGCAGCAACATTTGCAAAGGCATTAAATAATAAAGCAGAAACTATTGTTCTTCAAGACGATATAGTATTAGAAAGAAGAGTTAGGGTTAATTATCATTTAGTAGAACTAGATTTAAATGGTTATACAATCACTCTTGAAGGTGGTCCTTTAGTATTCCAGGGCGACGATACTTTAATTCACGGTGGTACTATTGTGGGAGATGTTGATTATGAAGAATGGAAAACCCAATCAACTGAATCTTCAATGAATGTAAAATGGTGGCCACAGGAAGATTTAGAATTTAGTAATTCAGTATTAATGGATGGAGCCGGTATTATGTTTGATGAGATGACCTTTAATGTGCCAGTGTTTGATTGGTATCAGAATCAGGCAATGCCAGCTTCAGGTTTAACAATTGAAAATTCAACTTTCAATGATTTAGGTGTATTTGTAAGTGATGTTACTATTTTAGATTCTGACGTATTTGATAGATTAGGTGTCGATAATGATGATGCCCTGCTAGAAGATCTAATTGTTAACGGCCCTGATGGTATCCTATATATTGCCAGTAATGCAACTTTAAATGATATCACCTGGGAAGGCAATTTCGCCGGGATGTATGTTGGTAAATCATTGAAATATGCTGTTCTAAATGAAGACAAAGAAAATAGAACAGGCAAGGCCTATGTTAAAGCTGAACCAGTTTTAACTGATGCCGTCATTAATAACGATAAAGACGGTATGGCCTGGTGGGCAATCAACTATGACAAGGCTATTCTAACAGTTAATGGTCTAGTTGAAGTCAATTCTGAAGAGGGAAGAAACGGGTTAACCCTTGTAGGTACTGACTACAGAGATTATGGCGAAGATCAGGGTTCCTATGATGGCGGTCATATCTATGGTGATGCCACCTTTGTTGGTTCAGATGTTCATTTTGGCTGGCATACAGGAGATTATTTGGAAGTTGAAGCCAATGGAGTTGGACCTTCTTACTGGGAAGATATTGGTTATGGAAGCTATAGAGAGATCGAAAGAGTTTTTGGCACCAAGTGGAAATTTGTACCTGATGAAGTTGATTGTCAGGCAGCCAAGAAGAATGCTGACCGTCTAACTATCCATGGTTTAACCTTTGATGCTGAAGTTCAAATCTTTACTCCAGCTAACAAGTATATCGGCGGAAAATATAATAATACAGAGGCTACTGATTCTGACAGATGTTACGGTGCTCCATTAGCCGATGATGTCTGGCTCGGAAATATCGAATTTAATGAAGCCGTTCATCTCTGGGGTGATTTCAGCATAATTGATGGCAAAACAGTTATAAACAATGATCAAATCAGGTTAAGATCAGGTAATATTCGGAGAATAGGTGCAGAAACAACCTTTACCAGTATTCTACAAGAACCGAACTCAGCCGGTGGTAATGGTGAGATTCCATTTGATATTGATGAATGTAAACATGACTATGAATTTATCAACAGAGGTAGATTACTCGGTGGAGAAATTTTAAGTGATACTAAGAATCAGAATGTTTTAGTTTTAGGAGATAATCTATTAGTAGAAGATGTAGAATTAAGTAAGTATCTATACAATGTAATTCTTGAAACCACCAAATTGCTAGATGTCGATATTTATGTTGGCGACAGGCAGCAGGGTCAGGAGCGTTATGTCAAGGGTATTGATTTAACAGATGCCGATGTCCATGTCTGGCCTGACAACAACCCAATTCTTGAAGATGTTATGTGGTCAGGTATGACTAAACTTGAAGTCTGGGTAGGTTCTGGAATTACCTTTGCCGGTACTATCGATAACTTTGGCGATATTAGATTCCAGTCGCAAACTTCAATCTTCTTTGATGACCCAGTAGATTTTGACCAGGATATTAGAGAAGATAATGAAGTAATAATAACTGATTTAGCTGAAAGAGCTGAAATAGAAGCTTTCTATGCTAAAAAAGACAGATGGTTCTTTGAAGACTGGAAGTTTGACTTCATGTTAACAGCT
>CAZLCX010000032.1:0-22133 GCA_964558325.1 uncultured Halanaerobiaceae bacterium | reverse complement strand
CTCCTCCAATAATTAGTAAATCATATACTTCTGACATTTTTAAATCAGCTCCTTAATAAGATCATAATCTATAAGTTGATAATCTTTCTTTACAGCCTCACTTAAATTTTCTGGTTTTTTTTCTTCAAGATCTTCTTTGAATTGATTATATTTCTGTAATGAACCTTCCATAATTTCCAATGATCTCATATTTAATTGATCATCTTCCTCTAAAACAATTGTCCGAAAGGGATTGGCCCAGGGTTTTACACTTCCAGCAAGTGGATGAGTTATTAAATTATAACCCTGATGAACCAAATCTCTAGTTTTTATCAAAACTTCATCTAAACCAGAATAAAATAAAATTGTATGATCTGTTAATAAACTTTCTGATTTTACAAGAGAATTATTTGTTATTATTGTAAAAGATTTTTCTTTTTGCTGAGCCATTTTATTGAACCCCATTTCTATCTAACCACTTTACCATATTAATAAACGAAAAAGACAGAACAGTAATGAGATTTACCATTACCGCCCTGTCTTTAAACCTGAGAGATTACCTGTTAAAAAACAGGCTGCTCCTTCGGTACAATCTTGCTTCTCCAGAGATATGTCCAGAAGTAGTCCTTTTACCTGAGAGTTTCACCTATAAACTGGTCGGGTTATAAGCTTACCCCTTCGGTGGCTATTTATTTAATAGCTCTCTCCCACTTCTTTCCTCCATATTGAATCTATTTAATTTTAATACGAATGATTTCACATTTGATTTCTGAATTAAGTATACCTAAGTTAACTTGTGATGTCAAGTACTTTTCTCATTATATTATCTTATATTTTTTATAAGACAAAATAAAATACCGGCCTGGATAAAGCCGGCATAATTAGATAATTTATCTTACTCAATTTCAATAGCTCTCCGCTTTGGTTTTGTTGGCTCTTTTTTAGGAAGATCGATCTTTAAAATACCATTATCGTAACTGGCTTTTATTTCATCTTCCTGAACATTATCAATATAGAATGATCTCTGATATGAGCCGCTTCTTCTTTCACGACGTATATAATTCTCCTCTTCTTCTTTTACTTCCTGGGTCTTATTGGCAGATATTGTTAAACGATCATTATCAATCTCTAATTCAATATCATCTTTATGCATTCCTGGTAATTCGGCTTCAATAACATATTTATCTTCTTTTTCAATTATATCAGTCTTAAAATTTGCTGCTATACTTGTAAAACCATCATCAAAGAAACTATTAATTAAACTCTCCATTGGATCCTGTCCCTGCATTTCACGACTTCTTCTCCTAAATGGTACTAAATCAAACATTCAAACCACCTCCAGATAAATTTTTTATTTTTTTGACCATTACTGATCTTTATTCCAATTATAATTATAAAGAAATTTATCCTAATGGTCAAACATAGTCAGAGGTGATTTGAATTATTAATTTCACCATATTTGCTATTAAAAGCTTTTAGCTCTAAAATACTCATTAAATCTCAATTAATGACGGGGTTTCTCATTATTATTCTCTTCATTGTCTTCAGTTTCTTTTTTATCCCCGGCTTTCATTTCTTTAAGATTTTCTGCCATTTTTTCTAAAGCTTCTTTTACTGCAGTATGAACATCTTCAGCAGGTTTATCAAAGAATAGTTCTATAGCTTCATCTACATCTGTTATTGTATAAACATTAAACTCTCCTGATTCTACACTATCGACAACCTCATCTTTTAACATTAAATTTTCTTTGTTTTGTTCAGGAATGACAACCCCCTGTTCTCCTGTTAAATCTCTGGATTTACAGACCTGATAAAAACCTTCAATTTTATGATTAACGCCACCTATAGGTTGAACTTTACCCCTCTGATTCATCGAACCGGTGATAGCTAGGTCCTGTCTTAATGGCATTTCAGTAACAGAAGAAATTATTGTTAATAATTCTGCACAGGAGGCACTATCTCCATCCACTCCTGAATATGATTGCTCGAAAGCTATTGAAGCCGATAATGATAGAGGTTTTTCCTGGGCATACCTGCCTCCTAAATAACCAGAGAGTATTAAAACTCCCTTATCATGTATTTTGCCACTCATTTTAGCTTCCCGTTCAATATTTACTACACCTTCCTGCCCTAGATAAGTCTGGCAGGTGATTCTGTTAGGTCTACCAAATGAATATTCTCCATTTTGATAAACTGATAAACCATTTATCTGACCCATTTCTGCCCCGGTAACATCTATCATTAAATGGTCTCTTTCAATCATCTCTTGAATTTTTTCTTCAGTGAGATTAGATCTATCTTCTTTCTTCTCAATTGCTTTAACTATATTTTCTGCTTCAACAAACTCATTTTCTTCAAGATCTGCCCAGGTATTAGATTCATAAAGAAGTTCCATGATCTTATTAAACCTGGTGGACATTTTTTTAGTATCTCCTGTTAATCTACTACTATATTCAATGATTTTTGAAACTGCATCAACTGTAAAATGCTTAAGTTTTTCTCTTTCACAGACCGAAGCAACAAATTTAGCAAATTTAGTCATATTCTCAGAATTACGTTTCATTTCAACATCAAAATGGGCTTTAATCTTAAACAATTTTTTAAACTCTTCATCATAATGGTAAAGCAATCTATAAATATAAGGGTTACCAATTAAGATGACTTTTACATCAATATCAAATGGTTCAGGTTTCAAGGAACTTATTGGAAAAGTTCTATATTGTTCACCAATATTTTCTACCTTCAATTCCTGATTAATTAAAGCTCTTTTTAAGGTTTCCCAGGAAAAGGGATTTGATAAAACATCTCTGGCCTGTAATACAAGATAACCTCCATTGGCTTTATGCATCGCACCTGCTTTAATCATTGTAAAATCTGTAGTTATTGTCCCCATTTGGCTTTTACCCTCAATTTTACCAAATAAGTTATAATAGGTCGGATTGGTCTCGTGAATTACAGGCCCACCTTCAGTCTTTGAGTTATCTACTAATAGATTTACTTTATATCTATTTAAGAAGCTATCATCACCTTGAAATTGAACTGGAAAAGGTAGCTTACTCTCTTTTTGGTCATCAATAAATTTATCTAAATTCTCTAAAATATCTTCCTGTACATCATTAAAATATTCTATAACCTCTTCCCCACAGTCTGAAAACCGGTGTTTTAATTGATCGATTATTGGTTGTACCACTGCAAGTCCCATCTTGGATTGCAGATCATCCATTTCTTCCTGAGCTTCTTCCTTCATCTCTCTAATTTTGCGTAATAACTTCTCAAGTCGCTTCTTGATATCCTGACTTTTATTACGTATTTCCTGTCTTTTTTCATCATCATATTTTTGATAATCTTCCTGATCAAGAGGTTCTCCATTTTTATCTAATGGAACAGGCACAGGACCCTGTTTTGTATTCTGTAGCATAAAGCCTTCTTCCCGAATCTCCTGATCAAAATCTTCCATCATTTTATTTGATTTTCGCTGATATTCAGCCATAATTTCATTTCTTTTTTCTTCAAACTCTTCTCCTTCAAATTGATTGGGAATTTCTTCTTTTAATTCTTCAATTACCCTTTCCATTTCTTCTTTAAGATGCTTACCCCTGCCAGCAGGTACTGTTAATGCTTCTGGGTTCTCAGGATTAGAAAAATTAAATATATAAATTAAATCATTGGGAGTATCTAATTCATTAGCTTTTTTGTTAGCTATTTTCCTGGCATATGTTTTTTTGCCTGTCCCAGGAATACCTGCCATGAAAATATTATATCCTTCTCTATCAATTGTACATCCAAAATCAACTGCCTCAACAGCTCTTCTCTGCCCAATTATATCTTCTTCATATTTCTCTAGATCATCAGTCGTATTAAAATCTAATTCTTCAGATAAACAAACACACCTTAATTCTTCAGCTGATAATTTATTCATTAATGACCCTCCTCATAATTAATAATAAATAAGCTAATAAACAATCCCCTTGATTAAAATCAAACAATAAGTTATAATATTAACATGAAGTATTTTTTTAGGGAGTGTTGTGATTAAAAGTACAACAAAAATTCATTCATTAAAGGGGGTTACTAAATAATGCCTGAAACAAAAAATATTCCAAACAAGATTATTCAAAGACTACCCCAGTATTATGTCCAGTTAAAAAAGTTACTATCTGATGACACAGACTACATATCTTCAGAAAAACTTTCTAAAATAATGGGTTTTTCAAGTTCTTTAATAAGAAGAGACTTAAGCCATTTTGGCAGCTTTGGGAAAAAAAGTTATGGTTATGATATAAATTGCCTTTTTGAAACTATCTCAAAAATACTCGGTTTTTCCAAAAACAAAAGAATGATTATAATCGGAGCCGGATTTTTAGGCAGGGCCCTGGCTAATAATAAAAGTTATCAAGAAAGAGGATATGAGTTAATTGGATTATTTGATAAAGATCCTGCCATTATTGGTTTAGAATTCAATGGTTTAAAGGTAATGGATATTGAATTTGTTCCTGGTTTTATAAAACAACATAATGTTAAAATTGCTGCTTTAGCTGTCCCTTCAGAGGAAGCTCAAAAAGTAGCGAATTTATTAATAGATGCCGGTATAGAAGGACTCTGGGACTTTACTGAAACTCCAATATCAACACCTGAAAATATCATTTTGGTAGAACAAAATATGAATGACGGCCTCTGCAAATTATCCTGTAGATTAATTCAGAAAAACAACCATTATAATCAAACTTAAATTATTGATAGTCCTAACTATTTAATAATAAATTTTTTCTGACTTCATTAATTCTATACCAGATTTTTGATCTACTAATTCAATTAAGGCTGTAAAGGTTCGTTCAATAGGTTTCCTGGAATTACTTATAGAAACAATACCTATCACAGAACTCTGCCACAGGTCTTGATTATCAATTTCAGCAATTGAGACATTAAATTTATTAGAGATTTTATCAAGAAGACTTTTTATCAGTCTTCTTTTTTCTTTTAATGAATTAACACCTGGAAGATATAGTTCCAATCTTAAGCCAATAACTATCATCTTTCCACAACCGTTAGTTCTCCAAAGACCACACTTCCATCAACTATAAAATTTGGACTATCACCTGATTCTAAAGCTGAACTGCGATAAATATATTCTCCAAATGATATATTATTTCCATCAGGCATTTTAGCGCTTCCAAAAGCTGAACTAACATTTATTTCAGCAAGTTGATCCCGATCAAGAATTACAGTTCCTGAACCAAAAATAACATTAATCTCAATATCTTTAATCCTGTCAGCCTCCATGTTTCTAAGATCTAATTCTCCACTACCAAAAATTATGCTAAACTCATCTTCAGTAATATCCTGGGCTGATATCTTGACATTACTAAAAATTGCAGTCGAACCATCTCTATAACTACGATGAAATGTTGGACCACCGACCATCAAACTAATCCCAAAATAGATAAACAAGAATGCAATAAATATTCTAAAAAAGGGAATATTAATATTAAAAGATCTTAATATTGCAGATATACCAAATAATATCAGAACTACTCCCCAAAAAGTTTGAGTAAATAAAAATCCTATTTTCATATTATTCCTCTCCTTTTTTAACTTTGAAAAACTGACGAACTTTTTGCTTTTATAAATTTGCCTCTCCCTACATCCGAGGTAAAGATTCCATCTTTTATAATGGTCTCACCTTTAGAGATAGTTTCAACAGGATAACCAATTACAGTAAAATCAGAATAGGGTGAATAACCTGCTGCTGAATGCAACTGCTCATCAGTCAACTCAACTTCTTTATTCGGATCAAAGATTACCAGATCTGCAATTGCATCCTCTTTGATAACTCCTCTGTCCGGATATAAGCCAAATATCCTGGCAGGTTCCATTGATAATAAAGACGCTAATTCTTCATAATTTATTAAACCTCTATTAACCCCAAAATGATGGAGTAGGGGTAATAATGTTTCAGAACCAGGTATCCCAGGCAAAGCATTTATTGGGGAATTAGTCAGTCTTTTTTGTTCAAGATTAAATGCGCAGTGATCAGTTGCCACAACCTGAATCTCTTTATTAATAAGCCCGTCCCAAATTTCTTGATGATCTTCAATCTCTCTCAATGGAGGCACCATGAAATATTTTTCGGCATCCTCTTTCTCTAAATATGAGCGATCTAATAATAAATAATGAGGGGTGGTCTCTCCATAAATTTTAATACCTTCTTGCCTGGCTTTTCTAACAGCTTTCATTCCTTCTTTAGAAGAAATATGAACAATATATAGCGGTTGATCTTTTTTTGAAGCTATTTTAACTAAATCTTCAATAGCTTTTCCCTCTGCTTCTCCAGGCCTTAAATCTGGATGATCAGAAAATTTAATTTCATCTTTTACAGCTTTATAATCTTTTAATTTTTCCTGAATAATTTCTTCGTCTTCACAATGAGCAATTATTAATAAATTTAATTCCTTTGCCCTCTGAAAAAGACCTGGCAAATTTTCATCTTCAATCATATATCCTTCTTTTTTATAAGTCGTAAAAATCTTTAAATTAGTAATGCCAAAATCTTTAATTTCTGCAAGCTCTTCAGCAATTTTATCATCGAAACTTTCAACAGTCTGATGAAGGTGAAAATCTATAACAGCTTCAGCTTCTCCTTCTTCAATTCTTTCTTTTGCCGACTCTAATAAACTTTTATTTTCCTGATGATCTGAAAAATCAATAAAGGTAGTCACACCACCATGGGCAGCTGAAATTGAGCCAGTTTTAAAATCATCAGCTGTGGTTGTTCCCCGAGAATGAAGAAGATAATGGGTATGGGCATCAATAATTCCAGGCATTACAATTTTATCAGTTGCATCTATTATATCATATTCATCTGTCTGTTTTTTAGCCCCTGGAGCAATAATTTTTTTAATTTTATTTCCTTCGATTATTATATCTTTTTCCTCAACGCCAGTTTCTAATACAACCTTACCTCCAGAAATCAATCTTCTCATGAAATAAATTTACCTCCCCTGGATTAAACTTTTAATAATTTTACTAAAGTCGGCCGAATAACGGCCGACTAAAATTTTAATATTTAACTCTATTACCTGTTATAAGATAAATTGTTTCTTCACCAATATTAGTCGCATGATCTCCAATTCTTTCTAGAGATTTAGCAACTTTCATAAATCTAAATACCTGATTAACATCCTGCCTTGCATCTTTTCTACTAATCAATTTTATATTTTTTTCATAAAGCTGATCATATATATTATCTGCTTTTTCGTCATTTCTACAGGTAGCTTCAGCTAAATCTGCATTCCTGGTTACAAAGGCTTCAAGAGATGCATCCAGCATATCTTTAACAACTTCTGCTAATTCTGGAATCATTACCAGAGGCTCAAGATACTCTTCATTTCTAATTTCGAGTACAACCTCTGCAATATTTGTGGCATGATCTCCAATCCGCTCAAGATTAGCTGCGATTTTAGATGTTACCAGGGCAAAACGGGCATCACCTACATAGGGTTTTTCTAAAGCAAGTAAGCGGGCTATTTTATCCTCAATTGTAAAATGTTTATTATCAAGAATATCATCTCTTTCAACTACTTTAAAAGCAAGGTCACCGTCTTTGTTATCCAGGGCTTTAATTGAATTATGCAGCATTTCTTCCGCTATTTCACTCATATCACTTAAATCATTTAAAATTTCTTCTCTTTTTTCATCATATACTTTTGACATTTATTTAACCACGCCCCCTTCAAATAATTAAAATCTTAAAACTCTACATATTTTATTATTCTGTATTAGTCAATAAAATCCTGCAAAAATTGTATTAAACTATCATTAAACTATCCAGGTTGCTTTTATTATTTTTATTAGGTAAAATACTAATAACTTATCAGAACTGATCTATTAAAATAGGAGGTCATATTAATGGAAAAAACTGTTCAAAAATTTCTAGAATCAACCTATTATCAAAATCTTAGTCCTTCTGATCAGAGCAAAGAAAAACCTGCTCCCCCTATGATTAATCAGCCAGAAAGTATAATTAAAAGCTTTAGTCTCCCTAATCCAGAAGAAATTGAACTCCCTGAAAAAAATATCTTTGATATTTTAGATAAGAGAAGATCCAGAAGAGCCTATTCAGACTCTGCTTTAAATCAAAATGATCTTTCAATACTATTATACTATACACAGGGCATTAAAAAAACCTTATCTGATGGAAGAAATATGAGAACTGTTCCTTCTGCAGGGGCCAGGCATCCATTTGATACTTATTTTTACTTAAATAAAACTGAAAAACTACCTCAAGGACTTTATTATTATAATCCACTTCAACATAAAATTGATCTGATAAATAATCAAAATTTAACAGAAGAATTTATAAAAGGTTCTATTGGCCAGAAATTTATTAAAGATGCTGCTGCAATTTTCTGCTGGGTGGCTAACTATTATCGAACCTCCTGGAGATATAGCGAAAGATCATTTCGATATATTCATCTTGACGGAGGTCATATCTGTCAGAACTTATATTTGATAGCAGAAGCTATAAATTACTCTGTCTGTGCAATTGCAGCTTTTGATGATGAAAGAATGAACCAATTATTAAATATAAATTCAAAAGATAGATTTGTAACCTATATGGCGAGCCTAGGTGGCCAGAGAAACTAAACTATCTAAAAATTTAAACATAATAATTTACCCTTTACAAAAGAAATCTAAACCTATATAATACTAATCAATAAGATAATATAACCTTTATAAGACTATAATATTATAAGAAAGGGTGTTAGTAATGAGTTTAGAAAAAAAGAATATTTGTCCTCACTGTCATAGTTCTAATTGGAGTAGCAATGAATATTGTACACACTGTAGTGGCGAGCTTTATGAAAATTCCATTAAAAACATTGATAGAACCAGTGTTTTATTAACTAAATTACCAATGGGACTTTAATTCAAGTTAAACAAATGACTTCTCAATAGCTCCTGGAAAACTTCAGGGGCTATTTTTTATTTAAATTATGATAAATCCTATTAATCCAACAAATAAAATAAACCAAATTATTTTATTATAATCCCAAATTCTTCTGCCATTATAACTTATAAAAGGAAAAAAAGGTAAAGCAATATCAAAAATGACCATATTTGTTACTGCCATTAATAAGACTTCAATAAACTTTGTTCTTTCCAAAAAATCAAATTTTAAAATTAAACCTAAAACGATTAATGCCCCGGAACTGGCCAGTGACTGCCTGGCAAGTCCGGATAATTTATCCTGATATGACCAGTCTTCACCTTCCGGATAAAAAGTCCCTGGTACTGGAATATACGCCCCTGTAAATACAGCCATTATAATTGAAATTATCTGACCGCTTTCCCAGATATTATATTCTAGCTTTAAACCTGAACCCTTCCCAGCAATTATACCTGCTAAATCTCTGATACTAAAGGTTACTCCTATCCCTATAATAACAATAAGTTTATTATATATACTTAAATCAATTAAGTCTATTCTCAAAAATGCTATCAACATTATTAATGAACTTATAATAATGTTAAACAACCACAGTTTAATATTTCTATACTTAATTTTATCTTTTTTAGTTACATTTTCTGTTCTATCATTATCTCCATTAATCTCCAGATACCAGAGATGATGACCTAAATCAAAGAGATGATGTGTATAATACCAGAGATATAATGTATTAATTCTAAAATTTTTGATCTGAGCAAAAAAAGATAATTTAGAAAAACCCTGTTTACTAAAAAGATAAGAAGCAGAGCTATTATACCCTTCAATACAGGTAAAAATTTCCTGGCAGCCTCCAAATTTCATTTTATTAATAGCTTCACTAACAAGCTTTCTCCCAATTTTTTCTCCCTGATGCTCAGGAGAAGTAAATAACCAGTAAATAGCCCCGGAACTAATATCTTTAGAATAAGTAAACTGTCCATAAACTATTCCTGCTACAATCTCATTCTCTTTTAAGGCTACTAAAGTTGATGGTTTATGATTAAAGAATAACCAGGCTGTAACTGGAAAAACCTCTTTTACAATTGACTTTACCATCTTTTCTTCCCCTGGTCTCATTCTTCTAATTTTTAATTTACCCTCTTTCATTTCTTTCACCTCTTAAATTATAAAAGCTTCTTGCTTTTCATTTTCTTATATATTATAATACAGAATATAATAGGGATATAAATAAAAGCTGTTAAGCTTTATCCAAGCTTACAGGCTTTCGCCTCAATCTCTGGCGAGGGTCTTTTTCTTTAATTTTTTTACATATGATAGTTTAATATTTTTAAGGAGTGATAATATAATGTTAGATTTAAAATTTATTAGAGAAAATCCTGATTTAGTAAAAGATTCCCTGACTAAAAGAAAGTTAAATCCTGAATTAGTTGACGATTTTCTAGAATATGACGATAAAAGAAGAGACATTCTATATGAAGTTGAACAGTTAAGACATAAAAGAAATGTAGCCTCAGAAAAAATTGGTCAGTTAAAAAGGGCTGGCGAAGATGTACAACCAATGATTTCTGAAATGAAAGATGTTTCTGATAGAATTAAAACTTTTGAAAATGAACTTGATGAAGTTGAAAAAAATGTAAACTCTATTAGACTTGAGATTCCAAATATTCCTCATGAAGATGTTCCTGTCGGAGACAATGAAGAAGAAAACGAACTAATTAGAAAATGGGGAGAACCTAGAGAGTTTGATTTTGATTTCAAACCGCACTGGGAACTGGGCGAAGAACTTGATATTTTAGATTTTGAAAGAGGAACTAAAGTCACTGGCTCCCGGTTTACATTTTTAAAAGGAGCAGGTGCTCGTTTAGAGCGGGCTCTTATTAATTTCATGCTAGACTATCATAGAGAAAATCATAATTATAAAGAAATATTCCCACCTTTTATTGCAAATAAAGATAGTATGACTGGAACTGGACAGCTTCCAAAATTTGCTGCCGATATGTTTAAACTTGAAAATGAAGATTATTATCTTATTCCGACAGCTGAGGTTCCTATAACAAATCTTTATAGAGAAGAAATATTAGATATAGATGATCTCCCTATATATCACTCAGCTTATAGTGCCTGCTTTAGAGCAGAAGCTGGTGCCCATGGTCGTGATACAAGAGGAATTATTCGACAGCATCAATTCAATAAAGTTGAGATGGTAAAGTTCGTTACTCCAGAATCTTCTTATGATGAACTCGAAAAGATAACTAATGATGCTGAGGATATTCTCCAGGCCCTTGAACTCCCATACAGGGTTGTAAGATTATGTAGTGGAGACCTTGGTTTCTCAGCCGCCATGACCTATGATTTAGAAGTCTGGCTACCAGCATATGATACTTATAGAGAAATATCTTCCTGCTCTAATTTTGAAGATTACCAGGCCAGAAGAGCCGGGCTCCGATACCGCCCTGATCCAGACTCCCAGACAAGATATCTTCATACGTTAAATGGTTCTGGGCTGGCCATCGGTAGAACTGTTGCCGCTATTCTCGAAAATTATCAGAATCAAGATGGTACTGTGAAAATTCCAGAAGTACTAAAACCATACCTTGGCGGCATGGATAAAATAGAACCTAAATAACATTTTATCATAATAAAAAGAAAACAAAAAGCCCACCGGGGTAAAATGGTGGGCTTTTTCCTATCTATTATTTATTATTTAGTTAATCAGTTTATAGAATTACATTAACTGGACTTGCAGTTTCTGCTTCAAAATCAAGTTCAGCAAAACTTTCTTCAACTTCTAACTGATAACCAAGATCTTCTTCTTCTGTTTCTTCCATTTCTTCAAATTCTTCTTCATCTGGTACTCCACAGGCTGCCGCTGCAAATACAACCAGAGCTAAAACAAGGCTAAGAGCAACTGCTTTTTGAAATTTAGTCATCATTTACACCTCCTTGTTTATTTTAATGAAAATAAGTTACTTACCTTTAACTTACTAATCTTTAATTGTTAATTATAGTATAAAAGATATTTGTGTTAAAATTATAAAGAAATATTCAAAATATATCAAAATAAACCGAATATATTTGTGAATATAAAATTTGCTAACAAAAACAAAAAACCCTGCCCGGGGAAAGGCAGGGAAAACATGGAGGAGGAAAACAATTTCCTATTTATCGGTTAAATAACTTATTTATTGTTAACATACTCTATAAATTCTTCAGTAACATTTTCTGCACCACTAACAACCGCTGCATCTATAAAAATCAAATCATAACCTTTATCTTCTCTAAAACTATCAAGATCAGGCTGTACTATTTCCATTAAATCATCACTTAATTGTTGCTGTATTGTTTGAGCTTCCTGCTGCATTTCTTGTTGTAATTGCTGCATTTCTTCTGCATCTTCCTCAGCATCTAAATCCTGAGCCTCTTCCTGAAAATCTTCCTGTACCTGCATAATTTCTTCCTGTAAATCTGCTTCAACATCAGCAGCTGCGGGATGTTCCTGGGTCACTGTTTCCATTTCTACCACTGCAGCATCTATTGCTGCTATAGGGGAACTTAATAAAAAGATCAGACTTAAACTTAATACCATAGCTAAAAATATATTTTTATTTAACATTTAATTAAAGCACCTCCAAAATTTTTAAAAAACCTTTAAACCTATTTTTAAATCGATTTCCAAACTTCAGTTCATAATCAACATGAACTAATAATTGACCCCCTCCAGAAACATAACTCCATGATTTCTTTTATTCTACTTAAGATTATAATAGTTGAATGTGAGAGTTTTATGTTAAAAAAATTAGATATCATCGAAAAAGCCAGCTCTAAATGTGATAAAAAATTACACAATATAATTCTGCTTATCTTAAAACCTTATTATTACATCTAACCATCCATTATAAGCGATTAAATTTAAAAAGCCCTTGCATTCTTATTCTATCTATGTTAAAGTTATTAGCAGTGGCAAGAAAAAACTAATCTTCTTGCTTTTTTAGAAAAATTAGGAGGAATAAATTTTAATGATTTACACAGGTACAGTAAAATGGTTTAATGATCAAAAAGGTTTTGGCTTTATTGAAAGAGAAGGCGACGATGATGTATTCGTACATTATTCAGCTATCCAGGACGAAGGTTTCAAATCTTTAGAAGAAGGCCAGGAAGTTGAATTTGAAGTCGTTGAAGCAGACCGCGGCCCACAGGCCGAAAACGTTGTTGCAGTTTAAATAAAATAAAAATTAATTTATAATATAGCAACTATTCCCTGACTATATGTAATGTGGTCAGGGTTTTTTAATGTTTAATAAAAATAAAAAATAGGAAGTGAAGATATATTGAATAAAATTAAATTTACAGAGTTAGGGCTTTCATATGAAATACTGAAAGCAGTTGATGATATGGGTTTTGAAGTAGCAACCCCCATCCAGAAGAATGCAATCCCTGAAATCATGAAGGGCAAAGATATTATTGGCAGAGCTCAAACAGGAACCGGAAAAACAGCGGCATTTGGAATACCATTACTTGAAAAGATAGATGAAAACTTAAAAAAACCTCAGGCGATTATTTTATGCCCAACCAGAGAATTAGCAATTCAGGTTAGCAGAGAACTTAAAAATCTTGCCCAGTACAAGCATGGAATTCAAACCCTGCCAGTTTATGGTGGTCAAAGTATAGGCAAACAGATAAGGTCTTTAAATAAAGGAGCTCAGATAATTATTGGAACCCCAGGCCGGGTTATGGACCATATGCGGAGAGGCACATTAAAATTAAATAGTATTGATTTTCTTGTCCTTGATGAAGTCGATGTTATGCTGGATATGGGTTTTATCGATGATATTGAAACTATTTTAAGAGATATTCCTGAAGATAGACAGACTCTATTCTTCTCAGCAACAATCCCAAATTCTATCCATAAATTAAGTAAAAGATACCAGAAAAATTCTCAGTTTATAAAAGTAGCCAAAGAAAAAATGACAGTCCCAAGTATTGATCAATATTATTTGAAATTAAAAAGAAAAAATAAATTTATGGCCCTGACTAGATTGCTGGAATACCATAATCCTAATTTAGCATTAGTCTTCTGTAATACCAGAAAAATGGTCGATGAACTCACCTCAGAACTAATGGCAGATGGCTATTTAGTTGACGGCCTCCACGGAGGTCTCAATCAGAATCAGAGAGATAGAGTAATGGCAGCTTTTAGAGATAAAAAAATTAAAGTACTGGTAGCAACCGATGTTGCAGCCCGGGGAATCGATGTTGATAACGTAGAGGCTGTCTTTAATTTTGATCTGCCCCAGGATACCGATTATTATGTCCATCGGATTGGCAGAACAGGTAGAGCAGGCAATAGCGGCAAAGCATTCTCCTTTGTAGCCAGAAGAGATAACAATCAACTAAATAAAATCAGACGTCATACAAAGAGTAGAATTGATAAGGGTAATATCCCCACTCTAAATGATATTGAAAAAATTAAATTCAAACATTTAATTGATGATATCACCGAGTATATTGAATCTGAAGACCTAAGCAAATACATTAGCATGATAGAAGCTTCTCTTAATAGTGATTACTCAGTTAAAGAGATTGCTGCTGCTTTATTAAAGAAATCATTAAATCAGCAGGAAGAAGAATCTGAAACCCTTGAAACCTTTGGGGATACAGGAGCAGAACCTGGCATGGTCCGCTTCTTTATAAATGCAGGTAGCAGAGATCATCTAACCCCAGGTCATGTTGTCGGAACTATTGCCGGAGAGTCTGGCATTGCTGGCGGAAATATTGGCGCCATCGATATCTATGAAAACTTCAGCTTTGTAGAAGTTCCTCGGGAAGATAGCCAGCAGGTATTAGCCACCATGAATAATAACTTTATCAAAGGCAACAAAATCAACATGGAGCCCGCCAAAGCCAAATAAACTATAAATCAATATTCAAATAATAAATTCCACTGACCTCTTATTAATATCAGAGCCAGTGGAATTTTCTATTACAATAAATAAAACCTTTCAATATAAATAAAATTAAAGATTAATTCTTACACCCAATTAATTAAACCCTGGTTCGGCTCCACCCCAGTATCTCCCCAGTATCTCCCCAGTACCTCCCCAGTATCACCCCAGTCCTAATTCACAGCTGGTTCACTTAGCACCTTTTAATTCAAATATATACCTTTAAAATAACTCTAAATCAACAAAAGAACTATATAAATTTATTTTTTATTAATCATTAAAACAATCAATCCAAACCTAATAACTTTTCCTTGAATATCTATTTAATTATGCTTCAAAGGTTTCATAAAATAAATTAAGTAATCTTTCTAATTCTTTTATAGGGGTATTATGGTCATCCACTCTCAAATCAATATACCTATCACTATATCCGCCATAACTTCCATTCTTTTTAACTATATAAAGGGCTGCAGCCTGCTTTCCCCTGCTGTCCCCTCCAGCTCTTTGGCCTGCTTTCAAAGAACTCACAAGTCTATCAGCTAATCGTCCTCCTTCATTTTTGAATTTTGAAGCCATTTCATGTAAAGTATTTTCATTAACTAATATATTACCCTGAGCAGTAAAGTTAGTTCCTTTAATACTTCCAGCAAAACCCTGACACTCGCTTCCAGTAAAATTAGCCGAATTACCAGAAGTATCTATAACTCCTAATTGCCTATACTCTTTTTCTTCATCATTTTTTAATAATATCTCTATTACTTTTCTCGGTGATTTTCCTTCTCTTAAGAGGGAAAGCCCTTTAGGACCATAAGTAGGATTCCCTCTGGCCTGAGTGGCAATAGCACCTACTCCGGCTTCTGCCCAGGGAACAATTGAGCCTACTGCTAAGAATCTAGATTGGACTGCAACTCCTAATTCTCCTGTTTCAGGATCTAAAGCCACAATTGAAAAAGTAGCGATTGTTTTATCAGTCATTATTTACCCCCTATTCCTGTGTTAATCATTAAAAAATACTCCATAGCTTTAATATCCAATTAAAGTTGCTATTGTAATAAATATCCAGCCAACTACTAAGACTTTTAACACCATTGGCAGGATAAATTTAAACCATTTTTCAAAGGGAACTCTGGCCAGAGCTAACATAGCCAATAATCCTCCTAAAGTAGGGACTATTAAATTCATTACTCCATCGCCTATCTGAAACGCCAGAACTGCTGTCTGACGAGTTAAACCAACTATATCACTTAATGGCACCATAATAGGCATTGTTGCCATGGCCTGGCCACTACCTCCTGGAATAAAAAAATTAATTATAGAATGAGAAATAGTCATAAACCAACCTGATATAAGTGGTGGAAACTGTTCTAAAGGTGAAGACAAAGCATAGGTAATAGTATCCCCAATTCTTCCATTTTCTAAAATAACTGTCAACCCTCTGGCAACACCAATTATAAGCGCCCCACTTGTCAAACGTGATGCACCTTCAATCATTTTCTCGACTATCTTATCAGAATTATATTTGGCAACAAAACCAGTTAAAATAGCTCCTATCATAAATACAGTTGAGATCTCTATTATATACCATTCATGCTGCAGCGTTCCATAAATAATAGTTGCAATAATCCCAAATAAGATAAGGATTACAGCTTTATGGGTGTTATTTAATTTATATTCATCAATACTTTTTGATAATTCCAGGTCATCAGTATTTACATTTGCAACTAAACTCTTTTTATTCCCGCTTTTTACTTTGCTGGCATAACTCGTTGTATGATGAGCCAGTACTACAAGGGAAGCTATCATAAAAATAAATCGCAACCCAAAACCAGAAAACATTGGCAGCTCAGCAATTGAATGAGATACACCTACAGTATAAGGATTAATTGGTGAAGTTGCAAATCCAAGCCCGATACCTCCGATAGCTATTCCTGAGCCAACAATTAAATCATAACCCATAGCTAAGGCAATCATAACCCCAATTGGAACCAGAGCTATATTATTTTCAAATCCTACCACTGCACCCAGGGCACCAAAAACAAAGGTCATAATCCAGATCATTTTTGTGCCTGCATTAGAAGTTCCCTGAAGTTTCTGCACAATAACTCCTAACCCATTTTCTAAAGCTCCCGTAGATTCAATAGTATTAAATAATGCTCCAGCAAAAAAGACAATAAAAATAATATTAGCCCCTGAAATCATTCCTTCAGGAATTGCCTGCAGCAATCCTAATAAACCCACTGGACTTTGTTCAACAAATTCAAAGCTATCTGGAATTACAACCATTCTACCGTTAACTTCTTCCCTGGCAAATTCTCCAGCTGGAATAAAATAAGTTAAGATTGTAACAAAAATTAAAATTATAAATAAAATAACATATGCGTTAGGAATTTTTTGATACCATTTCTTTTGACTCCTGGCTTCTTGTCTACTCATTTTTCACACTCCTTAATTAGATTTATCAAGCTTCTTTATTGTCTTAAACATAACTTCCATTCCTTTTTGAATTTCTTTCCAGTCTGTCCACTCTTCAGGGCTGTGGCTTATTCCTCTATGACTTGGAACAAAAATCATTCCTGTAGAAGTAACTTTAGAAAGAGGATTTGCATCGTGTCCTGCTCCACTAATCATTTCTTTATAATCATAATTCATTTTTTTAGCCGAGCTCTTTATTGCTTTCTGGACTTTTTTATTTAAATAAACACCTTCTTCATATAAAATATCCTCTATCATCAATTCATGTTCATCTAAACCCTCTTTTATATTTTCCATAACAATATTCATTTTATCTTTTTCCATATCTCTTAATTCTACAGTAAACTCTACCCTTCCAGGTATTACATTAACTGCTCCTGGCTCGACTTCAATTGTCCCGACTGTTCCAACCAGACCCCCAGCAAGATCATTAACAATCTTATTAATTTTAGTTATTAATTTGCTTGCTTTTACTAGAGCATCATCCCTTAACTTCATAGGAGTGGTACCAGCATGATTTGCCTTACCTATTACAGTAACTTTATAACGGGCTATACCAACAATCCCCTGAACTACACCAATTGAAACATCCTCTGTTTGTAAAACTTTCCCCTGCTCAATATGCATTTCTAAGTAATTTTTAACATTATTTTTATGAATTCTAGACTTTTTAAGATCTTCAGAATCAATCCCTTTATCCTTAAAGAATTCTATCTCTTTTTTATTTAATTCAATATCACCAGTAAAACATCTACTTCCTAAGGTTCCTCCTATCTCAGTCCCCTCTTCTCCAATAAATGCCACTACAGTTAAGTTATGATTATTAGAATAATTATTTTCTATAAGTGTCTGTACACACTCTAAAGCACCTAAAACTCCTAAAGAACCATCAAACATTCCCCCTTCTGGAACAGTATCAATATGTGAGCCAATCATAATATGTTCATCTGTTTCTGAAGCAGTTAGAGTACCAAATAAATTACCAACTGAATCATGATAAACTTCTAACCCAGCCTCCTCCATTAAACTAGCAACAAGTTTATCTGCTTTTTTATATTCTTCACTATAAGCCAGTCTGGTTATACCTTTATCTCCATAGGGCATTTCTTTATTATTTCCCTTATAGCCTATCCAGCCTAATTCAATTAAATTTTCTTTTAATCTGCTAATATTTACTGTAATCCTTTTCACCTCCTTTTAAAGCTAAATTTTTAATATCAATTATATTTTGATTATCTTACTATTATATATATGCATATATCATTCCAGCTGTAAATATCTGATTTATCAGCAATAAATAATGTAAATATGGGGTATAAACAATTAATAAAAATTATTTACCCCATTATTAAGGGGATAAACTTAGATTTCCCTTGACTAAAAGAATAATAAAAAGATATACTTAAATATATGAAAATTAATAATTTTTAAATCATAAAAATTAAATATAATTAAGAGGAAGGAGAAAATAATTTTGCCTAAAAAAATAACTATTTTAGCTATCGATAAAAAAATCTCATTATTTTTTAAAAAAGAAATTAATAGAATTTTTAATGGCCTTTTTGAAATAGATTATCGCAGTGCAGATATGAACCCTCCAACTACAATCGAAAAGACTGATCTTATATTATTTACTGATCCAGATATACTTGATAAATTATATGATATTATTGAATGTAATGCTCCAACACTCATGATGAAAAGAACTATAACAAAAAAAGCTTTAGATAATTTGAAAAAATTACCTGCAGATAAAAAAGCTCTTGTAGCCAATATCAATCAATATATGGCAAATGATACTCTTGTCCTTCTTTATCAGTTAGGAATAAACCAATTAAAATTACATTCTTTTTATAAAGGATTAGATAATATTCCAGAAGATATTGACTATATCATTGCCCCAGAAAACTATGACTTTTTACCAGACCTAGATGCCGAAATCATAATTATTGGAAATAGAGTATTTGATATTTCTAATATTATGGATATACTTAGCCTCCTGGAAGTAGAGCGTAAAAAGGCCGAACAAATAGTTAAAAACTATATTTTTCGGGTACCTACTTTCTGGTATGGTGCAAAATATAAATGGAATAAAAGAACAAAACAGCCCAAAAAATTAACAGGCTACTATTCAAAGTATGAATTCAAAGATTTAATTGGAAAAAACAAAAGTTTTATAGCTACTAAGCAAAAAGCCAAAAAAATATCCAAAACTAACTCAACTATAATCTTATCTGGTGAAACAGGGACTGGAAAAGAGCTTTTTGCTGGAGCAATTCACAATAACTCTCTTCGAAAAGGTAATCCCTTTGTTGCTATTAATTGTACAACCCTACCTGAAAATCTTTTAGAATCTGAATTATTTGGTTATGAAAAGGGAGCTTTTACAGGGGCAAAAAAAGAAGGAAAGATTGGCCTTTTTGAAAGAGCTGATATGGGCACTTTATTTTTAGATGAAATAGGGGATTTACCCTTATCATTACAAACAAGGCTTCTACGGGTTCTCGAAGAAAAAGAAATTATGAGAATAGGTGGAGATTCAATTATACCAATTGATGTCAGAATTATTGCTGCTACAAATCGTAACTTACAAGAACTTGTTGATAAAGGAAAGTTTAGAAAAGATTTATATTTTCGTCTAAATGTTTTTCAATTTGATATTCCTTCATTGAGAGAAAGAAGAGAAGATATTCCTGTTTTAATAGAATATTTTTTTGAAAAGTGGAAAGTTAATAGAGGTATTAATCAAAATTTTATTTCTTTTTACAATAATTATAATTGGCCTGGGAATATTCGAGAACTCAAGAATGTATTAAAAAATATGACTACACTTTCCCAGGATGAATTAAGACTGGAGAATTTACCTGATTACCTAAAAAATAAAACTAACTTCAACAAAGAAATAAAACAAAATATAGTTTTAAAGTTAATCTATATTTTGGAAAATGATAACCAGGATACTGGAAGAAGATCACTGCTTAAAAAATTTAAAGAATTATATTTTTATATATCAGAAAATAATTTAAGGGCTATTATAAAATCCCTTGAAGAAGATGATTTCATTAAAATAAATAAAGGTAGAAAAGGGAATACAATAACCAAAAAAGGCAAATTCTTTCTAAAGAAAAATAATTATATTAACCATATTAATAATGAGTTTAAAAAACAAAATTGAGTAAGATCAGTCTTTTCGCTGATTCTCGTTTAAATGTAATGAGTCTTTTGAGCTGATTTGACTGTTATATATTACGTAATATAATTACTGAGAATTTCAAAGTAAAATTTTGTCTTACAAAAACAATTACTGTCTTTCAGGTATATTAATTTAAAATTATTATTTTCACAATTATTTTAATAGTTAAACTTCTGTTATTTAGTTGATAATTAATATAAATTGATGTTACAATAGGGACAGAATAAATAAATATTTCACAAATATACAGGAGGGATGTAAAATGTCTATTGAAACAACTGCTCAGTCCACAAAAGTTAAGTCCTTTGCAATGAAAAAAGTTGGCGAAGTTGGTTGGATTGAAAAAGAAGTTGAAGAATGTGGAGATTATGACGCTCTTCTAAAACCGATTGCTGTATCACCATGTACCTCTGATATTCATACAGTATATTCTGGTGCTATTGGAGAAAGAAGAAATTTAGTCCTTGGTCATGAAGCAATTGGGGAAGTCATTGAAGTTGGTGACAGGGTTAAAGATTTCAAACCAGGAGATCAGGTTATAGTTCCGGCTATTACACCGGATTGGAATAGCCTGGATATTCAGGATAAAAGCCATCAGCATGCAGGGGGCATGCTTTCAGGATTTAGATTTGCCAATTTAAAAAATGGCGTTTTTAGTGAATGCTTTCACGTCAATCATGCTGACTTAAATCTAGCCCACCTCCATAAAGACATTTCAACTGAATCAGCTTTAATGTTAACTGACATGGTAACGACAGGACTTCATGGTTCTGAGCTTGCAAAGATTGGTTTAGGTGATAATGTTGCTGTTATAGGAATAGGTCCAGTTGGTTTAATGGCTGTTGCTGGGGCAAGATTAAGGGGTGCTTCAAGAATATTTGGAGTTGGCAGCAGAGAAATATGTGTAGACCTTGCTAAAGACTACGGTATGACAGATCATATTAATTATAAGAATGGTGATATTGGCGATCAGATTATGGCAGCTACTGAAGAAAAAGGTGTAGATGCAACAATAGTTGCAGGTGGTCATAGTGACATCTTAAAGACTGCTGTTAGAATAACAAAACCTACTGGAACAATAGCAAACCTTGTCTATTTTGATCAAGGAGATGAGATCCCCCTTCCCCGATTGGACTGGGGTAATGGAATGGCACATAAAGATATAAGGGGCGGTTTGTGTCCAGGTGGAAGAGTTAGAATGGAAAAGCTAAGGGACTTAGTTTTATATAACAGATTAGATCCAGGTAAGTTAATAACTCATAGATTTTATGGGTTTGATGAAATTGAAACTGCATTTAAATTAATGAAAGATAAGCCCAGAGATCTTGTAAAACCAATAGTCATGTTAAATTAGAATTTAAGTATAAAGAAGTTTCCTCATTTTTAAGAAAACAAATCATGGGGAAACTTCTTTTATATTAATATGTTGTCTGGTATTAGCTTCTATTTTAATTTATTAAAGTTTTCCCATTAAAATATCCTTATTGTTTGAGATAACTTTAGATATTTTTCTTTTAAATATTCCAATTGCAAAAGTCAAAGTAGTCCAAAATATTTATTTAGCTTTAGTTCACTTCCACCCCAGTACCTCCCCAGTATC
>CAZLCX010000031.1:15360-22704 GCA_964558325.1 uncultured Halanaerobiaceae bacterium | reverse complement strand
TGGAAACAAATCTTTCCCAGATAAAGGGTTATGAGGCCGGACAGGATAAATCAGAAATAAGAAAAAAATATAATATTAAGGAACCTATTAAGCTGGCATCGAATGAGAATCCCTATGGGCCATCCCCAGAAGTAAAAGAGGTAATTTCTGGAGAGTTGACAAGGGTGGCTGAATATCCTGCCAGCAAGGCAACAGAGCTCCGGAAAGCTCTGGCAGAATTTTATGACCTATCTGAAGAAATGGTTTTTACCGGGAATGGGACTGATGAAATTATCGGGCTATTGGTTGAGCTTTTCAATGGCCAGAATGATGAGATTATTTATCCTGATCCCTCATTTGCCAAATATAAACTTTATATTCAGTCAAAAGGGGCAAATGGTGTTGCTGTGCCCCTTGATGATGATTTGAGGCTTGATCTGGACAGGATGACAGATGAAATTAACGAAAAGACAGCCCTGATCTTTATCTGTGACCCCAATAACCCTACTGGGACGATCTGTCAGGGAAATAAGATAAAGGAGTTTATTGATAGGGTTCCAGAGGATGTCCTGATTGTACTTGACCAGGCCTATCATGAATATATGACATCAGGGGATTATTATCAGGGATTAGGTGAGCTGGCAGAAAGATCTAATCTTATAATCTTAAGGACATTTTCTAAAGCCTATGGCCTGGCAGGACTGAGAGTAGGTTATGGCCTGGGTTCGCCAGAGGTTATTCATTATCTTGATCAAATAAGAGATACTTTTAACTGTAATAGAATAGCTCAGAAGGCTGCAATAGCAGCATTAAAAGACCAGCAGCATATCCAGATGAGCAGGGCTAAGAATCAGCAGGAGCGGGAGTATTTATACCAGGAGTTAGAAAAGGCTGGAATAGATTATATTAAGAGTGAAGCGAATTTTATACTGATAGCTGTACCAGGAGACAGCAGGGAGGCAGCTGCCGAGCTTGAGAGCAAGGGAATTATTATTAAACCAGGTGCCCCCCTGGGAGTTCCTGGAATGATAAGAGTTACAGTTGGCAGCAGGAAAGAAAACGAAATTTTAATTGAAAGGATAATTGAGCTTTATAAATAAAGTTCAAAAAATTTAATCCCCCTCATTATTTAATGAGTCAATCCAGGCAAATATTTCCGGGTTGGCTCTTTATTTAATAATAACTTTTTCAACATCATTTGACTGACTGAGATGAAGCATAGGGCCATAATATAACTGGAACTTAAGTTTATTACCGACTGAGATTGATCTTTTTGAATTTTCGATATCCAGTATCAGATGATCACTGCTGGCTCCAAGGACCTCGATTCCCTGATTACAGGGAATGAGCTGGTCAGGATAGACTAAATCTGCTCGGCCAACAGCCAGAATTGCCCGTCTTCTCATACCTTTGTCTTTAAAGGTTGGTTCCTGGCCGAAAGCATCAACATAGCTGTCACCATATGGTTTTGATGGTTTAGTTTCAACTTCAATTACTTCTGCCTCAAGAATAAAACTATCGGTCTGCAACTCAGGCAGTTTATAGCCCCAGATCTCCTGAATATCACGGCCTAATAGTAAGGCTTCACCAAGCCGGAGCTGGTTGATCCTGGCAGGCAGTTTCTTATCAAGAAGGAGAGGAAGGCTGGTTGTTGCGCCACCTGAGATAATTTCCAGCTTTCTATTAATTTTTGTCTCTATCTTTCTGGCAGTTTGAATCAGACCAGTCAGGTTATTGATGTCAGGTTTTATACCACCATAACAGCTGAAATTAGAAGAAATACCTAGAAGTTTTAGGCCGGACATATTTTCAACTTCTGCTGCTATTTTAATGGCATTTTCAGGTGGGTAGATTCCCTCTCTGAGATCTCCTGCTTCTATCATTAAAATTATCTGGTGAGTTTTATTTAAGCTGCAGGCAGCCTGATTTAATTTCTGTAAAACTTTAAGTTGGCTATTAAAGCTGACATCTGTATATTTGACGACTTCAATTACCTCGCTTAAGGCCGGAATTCTCAAAAGTGCCAGGGGAAAACGGCTGCCTGACTTTTTGAGGCTTTTCAGACGGTTTAAACGGGAATCACCATAAAAGGAAGTATGATAGCCGATAAGTTCTGCAACCTCAGGACTTGCAGGACAGCCTTTGCCGACACCGATCAGATCAATATTATTTTGCTGGCAGAGATTCTGCCAGAAAGATATGTTATTTTTTATTTTATTTAAATTTATTAGCAATTTTGCTGACATAAAGATTCTCCTTTCAATAAAGTTATTCTAAAAAGTCTATTTTATCTGATTATAACATATCTGGTCCTGATTCTTGCATATTTTAGCTTTAAAAAGTATAATCATCATAAGGACAAAATTTTAAAAAAGATTGTTTTTTAAGAAAGGTGTTGATATAGATGAAATTAATTGACTGGCATACTCATCCTTACAGTCATGGTGAAGAGGAAGTTAAGCCCTGTCAGAATCTGGAGAGGCTTCAGGATTTTGTTACCGCTGCCGAAATCAAGGGCCTTGATGGAATAGGTTTTACCGATCATGAAATCTACTTAGATCAGTTTAATTTTGAAAATATGGAGAAGATAAAAAGAGAGGCTGAGATTGACGTTTTTATTGGGATAGAATTTGATTATGCCCCTGGTAGGGATAATGAAATAAAAGAAATATTGGCCAGTTATCCCTTTGACTATTCAATTGGTTCTGTTCATGATTTAGGGGATTGGAGTTTTGATTATTATAAATATAAAGACAGGTGGGAAGAACTTGATTATGACGGCCTGGTTAAGTCATATCAAGAATACTACAGCCTACTGGATCAGGCAGTTAATACTGGGTTATTTGAGATTATTGGCCATCTTGATCTGATCAAAGTCTTTGATTATGTGATTAAAGACCGGGTACTTGTACTTGAAATGGTTGAACCGGTACTGGATTCTATTAAAAATCAGGGGGCCAGGCTGGAAATAAATACTAATGGTTTAAATAAACCGGTTAATGAGTTATATCCAGCCCTGGATATCTTACAGTTAGCCTGTTATAAAGAACTGGATATTGTTTTTAGTTCAGATGCCCACCGGCCTGGCCGGGTTGGCGAGAACTTTGAATTACTGCAGATGTTGATGGAAATAATCTAAGCCAGTCTGGAAATTTTAGAAATAAGATGGCTTTAAAATATTAAATTTTCAGGAGCTATTAGGAGGGGTCTAATTTTGAATAGGAAACTAACTTTTGGCATTTTAATATTAATAGTAATACTGGCTCTAGGTTTGAATCTAAATTCAATAGAAGCACAGCAGTCTTATAGAATTGAAAATTATATTATTGAGATGGAAGTTAATCAGGATGGAGATTTTCTAATCACAGAGGAGATTGAATATAATTTTCTCGAAGGTGAATTTTCTACTGCCCACCGGGAGGTTCCTGGCCAGGGATTTTCTGAGATTGATTTTATTTCAATCAGTTCAGCTGATGAACCATTAGTTGATTACAATGTAAATGATGGTAATTCTCTTGAGGTTGACTGGGAATACCCCTTAACTTCAGACTCTGCAACCTTCAGCATAGAGTATGCAGGGAGAGAGGGCCTGATAAGTAAAAATGACAGGAATATAGTTGACTGGCAGGCTATTGGAACTGATTGGGAGGTACCAATTGAAAATGCTGAAGTCAGAATAAACCTGCCAGAAAGCCCGGAAGATTTAGCAGTTAGTCAGGGTGGAGAACCTGCTGCCAGGAATGATCGGGAATTATATTTTGAAAAGAGCAATATTGAGGCTGGAGATGGCTGGCGCTTAAATTTTAATTTCAAAGAACAGGTAGCCATGCCTGTAGAGGCTTCAATTTGGGATTATTCCTCCTGGTTAATTGGCCTTTTAATTCTAGGATTGGTGCTGGTTATTTATCGGGTTATAGATAGTTATCGTGTAATGAAGCCTGAAAATAATAATATGAAATTGGTTGATGCTGAAATTGTTAAGTATAATAAGTTAAGCTTTCCTGAGAAACTTTTACTCCATGATTATTCTGGTAATAAAGGTGCTAGGATGCTGGCAGCGTTAATTTTTTATCTCGGTAAATTGAATTTGCTAAAATTGCAGGTGGAAGTCAAGGATAAGTTTTTTGGCGGCGAAAAGGCTGAAATTAAGCTGGCTTTAGCTGAAGAGACTGAACAGATAGACCAGACTGATGAGATTGATGATTTGCAAGTTTTTAGCGGTTTATTTGATGAAATTAGTGATGGTGATAAAAAATTGGAGAAGGTAATTTCAAAGACTTCTCTCTGGAAAAAGATTGTTGATAATTATAAGGATAAATCGATAGTTAAGGACTGGCAGTCAGATCACAGAAAAAGCCTTAAAAATACCAGTATGCTCCTGGCATTAATATTAATGGCAATATGTATTGGGATGCTTTTAGATTTTATTATTAGTGAAAGGGTGATTACTTTTCTGCCGGCAGCCTTTACCGGTATCCTGGCAATCGGAGAATTTATCCGCTATGCAGTGATTGTACCGCTGACTGATACAGCAATCAAAATGAGAAAAAGGATTGATAATGAGATAGACGAAAGAAGGGAGAGGCTGGATGAACTTGTTAAAACTGATAGCCTGGCAGCCCTTCAATTGATTTTAGGTAATCTGAGCTGGCTTTTAGTTGATAATCAAATGACAGGAAGTAAGTTCAAGAAATATAGGAAAGAAATTGAGAAGAATATTTCTGAGGAACAGGCTGAATCACTGGAAGTCCCTCACTGGCTGGCTGTTGAGGGTCTTGAGGGGGCTTTAAAGGCCATTGAAGTTGTTGAATATACAATGACTGCTGTTTATGCCGCAGTTGCCTCTACGTCTGCAACCTCTGGAGGTGCTGCCGGTGGAGCAGGTGGCGGCGGTGGTGGTGCCGGGTAAAGATGAAAGAATTATATTTTCGATTTTATGGGAGGTTAAATAAATTTTTACCGGTTGATAGTCAGAAGAGGCCTTATCGCCATCGCTTTAAGGGCAGGCAGAGTGTTAAGGATAGGATTGAAACTGTTGGAGTTCCCCATACTGAGGTAGAAATGATTTTAGCCAATAATCGGCCTGTTGATTTTTCCTATCTGGTAGAGGCTGATGACAGGCTAGCTGTTTATCCTCATTTTTATCAGTTAGAGCTGACAGAAGCTTGCAGGTTACGGGAACCATACTCTGGTAAACCAAGCTTTGTTATTGATGTTCATTTAGGCAAACTGGCCAAATATTTAAGGCGATTTAATTTTGATACTATTTATCGAAACGACCTTAAAGATAAGGAGATAGTTGAGATCGGTGTGAATGAAAACAGGATAATCTTAACCAGAGATCACGGTGTTTTAATGCGAAAAGAAGTTATTTATGGTCAGTTTATTCATAATGATGAGCCCCGGGCCCAGTTATATGAGGTGGCTGAAAGGTATAATTTAGCTGATTATTATGAAGGTAATGGGAGTCGATGTACTAACTGCAACGGCGAATTAGTTGAGATTGATAAAGAAGAGATAATTGAACGCCTTGAGCCAAAAACTAAGAAATATTTTGAGAGGTTTAAGATCTGTCAGAACTGCGGTAAAATTTACTGGGAAGGGTCTCATTATAAGAAAATGGAAGATTGGTTCCAAAAATTAGATGATTATCAAAATTAAGGGCTGATGGCTTTTGGCTGTCAGCTTTTTTCCGGATTAAAAGGTAAATAAAATGATTTAGATTATTAAAAATACAAATTAATAAGAATAACTACCTTAGTGGGTAGTAATTAGCTCTAAGAGTATTTTTTGAGTTCTCAGATAATTTTTATAACTTGATTAATTTCTTCATAATACTTATAATAGTAAATAATAATATTCTTTCAATACTTTATTTTTAAGTATACTTAATTATAATTTGGGAGGTTACATAATGGCAAAAGAAAAGAGTAAAGAGTATGAAGATTTACCAAGAATGCCGACGATGACTGAGGCTATTATACCGATTTTATTTCTGGTTGCAGTGTTGAGTCTCAGTATAATTGTACTGGAAATTGATCCCCATATCCCAATTATACTAGCGGCAGCATTTGCAGCTATAGTTGCAGTCAGAATGGGTGTTCAGTGGGATGTAATTGAAGAGGGAATCTTTGATGGTATTAGGACTGGATTACAGGCTGTTATCATCTTAATGATTGTTGGTATGTTGATTGGTTCCTGGATTCAGAGTGGGATTGTACCAACAATGATTTATTATGGTCTCCAGATTTTATCCCCCCAGATATTTTTAGTTGCTGCAGCAATAATGACAGCCATTGTTGCCTTATTTGTGGGCAGCTCCTGGTCTACAGCCGGTACCATTGGAGTTGCTTTAGTTGGTATAGGTTCTGGACTTGGAATTCCACCAGGACTTGTCGGTGGCGCAATTATTTCTGGTGCCTATCTTGGCGATAAGATTTCGCCTCTATCTGATACAACCAATCTGGCCCCTGGAGCGGCGGGAAATACAAATGTTTTTGAGCATGTAAGACATATGCTGATGGTAAGTGTACCAGCTTTTATTATTACGCTGGTTCTGTATGCAATTATCGGGATGCAGTTTGCCGGTCAGCAACTTGATCTTGGTGCTATTGAGGAGATAACAAGCACTTTATCCGCTAATTTCTGGATTAGCCCGGTATTAATGTTTGTTCCTCTACTTGTTATTGTCATGATTATTTTAAAAGTTCCTCCGATACCTGCTCTGATTGGTGGTGCAGTTATTGGTGGAATTACAGCAATGCTGGCTCAGGGTGCCGGTCTTGGTACTGTACTTGATACCATGCATTATGGTTTCTCTATTGATACCGGGGTTGAGCATGTTGATGAACTCCTGAATGCCGGTGGTCTGGATGGGATGATGTGGACAATATCCTTAATTTTATCTGCCTTAAGTTTAGGTGGTATTCTTGAGAAATGTGGATTCCTGGCAGTTATTTTAGAAAACATCCTTAAGAAGGCTAAGACCTATGGTAACATCTCCCTTGTTACCCACGTTACAGCAATTTTTGTTAATCTGGTAACTGCAGATCAGTATCTATCGATAATTCTACCGGCCAGGATGTTTAGCCATGCCTTTAAGGAAGTTGGAGCCCATCCTAAGAATCTATCCCGGATAGTAGAATCATCAGGTACAGTAACATCACCGTTAATTCCCTGGAATACCTGTGGTGCCTTTATGTATGGGGTTTTAGGAATCAGTCCCTTAACGTATGCTCCATTTGCATTCTTTAACTTGCTAACACCTCTAATTTCAATAGCCTATGGCTATCTTGGAATTGGTTTTGCTGAATGGACTGAAGAGGACCAGAAGTTAGCAGCTGAAGGTGCTGATTAAACTAATTA
>CAZLCX010000031.1:0-15260 GCA_964558325.1 uncultured Halanaerobiaceae bacterium | reverse complement strand
AATGGACTGAAGAGGACCAGAAGTTAGCAGCTGAAGGTGCTGATTAAACTAATTATTATAAATAGTTAAAAATAACTATAATATAAAATCCCTGGACAGTTCCTTTTAGGACTGCTCCAGGGATTTTTAGTTGCTTAAAATTTATTCTGGGAAAAGCTCTGAGAGATAACGCTCCCCTCCATCAGGGGCAATGATTAAAAAATTTGCAGTCGCTGGATATTCTTCAGCAATTGTCAGACCAGCAGCAATACCGGCTGCTGAAGAGGGACCTAAAAAGAGGCCGTCCTGGACAGTCAGCTGATGCTGGATATTATAAACATCATCCTCATCCAACAATAGGACCTGATCATAAAGGGACTGGTCCAGTATTTCTGGAATAAAACCTGGGCCGGTGCCTGGAATATTATGACTGCCCTGCCGGCCTTTGCTTAAGACAGGGGCACAGACAGACTCATAGGTTACCAGTTCCAGACCTGGTATCTGTTCTTTAAGATAACTGCCGGTACCGGTTAGGGTACCACCGGTACCACAGGATGTGATCAGGAGGTCCAGTCCCTGACCGAAAGCTTCCAGGATCTCAGGGCCAGTCGACTTACGATGAGCCTCAGGATTGGCAGGGTTACTGAATTGATCCGGCCTGAAGGCATCAGGATAATCCTTTTCCAGCTCCTGGCAGAGCTCATAAGCCCCTTTCATGCCTCTGTCACCAGGGGAGATGATTATTTCTGCCCCGAAGGCCGCCATTAACTGGCGCCGTTCCTGGCTGGCCTTTTCTGGCAGCACAATAATAGCTTTATGGCCTAAAATAGCTGCTGCTCTGGCCAGGCCGATTCCAGTATTGCCGCTGGAAGCTTCCAGAATTAGACCTCCACCATCTGCAGGTAGCAGGCCTGATCTTTCAGCAGCTTTAAGCATTTCAAAAGCCGGTCGATCTTTAATACTCCCGGCAGGATTTAGATATTCCAGCTTCAGATAAAAATCAGGCAGTTCAGCTGGAATTAAATTATTTATTTTTATAATTGGAGTATTCCCGATTAAGCCTTCCCCTGAATTAATTATCATTTGATTACCTCCTGGCAGCCTCTGCTAAAGAATATATTTCCTAAAGAAGTTCTAGATAACCTGTTTCTAATAGTTTTCTAAACATTATATTAAACCATAGCTCATATGTCAAGTTTATATTAAATAAAATCTCAAACTATGTTATAATTGATTTAATCGTAATCAAAAATTTAGCTGAATAATTAGCTGAAATAAATTAAAAGGAGCTGAAATAGATGGCAGAGACCTATGAAGAAGAATTGGTAAATGCAGTCTTACATGGAGTTGGCCTGGGTATGGCCATGGCTGCAACCGGGGTCCTGGTTGTAATGGCCAACCTCTATGGCGAAATGAGGCATATCATATCTTACAGTATCTATGGAACGACCTTAGTGATTCTTTATCTGGCCTCAACCCTGTATCACAGCTTTCCCCAGGGGAAGGCCAAGTATGTCTTAAGAATAATTGATCATTCAGCGATCTATTTACTGATTGCCGGGACCTATACCCCGATAACCCTGGCCACCCTGGATGGGCTCTGGTCCAGGATTGTTTTTATTGCTGTCTGGGCAATAGCAGTGCTGGGAATAACCTTAAATATTATCTGTTTTGAAAAAATTAAGAGGATCTCACTGGTTCTATATTTGGTCATGGGCTGGTTAAGCATTCTGGTAATTAGAGATTTAATCTATAATCTGCCGACAGCCAGTCTTATCTTCTTATTTATCGGCGGATTATTCTATACAGCTGGAACTATCTTCTATGTTAAGAAAAAGCTGAAATATAACCATGCTATCTGGCATATATTTGTGTTAGGTGGCAGTATTTTTCATTTCTTTACAGTCTTTTATAATCTTCTGGGATAGACTGAAAAAACAAGGTGATTTTTTTCTTTTTGATGAAGGAGAAATCCTATCCTTCGAGAATTATATTGATAGCATCCAAGAATAAATAATGTTTATTTGATAATTTAAGTAATAGTAGTTAACAGTATTTGAGTTCCAGGGAGGGATTAATAGTGGAGATAGCCTGTGAGGATCTGTCTGTTGAGGAGTTAGTAGAGGAGTATGGACCGCTGGTTTCCAGCCTGGCCTACAGGATTATACCAGACAGCCATCTGGCAGAGGAAGCTGCCCAGGAAGCCTGGTATGAAGTTCTAAAAAGTCTTGAAAGTTTTCGGGGAGAATCAAAAATTTCAACCTGGATCTATAAAGTTGCCTATCGAACTATCAGTAAATACTGGCCTAATAAAAAATTTTATGATGAAAATTTTTTAAAGCATTGTTTTGATGGTCCAGATGTCAGGATTCCTGAAGAGATAGATTATGACGGCAGGCTCTGGCTTAAGGAACAGTGTGACCGCTGTCTGACCGCTATTTTGCAGTGTCTGACCCCGGAAAAGAAGGTTGCCTATGTCTTAAGAGATGGGGCGGAACTGGATTATCAGGTGATTGCAGAGATTATGGATAAAAAAGAGGCGACTGTAAGAAAGATAGTTTCAAGGTCCCGGAAGAAGATCAGGAAGTTTTTAAATGACCAGTGCACATTATATAACCCTGAGGGTAGCTGTAACTGCAGGATCAAGGAGCAGGTGGAAGATTTTAATATCAGAGAAGAATATGAAAAGATTTATTCAGTAATTGATGAGGTTCATTTTTATACAGCTTCAGAAAAAGTGCTGCCTAAGAAAAATTATTGGGAAAAAAACCTCTAAAGATGTCACAAAACCGGTCCGGTTTTACACTAATATAAATAGGGAAGGAAAATTAAAATGGTTCCTAATTATGAAAACTTAATTATTAATACCTTAGGTGAATTTATTATAAAGAAAGGAGATAAGACTATATTCTCAGATCAGGGGCCAAAACTTAGAAAGCGCTGGCGCTTATTTTTCATTCTAGTTTTTAACCGGGGAGAGAGGATTTCTGATCACAAGTTATTTAAGGAGCTGAATTTAACTGATAGCTCTGATCCCAATCAGGCTCTGAGGGCCTTAATTTACAGGCTGAGACAGGATATCAAAAATAGAGAGGGTAATTACATTTTTAGCGAGAATGGCGGCTATATGTTTAATGCCGGCAGTCCCTACTGGCTGGATACTGAAAAATTTGATAATCTGATTAAACGGGCAGGGGAAGAAAATTCAGAGGAAGCTCTCAGGTATTATCAGCAGGCAATCGAACTCTATAAAGGTGATTTTCTGGAGAATATTGAGCTGGTATCTAAAGAATTATTAAGTATTCGCCAGGAATATAGAAAAAAGTTTGTTGAAATTATTAAGTCAGCTGCTGAGATCCATAGAAGACAGGGAGATTATCAGGAGGCTATTAACCTCTTTGAAACAGGTCTGCAGGTAGATAATATCAATGTAGAGTTTTATTACAGGCTGATTCAGTCATTAAAAGAAATAAAGAGGCCAGACCAGGCGGTAATCAAAGCTGAAGAGGCTATGTCTATCTTTAATAATTTTGAAGTTGAAATCCCAGAGAAATTACAGCAGGAGATCTCAGATTTGATTTCAAAGGAAAATAATCAGAGCATGGATGAGATGCTTGCTGATGAGGTAGAGGGTAAAGAAGCCTTTGAATGCGGTCCCTTAACCTTTTCGAAAATAGTTAATTTAGAAAGAAGGAGAAATCGCCGGAAAGATAGAGACCTCTATCTGGTGGACTTTAAGCTGATGAACCGGAGGAGCCCTTCGAAAATGATTAAGGCTGAAAGAATTTTATATAAAAATCTCCTTGATAATTTAAGATCCTATGATTTATTAACCAGGCTTAAGCCCAGAGAATATCTGCTGATGTTTGTCGATATTGATGAAGAAGAACTTAAAAAGGTTGTAGGCAGGATAGTTGAAAAGTACAATGAAAGTTTGCCACCGCCGGATATAATGTTAGGTTATGAATACAGGAAAATATAAAAAATGTAAGTTGTAATAAAAAGCGTTACAGGAAAGTATAACAGTTTTTAATATTTAAATTTTTAGTTATATCTGGTATATTGATATAAAGGAAATTGTTTCTAGTGCTAATAGAACATGAGGGAGGTTTATTATTAGATGGCAGGAGAGCTGAAAATCTATACACTTGGTAACTTTAAGGTTGCAAACAGTGAGTCGATTATTACTAATAATATTAAAAAGTCAAGCAAGCGCTGGAAATTGTTTCAGTATTTAATTACCTTTAATAATCAGGAGATCTCCAGAGATGAACTGATAATGATTTTAGGTTTAAATAATAATGATGACCCGGAAAGCTCTCTTTCAGCATTAGTCTACAGGCTCAGGAGTTTGCTGAACAAATATACAGGCCATGATAACGGCCATTTTATTCAGACCACAGGCTCGGCCTATACCTTTAATGAAAATGCCAATTACTGGCTTGATTCAGAGGTTTTTGAAGATAAATGCCAGCAGGTAACTGAGCTCGTAAATAACTCTATAGAAGGGGCAGATAAGGTTTTTGCCGAGGCCATTTCAATCTACCAGGGGGATTATCTCCAGGAAGCCCGCTCAGAGGAATGGCTCTGGTCTGCCAGAAATTATTACCGGGACCTCCTTAAAAATACAGCGCTGGAGCTTGACGATTATTTAAAAACAAGAGACAGATATGAAACTTTACTGGAGTTTTATGATGAGATTCAGAAATTAATTAAATTTGATGAAGATATAATTACTGGTTATCTTGAGGCGTTAATCGGGGCAGGCAGGGAAAGTGAAGCCAGGTCTAAACATCAGGAGATAACGGCTATGTATGAGGATAATGGTCTAATCCTGCCTCCTATGCTGGGAAATTTATTCAGGGAACTTGAAATTGAAAGGACTGACCAGCCAGAGGATTTTCTTCGGAGTATTGATAAATCAATCAACAAAGAAGGAGCCTATCTCTGTTCCTCTGATAAGTTTTTAGAACTTTATGAGCTGGAAAAGAGGCGCTGCCAGCGGGATGGCCCAAATAGATGTATAATCCACCTTAGATTTAAAGAAGAGTCCAGGGAAAGACAGCAGGAGATGAATTTTGATCATGTAGATAATATTGGTACCCAGTTTTTAAAGCTTTTAGCTGATCATTTAAGAAGCGGCGATATCGTCACCCGCTGGAATAAAAAACATTTTATAGTTCTCCTGGCCAATCTAGAATGTGAGGATGCCAAAAAAGTTTCCAGCCGGATAAAAAATTCCTTTAAAGCCAGATACGGCTTTCCAGATGGAATTACAATAGATGAGAAGATATATAATTTATCAGAAAATAAAATACTGGAGAAAATTAAATAAAATATTAATCCCATCAGCCGGTGGGATTATTTCTTTTATAGCACTTTTTTAGGCGGCCAGATAATAAGCTCTCCCAATTATAAATCAGCTAGAATTTAATTAGAGTTCAGACCTGGTTCGGTATCTCCCCAGTACTCACCCAGTATCTCCCCAGTACCACCCCAGTCCCGACACACTTTCAATCAACCCTCAGCCAGTCCTTAATAAATATTTAATCAACTCTTAACCAGGCTCAAATATAATTTCAATTAAATTAAACCAGTTTGAATCAGCTTTTAACTCACTCGCAATTTATTACTGGTTTAAGCCTAATAATCAGCCTTGCAAATTTCATAAACAGCTGAGATCCCGTCACCTTCAGGCCTGACCAGTCGGAACCAGTAATCTCTATCAGGCTCCAATCCATCCACTAAAAAACTACCTTTCCCCTCAGAATCAGTTAGCCCCTCAACTCTCCGCTCAAGCCCATCAAATTCACCAATGCCGGTAAGGGTATCACCGCCATCCCAGTTAGCAAAGCTGCCCTCACCAACTATCAGATAATATTCCAGGTCAGCTTCGGCCTGATAATTAACTTCAAGCATTACCCTATCAGCTCCAGCACCATTAGAACCATTAGAAACCTCAGAACCATCAGAGCTATCAGAACCCCTGGAATCCTCAGGCCCTGTCGTAAATTCAACCCCATAAATTGGTTTAAAATCATGACCCTGATGAAAGGAATTCATGGCAGCTCTCATAAAGAGATTATGTCCATTTAAAGTCGTGCCCTGGCTCATCTTATTCCAGGCTGCTTTATCGTCAGCAGTCAGCAATTTTGCAAACTCAATTGCCTCTTTAAATAGATTTCTATTCTTCCTTAAAACCTCGCTATCCCCGCCATCATTTTTTACATATCTCCGGCAGATAGTTTTGCCATATCTCTCATAATAAACTAACCCATCTGCAAATTTTCCACTGGCCTTCTCAGACATCAACGGCATTTCAACCTTGCTCAAAATATCATCCCCCTTTTATTTGTCAGGCTTCTCCAACTTATCAGGGCTCTCCAAAAGCAAAATTTCACAAGTGCAGCGATCTATATTAACAGCAATTCAGCACTTTACCCTGCTGGTTTTCTTTTTAAGTGATATTTCTAATTAACATAATAAATATCCTTTATTTTCTAAATTCAATTAATCATAACACCATTATAAATAAATTGCAAGTACTTTTTTAAAAATATTAAAAATTATTTTTTCGCTGATCGAAAATGTCGCCGCCACGACAGTCAGGAAATTCGACCGGCCTCCAGACTGCTTTCCTGATGACCTGAAATGTCCGACTAAGAATACTCAGTTTAATAATACTCAATAAAGATCTTATGTCGACTGCATTGACGACTGCAACTAAGAAAGAATAAAACCCCTGGTAGAAATTCCCTAACAAGCTTATCCAGTTAAAACATATTGCTTTACTTTGCGTTATCCTAACATCATCAAAATCATTCTAATATCATTTACAAATTAAAAATCGTTCTATATAATATGAATATATTTTTAATTTTTTGACAATATCACTTCTCGGAAGGAGGAAGTGATTTATGGAGTCGGCCTTTGTCTGTGATAGAAAATTATTCAGTTACATATATGAGCTGGAAAGCCGGAGGGCTGATAGAGACTGGGCTTCGACTTTTATCTCTCTGATTAAAATCAAGGCTGAGAGAGCCAGTGAACCAAAAGTCAAAGAGGCCGACAGTCATTTAATGGATATTCTTAAGTCAAAGCTAAGAAATGGTGATGTCATCTGTCAGCTGGATGATGATCAATATGCAATTATCTTATATGATATAAATTCCAAAGATACTGCCAGTGTAATGGCTAGAATTTCAAATAATTTTTCAAACAATAATAGTAAGTCTGTTAATGAGCTTGAGATAGATTATAAAAGGTTGGCTTAATCACAGTTTAAAGAAGCATACGACTGGAGGATTTAAGATGAAAGAACTAACAATTATAACAAAAAATATGCTAATTATTGTACTGGTTATATTATTATCAGGTCTGACAGGAGTTGTGCAGGCAAATCCTGGCCAGGGTAACCAGCCAGAATACCAGGTAGTCAAGCCAGTTGCTCATATTAAAGTTAACCCCCTTGACTTTTCCCAGGAATTTAGTGCAGTAGATAGTGAAGGAACTGGTTCTAATAGACAGGAAAGTATGGAAGTCAAATGGCATAATAATCATGATAGAGAAGAAGATTTAAGATTTAAGCTTAATAACGATCTAGTCTTAAATAACAGCAGTCAGGGTAATAATATAGCCCATGGATTTGTCAATAGAAAGAACAGTACCGATAATGTAATTCCGGCAAAGAGAATATTTATCAGCACCAATGGAGGAGAAGATTACCAGAGATTAAATGAATGGGTAATGGTTCTGGATAAAGAAAAAAATAGTAACGAGATCAGCTTTAAGATAGATGAAAGCTGGCTCAGAAATAACTGGTCAGATATAACTGCCGGAATTTATAAGGCAGATATAAATGTAAATCATGATAGGCCAGGTAATCAGAGGTTGCCAAGATTGATCGTGAAAATCGATTCTGCTGCAGTTATTGATCTACCAGATGATAAGGCTATCAACCTAACAATAGAAAATCCGACTGAAGAAAAAAGCTCAGATGGTGTAAGCTGGCAGGTAGGCGGCAATGGAGGGAACTACCAGGTCGAGTTTAAGTCCGAGGGTATAGAACCTAAAGATGAAGATTTAGACCTTTCTATAAATTATAGTTCATTCTTTAGATATTCAATTAATGACGATCCCGATGATCCTGATCTAAGTTTTGCTCCTGGTGATACTAAGACTGTCACTATTTCCAGCGGCGAATTAAAATTAAATTATACTCCAGGGGAGTTTGAGGGCAATGATTCCTGGTTTGAACTCTTAGCTGGTGGATATGAAGATACAGTAACTGTCACAGTTTCAGCTGATTAAATAGATTTATTGTTGGTTGTAAATTTGAAGTAAAGTACTTAATTATAGGAGGTGAGCTGTCTTCTAGTTAAAAAGAGTTTCATAATGGGGATGAATCAGGATGGAAATGCAGGCAGGGAAGTTGTGGAGGAAAGACATTTTATAAGCAAGATACCTCCCTTATTGGAAGCGATGATCTGTCATCTAAAACTGGTCACCTACAGATGGCAGCGAGCTAGAGGTGAAACCGGCCATAAAGGGGAAACAAAAACCCAAATCCAATGAGGAGGATTATGAAATGAAAAAATTATTAGTGATGGTTATTGCAATGGCGTTAGTATTTGGTATGAGTGCAGGGGTTATGGCAGTAAAGGGGCCTTTACCTTTGGAGGCAGATCCTTTGGATATTGATATTGATGTAGATGAACTAGGAATTCTTGATATTGAGAATGTAGGAACATTATCAATGACAATTGAAAATTTTATGGATGCAGAGGATACTGACAGCCCATATGACAGTGAAAGTTTTGGTATTTATGTTGCTAATAATACCCCAGTTGATTTGATGGTTGAACAATCTTATGAATTTGAAGATATTTTTGGAGATATGCTAAAAGGTAGAGTTTTTTGGGGAGAGTCTCAAAATGATAAATGGATAATTTCTCCTAATGTTATCAATGAAACTAAAAATACTAATATTGAGGGCCGAGTAGATAAATCTGTAATATTTGATTCATTTGATTCAGGAGAACGTACAATTGATGCTCGCATGAATGTTCAGTTAAATGATACAGTTGAATGGTATGAATTTGAAGCCGATGATACACTTGAAGGAACTCTCACCTTTACAGTAGTAGCTCAATAAAAGAGAGCTTTTAATAATTACTGGGATCGAAATTTTCGATCCCAGTATTCAATATTTAAATTAAAGTATTTTTTTAAAATAAAGTATCTTATTGCTATATATAAAAATTTGTTTTATGTCTATTTGCATGAAGAAAGTTAAGTTTAAAAAGTTGTAAGAAGGTAATGTGTCTGTTTATATAAAAAATAGTAATGTAATTTTTGATGATAATGGATATTAGTAAATTAAGGAGGGTTTAAATGGTCTCTGTATATAAAAAAAATAATTTTGTTATAATATTATTATTAATTTTATTTATTTTTTCCTTATCTCCTTCCATAAAAGCAATTGGGGTCAAGCCCTTAATTATGGATTTAGAAATGAAACGAGGAGAAACAAAAGAATTTGAACTTGAACTAACTCCTCCTGAAAATCAAGAACAGGTTGAACTAAAACTCTTTTATCCCAGACAACAGGAAACAGGTGGTTTGTCTTTTGAAGAAGGCAACCTGGAAGAACATGCCGTCTTAAACTGGCTTGACATACCAGAAGAGGTAACTGTTCCGCCTGGAGAGGAAACAACTGTCACCGGTGAAGTTTCAGTACCCTTTGATGCTTCTGGTTCCCATACAGCAATCATCATGGTTGAGCCTGCTGTTGATGAGGCTGATGAAGGTATAACCTTTAAAGTTCGTTATGCTGTCAGGGTTAATATCCATGTCGATGCCCCTGGTTTAAGGGAGACAGCTGAATTAATAGATTTCGATCTTGAACCTGGTGAAGAAGATGCAGCACCCAGGGTTAGTTCCAGAATCAAGAATGATTCCGCCCTGATGTATGATGCTGCCGGTGAGGTAACAATTAGAGATGAAACCCGCCAGCTTATAGAGAGAGTTCCTATTAGGAGTCAGCATGCAGCCCAGGCAGGCAGGGAGGCGACAACTTTATATCCTGGCTCAGAGGTTATTTTTAGTGGCGAAATAACAGAGGCTTTAGCAGCAGGTACATATGATCTACAGCTATTCCTCCGCTATGCAGATGGCCGTCAGCTAATAGAAAGAAAGACTGTTGAGATAGGTGATGAATTTGTTGACTCAGAAAACATGAAATATTTTGAAGTTGACCCGGTACTTATCTCAGAAGAACTTAGACGGGGAGGGGCCAATACAGATACCATTGAGATTAGAAATAGAACTGGAGATCCTATCGGGATTGACATTTCTCCAGAAGAGATAGAATCTGAATATGCACATTCCTTACTTAATAATTTTGAGTTAGAGATCAGGGGAGATCAGCAGTTTGAGCTTGATGGCAGGCGCTCAGAAAGGCCGGTGACGATTATTAGGGCTCCTAGAGAAATTGAAGCAGGAGGCTATTATGATCGTATTGTTGTTAAAGCATTTAACTTAGAGACAGGCGATGAACTGCAGAGAGAGGTTGTTGATCTGGAATTCTTAATCGGCGATGACTTAGAATATAGCGGTGAAGTTTTAGACTTAACTGCCGATACTATTGATGATGAGGTGCTTTTAAGTTCCACATTTGCCAATACAGGTCAGGTGCATTTTAGCCCGACTGCCAGAGTTTATTTAAGTCAGGATGATGAAATTATTCATACTAAGATTTTAGAAATGCCAGATGAAGATGATAGAGTTCTGCCAGAGATGGATGGCTCCCTGAGGAATTATTTTACTGATATTGAGCCAGGAAATTATGAGGCTGAGGTTACACTCCAGTACCAGGGAGAAGATATATCTGTTTCTGAATTTGAGATAGAAATTGATGAACCTGAAACTGAGGAGGAATAAATATGGTCAAGAAATTGAGTTATTTAATAATTCCAGTATTGGTTTTGACATTAATGTTATCAGCAACTGTCAGAGCTGAAGAAAATGATGAACCTTTGGTTTCCACTGTCTTTTTTGAGGAGGATATCAGGGAGGCCTTAAATGAAATGGCTCTGCAGACTGGTGTGAATATTGTCTATGATGAGTCTGTAGTCGGCCGGATAACCCTTGATTTAAAAGATGTTCCTCTTGAAAAAGCTTTGGATATGATGCTGCTTACAGGAGGTTATGAATATCAGAAAGTAGATGAAAATTTTTATATAGTCGGCTCTCCAGACCCTGACAGTCCTGTGTTCGAAAGGATTAGCAGCTCTGAAACAATTAAGCTGGATTATATATCTGCTGACCATGCAGTCCAGATTTTACCCCCTTATTATGAAGACTTTATCAGAACTTCTGATGAGGCTGACGATATGCTGACAATTACAGCGCCTGAAAATGTTATTGAGAATTTCAAAAAAGATTTAGAAAAAATAGATAATCCAGAGCCTGAGATATTAATAGAGGTTATGGTTACTGAGGTTTCAACTGAAGTAATTGAAGAGCGAGGTATGGATTTATTTGGCTTAACGACTGCAGGGTCAGGGGAAGGTTATTCTATAGAATATGATGGAATTTTTGCTCTTGAGGCTGCTGGACCAGCAGGTCAGCTACTGGCTCAGATTAAGCTCTTAGAGCAGCAGGATAAAGCTGAGATAACTGCCAATCCAAGTATCAGGGTTAGTAATAAAGAAACTGCCAATCTTTTTGTCGGTGAAGAGAGGGTTTTAATCTTAGAGCTTGAAGATGAGGATGTTCTGGAAGAAGTTGAAGTTGGTATTGCCCTGGAAGTTACTCCTGAGATTAAAGCCAGTGATGATATCAGAATAGAGATATCTCCAGATATCAGCCATTTCACAGAGGAAAGAGGAGATCAGTTAGTTGTTAGAAGGAGTGAGCTATCATCTACTGTCAGAACAGCCAATGAGGAGACTATAACTATGGCTGGCATGACCCTGGATGAGATTATAGAATATGAGAGTCAGGTTCCTGGCCTTGGAAATGTTCCTCTCCTCCGCTGGTTATTTAGAGAAGAGACAGAGAAAAAGGGTGAGAGAGAGATGTTAATCTTTATAACACCAAAGATTATAAATTAGTGAGGGATTTGCCATGAAGAAAAGAACTGTTCTAATTTTGCTTATTGCAATATTCCTGGCAGCTGGATCAGTCCAGGCCGGTTTAGTATATAATGAGGCAGATCTCTCAAAAGCAATCCAGGAAGTTGCTGATTTAAAGGATGAAAATATTGTTTTCATTGAAGAGCCTGAAGGTGTAATCACTGAAGAAATTGATACTGACAGAGATTTTTTGGCTATATTAGATGAACTGCTTTCAGACACTGGTCTCAGGGCAGTAGAGCATAGTAATTATTATTTAATAGGTAGATTCTCTCATGACTCTGTTGAATTTGCCAGCAAGTCAGAGACTATCTTTTACAGGGCTAAACATCTCTCTGCTGGCGAACTTGCTGATGAGCTTGATACGGATGATTTAAGAGTCCAGGTTTTTGAAGAAAGAGATAAGTTATTAATTCAGGGACTTTCAGTTGATGTTAAAGAGGCCAGAGAAAAACTGGCCAGTATAGATGTGGCCGATAATCTTTATCAGATACAATATGATTTAGTTGTCATTGATATCACTGAAGAAAAGGATAAAAATTTAAGTTTAGATGAATTAACAGTTAGTTCAGAAGAGGATGATGGTTTTCAGTTTGTTTATTCAGATAGTGGCCTGGAAGTTTTAACCTCAGAAATTATTGAGAGAATGGCAGGTACTGCCCAGGAAACAAGCCTGGAGTCTTTAAGTATTGCCAATCCTTCGCTAATTACTGAAGTAGGAAGTACCGGTTACCTGAATATGTCTGAAGAAATTATAAGCTGGGGCCAGGAAGATGTGATTCTTCAGGAGATAGAGTTTTCTACTGAAATTACGCCATATAATATTACTGGCGGTGGTGAAATAGAGACGGATGTAGAGTTTTTAGTCGGTTCTGGTACTGATTTTTCAACAACTGTCAGGCTGCCAGCCGGAGAAACAGAGCTAATCGGTTTATTGAAGATGAGCGAAGAAAAAGTTGCTGAGAGGCTGATAGGCAAAGATAAATATGATAGGGAAAGAACATATGCTATCTATATTACAGCGGCGCCAGCAGAGGATGGACCAGTGGCCCGTTTAGGCGGAATTGATAATCTTATATTCCAGAATAATGCCAGGGCTTCTTATTCAGAAGCCTCATATTTCCAGGTTTTATTTGATGATCAACTGAGACTGGATCTTGATTTTCATGTTCAGGACGAAATAACTGGTAATATAGTTGATTTTAAAACCAGGTCAGGTTTATCATATCTGGAATTTGGACTTGGACTGCCGATCGTTAATGGCCTTTCCCTGGATACAAAAACAGTAATTACTGATTACAATCAATTAAGCTGGTTATTGGGGCTGGTAGATAGAGTTGAAATTACTGAGAATTTAAAGCTAAAAGCTGGTCTATATCCAGTGGTCTTTTCCTTTAACCAGCCTGAACTAAAAAATTATGCAGGTTATGGCGAGATAAGCTATACGCCAGCACCATTAATATTTAACTTAAAGTATTTGCATAATCTTGGAGAAGATACCTTTAGATTTGAAACAGGGCTTAATTTAGAGAGCTTACCATATTTAATGGTAGCTGCCACAGGTGATCTGGAAGGTCTGAATAAATTGTTGTTTGGGTTGAGGTTTCAGTTTTAATCAGGATTGAGTGAGGTGTGTGGAGATGACTAAAATGAAAAGAATTTCAATATTGGTAATTATCCTTTTACTGGGAATGCTTTCTCAGCAGGTTCAGGCAGAGGAAACTTCCAGGGTTCTTGATCATGACAGGATCACTATAACATTAACCATTCAGGAATTCTATGAAATTATCATGGAGGGTGAAAGTTTAGTCTTAGATTTGGGGTCAGATACTGCTGCCGAGACCAGGATTTTAACCCGGGCTAATCTTGCTTTAACTGTATCGATTAATTCAGTCGATGGTTTTGGCGAGATAGATAATTACTTTAAATATATTTTAAGGGTAGAAGATGACGAATATGAAAATGGTTATAGAGACGAAGAATTCTCGCCTGGTGGCGAACTAGCTCCAGATATAGTTTATTTTGAGCCTGGGGTTAATGCTCTATATTTAATGATAAGTTTAACTGATGAGATGGCTGAAATCTGGTCAAATTTGCTAGAAAATGATCTGACAGAGATAGAGCCAGGGCAATTAGGGGAAGACTGGACTGAGATAGCAGCAGGTGAGTATTCTGATACCCTGGAGATTACTTTTTCCAGGATGTAATTATAATTTATACAGTTGGGGGGATTAAAATGCCTACATGGTTTAGATGTAAAAATTGTTTTAATAAGTATTATACTGCAGCGCCTTTAGAAGTTGCAATGATAGATGATGAATGTGAAAAATGTGAGGGTAAGCTTGAGCCAATTTATTATGAAGTGGCAAGTTTTTTAAAAAGAAATTTAGAAGTAGATTTCAATTTTAAACATTCAGGTCCAGCAAGGCTCAGTAAGGGTAAGATTAAGTCATATAGCAAAAAGAGTATAAATCTTGTCCTCTCTGGCAATAAATTTGAGGAAAAGTTTTATGATTACAGAGCCTCCTGCAGGGTTAGTTTTGCCCGAGAAGACCATCCAGCTGGCCGGTTTTATTTTGATAGTGAAGTCTTAAATTTTGATCAAGATATAAAGCTGGGCTTGATAATTACATCACCAGAATATCTGGTTAGGAAGCAGGAGAGATCTGCTCCTAGGTATCCGATTAAAACAGATGTTAAGTACAGGCTGGCTGATGATATTAAGAGTCTATTAGCCGGTGACCAGGTTGAATATAATCAGGGCTGGACAGTCGATATCAGTAAAAGTGGAGTTCTATTAATGACTGATAGCAATGAGATTGAAGAAATCAATGAAGATAAGTATGTAGATTTAAAGATTGAATATGACAGGTATAATATATCAACAATCGGAAATGTTGCTAGAATAAATAAATTAGAAAAAGCTAATGATAGAGTCGCTTTAGGAATTAAATTTCTGCAGCAGAAGTCAGATAACCTGGATTTGATAAAGGAATTAGGAGAAAGAAAAATAGTCCATTAATTTGTCAGAAATTACTTGCATTTATATTTATAAATTGGTATAATAATTTTAATCAAATAAAGTATCACCCTGACAGAAAAGGGCAACTCAATCCGAAAGGATAGAGGCGCAAAGTTTCGGGC
>CAZLCX010000030.1:5370-23195 GCA_964558325.1 uncultured Halanaerobiaceae bacterium | reverse complement strand
CATCCTGGCCCCGGACCTGCTTTAATCTATCAGGGGTAATAGTTAATGTTTCACTGATAGCATTTAAAGGAATGGCAAAGATTTCATTATCTATCTCGACCATTAAAGCCTGAGTAATTGCCAGGGTTAATGGAAGAGAAATAGTAAATCTAGTGCCAATATCTTTTTCTGATTCAATCATTATCTGGCCATCCAGGGATTCAACAACACTTTTAACGACATCCATTCCGACACCTCTACCAGAAACATCGCTAACTTCTTCAGTGGTTGAAAAGCCTGGAGCAAAGATAAAGTTTAACTTCTCTCTCTCATCCATATTTTCAACGTCTTCTCTGGTGGTTATTCCTTTTTCAATAGCCTTTTCAGCCAGTTCATCACCATCAAGGCCCTTGCCATCATCTTCAACCTCGATTAAGATTTCACTGCCTTTCTGATAGGCTTTTAGTAATATCTTGCCTTCTACAGGTTTATCTTTTTCTTTTCTTACATCTTTTTTCTCAATCCCATGATCCACCGCATTCCTTAAAAGATGGACTAAAGGATCAGCTAATTCATCAATAATTGAGCGGTCAAGTTCAGTCTCAGCACCTTCAATTATTAAATCAATCTCTTTATCTAATTCTTTAGACAAATCCCTGATCATCCTGGGGAATCTATTAAAGATACCTCCAATTGGAACCATCCTGATCTGCATAACAACATGATGAAGTTCCATGGTAACCCGATCTAACTGCCCTATAATATCATTATAGGTATCATGTTCAAGTTTTAAGCCTTCAAGCCTGGTCTTATTGATCAATAACTCTCCGACCATATTCATTAATGTATCAAGTTTTGAGATATCTACCCTGACAGTTGGTGAAACTTCAACATTGGTTTTATTACTGCTGCTCTTAGATTCCTTTGAAGATTTACTTTTATTATCTTTATTTTCTTTAACCTCAGAAAAATCAATTTCAACATTATCGACATTAACACTTTTAACATCAATAATGTCCAGCAGTTCATTTTCTAATTCCTTAGAAGTTATATTTGAAATTAAAATAAATTTAATCTCTCTATTTATATCCTCATCATCTTCATTTTCAACTTCATCCCGAGTAGGTGATGACTTAACAATATAACCAACCTCTGAAGCAGTCTTTAAAACCATATAAGCTCTTACACTTTTTAACATACTATCTTCTTCCAGCTCAACCATTACACCGTATATGTAATCAGTCTCACCCTTATTATCTAAAATTTCTTCCTTTTCATTATTACTTAAACTTAAAATTACATTATCAGCATTACTGTCCTCCGAATTATCAGTATTACTAATAATAGAATCAATATCAACTTGTCCAGAGTGAGAGGCAATCATTCCATTTAATTCATCAACGTAGTCCTGAACCTCAGTTAATTCCTCTCCACTCTCCTTAATATCATTGACAATTGAAGTAATTAAATCAAGACCAGCAAATAGAGAATCAATCATTTCTGTATCAAGTTTTAATTCATCATTTCTAATCTTATCAAGAGCATTTTCAAGCTTATGGGTCAAACTGGTTAAACGCTCAAAGCCCATAGTAGCAGCCATTCCCTTAAGAGAATGAGCAGCTCTAAAAATAGAATTAATTACCTCCTTATCATCTGGGTCCTGCTCTAATGCCAGAATATTCTCATTTAAAACCTGGATATACTCGTCAGATTCATCAAAAAACATCTGTAAATATTGTTCGTCCATATAGACTTCCTCCTGTCTCTTAAGTTTTATTCATTAAATACTTTTTTAATTGCTCCTAATACTCTGTCTTCTTTAAAGGGTTTAACAATAAAATCCTTGGCTCCAGCCTCGACTGCATCAATAACCATAGCCTGTTGGCCCATAGCACTACACATAATAACATTGGCACCAGGATCAATTTCTAAAATTTTCTTAACAGCCTGAATACCATCCATATCTGGCATGGTAATATCCATTGTTACCAGGTCAGGATTATGTTCAGAATACATATTAACAGCTTCTCTGCCATTACTTGCTTCAGCAACAACCTGATAATCTGTCCCCTGTAAAATATTTTTAATCATCATTCTCATAAATGAAGCATCATCTACAACTAAAACTTTTTTCGCCATTTTTATACCTGCCTCCTGAAATAATTATCTATAGTCTATTATACCCTTTTTGTAATGATAATTTCAACTATAAAACTTACATTTATTAAAAAAGATTCCTATAATCAACAAAAATAAGAGCCCTGCCTATTTAAAAGCAGGGCATTATAACTCTATTAAAAAATTTTATTTATTTTAATTTCTCTAATTCATCTAGTAAATATTCATTTAGTACTTTAATATAAGTACCTTTCATACCCAGGGATCTGGATTCAATGACACCGGCGCTTTCAAATTTTCTTAAGGCATTAACGATGACAGATCTTGTAATCCCAACTCTATCAGCTACTTTACTGGCTACAAGCAGGCCTTCTTCGCCATCAAGCTCCTCAAAAATATGTTCTATAGCTTCTAATTCTGAATAAGATAAAGTCTCAATAGCAATTGTAACAGCTGCCTTTTTCCTTGCTTCCTCTTCACCTTTTTCACTTCTTGAGCGGAGAATTTCCATTCCAACAACTGCAGCACCATATTCTCCTAAAACTAAATCCTCATCGATAAATTCACTGCCATATCTCGCAAGAACTAAAGTTCCCAAACGGTCGCCACCACCGACAACAGGAACAATAGTAGTTAGTTTATCCTGAAATAGACATTCATCACCTTCAGAGAATACACATTCATTACCCTTTTGTTCAATGTTTTCTCTGGTATTATTTGAACGCAATAAGAAATCATTATATTCTTCAGGAAAACGACCTTCTGCAATAACTTTCTCTTCCATAATATCGCATTCAAAATCATCTAAAATACTATGTCCTAATATCTTACCTTTCTTGCTCATAATATAAACATTACAATTAATTGCCTTTGTCAATACATTTGCCATTTCTTCAAAATCCACCGGTTTGCCGCCACTCTGCTGTAATAATCGATTAATCTTCCTACTTTTGTCTAATAAATTCGCCATTGTTATTACCTCCATTCATTTTATAAAACTTATAATTATAATATATATCTGCTTAAGTCTCTATCCTGAACAACTGATGCCAGGGCATCATCAACATAATCAGCATCAATCTCAAACTCGCCTTTATCCATTTCAGGAGCCTCAAAGGATATCTCCTCTAAAACTTTTTCCATTATAGTATGAAGTCTTCTTGCACCAATATTTTCAGTCTGTTCATTTATCTGAGCAGCATAACCAGCAATAGCCTCTATCGCAGAATCAGTAAACTTAATATTAAGCCCTTCTGTTTCCAGCAATGCTCTATATTGCTTGGTTAAAGCATTTTCAGGCTGTCTTAAAATAGTAGCAAAATTTTCTTTAGAAAGACTATTTAATTCAACCCTGATTGGAAATCTACCCTGAAGCTCAGGGATTAAGTCTGCCGGGCTGCTAACATGAAAAGCACCAGCAGCAATAAATAATACATGGTCCGTATTAACTGGTCCATATTTAGTAAAAACAGTCGAACCTTCAACAATTGGTAGAATATCTCTCTGTACTCCCTCCCGGGAGACCTCAGGGCCAGAATCACTTTCTCTACCTGCAATCTTATCAATTTCATCAAGGAAGATAATTCCTTCCTCTTCAACCCTTTCTCTGGCAATACTAATAATCTCATCCATATCAATTAATTTTTCTGCTTCCTGTTCCTCAAAAATTTCTCTGGCTTCAGCAACAGTAACTTTTTTATTTTTCTTTTTAGATGGCATTAGAGAACCTAATAAGTCCTCCATATTAATGCCCATTTCTTCAACTCCAGCATTTGAAAAGATATCAATCGTCTTGGGAGTCTTACTCTCAACCTGGATTTCAATCTCTTTGTCATCAAAATACCCTTCTTCAAGGCGTTCTAAAAATCTTTCCCGCCTTTTTTGCTGTCTTTCTATCAATTTATTCTTTTCAGAATCGTCTTTTTCTTCTTCATCAGCTTTAGATTCAGTCTCAGGATTAAAACCAGGAGATAATTGAAACTGATTACTGGAAGTTGAAGATTTATCTTTTTTAGCTGTGCCAGGCAATAATATTTCCAGAATTCTTTCTTTAGCCCTCCTGGCAGCTTCTTCCTCAACTTCTTTAGATTTTTCTTCTTTAACCATCCTAATAGCTGTCTCTAACAGATCTCTAACCATCGATTCAACATCCCGACCAACATAACCAACTTCAGTAAATTTACTAACTTCTATTTTAATAAATGGTGAACCAGCCAGTCTGGCAAGTCTTCTGGCAATTTCAGTTTTACCAACACCGGTAGGACCTATCATTAAAATATTCTTAGGAATTATTTCATCCCTTATATTATCATCAATAATATTCTTTCTTCTAAATCTATTCCTTAAAGCAATTGCAACAGATTTTTTAGCCTCATCCTGGCTAATTATATATTTATCAAGTTCCGCTACAACTTCTTTAGGAGTTAATTCACTCATTTTCAACATCATCTCCTATAGTATCAACAGAAATATTTTTATTGGTATAAATACAGATATCAGCTGCAATTTCCAGAGCTTCTCTGGCAATATCGGCAGCTGAAAGATTAGGATTATGAGCCATTAAAGCCTGAGCAGCGGCCCTGGCATAGGAGCCGCCTGAGCCAATTGCAATAAAGTCATGATCAGGTTCAATTACATCACCAGTACCTGAAATCAATAATAACTTCTCTTGATTGGCAACAATCAATAAAGCCTCTAGTTTCCTTAACATCTTATCAGTGCGCCATTCTTTAGCCATTTCAACAGCAGCTCTTTCAAGTTGACCATGGTACTGCTGTAATTTGCCCTCAAATTTTTCAAAAAGCGTAAAAGCATCAGCAGAGGTCCCTGCAAAACCAGCAAGGATGCTATCATTATAAAGTCTTCTAATCTTTCTGGCACCGGCTTTCATTACAGTATCACCCATAGTTACCTGGCCATCACCGGCTATAGCAACCTCTGATTTATATTTAACCGCTATTATTGTCGTAGCCGAAAAATCAAACTTACTCAAAATACCACCTCACAAAATTGTCATATGATTCAAAATTGTTTTTCATCTCTTTAATATTAACATATTATTTTTTGCAATGTCAAGATAGTTGTTTGCAAAAACTAATAAGTTTACATTATTAAATCATATTATAACATATAAAATAAACTTTTCCCAATTAGAAAACTGACCGGATACCCCCGGCCAGCATAATAATTAAATATTATACTTATTTTTAATACTCTTTAATCTCTCCAAAGCAACTTCAGAACGTTTCAGATTTCGCTCTCTTTTATCCTTTATTACTTCATCAAGATCAGGCAAAAGGCCAAAATTAATTTTCATCGGTTTAAAGTCAACTTTATATTCATCAGTTATATATTTAGGCAGTGCCCCCATCGCTGTTTCCTCTGGAAAGATAATCTCAGTTTTTCCATTAACCATTCTGGCGGCATTAATTCCTGCAATTAATCCTGATGATGTCGACTCAATGTAACCCTCAACGCCGGTTATCTGCCCGGCAAAAAAGATATTAGGATTGTCTTTAAATTGATAGGTAGGTTTTAAAAACAAAGGGGAATTTAAATAAGTATTTCGGTGCATTACCCCATGCCTAACAATCTCAGCATCCTCTAAACCTGGAATAAACTTTAACATTTTATCCTGTTCACCCCATTTTAATCTGGTCTGAAAGCCAACTAAATTATATAATGAGCCCTCTTTATTGTCCTGACGGAGTTGAACCACAGCCTGAGGTTTCTTTCCAGTCCTGGGATCCTTTAAACCAACAGGTTTCAAAGGCCCATATAATAAAGTCTTTCGGCCCCGTTTTGCCATAACTTCAATCGGCAGACAGGCCTCAAAATAGGCATCCTCTTCAAATTCCCTGGGCAGATTAACTTCAGCCCGCAGGAGAAAATCCCAGAATTCAAAGAATTCCTCTTCATTCATCGGGGCGTTAAGGTAATCGCCAGTACCTTCATCATATCTTGAAGCTTTAAAGACAACATCGTAATTGATGCTTTCTGCAGTTACAATCGGAGCCGCTGCATCATAAAAATAAAGGTAATCTTCACCGGTTAATTCTTTAATAGCCTCAGCCATCTTATCAGAGGTTAAAGGCCCGGTAGCAATTACGACAGGTTTATCTTCAGGTATTTCAGTTACCTCTTTCCTTATAATCTCTATATTCTCGTTAGCTTCAAGTCTGGCCTTTACATCCCTGGAGAATTCCTCTCTGTCAACAGCTAAAGCCCTTCCGGCAGGTAATGAATTGGCATGGGCAGCTGCCATAATTAAAGAATCAAGCTGCCGCATCTCTTCTTTTAATAACCCGGCAGCATTGGCCAGGCCATCAGCTCTAAATGAATTGCTGCAGACCAGCTCAGCTGGCAGGTCAGTATGATGGGCCGGGCTTTTAACCTCTGGCCGCATCTCAAATAATTTAACTTTAATCCCCTGACTGGATAACTGCCAGGCAGCCTCACTGCCAGCCAGGCCTGCACCAATCACCATAACTTCTTGCATATTAACCACCTACCTGCTTATTTATCTACTTTCTTTATATCCACAGCTTTTATTTACACATTTTAAATGGTCGCCATCTTTTTTAGTCCGTTTCTCGACCATAATTCCACCACATTCAGGGCATTTCTTTTTACTTGGCTTATTCCAGAGCACATATTCACAGTCTGGATAATTACTGCAGCCATAAAATGTCCTGCCTTTTCGGCTCTTTCGCTTAATTATCTCACCATCCTCACAGGCTGGACAATCAACCCCGGTCTTTTCAACATAGGCCTTGGTATTCTTACATTCAGGATAGGCAGAACAGGCCAGAAACTTTCCGTAACGGCCATATTTAACAACCATTGGGCTGCCGCATTTTTCACAGACTTCATCAGTCTCTTCAACGATATCAACTGATTCCATCTCTTCCCTGGCAGTCTCAAGTCTATCAGAAAAAGGATTATAGAATTCAGCTAAAAGCTTATTCCATTCAACTTCTCCTTCTTCTATCTGGTCAAGTTTATTCTCAATTTTAGCAGTAAATTCAACATTTGTCACATCAGGGAAATACTCGACTAAAAGATCAGTTACAATAAAGCCAAGTTTTGTCGGCTTTAAGCTTTTGCCTTCCTTTTCAACATACTCCCTGGATATAATTGTAGAGATAGTCGGCGCATAGGTCGATGGCCGGCCGATTCCCTCTTCTTCCAGAGTCTTTACCAGGCTGGCCTCAGTATAACGTGGAGGCGGCTGGGTAAAATGCTGCTCAGGAATAATATCTTCAACAGGTAACTTTTCACCCTCTTCAAGGACAGGCAGTTCCTCTCGATTATTACCATTGTATGAGAGAACCCTCATAAAACCTGGAAATTTAACCTTGGAACCACTGGCTCTAAAGAGATATTTTTTCCCGGCTTTAAGATTTACAGTATAAATCTCATAAACTGCCGGAGCCATCTGACTGGCAACAAATCTTTCCCAGATCAACCTGTAGAGTTTCTCCTGGTCCTTACTTAAATATTTCTTAATCTTATCTGGAGTTCGCTGGACACCGGTGGGCCTGATGGCCTCATGGGCATCCTGGGCGCTGTCAGAGTTTTTAGTCTTCCGCTTTTTATTTTGATAATACTTATTGCCAAACTCATCCATAATATAGCTTTTAGCATCATTAGCAGCTTCCTGAGAGATTCTAGTACTGTCACTTCTAATATAACTGATCAGACCAACAGTTCCCTCGCCACCAACTTCAATACCTTCATAGAGCTGCTGGGCAATAAACATTGTCTTCTTGGCTGAAAAATTCAGCAAAGTCGATGCCCTCTGTTGTAAGGTACTGGTTGTAAAGGGTGGATAAGGATTCCTTTTCCGGTTCCGTTTCTTAACCTTGCTGACAACAAAATCTTCCTTCTTTATTTCAGAAACAGCAGCCTTTGCATTATCTTCATTATCAATCTTAAATTTTTTATTATTAATTCTATATAAATCTGCTGAAAACTTCTCTTTTTCCTTTTTCAAGTTAGCAGTGATAGACCAGTATTCTTCAGGCTCAAAAGCCTCAATTTCCCGTTCCCGTTCACAGATAATCTTAACGGCAACAGTCTGAACTCTACCGGCTGAAAGGCCCTTACGGACTTTCTTCCATAATAAAGGACTCAACTTATAACCTACAAGCCTGTCAAGTACCCGTCTTGCCTGCTGGGCATCGACTAAATTATCATCGATCTCCCTGGGCGACTTTAAAGCATTTCTAATTGCGTTCTTTGTTATTTCATTAAAAACAACTCTATTATTTTCATGATCATCAAGCTTTAAAGCTCTGGCTAAATGCCAGGAGATAGCCTCACCTTCCCTGTCAGGGTCAGTTGCCAGTAAAACGTCTTTACTTTTCTTTGCCTCTTTTTTTAACTTCTTTAAAACCTTGCCTTTACCCCTGATTGTAATATAATGAGGAGCAAAATTATTATCTATATCTACACCTAGTTTACTTTTCGGTAAATCAATTACATGGCCCATGGATGCTTCAACCCTGTATTTCGAACCCAGAAATTTACCAATAGTCTTGGCCTTTGCTGGAGACTCAACAATTACAAGGGTTTTTTTCTTCTTGGTTGCCACGTTCACACCTCCAAAAATTTTTGTTTATATTTACACAGTATAATATTATATTGGTTTTAGGAGGTTTTGTAAACCCTTAAAATAATAATTGTGGCCATTATCCCTGGCAATAACCCCTTTAATTTCCAACTTGACTAAGGCAGCATTAAGCTCTGCAATCTCAATATTTATAAGCTGTGAAATCTCTTCATAATTTAGTTCAATATTATCAGTAAAAATTTTTATTAATTTATTTTCAGAATCAGTTAAATCAGGCAAATTTTCAGATTTTAATTCTTCAGTCACCCTGTGTTCCTGGCCAACCCCAGAAATAGTTGTCAAAATATCATCAACAGAAGTTACCAGCTGGGCTCCGTTCTTAATCAAGTCATTGGTACCTCTGCTGCTTTTAGCATAAATATCCCCAGGAACAGCCATTACATCTCTATTCTGCTCTACAGCCAGGTTGGCAGTTATTAAGGAGCCGCTCTTTTGAGCCGCCTCAACTACCAGCACAGCCTGGCTTAAACCGCTGATAATCCGATTCCGCCTGGGAAAATTCTCAGCCCTGGGAGGCTCATCAGGGGGAAACTCAGAAAAGATAACCCCATTTTCAGGTATCCGCTCATATAAATCCCGATTGGTCGCAGGATACTCGTAATCATGGCCAGAACCAAGCACAGCCACAGTCTTACCGCCGGCATCCAGGGCAGCCTTATGGGCCATCCTGTCAATTCCTTTGGCCAGTCCACTTACAATAACAACACCTCTGGCCGCCAGCTGTGAACTTAAATCTTCCGTCGCCCGCTTACCGTACTGCCTGAATTTCCTGGAGCCAACAATGGCCACCGAAAACTTAAAATCAGGTATCTGGCCTCTATAAAATAAAACCGGCGGCGGATCATAAATATCAGTTAAAATTTCTGGATAACGCTGATCATCAAGGGTAACAAATCCAATTCCTTTATGTTTTAAATCATCAGCATAATCCAGCAGGCAAACTTCATCTCTAATCCGCTGGTATTCCTTAGCAGCATAATCACTAAATCTTGTTCTGACCCATTCCTGGCCCAAATTCCAAATCTTTACTGGATCATAATTATAATTATCCAGCTCCCGCTTTAACCTTAAAGGCCCAATTCCTTTAACTAAAGCCAGCCCCAGCCAGCTCAATCTCCGTTCCAACCCCTGACCCAGTCCATAATCCATCGCTTCAGCTCCTAACAGATATTTTTAAAAGATTTAGTTACCATAACATTCCATTATATAATACTATATTTTTACAGGATAAGCAATATATAATTACAAAAACCTCCAGAAAAACTTTCTCTGGAGGCTCAACTATCTATTAAAAATTCTCACTTCTAGGGATTATAAAACTTTTAATTACCATAAAACTCAATCTCTGCCTGAATATTTGTAGAAATAGAAATCATCCCAGGCTCTATCGCCGGCATATTTGAACCAGCACCATCAGACAACATAACCTCAGACCTAAATGGCCTGTAGAAGCCATCAGAATCCTCATTTACCTGAAGATTAACAAACTCATAATCTTCACCATCAAACTCACCTATAATCCGCTCAGCTTTGGTTCTAAGGGATTCAACAGCCTTTGAAGTTACCTCTTCCTGCACCTTGCTGGTATCAGCCAGAGAATAATTAATATTATTTATCCTGTTCACCCCAGAATTAACAGCCAGGTCAATAACCTCTGCAACCCGGTCAATATCATCAAGCTTAACCCTGATTCGGTTAATAACTCGATATTCCTCATCATTATAGGAAACTCTATACTCTAAAGTCTCAAGCTCCATCAACTCGAGCTCTTCTAAAGCCGCCATAGCTTCATCGGTAACCTGATTGGATTCATCATAGGCCTCATCAAGGTCCTCTCCCCGGGTCTCAACAGCCAGAATAATCTCAGCCTGGTCAGGCATAACCTCCATCTCATAACTCTCACTTAAATTAAGCCTGGTGGATTCCCTGGGTTCCTCCTCAGCAGCAACCAGTTCAGTATCTTCAACTTTTACAGTTTCAATCTCCTCAGAATCATCTAACTCTTCCTCAGTTTCAACATCCCCGGTCATCGCTGGTTCTGGAGCTTCCGGGGCAGTTCCAAACCAGTCGGCATCATAATTTAAAATTATCAGTAGAGCAAAGACTAAAACTAAAGCAATAATCAGATAATACAGTTTTTTCTGCATAAAGCCACCTCCATAATTTCATTAAACTTCAAGTTCTTTCCAATCTCCTAACCTAAACCTGTAAAATACATAGCTGCTCCTCATTACCCAGTCAGCAACCATGGCAATCCAGGCCCCGGCAACTCCTATCTCAAAAACATTAATTAAAACAAAGGCAACCCCTAAACGTCCAACCCAGCTTGAAATTGCAGTACTGTAAAAGACAGATTTTGTCTCTCCAGCCCCTCTTAAACCTCCGGCAAAGATAAACTGTGAGCCCATTGGTATCTGGGCAATTGCAGCAATCCTTAAGCATAAAGCTCCAATTTTAATAATCTCAGGGTCATCACTATATAAACCTACCAGCTGTTCAGGGAAGATCAAAAAGACAACAGCCATTAAACCCATAAACATGGCGCCTAACTGCCAGGCCTGATAACCACTCTCTTCAGCCTGACCCTTCTTCTTAGCTCCTAAATTCTGGCCGACCATGGTCGTAGCCGCCACAGCAATCCCAAAACCAGGCATATAGGAGATAGATTCAACATTGATTGCAATCTGATGGGCTGCAAAGGCAACAGTACCTAATCCAGAAACAACCCGAACAAAGAAGATCTGAGCCGTTCTCATCACCATCTGCTCCATTGCTGCCGGCAGTCCAATCTTCATAATTCTTCTGATCCGATTCAGATCAAATTTAAAGAAACCTTCTTTTAAAACAGTTACCGTTGCATTATCTCTAAAAACATAAATTAAAAGGACGATTCCCCCGAATCCCCGGGATATACTGGTTGCAATAGCAGCACCATTCAGCCCTAACTCTGGGGCTCCAAAATTACCAAAAATCAGGGTATAATTAAGAAATATATTAAAAAGATTTAAGATAAAATTAACCTTCATCGGAGTCTTGGTATTGCCGGCACCTCTTAAGGCTGCCGTCAGTACAAAACCTAAAAACATAAAAATTAAACCAGGCACCAGCCAGCGGATATATGAGGTTCCTAAGGGTACAACCTCAGGCTCAGCCCCCATAAACCGAATAATCGTCTCGGCTCCTGAAAAGAACAGAATAGAAACAAATACCATAATAACGCTAACAGCCAGCAGTGACTGCTGTAAAGTCTTGCCAGCTTCCCATTCATCACCGGCCCCGATATGTCGGGCAACTAAAGCAGTCGTACCAACGCTTATTGCCATCCCAAAGGCCATTGAGAAAAATAATGGCTGCATCGAAAGTCCAATCGCAGTAATTGCAGCAGCACCAATCCGGCCAACCATCATCATATCAACAACCTGGGTTAAGGTTCCTAAAGCCTGTTCCACAATTACCGGCCAGGCCAGCTTTAATATTACCTTTTTCGATGATGAGTCCTCACCTGCCACTAAATCTGAAACCTCATCTGATTTATATCTCCGCATAAACTAATCGACTCCAGTCATATTATACCATATTATCAACCTATCATAACATAGTATATTTGCAAAACCTTAAACTGTCAAGAGGCATAAGCAATGCAAAAAGACCGACCCGAGAGCTCGGGTCAGCCTCGCTACTATTTATTCAATTCTGCTCTAATATTCTTCAAGATGATACCATTCTGCATCGTCTAACCAGGTATTGGGACGATTGACCATAGTTATTATATTATCAAGGATAGCTTCATGTTTCTTCTCCTCGGCAGATAATTCATTAAATACTCTTTCAACAGTCTTATTATCAGACTTTTCTGCGTGTTCCTTATAAAAATTCTTGCTCTTAATTTCTAATTCTTTAGCCTTTTTGTAAATATCTACCTGGTCTTCAGGCATTAACTGACTTTCATCAAAATCTTTAGCTATCTGATCAAAAGCCTCCTTAGCCCGCATATTAATGTCAGATTTAACACTTGTAACATTCCGCTCATCGGCAAGGGCCTGAACAATTTTTTCATGCTTGGCCTCTTCAGCAGCCAGTTCCTCAAAGACATTCTTTAAAGTGGCATCATCGGTACCGCTGGCACATTCCTCATAAAACTCCCGGTTCTCTTTCTCAAACTCAAGGGCAAACTGATAAATATCCTGCATAATAATTACCTCCTAGTTTAGTTTAGGTCAAACCAAAAACCAAGTAGTTAAACTGAGCAGGGTTATTTAAATTAAGCAAACTCCTGCATCAGATCTTTATATTCAGCCGGCTTTTTATAATCCCTGACAAAACCATCAGAAAGCCAGTTAAATTTACTCCTAAATGGTGTCTTCTCATTATTCTTATAAATAACACCAAGGGGTATCTTCTCGCCCCATTCTTCAGCCTTCTCCAGGGCAGCCCTATAATCAGTTGGGTCATAATCTTCCTCTAAGAGATATGACCGCTTGCTGTACCATTGATAGGTATTAACCTTATTAAAGGTCACACAGGGCTGTAAGATATCAACTAAGGCATAACCTTCATGCTCAATGGCAGCCTGCATCATCTCAATCAGATGGTCCTGATTGCCGACAAAGGCCCTGGCCACAAAACTGGCACCCATGGCCACAGCAAACTTGATAGGATTAAAGGGATCAGCAGTAATTCCATAGGGCTGAACCTCAGTCTTAATCTCCTCACCGGTTGTTGGTGAAGCCTGGCCCTTGGTCAGGCCATAAATCTGATTATCATGGACAAAATGGGCAATATCAGGATTCCTCCGGATATTATGAAGAATATGATTGCCACCTTCGCCATAGGTATCGCCATCACCAGATTCAACAATTACCTTCAGCTCAGGATTAACCATCCTGAAGCCAAGTGCCGGCGGCAATGCCCGGCCGTGGAGGCCATTAAAGCCATTAACCCGGATATAATGGGGCATCTTAGCAGCCTGGCCAATCCCAGTAAACATGGCAACCCTATCAGGGCTTAGATCAAGTCCAGCCAGCGCCTCAGCCAGGGATTTCCTTAAGGGAAAATTCCCACAGCCTGGACACCAGGCAGTTTCACGCTCAGCATCAAATATATTCTTATCAACCATTAAGAGATCACCTCTTTTTCCAGTTCTCTTACCAGACCATCAACAGTAAAGGGACGGCCGTCATATTTTAAGATTCTATAATCAACAGTTAAACCGGTCTCAGCCTGAATCAGGCTTGCCAGCTGTCCGGTTGAATTACCCTCAACCACAACAAGCCTGGTATCATAACTCCGCTGCTTTTCAAGCTCAGCAGTCGGCAGCGGCCAGATATCAGAAAAACTCAACATGCCAATACTGTGGCCATTACCATTTAACCTGTCCATGGCTTCCTTAAGGGCGCCATAGGTCGAGCCAAAACAGACCAGCATATAATCAGGCTTATCAGGCCCTATATAAACAGGTTCCTCAGTATCCTCCCGTTTTAACTTATTAAACTTGGCCATCCGCTTATCGACCATCTTAACCCTGGTCTCAGCATCTTCAATAATAAAGCCATTTTCGTCATGCTCATCACTATCTTGGAGCACAACCTCGCCTTTTAACTGACCTGGGTAAGCTCTAGGTGAGATCCCATCCTCAGTTAACTCATAACGCTTATATTCCCTGTTTTCAGGCCATTGATTCTCATCGACAAGGTTTCTATCTATCTCAAGCTCAGAGAGCTTAAATTCAGGGATTGTAGCCCCTGAATCAGCCAGATAGCCATCAGACAGAATAATTACCGGCATCTGATACCTGTCAGCAAGGTTAAAGGCCCTGAATGTCTGATAAAAGGCATCTTCCTGGTCCCTGGGGGCAATAACCTTTAAGGGAAACTCGCCCTGGGAGGCATTGATTACAAATGAGAGGTCAGCCTGCTCAGTCCTGGTCGGCAGTCCAGTCGCCGGCCCAGGTCTCTGGACCTCGGCAATAACCAGCGGGGTCTCCATAATTCCAGCCAGGCCTAAACCCTCAGCCATCAGAGAAAATCCGCCACCTGAGGTTCCAGTCATCGCTCTGGCTCCGCCATAGGAAGCACCAATAGCCATATTAATCGCCGCAATCTCATCTTCAGCCTGCTCCACAGCAATTCCTAGCTTATCCTGTCTCGAGGCCAGATAATTTAAAATCCCGGTAGAGGGAGTCATCGGATAGGCCGAATAAAACTGGACTCCGGCAGTTGCTGCCCCAAAAGCGACAGCCTGATTACCATTGATATATATCCCCTCAACATTACCGTCAGGGAGCTGACAGTCAAAGGAACTCTCAACCTTAGCATAGGCATCATCTAATAGACTGACATTATCATCAAAGATATCCCCTTCGCCAAATTTCTCCTTAATAACTTCTTTTAAGGCATCCAGGGGCAGTCCTAAGAGTTTCCAGGCATAGCCTAAAAAGACTGTATTAACTGCCTTAGGATTAACCTCCTTGGCCATCTCTTTAGCTGGAACCTGAATATAATCTAAATCCTTCTCACCATCAAATAGAATAACACCATCGTCCTTGACCCTATCCTGATGAATATCGACACCATCTTCATTTAAAGCAATTAAAATATCTATATCCTCAACCGGTCCAGTAACCTTTTCATCGCCAAACCTGATCTGCATAAAGTTATGGCCGCCTCGGATCCTCGACATATAATCTTTAGAAGAAAACACCGAAAATCCCAGTCGATACAGGGATTTACCGATTATCTGATCCACAGTTTTAAGGCCCTGGCCGGCTTCACCGGCAACAACTATATTAATATCCAAAAGAATCACTCCTCGACTTATTGATTTCTTAAAAACTCCAGAATTGCCTTCATAAACACAGGAAGATCAACAGGTGCCCGTGAAGTAATAATATTGCCATCAACAACAACTTCTTCATTAACCCAGTGAGCACCAGCATTAACCAGGTCATCTCTAATAGCCGGAGTAGAAGTCAGCTCAACATCCTTAATCACATCAGCAGAGGCAAGCACCCAGCCGGCATGACAGATAGCAGCCACCAGGCCATTATTTTTCGCCTGATACCTGACTAACTTCAGCACATTCTCACAGCGCCGGAGCTTATCAGGAGCATAGCCCCCTGGCACAATCACCCCATCATAATCAGCAGGGTCAATATCCCTGGCCTTATAATCAACCTTTAAGGGATAACCTTCTTTGCTGCCACATTCAGTACAGCCTTCATCACGACCGATCACATCAACAGTTACACCAGCTTCCCGGAGCCGTAAAATCGGATACCAGGCCTCTAAATTTTCATAATAATCCTCAGCCAGTACAGCAACCTTCTTCTTTAAATCAGTCACTTTAAATACCCTCCTTCTTTCTCGCCCTGATAATTAAAGGAAATGATTCCTCGGGCTTAAAGTCGCCACCTTTGAAATCACCGAAACTCTCAATCTCAGCAAAACCACTATCTTCCAGCAGAGAGATGAAATCCCCACTCCTCAAAGGATATAGGGGCACAGAGTTCCTGTATTTCTCTTCTTCGTCAGTCCCCTTATTGACAATTAACTCAGTCCTAAAATCAATCCAGCCATTATCATTAAGATCATAATGACGGATAAGCTCAACGCCGGCCTCCTGATTGGTAATAGTCGGCAGGCTATCAACCCCGTTATCAAGGACCCGATCATAATTTACAATCTGAATAACTAATTTAGCACCTCGATGCATCACCCGGTTAATCTTCGTAATCATCGTTGAAATCTCCTGTTCACTGCTTAAGTGAACCAGAACATTGCCCAGGCTGTAAACACCGGAGAAATAGGGTTTCGAATAAAAGAGAGCAAGGTCTCGCATATCAAGCTTTTTGTATTCAATCGAAAGATCCTTCACAGCAGTCTTATCCCTGGCCTGATCCAGCATGGCCAGTTCATAATCAATCCCGACAGGCTTAAAACCCTCCTGCCTCATTTCGATTGCATAACCGCCGGTCCCGCAACCAATATCAAGCAGAGAGGCCCCATCAGGAAGTTCAGCAAAGGAATCCTTTAAAAACTCAACCTTCCCTGGTTTAACAGGAAAGATATCATCATAATAGCGATTAAATTCCTGATAAAAGGCCATCAAATCCCCCCAGAATCTCAATAAACTCTTTCAGACATTCCACTAATTTCTACTTAACTAAAAACACAAATCAATCAGCATTACTCTGGCTGCTGATAGGTCTTTCTATCTTCCCATTCTTCCTTTTTACCCTTATTCCACTCCGATACTGGAGATAAATAACCAACAACCCTTGAATATACTTCACATTTCTGTTTTTTAGCCATTTTTATAACCTCCTTAATACTGCTAAATATTATCTCTAATCTTTACTTCTTCTATATATTTCTCTGCTATCACTTTAAACTCCTGCAAAACTTCATGACTAAAAGGACTAATTTTACTAAAGTAGTCAACTAACACCTCTTCTGGTCGAAAATTCTGGATTACATACCTGTCAAAAGACCTCTCTGCCAGCTCCCTGGCAATCACTTCAATATCCTGGTGACTAATCAGCTCAGGCACAACCGTTGTCCTTACCTCGACCTCAAGCTCGCCTCTGTCCCTGGCCTCAGACAGAATATTGCCGGTTCGTATCAACCTCCGCCTGGCATTATCAAGGCCACCAGGCCCGCCAAGTTCATCATACCTGGCTGCCGGCAGCTTATAATCCCAGGCCACCAGATCAACCAGCCCGGCCTCAACTAATTCTTCCAGCCGGTCCGGCAGCATCCCATTGGTATCAAGCTTTACCAGTAGGTCAAGCTCCCTAACCCTGGCGATAAAATCCTTCAGGCCTGTCTGAAGCAGCGGCTCCCCGCCAGTAATTGAAACACCGTCAATAAAATCAAGCCTTTCCTCAAGAATCTCTAAAATCTCGTCCTCAGAATAATAATTTTCCTGGTCAGCCTCGATCAGTTCATGATTATGACAGTATGGACATCTCAGATTACAGCCAGCAGTAAAGAGCACAGTCGCAATCTGATCAGGAAAATCAATCAGACTGGTCGGCTGGATTCCAGCAAATCTAACCCCGGCCATCTATCTGGCAGCCCCGGAGTCAGCTTCGCCA
>CAZLCX010000030.1:0-5270 GCA_964558325.1 uncultured Halanaerobiaceae bacterium | reverse complement strand
TGCACAAAATAATGATTCTTCTCAAGCTCAATATCATAAAATTTCTGCTGATAATCTAACTTTTCATTCATAATATCTTTAACCTGCAACACTTCATAACCATTTTCTAAATCTTCATCCACATCACTCTCACCATCAAGAACCTTAGTGCCATCCTGCATAACCAACAGGAAGTCATCCTCATCAACAGCTTTAGCCTGCTTGGTTTCAATCCCATTTTCAGTATAAACAGCAACTAAATGATCGGCGGAAACCTTCATGGTCTTGCCGTCTTTAGCAGTAATCGTAACCAGCCTGTCATCTTCTATCTTTAAGAACTTATCAATCCTGGCCCATTCTAAATCACCGGTCTCAGGATTAAGTGAGATAGCCTTAAGCTCTGCAGATGGCTTAAACCATTCATCATCCAGCTTTTCCCCGGCAAATTTATTAGCCAATTCACCGATTTTAAATTTCTTTATCTCACCCTCAACCTTTACCATAATTGTCTCTTCAGGATGCAAACACATCGACCTGGCATCCTCAGGATCCATATCAGAATTAATAAAATTAGAAAAGTACGGAATCCCGTATTTAGCAGTCATCTCCCAGACTGGATCCAGCACCGGATTATTCCATTCAAAATCAGAAGTTATATTATAGGTCGGAATCGGGAAAGAGAACATCCTGCCCTTGGCATCACCGGCAATCATCAGCTCAGCAAAGGCCCGATTTAACATATCCATCTCATCCTGGAATTCGCTATAGGTCTTATCCATCCGCTCACCACCGATAATCACCGGCTCGTCAGCAATAAACTTAGGCACCTTCAAATCCATGGTAATATTGGTAAAGGGAGTCTGGAAGCCAACCCGGGTTGGCACATTAATATTATATAAAAACTCCTGCATACACTGCTTAACTTCTTCGTAATCCAGGCCATCATAACGGATAAAGGGTGCCAGGTATGTATCAAAATTTGAAAAAGCCTGAGCACCGGCAGCCTCACCCTGGAGGGTATAGAAAAAGTTAACGACCTGGCCTAAGGCAACCTTGAAATGCTTTGGCGGCCCACTTTCTATCTTGCTCTCGACCCCTCTAAAACCAGTCAGGAGTAAATCCTGTAAATCCCAGCCACAGCAGTAAACACTTAAATTACCGAGATCATGAATATGGAAATCGCCATCCATATGGTAATCCCGAATCTTATCAGAATAAATCTCCTGGAGCCAGTACTGGCCGGTAATCTCCGAGGCGATATAATTATTTAAGCCCTGGAGAGAAAAGCTCATATTTGAATTCTCATTGACCTTCCAGTCAGCCTTTTCCAGATAACTATTCATGGCCCCAATTGCATCGTTAAATAACTTTTTAGTATCCCTTATCTTGCTATGTTTTTCCCGATATAAAATATAGGATTTAGCAACCTCAGCATGGCCCTTCTCAATTAATACCTTCTCGACTAAATCCTGGACCTGCTCCACGTCAGGCATTGCTTCGCTATCCTTATAAAAAATCTTTAAATATGAGAGCACCTCGTTGGTAACTTCTTTGGCTATCTTTTCCGACCCGTCAACCTCAGCGGCCTCAACAGCCTTCTCAACTGCAGCAAATATCTTATTCGGATTAAACTCTGCCTCTTCACCATTTCTCTTTCTGATATACTTAATTGTCATCTTTCTCCTCCTTGAGATTGTCTAAATTTGCTAACTCCAGCCTCTGCTCATGCTGGAAGAAACCTTCAAATAAAATCGAAATCAGCTCCAGTGCCAGGTCATCCCTGACAGCCCTGGAAAGCAGCTCATTTTGTTTCAAAAAGTCAGGTATTTCCCTGAAATCAAGCTCAAGTTCGCTCTGATATTTCCCTTCAATCTTCTTGATAAACTCAGTAAAATCATAGATCTGATAGGGCTCAATCTCTAACTTTGCCGCCAGCACTTCTAGAGAGGCTATCAGCAGCTCCCTGTAACCAACGGTCTCATCAAGCTCAAGCAAGCCCTGCAGTCGGGGGATTATCTTCTCAAATAAGAGCCGCTTAGCCGGATAATCCTTACAGCCAATTAACCTGCCAGCCTCCAGGATCGATTTATTATTAATCGTCTGCCAGAGCAGGAAATAATAGTCCTCATCATCCTCAGCCCTGATGTAATAATTAGACCCTTTAAGATTCTGGTAATGCCTCATGGTATCAAGATAACCCAGCCTGATATTATGCTTGATCCGCTCCGGCACAAACTCCAGCACCCGGCCTAAATCCTCCTTTGGTCCGATATGCTGCACCGATACCGAGACATCATCCTCAACTGGCTGAATCCGCCCGCTGCTGTAGGTTCTAATCGCAATAATCTCATTATAGCCTTTTTGCACCAGCATATTAATCGGGAGATTATCATGGAAAGCCCCATCAATAAAGGACTTGCCATCTATTTTTTCCCGCTTAAAGGCCGGAAGATAGGAACTGGCCAGCAGATACTCAACCAGTTTGCCCTCAGGTATATCCTCAATAAAAAGCTCTAAAGGCTCAAAATCAGTCAGTGAATAGGTAACCAGACCAAAATCCAGCTGACTGTTTCGAACCTTTTCCTCGTCAACATAGGTATCCAAATATTTTCTTACATTATCAAGATCAATACCCTTATTGTCAAATATCTGTTTTAACCTGCCAAAAATCCTGCTAAAATTGCTCTTATCCAGATTAAAATTCAACAAATCCGAGAGATCCTCAGTCGACATCTTAAAGACATCTTCCGGGTCAATGGCCATCCAGAGCTCCTTAGCCTTCTCATAATCGCCCTGGGCAATCATCGCCCCATTAATGGCGCCAATCGAGGTTCCGGTAATCCCGGATATCTCTATATCCATCTCCATTAACGCCTTATAGGCACCTAAATGGTAAGAGCCCTTGGCTCCACCACCTTCTAAAACCAGTCCACGCATTAGCACCCCACCCCACTATATATAGTGTGTATTTTCCTGCTATCACTAATCATACCACAAAATAGAGAAATAATAAAGAGTAAAATAAATTATTTTTTTCAACCCGGGTTAGTCTTTCCTTGTCCTTTCCAGAAAATATTAAAAAGAAGGAATTTTGTTTTTTATAAAGAACTATAAAAATACTGTTTTATTTGATATAATAAAATCACACTATATGATTGGAGGGTTTAGCTATGACAGATATTAATAATAACATGAAAACTTTCAACAATAAATTTAATACAAAAAGCAAGTGCAATTTCAAAGTAAGTTCAGCTTCTTATTTAACTGATGAACAGAAAGCATTATTTGATAAATTTTACAAAAGGATTTTAATTGAACTTGGTAAATATTATTTTCAAAATAAATATGATATTAATTCTAATAGTTTCAAAGAAATAAAAGAAAACAAAGATGAGTATGAAACTACAGACATTATGCTATTAGAAGAAATATTTGATAAAGGAAAAAAGTTTTATGTTGATCTTTTTTCTAAATTATATGTTAACGACCTGGAAAAAATCAATAATATCTTTGATCAAATCAATCACTTTATATTTAAAGCAAAATCTTTAAAAGAAAGTCCAGAAAAATATAATCAAATTTATGATTTATTTGAATTAATAGGTTCTTATCTATTTAGTAGATTCAAAAATGAAAATTTAATAATTAATAATTTAAATATTAATAATAAAAATGAAACTAATGATTTAAATGCAGTTTCAATTATTAAATATAATAGAGAGCCAGATATTACAACTTCATCTACTAATAATTTTGATGAAGAAAAGATATTATCTAATTGTTGTGCTTAATAACAAGGGGGAATAAAATTGTCTAAATCTAATAATAAAGATAAATATCAAACTTTTGTTAATAATTTAATATTAAAAGACATATACATGAAATCTATCCAAGTAAACCGATATATTGATGAAATCCGAAACCATAATTTTGCTTTAGATTTAAAATTTGATGAAGTATATCATGAATACAATAAAGTTCAAAATAATTTAAAGTATTCAATAAAAATTATTTGTAATTGTATTGATGCTGATGATGAAACAAATATATTTGATATCAGCACTACATTTATTGTTAAATATCAATTAGATAAAAAAGAAGAATTTAATGATGATTTTTTCAAACAATACAAAAATAATGCGATTTTTAATGTCTGGCCATATATTAGATCAACAATTAAAGATATTACTAATCGTATAGATGTACCTACTCCACCATTACCTCTTTATAAACATTAGTGGTGACATAATGAACTTTTCTTGTGGAAATAAAACCAAAACATTCTCCCAGCTAACCAATGAAGTCGTTAATATTGCATTAGAAAACAAAGAATATTTCAATTATATTAGCTTTTACTTATCTAAACTCTCAGATAATACGTTTTCTGATGTTCTCATAGAAATAAGCTCTGAAATTTATCAAATTAAAAATACAAATACTGAACAATATCTAAATACAATCCTGGAATCAATTAAAAGTTTATCTAAACCAGATTTTTCAGACTTCAAAGGTGAATTTCTAGAACTAGTTATTTATAATTTATATGATAACACAAATATAAATAAAAAAGCTGAATGCCTGCCATCTTTATCAAATAAAAAAATTGAAATTTATCATAATGGTAACCTTCTTGATAAAAGACTTGATGCCGTTTTTTGGAGTAATCATTGGATTGAACTGCATGAATGTAAATATTCTTTAAAATCTTTTTTGAATGATAATAATGAAAAATCCAAAATAATTTTTATGAATAAACTTTATTATAAACTTAATAATATTTTTTCAGATATAAATCTTTATTTAACAACTTTATCACCTGCTAGTGAAATTAAAAATAGATACATACCAGCAGATAATCTTGAAAAAAGATTTAGAGATTTTTTAAAAGACAACATTCTAAAAGAATTATCAGAAAAACAAGAAGTAAAAATCAATCTAATTTACAAAGAAACTTTAACTCAAAAATTATTTAACGAATAAATTTCCCAACCATTTCCCAACCCGGGTTAAGCTTTCCTTGTCCTTTCCAGAAAATACTATTCAATATAAAAGTTATATTTACCCATCACAAAAAAATAACCGACTATATACTTTTTCTAGATAAAGTATAAATAGCCGGTCTATTATTAATAGGCTCTAAATACGGTCATTCTTCGGTCTGGCTTCGGTTCACCTTCCCTTTAAATTCGGTCTAATTACGGTCTAAATACCCTCCAGGCCTGATTCATATCTAAACCAGGTCAGATCCATTTCCAATCCAGCTCCAATCTCTCACCAGAAATCTTCCAGGA
>CAZLCX010000029.1:18162-23447 GCA_964558325.1 uncultured Halanaerobiaceae bacterium | reverse complement strand
GTACTATACTAACATCTACCTTTTCCTCTGTCAAGACTTTTCTCTTATTTTTATAGTTCTTTTTCTTGGGCCATCAAATTCAGCTAAAAACACCCTCTGCCATCTGCCTAAATCTAATTGTTTATCACCATAATATAAATCCAGACTGCAGCCAGTTAAAATACTTTTAATATGAGCTGCAGAATTACCTTCAAGATGTTTATAATTATTTTTCCAGGGAATCAATTCATTCATAGTTGCAACAAAATCCTTTGATACATTTTCATCATAACCTTCATTAATTACAAGTCCAGCAGTCGTATGAGGACAAAAAATATAAATAAAAGAATTTTTTATACCTTTTTCTCTCAATATCCTCTCAATCTGATCTGTTATATCAATTAGCTCTGATCTATTTTTGGTCTCAACTTTTAGCTCATACATATATATCCCTCCTAAGAAAGCAATAGATCTACCTCCTATTTTTATAAAAGGTAGATCTTATTTATTATAATCTAATATGCCTTAATTCTCTGGCCTCATTGTTGGAAATAAAATAACATCTTTAATCGATGATGAATCAGTTAAGAACATAACCAGCCTGTCAATTCCAATACCTAATCCACCTGTAGGTGGCATCCCATATTCTAGAGCTTTCACATAATCTTCATCCATCATTTGGGCCTCATCGTCGCCAGCTTCTCTTTTTGAAACCTGATCCGCAAAACGCTCTTTCTGATCTATCGGGTCATTCAACTCAGTAAAGGCATTACCTATTTCTCTGCCATAGATAAATGGCTCAAACCTATAAGTAAGTTCTGGATTATCTTCCCTTCTTTTGGCAAGTGGTGAAACCTCAATCGGATAATCATGAATAAAGACTGGTTGAATTAACTTATCTTCAACCCTCTCTTCAAAGACTAAATTGAGAACATCTCCCTTGCTCAAAGAATCTTCAATCTCAATTCCTAAGTTTTTAGCTTCAGTAATAGCCTCTTCGTCATCAGTGATCTCTGCAAAATCAACTCCAGTAAATTCTTTGACAGCTTCAACCATTGTCATTCGCTCCCAGGGAGCAGATAAGTCAATTTCAGTCTCTTCATATACAATTTCAGTAGTTCCTAAAACCTTTTCAGCAACATAGCTAACCATATTCTCTGTTAATTCCATCATATCATGATAATCGGCCTGGGCCTGATAAAGTTCAAGCATAGTAAATTCAGGATTATGCTTATAAGACATTCCCTCATTTCTAAAATTACGATTTATTTCAAAAACCTTCTCTAAACCACCAACAATCAACCTCTTCAAATATAATTCAGGAGCTATCCTGAGATATAAATCTATATCAAGAGCATTATGATGGGTTACAAAGGGTCTTGCAGTTGCGCCACCAGCTATTGGGTGCATCATTGGTGTCTCAACTTCAAGAAACCCTCTTTCCTCTAGATAAGATCTTATATGACTTATGATCTGACTTCTTTTAATAAAAGTATCCTTAACCTCCGGGTTAACAATCAAATCTAAGTACCTTTGACGATATCTCATTTCTTTATCCTTCAAACCATGAAATTTCTCTGGCAAGGGTCTTAAAGATTTAGTTAAAAACTCAAAATCAGTAACTCTAATAGAGATCTCACCTCTATTAGTCTTAAATACTTCACCTTTAACTCCTATTATATCCCCAATATCAAGGTCCTGGAAGAATTCATATTTCTCTTCACCTAGCAAATTATATTTTAAAAATAACTGGATTTTTCCTGTCACATCCTGAATATCAGCAAAACTTGCTTTACCATGAGTTCTAATTGCCATTAACCTTCCAGCCAATTTCACTTTCTTATCTTCATATTCTTCAAAATTATCCAGAATCTCTTCTGCTTTATTCTCAACCTCATATTTAGAACCAAAAGGGTCAATCCCTGATTCCTTTAATTCTTCAAGATGATTCAGCCTTTCAGCCATTAACTTATTAATATCATTAGCTTCTTCCATTCTATAGCACTCCTTTAGTTAAACTTTTTTAATTGATAAAATTTTATATTCTGATACCCCACCAGGAGTATGAACCTCAACCTCATCACCAATAGTCTTTCCTAAAATAGCCTTCCCTATTGGAGACTCATTAGATATCCTGCATTCAAGAGGATCAGCCTCAGCTGAACCTACTATCTCATATGTGAAAAGCTCATCATTATTTAAATCTTTAAGCTCAACAGTTGTACCTAAATTAACAGTATGCTCGTCGATCTCATCCTTTTTTACAACTTTAGCATTAGCCAGAGTCTTTTCAATCTTTTTAATCCTGCCCTCAATAAAAGCCTGTTCATTTTTGGCTTCATCATATTCTGAATTCTCACTGATATCACCAAAATCTCTGGCAGTTTTGATTCTTTTAGCAATTTCTCTTCTTTCAACCTTGATTAAATGTTCCAACTCTTCCTCCAAATTTTCATAACCTTCTTCAGTAATAAGAATTTCTTCTGACATAGTAATAGCTCCTTTATATAGTCATTTTAAATATAAACATGTATAAATAATTCCCAATTATGAATTAACAATTAGTTTTTATTATAAATCAATAAATAATATATGTCAAGAATCCTAAGCTTAACCATAAAAAATTAATTGCTCTGAATCGCCTTTAAATATTCATATAATGAGTCAATCAATAGCTTCTTATCAGAAATGGAGTTTATTTTTTCCCTCTGCCTGGCTGAAAAAGGCATCCCCTTAATATACCAGGCCAGATGTTTGCGCATTAAAGGTACCGCTGAAACTTCACCATAATATGAAACAGCCATTTTTAAGTGCTTAATAGCCATTTCAATTCTTTCTTCATAACTGGGATTTTCTATCCTGGTTCCTTTATTTAAAAAACTGTCTATTTCTTTAACCAGCCAGGGATTTCCCTGAATTCCCCTGGCTACCATCACCCCATTAACTCCGGTCTTCTTTATCATGGCCATGGCATCCTCTGCAGCAAAAACATCACCATTTCCTATAACAGGTATCTCCAGCTGATTTACTATATCTGAGATTATCGACCAATCAGCTTTCCCAGAATAAAACTCTTCTCTTGTTCGGCCATGAACAGTTAACAAAGCTGCTCCAGCCTCTTCTGCTGCCTTAGCAACTTCAAGCCCGGTCAAATAATCATCATCCCAGCCTTTACGAATCTTTACAGTTACAGGCAGATTACAACTACCAACAGCTTCTGCAACCATTTCATAAACCTTATCTGGTTGCCGCATTAAGGCAGAACCTGCACCATTCTTAACTATTTTAGGTGCTGGACAGCCAAAATTTAAATCGATCAGATCAGGTTGATATTTTTCCTCCACCGTAGCTGCAGCTTCAGCAACAACAGCAGGATCATTTCCAAAAATTTGAACTCCAATTAATCCTCCCTGGCGCTCAAATTCAATAAGCTTATGAGTATTACTATTACCCTGTAATAAACCCATAGAACTAACCATCTCAGTAAAGACTAATTCTGCTCCCTGCTGCCTTAAAATCTGTCTATATGGGTAATCAGTCACTCCAGCCATTGGAGCAGTAAAAACCTTTGTATCCACCTTTAAATTTCCTATCTTAATCATTACCATCACCTATAAAACTATTAATCTTTGCTATATGATACAGGCCATCCAATGTCAGGTATTCATCGATAACGTCAATATCGTCTATATCATATCCTATCTCTTTTACAAATCCACCAGTACCTATAACCATAACATTATCTCCAAGTTCCTCTTTAAATCTCGCAATCAAAAATTCAACCTGACCAATAAAACCAAAATAGATTCCTGATTTAAGACTATCCTCAGTATTCTTACCAATAATCTTTGAAGGCTTATTTATTTCTATTTTAGGTAATTTATCAGCTTTATTAAATAATGCCTCTGTGGAGATCTCAATCCCAGGAGCAATAGCCCCTCCTAGATAAGAACCCTCTGCAGATACTGCACAAATAGTTGTTGCTGTACCAAAATCAACTATAATTAAAGGGGGAGAATATTTATTTTTAGCTGCAACAGCATTAACTATTCTGTCTGAACCAACCTCTCTAGGATTGTCAGTTCTTATATTAATCCCGGTCTTAATCCCTGGCCCTATAGTTAAAAGATTGGCGCCAAAATAATTACCAGTCATCTCTTTTAAAGATCTCATCACCGAAGGAACAACCGAGGATATAATTATATTTTCAACATCTGCAAGCTGATAACCTACAGCAGCAAACAGATTCATCAATATTATTCCATATTCATCTGAGGTTTTATCTTTATCAGTCGCAACCCGCCAGTCATTTAATAAATTTCCATTATTATATAACCCAATAAATATATTGCTATTACCTACATCAAGAGTTAATATCAACTTTTATAACCTCCTTCTACCACAGAAACATCTCCTGAGGAGACAGTCTGCCTATTCCCATTCCCTTGCTTCAGAATTAAATTACCCTGACCATCAATATCTGCTACTTCTCCTTCAATAATTTGATTATCTGATTTCACAGTTATTTGCTGACCAATAATCCCCAGTTTTTCTTTCCACATCTTTAGATAATCAATTCCATCTATCATAAAATTCGAATATAATCTATCAAACTCCTCTAATATATTAACCAAAAGCTCTTTATTATCAACAGGTTCTCCTTTAAATAAAAAAAGTGAGCCAGCTTTTTTACTTAATTCACCAGGAAAGCTTTTTTGATTAGTATTACAGCCCACTCCAACTATAACTTCTTTAATCATGTCACCTTCAATATTTGATTCTATTAAAATTCCGGCTATCTTCTGATCAGCCAGATAAATATCATTTGGCCATTTCATTTTCACTGGAAAATCCCTCTTTAAAACATTATATAATGCCAGCGAAATAATCATATTAATTTTTGATAAATCACCTATAAGAATCTCCGGCTTTAGCAAAATAGAAAAATAAAGCCCGCTGCCTGCTGGAGAATACCAGTCATTCCCTTTTCTACCTCGGCCTTTAAGCTGCCTTTCAGCAACTATAACAAGGCCTTCATCTTTTTCACAAATCTCTAAATCCTTAATATATTTATTAGTCGAATCCAACTTACTATAATATTCAATCTTATAATCAATTAATTTTGTTTCAAATGGTACCTTCAATATATTCACCACCAGCTTTTTATCAAAATCTTCCTGCGCAATCTATTATATTATAAAATTATCCTTAAAGCAAAACAAAAAATCTCCACCGGTTTTACCAGTCGAGATAATATCTTAATCCTATTAACTAAACCAACTCTCTTCTTAACTAATTCCAGAATA
>CAZLCX010000029.1:0-18062 GCA_964558325.1 uncultured Halanaerobiaceae bacterium | reverse complement strand
AATCCACTTACCTGATATTATCATAAAAGATACCTAAATTAAATAAAACAAATTTGCAGATAACAAAAAAATTAACCAGCAATTTTAAGCCAATCACATATCTTCTGTAAAAAATTAGATAAAGCCCTCTTAAATAGAGGGCTTTAATTCATAATATCTATCCAGTAATTACCCACTACTGATAGGAGAACAATGTTCCACGCTTCCCATCAGGTCATAGGCAAGCAATACTTTTGTGAAATAAGCATATAATGGTATACTAAATGCCTGGGAGAATATTCTCGGTGGCAGACTTACAGAAAATGGTACCCCAAACAAACTATTCATAAAATATGGAACCATAATAATCGCTGTTACCAGTTGAGTTAAACCAATTGTAATAAGCAGTGTTGTAAAGGTCTTCTTGCCTTTAAATAAATAACAAATCATCAACCCAGGTATCAAACCTGTTAACATTGATGTCAAAGTAAAGTGAGGCATATAGGCTCCCATTGGATTAATAAAAAATCCAAGCAAATCAGAAATAGCCCCAACAAACGCTCCTGCTGCAGGTCCTAAAACAGCACCTGCAAAAACTATAGGGAGGGCACCAAAACCAATTCTCACACCTTCAACACCCATAAATGGAATTCTTATACTAAATACCCTGGTTAAAATAATAGCCAGAGCTGTCAGTATAGAGATATATACCAACTTCTTAGTACTTATTTTCATGTCAACACCTCCTCTCCCCTTGGTCCATGGCAGATACCTGCACCAAAGAGAAAGGCTCTTTGATGACAGCGGACGCAATGAATGTAACGCAGCCTAAGCATTTCGTCCCTGGGCAACGTCCCATCCCAGAGCACTCTGACGCACACTCATTTACTCTGCCACTTACTGTTATAATTGTAACACAAAGATAATATTCTGACAAGTAAAGATTTTATTTAAGCGCTATCCCCTTTTTAATCAATAAATTAATTAACTCATCGCTTTCAACAATCTTTTTCGCCTCTGCAATATCTTTAGATATTATTCTATCACCGTTTAAGGCAGGAATTCTATCTCTAACATAATTATAGATTATCTGAGTTCCATTACCTAAATCACTTATATCATTCGTCCTAAACTCTATTGCTTGAACAGCAACTATTAATTCAATTGCCAGGATAGATTTCAAGTTTTCAATTACCTTTTGAATCTTATTTGCGCTGATTGAGCCCATACTGACATGGTCTTCCTGATTAGCCGAAGTTGTAATTGAATCTATACTTGCAGGGGAAGATAATACCTTATTTTCGCTTACTAGCGAAGCTGCAGTGTATTGAGCTATCATATAACCAGAATTCAAACCTCCATATTCTGTTAAAAACATTGGCAGTCCATAGTTTAAATTATTATCAACTAAACGGGCAACCCTTCTTTCAGAAATATTACCTAACTCAGAAACTGCCAGACTCAAATAATCCAGACTTAATGCCAGGGGTTGACCATGAAAATTACCACCAGATATCACTTTGTCTTCATCTGGAAAAAGCAGTGGATTGTCTGTAGCAGAATTAATTTCTCTTTCAAAAATTTCTAGAACATGCTTTAAAGAATCTCTGCTGGCACCATGAACCTGGGGAGCACAGCGAATAGTGTATGCATCCTGAACCCTATCCTCTCTCTCTTCTAATACCAGTGAGCTGTTTTCAACTAACTTTTTAATATTCTTAGCGACAATGCCCTGACCAGGGTGAGGTCTTACCATATGGACTAATTCATTAAAGGGAGCTAAAATTCCCTTTAAAGCCTCCATGGTTAAACTCAAAGCAATATCGGAATATTTAAGCAATCTCATTGCTTCAGATAAAGCAATCGAACCTAAAGCCCCCATCATCTGAGTCCCATTAATCAAGGCTAAACCTTCCTTGCTTTTTAACTGAATCGGTTTGAGGCCAACTTTTTTTAAGGCTTCATTAGCTGGAATCTCTTTTCCTCCAAACTCAACCATACCTTTCCCCAGTAAAGCCAGAGACATATGAGCCAGAGGAACTAAATCACCACTTGCCCCAACAGAACCCTGCGAGGGAACTAAGGGATGCACCTCTTTATTAAGCATATCAAGTAATAACTTTAAAGTTGAATACCTAATACCTGAATGGCCTTTAGCCAGGGCATTAGCCCTTAACAGCATCATGGCCCTAACAACTTCAACAGGTAATAAATCTCCAGTTCCAGCTGAATGGCTTTCAATTAAGTTTTCCTGTAACTTTACTGCTTCTTCAGGAGAAATCTTGGTATCACTAAAACTTCCAAAACCTGTTGTAATCCCATAAACAACTTTATTTTTTTTAACCAAATTTTCTACTTGATTTCTGGATTTCTGAACTTTTTCAATAGCTTCTTTTTTTAAGGCGACACTTTCTCTTTCTCTCGCCACTTTTAAAACATCAGAAATTTTCAGGTTCTCCCCATTAATTTTTAACATTTTCCCACCCCGCTTAAATTTCTTGTATTAAAAAGATAAAGGGATGGAGCCCTGAAGACCCATCCCTTTTAAAACAAAAATTATAAATATGTATCGAAGTATAATTTTACTCATTTTTCTTCACCTATTTTTATACTTCTTGATAAACATAAAAAATCCTTTTAAATAAAGATTAAAATTTAATTTTTTATTCTATTTCAAAAAATTAAAGGCCAGAGAATTAAATCTCCAGCCTAAAATTATCTTAACTAAATTATTATTCTAGCTCAGGATCTGGGTTTTTTTGATCTTTGTTTTTTAAGCTAACATTACCAGTTTCCTGCTCTTTATCTTCTGATTCTGCATTTTGAGAACTTGCTATTTCTTCTTTTTCAGAGTCAGATTCCTCTTCATCATATTTAGGTGGTTCTATTTCTTCATCAGATAAAATCTTCTTAATCTGATCTGCATTTAAAGTTTCATGTTCTTTTAATGCTTCTACAATTTTTTCAACATAATTAGAATTATCTTTTAATAATGTTTCAGCTTTGCGATAACATTGTTCAATCAGGCTACTTACTTCCTGATCAATTTCTGCTGCAACACTTTCACTATAATTTGGTTGTCTGGAAATATCTCTCCCTAGAAAGACCTGTTCATTATGCTTCTGACCTAATGTTAGAGGACCTAACTTTTCACTCATGCCATACTCAGTAATCATTGCTCTAACAATCTGAGTAGCCCTCTCTAAATCATTTTGAGCACCAGTACTAATATCCTCTAAAAAGATAGATTCAGCTACCCTACCACCAAGCAAAGCAGTAACTCTATCAAGCAATTCTCTCCTGGTCATAAAGTTTTTATCATCCTCAGGAAGGGGTATAGTAAAACCACCAGCTCTTCCCCTGGGAATAATTGAAACCTTATGGGTTCTATCTGCATACTCTAATAATTCACCTAAAAGAGCATGACCAGTTTCATGATAGGCAACTAAATTCTTTTCCTTTTCAGAAATAACTCTGCTCTTTTTTGCTGGGCCAGCAATAACCCTATCAATGGCATCATCAAACTCTAACATTGTTATTGTATCTTTACCACGCCTGGCAGCCAGAATTGCAGCTTCGTTAGCAAGATTTTCCATATCTGCTCCACTAAAGCCCGGAGTCCTCTTCGCAAGAATTTCAGTATCCACTTCATCAGCAGTAGGTTTATCTTCCATATGAAGCTCAAGTATCAACCTTCTGCCTAAGACATCAGGCTTATCTACAAGTACCTGGCGATCAAACCTTCCTGGTCTTAATAAAGCTGGATCTAAAACATCCGGTCTATTGGTAGCTGCCATTAAGATAATACCTTCATTAGGTTCAAAGCCATCCATCTCATTTAATAGCTGGTTTAAAGTCTGTTCTCTTTCATCATGACCTCCGCCTAATCCAGCACCTCTCTGGCGACCAACAGAATCAAGCTCATCAACAAAAATAATACATGGGCTATTCTTTTTCCCTTTTTCAAAAAGATCTCTAACCCTTGAGGCACCAACACCAACAAACATTTCGACAAAATCAGAGCCACTTATAAAGAAAAATGGTACCCCTGCTTCACCGGCTACTGCTCTAGCCATTAATGTTTTACCAGTACCAGGAGGTCCAACTAAAAGAATTCCTTTAGGAACTTCAGCTCCTAGACGTGAAAACTTCCTGGGATTCTTCAAGAATTCAACTACCTCTAATAACTCTTCTTTAACCTCTTCATAATTAGCAACATCATCAAAGGTAACTTTTTTCTCGCTTTCAGACATCTTTGCTTTACTCTTGCCAAAAGACATCATCTGACTTCCGCCACCCTGCATTCTTTGCATTATGAAGACCCAAGCAATGATCAAAATTAAAATCGGGAACATATATCCTAAAATGTTCATCCACCATGGAGGAGTGGGCTCTGGTTCAGTATTTATATTAACATCCGTATCTCTCAAATTTTGCAGTAAATAAGGTATATCCTCAGGCGGAACATTAACAGAAAACTCCCTGCCATCTACTGTACCTTCAGCCTTTTCACTTCCTATAATGGTAATACGATCTATATTGCCTGAATCTATTTCTTGTAATAGATTAGTATAGGTAAACTCTTCAATTTCCTCTGGTCCCTGCTGCATAAAAAATTGAGCAATCAAAATAGATAATGCAATTAAAAGTAAATAAAAACCTATATTTTTAGCAAACTTTTTCAATCAATCTACCTCCTCTCACTACATTTTACGTAGATAATAATTATATTATAATAACAATTACACAGTTTAATATTATACCACAAGTTTTTAGTTTTGTAAATATAATAGTTTAACTATATAATGATTCTTTTAAAACCCCAATAAAGGGAAGGTTCCTATATTTTTCAGCAAAATCAAGTCCATATCCAACGACAAATTTATTTGGTATTTCAAAACCATTAAAATCAACCTCAACCTGTTTCATTTCTCTTCTGTCTGGCTTATCCAGTAAGGTGGTTGTCTTAATCGAAGCTGGATTCCGTGTTTCCAGGATATTAATAATATGCTTTAGAGTTAACCCGGTATCAATGATGTCCTCTACAATTAATACATCTTTATTTTCAATAGAATCATCTAAGTCTTTAATAATCCTAACATTTCCAGATGTCTCAGTACCATCACCATAACTAGAAACATCCATAAAGTCAAATGAAATTGGCAGATTAATATTTCTTGCAAGATCGGCCATATAAATCATGGCCCCTCTTAAGATACATATCAAAATAAGTTCTGTACCCTCTGGATATGATCCAGTTATCTCCTGACCTAATTCTTTAATCCTGCTTTGTAACGTCTTTTCATCAATAATAATTTCTTTTATATCTTTTTCTAAATAATCTAAACTCTCCATTAGTAATCTCCTTTCTTGTTCAACTCATATTTTAACATTAATATATTTTGAGTTCTAGAAGTGATTTTAAATCTATCATCAAGCCTTTCTCCTACAATCCAGATAATTCTCCCTTTCCCATCAACTAGAATAGGAATCCTATCCCTAATATGTTTAGGAAACTTTTCATCAATAAAAAAATCTTTAATTTTTTTAGTTCCATTCATATTTAAAGGCTTAAATCTATCCCCTTTTTTCCTATGTCTTAAAATTAAAGGCCATTCTACTTTATCATAATCAACAAATACTATATTGTCTTTACTGGCTTTTCTCCAGTCTTTGTCATTAATATTAAACTTTTTTAATTCAAAAAACTTATCATCTGCTAACAAATATTCCCCTAAACCAGATAATACTCTACTATAATAGCTAATATTATTAGACCAGCCTTCACTTCTAAAAGAGATAATATTATACTCTACCCGACATATTAACCCTTCTGGTAATTGGTAGTCCTTTCCTGTTTCTTCTGATTCAATTTCATCTTCTATAGCATTAACTAAAATATTAATATGTTTTTGATAAATTCCATCAAGGCTCCCTTTTACTTTTAAAATCGCTTTTCTTATAATTCTTCTTTGAATTGATATATCCTCATTATATAATCTTTTAATATCTAAATCCAGATATTCTTCACCAGATTCAACAGTCAATTCATCTAAAGTATTATTTACTATCCTGTTTATAAATTTATGCTCATCATTAATTATATTAATGGTCTCAAATAAAGTCGACTTTATTGAGTCATTAAAATTTTCTTCCAGGTAAGGAATCAATTCATTTCTAATTCTATTTCTTGAATATTTTAATGTATAATTACTATTATCAATATTTGGATTCAAACCCTTTTCAATACAATAAATTTCTATTTCTTTTCTCCATATATTTAAAAGCGGTTTAACTAAAAACATCTTTTGATAAACAGTAGTTATATCCATCCCTGATAAACCCTCTAAACCTGACCCTCTAAATAAGTTAAATAAAACAGTTTCTATTTGGTCATTAGCCTGATGCCCGGTTAAAACAGCATCAAATTTATTTTCATTATATATTTTATTTAAATGCTTTAATCTGACTTCTCTTGCTATACTTTCAATACTCCCAGATTTAATAATATTCAAACTTGAAATATCTTCTTTTTCTATCCAGTAATCCAGATTGTTATCTTTACAGTAATCCTTTACCATTTCAGCTTCAACTTCTGATTCTTCTCTTAATTGATGGTCCAGATGAAAAACACCAATACCAATCTCATACTCATCTCTTAATCTTAAGGATAGATCAAACATAACTAAAGAGTCAGGCCCCCCTGACACTGAAAGCAACAATTTATTATTCTTTTTTATACCTGCTATATCTAATATATTTTTCTTGAATTTTTTATAAAGGTCCAATATAAGCCCTCTCCTTTTAAGAAAACTTGATTAATAAATTCTCTAAGATATAGCTATCTCCTTTATAATTAAATCTAATTAAATAAATAATATTGATTCTCTTTAAAAATTTCTATAATCAAACCATATAAAATATCCTTATTAGATACTGTAATATCATCAGCAGAAAAAAATTCAAGAATAGCTTTTAAAATTAAACTGCCCGCTATTATAATATCAGCTCTCTCTTCTTCTAAACCATGAACTTTTTTTCTTTCATCAATTACCATACTACTTAAATTATTAATTATTTTGTTAACTCTAACCAGTTTCAAATTATATCCTTCAATTTTGTCAGGCTCGAAATTAACCAGTTCTTTATCTATAGCAGCAAGAGTGGTAATAGTACCCCCTACTCCAATAAAGCTTTCTTTATAATTAAATTGAAAATTATTCTGGAGATAATCAGTAGCCTCATTTATTATCTCCTGTTGAGTAGTTCTGGTAATTTTTGAATTTGGATCATTAATAAACCTTTCTGTAAACCTTACAGCTCCCATATTTAAACTAATTTCTTTAGGCCTTCCCTCTTCCATTTTGATAAACTCTGTGCTTCCGCCCCCAATATCAATAATTAAATTTTTGCTATCATTAATATCAGATGTCGCTCCATTATAGGTGAGTTTAGCCTCTCTATTTCCTGAAATAATATCTAGCTTTATTCCTGTTGTATCTTCTAATAATTTAATAAAATAATCGCTATTATCAGCATCTCTCAATGCACTGGTCCCGGCTGTTTTATATTTACCAACTTCAAAAATTCTCATTTTATCATTAAACTTTTTAACAGCTTCAATAGTTTTATTAACTGAATCCATATCTAAAACCTGGTTATCTTCAATGGACTTAGCCAACCTTGTTGTAATTAAATCCTGGTATATTACATTTAATCCATTATTATCATATTCAGCAATTAACAGTCGGATAGAATTACTCCCAAAGTCAATAGCAGCAGCTCTACTCTTGTTCATTTTCACCCTCCTTATTACCTAAATATCTTTTACAAAAATTACAGTTAGAAGGTATTTCGATCTTCTTTGATACCTCTCTTCCAACTGGATTATTTTTATTTATAAGATAATCAGCATAATGGCCATGAAGACATTTAATTCCTTCTTTATCCCTAATTCCTGCAACCCCTGATTTAACAAGCATATTATATAAGTCTTCAGAAATTAATTTTGCATGTTCTAACTGATTATTACTAAGCAGTTTAACTCTTGCTTGAGAATACTTTTTATGGACTTTATCTAACTCATCCCTAAATTCACTATCTAGATTCTTCTTTTGTTTTAATTTTTTAATATAACCTGTGTCTTCCAATTTAAAAATATCTTCTTTAATTACAGGACAACTCAACCAGTAAATAGTAGGAAAAGGTTTATCATTACAAAAAGGATGCACTAAAATAACCATTGGATAATTAGTCGGACAATATTTGCTGACCTTTATAACATTTTCTGCAGAGTTTTCCAGTTGTCCTCTAATTATATTCAAATCTGATAAATCACCTTCAAATATATTGTTTTCCCCTAACAATTTTAATCATCCTCTTTACTTAAAAAAGCATCCCCAAGCCGAGGATGCTTTTCACTTATAAGTTTGTATAAAATTTAATTACCATTTTGGCCACGTCTTTTTGATTCTCTATTACGAAGATCCTGCTGTCTATCACTACTCTGCTTCAAAAAATCTTCCATCTTCTCATCAAATGATTTTTTAGGTGCGTGGTCCTTCCTATCGGCAGGGTCTTTTAACTGTTTTATAGATAAACCAATTTTACCATCATCATCAATATTAATAACTTTTACTTTAACAGTTTCATCTTCTTTCAAATAATTAGTAATATCTTTTACATAGGTATTTGCCACCTCAGAAATGTGAACCAAACCTGTTTCTCCACCTGGTAATTCAACAAAAGCACCAAAATTTGTAATTCCTGTAATTTTTCCTTCAACTGTAGTTCCAACCTCAATGGACATGCTGTTAAAACTCCTCCTCAAAATTTTATATTGTCTTAATTATAACTTAATTAATATTTCCTGTCAAATCATTCTATTCATTAATTCTACTCATACTTAAAGAAATCCTGTCTCTTCGTTGATCTATATCTATAACCTTTACTCTTACAATATCTGAAGGTTGAACAACTTCTGTTGGGTCTGATACATATTCAGTAGAAAGTTCTGAAACATGAACTAAACCATCAGATTTTAAACCTATATCAACAAATGCACCAAAATCCACAACATTTCTTACTGTTCCACTTAATACGTGCCCAACTTTTAAGTCTTCTATTTTTAAAATATCAGTTCTAAAAATCGGCTTAGGTAAATTCTCTCTTGGATCTCTACCTGGCTTTTTTAAAGACTTATATATATCTTTTAATGTAATTAACCCTATCTCCAACTCTTCAGATAAGTCTTTTAATGAAAAAGACATTTGTTCTAAAGACTCTATAACTTTATCAGTATTTTCATAAAAAGAATTAAGGTCATAACCAATAATCTTTAATATTTTTTTAGTAACATCATAGGTTTCAGGATGAATTTCAGTTTTTGCTAAAGGATCTATTTTACTATCTAACCTTAAAAACCCAGCAGACTGTTCGAAAGAAACTGGACCAATTCCTTTAACATCTAATATTTCTTTTCTTTTTGAAAATTGACCATTTTTATCTCTATAAGCACAAATTTTCTTGCTTTGAGAACTATTAAGCCCTGAAACATAACTTAATAAAGAAGGTGAAGCTGTATTTAAATCCACCCCAACTCTATTAACAACTGATTCAACTACAACTTCTAGCTCTTCCAACAAAGCATTTTCATCAATGTCGTGCTGATATAAACCAACACCAACTGATCTTGGATCTATTTTAACTAACTCAGCTAAAGGATCCTGTATTCTTCTCGCAATTGAAACTGCACCTCTTAAACTGACATCCAGGCCAGGCAATTCTTCTCTGGACAGTTTCGAGGCTGAATAAACTGAAGCTCCTGCTTCATCAACAATAGTAAAAGGAACTGATAAATTATATTTTTGATTAAGTTCAACAATTAACTCTTCTGTTTCCCTGGAGGCAGTTCCGTTTCCAATAACAATTGAATCTACTTTAAATTTTTTGATTAAAGCATTAAGTTCTTCCAAAGATTCACTTTTTCTTGATTGAGGTTTATGAGGGTAAATATTTCCAGTATAAAGCACCTTAGAACTCTCATCAATTATAGCTAACTTACAGCCAGTTCTGTAAGCAGGGTCAATACCTAATATAATTCTATCTGGCAAAGGAGGTTGTAATAAAAGTGCTTCTAAATTTTTAGCAAAAACATCTCTGGCATGACTCTCAGCCTCTTCTGTTAATTTAGACCTGACTTCTCTTTCTATTGCAGGCCCTAATAATCTATTGTAACCATCTATAATACTTTCCTCTATCTCTTCTTTAAACCTGCAATCATTGTCTATTACCGTTCGTTTTATTCTGTTTATAATAGATTCATCAGGTGCGTCAATACTTAAATTTAATACATCTTCATTCTCACCTCTATTTAAAGCAAGAACTCTAAAAGGAGGGATTGTTTTAATTGGTTCAGTAAATTCATAGTACTGCTCATAAACTCCCTTATTGTCCTCTGCATCATTTTTTAGTTCGCTAGCAAAATTAGCTTGATTCCAGAATCGCTGTCTTGTTAAATTTTTAATTTCAGGGTCACTGGCAATCTGGTCAGCAATTATATCCTGAGCACCTTTAATAGCTTCTTCTATTTCAAACAGATCTTTTTCTTCATCTAAATATTTTTTAGCTTCACTTTGTAACTCCTTATCTTCTTTATGTCTTAAAATAAATTTTGCCAGAGGTTCTAAATCTTTAGCAAGAGCTTTTGAAGCCCTTGTCTGCTTTCTCTGGCGATAAGGATAATAAATATCTTCAACTTCCTGCAATTTTTCAGCAGCATTAATTTTTATCTTTAAATCTTCTGTTAAATTATCTTGAGCTTTTAATTTATTTATTGCATCATTTTTTGCCTGTTCAAGACTTGTTTGATATTCCAATCTATCCTTTAAATCTCTCAATTGTTCTTCATCTAGTTCTCCTGTTTGCTCTTTACGATATCTTGCTAAAAATGGTATTGTATTACCATCATCAAGTAAACTTTTTACTACATTTACCTGTTTTATGCTATATTCAGTATTGGCTGCAATCTGTTTTATACCTTCAGTCGATAAATTATTTCCCATTAAACATTTTCCTCCTAATAAACAAACTTATTAAGTTTTTATTAATCATCCTCAACTGGAATAATCAATTCTTCACCAGGTTTTACAAGTCCCAACTTCTCCCTGGCTAACCTTTCAATATAATCGGGGTTATCAACCAGACTTAACTCCCTCTCTAATTTTAAATTTGTTTTTTCAGTATCATCAATTTCCGTTTCTACATCTTTAATATTTTTTTCCATTTCATTAATCTGCTGATAATTATTAAAAATTTGATATGTAAAAACAATTAAGATAAATATCAAAAAGAGCGGTATAATTCTTTTTAATAAGATATCATTTTTATTCATGCTTAAATCCGCCCCCTCATTATTTTTTATCTAAATTTTATTCTGTTCTATTTAATATTATATAACAAATATCCTCATTTTTAAATGTTTAAAGCCCTCTTTTTATAATAATTATAAAAGAGGGCTATTTAATCAAATTATTTTAAAATATTGCTTTTTCAGTTTCTTTATCAAAAACATGCATTTTACTTCTGTCAACACCAATTTTAATATCATCTCCTACATCAGCTGTACTCTCAGCACTTACTCGACCAATAAAACTGTGATCATTATGAGCCAAATATAGATAAATTTCAGACCCCATTGGCTCTACAACTTCAACATTAGCATAAATTGTATTCTCTTCAATTATTTCAATATCTGATTTAATAGAGGCATCATGTAAATCTTCAGGCCTAACTCCAAAGACAACCTCTTTACCTATATAATCTTTGATTTCTGGTGTTTCTTCAATTATATCTTCAGTAATCTTTATTTTAAACGACTCTGCCCCATCTAAATACAATCCAGAATCTTCCTGTTTTAAATTACAATTTAAGAAATTCATCGCAGGACTGCCAATAAAGCCGGCAACAAACATGTTTACTGGTTCATTATATAATGTTAATGGGTCATCTACCTGCTGGATAACTCCATCATTTAAGACAACAATCCTATCTCCCATAGTCATAGCTTCTGTCTGGTCATGGGTTACATAAATAACAGTTGTCTGAAGTGTATCATGCAGTTTAGATAATTCAGCTCTCATCTGAACCCTCAACTTAGCATCAAGATTAGAAAGAGGTTCGTCCATTAAAAACACTTTAGGCTCACGGACTATTGCTCTTCCCAATGCCACTCTCTGTCTTTGACCACCAGAAAGCTGTTTAGGTTTTCTTTCCAATAAATTCTCAATTCCAAGAATCTCCGCAGCTTCTTCTACTCTCTGCTTTATCTCTTCTTTAGGGAATTTTCGGAGTTTTAAACCAAAAGCCATGTTATCATATACATTCATATGTGGATAAAGAGCATAGTTCTGGAATACCATGGCTATATCTCTATCTTTTGGTGGAACATCATTTACAACTTGATCCCCTATTTCAACCTCACCACTTGTTATCTCTTCTAAACCTGCCACCATTCTAAGTGTAGTTGACTTACCACACCCAGAAGGACCTACTAAAACTAAAAATTCCTTATCTCTAACTTCTAAATTTGCGTCGTCTACCGCCACCACATCATCAAATTCTTTTGTTACATTTTTTAAAGTAACATTCGCCATTATTTAATTCCCCCTAATATTATTATTTTGTAGAATCATTATCAACAATTTTCGGATCATAAATTTCAACTTTTCTAGTACTAACTTCTGTTTCAATACCATTTATTAAACTGGAGACAGCTTCCTTTGCCATTTTAATCAATGGTTCTTTAATAACAGTTAGTTTAGGATTTGATACTCTAGAAATTTTATCCTGGCCACAACCAATTATTTCAAAATCTTCAGGTATAAACCAGCCTCCAGTTTTAATCGATTCCATTAAACCAATCCCAGCAATATTTGAAGTTACAAAGATCCCTGCAGGTAAACTAATATCATCGATTAGGTTAAAAAATGATTCATATCCCTCTTTTCTAGTTTTTATCCCTGTAATAACTTTAGGATTTAAACTATATTCCTTACATTTAGAAATAAAGCCCTTAACTCTTTCCTGTTCTATATAATCATTTTCTTCCCCAACCATAATCACAGGACTTTTAATCAACTTTCCATTAAGTAATTTTTCTGCGGCTAATTCACCACTCTTAATATGATTAATTAAATGAGAAGTTATAATCATCTCCTCAAGTAATTTATCGATTAATACAATTCTATTCTCTTTATCAAGTCCTAATTTAATCAAAATTCCTCCTGTAGGAACTTCGCCAAAAACAATTACACCATCAACTCTCTCCTCTGCTAACATCGACAAATATTTTTCAGATTTAGTTAGAATTTTTCTAGTATTACATATTAACATCTGATAATCTTGTTTTTCTAACTCTTCTTCAATTGTATCTAGGACTTGGAAGCTTGAATCATATTTTAGATCCGGTAATAGTAAAGCAATAATTTTTGTTCTTTTCTCAGCCAAACCTTTTGCTAACCTATTAGGTTTATAGTTATATTTGTCTGCTAATTTCATGATTTCTTTTCTTTTTTCTGCACTAACACCTGCTTTATTATTTATTGCTCTTGAAACTGTAGATTCTGCAACCCCAGCTAATCTTGCCAGATCTTTTAAAGTTAAAGCCACAAACCTATCTCCCCTTCCCCAAGTTCGCAAGCGCTTGCGCAAATTAAAAATAAACCTATATAATATATTCGCTCTTCAGAAAGGAATTCCTCCCTGAAGAACCAAAATTTTATTTTTTAGCTATAACTATTTCTTCTTTATCATCAGTCTCATCTAATTTCACTTCTATTATTTCATTCTTGGAAGTCGGAATATTTTTACCTACAAAGTCTGCTCTAATAGGCACTTCCCGATGACCTCTATCAACTAAAACTGCCAATTGAATTGCTCCTGGGCGTCCTAAATCTATAAGTGCATCCATGGCTGAACGAACAGTCCTTCCAGTATAAATTACATCGTCAACTAATACTACTATTTTTTCATTAATATCAAAAGGAATCTCTGTATTATGAACAATAGGTTGACTGGAAATTTGTGAAAGATCATCCCTATAAAGTGTAATATCTAATTCTCCACAAGAAATTACTTGACTTTCAATTTCTTCAATTTTATTTGCTATTCGTTTAGCTAAAGGAACTCCTCTTGTTTTTATACCTACAAGGACAATATCTTCGCTACCTTTATTTTTTTCTAAAATTTCATGAGCAATTCTAGTTATTACTCTTTCAATATCTTCTTTATCAGCTAAAGCTTTCATTTCTTTATAGTTATCACTCAATTTATTCCGCTCCTTTTAGAATAATTTCTAGTTCAACATCTTCAACTTTATCAAACCTAAAATCAGCATGTCCAACTCTATTTTCAGGACCTATTCCTACAGAAAGCATGTTTGCAGCTTTTGCTGCGTCTATTCCTGCTTCCGCATCTTCAAATACTATACATTGATCAGAAGTTAATCCCATTTTTCTTGCTGTAAGTATAAATAAATCTGGCGCTGGTTTTGGATTCTTCACACTGAACCCATCAGAAATTGTTTCAAACAAATCACCAATACCTAGAGCAGATATAACGGTTTTAGCATTTTTACTTGAAGACGCTATTGCCAATTTAAATCCTTTATCTAGGGCATTATCAATTAATTCTTTAGCACCAGGGAGCAAATCGCTTTCATCCATCTCCTTTAAATATTCTTGATAATAACCATTCTTTTTATCCATTAATCTTTTCATCTCAGATTCAGATAATTGTTTGCCATCAAGAATAATTTCTAATGACCTTTTTCTCGAAACCCCCCTTAAATCTTCGTTAATCTCTCTATTAAACTCTATTCCTTCTTCATCAGCCATTCTTTTCCAGCTTTGATAATGATATTCAGCAGTCTCAGTAATAACACCATCAAGATCAAAAATTATACCTTTAAACTTTTCCCCCATAAAACCCCTCCTTTTAAGGTAATTTTTTACTATAAATTATTTTCTCATTATGATTAACAGTAGCTTGCCAAATTTCTATCCTTTCAACTTTTGAAATCACATCTTTTTCTTGTCCATCTATTAATTCGCATAACTTAGTAAAATCATATTTAGTTATCTCTTTATTTATTAATGCATTATTAACAATTGTAATATGATATCTCCATTCTTTATAGTTTTGAATAGTAGATAAATTTAATTTTGAAAGACCAAAATGAATTCTTTTGCTAAGTTTAATTAGAGATTTTGTGGGACGAATCTTCAAAACTAAATATCTATCATCTTTTTGATGAAAACAATTAAAACTCTTTAATGCTATATTTACTTTTTCATCCCATTTATTTATAATAGTTTCAATATAATTAATTGAAGTTTTAATTCCCGTTTTTTTAATTCTATCAATTGTAACATGTAATTCAGGTCGTGACATCTTATCATAAATATTAAAATTATCAGCAATTAATTCTTGAATTTTATCTGCCTGTTTTTTCACTTCACCACCAGGGATTAGCACTATAAATAATTCTTTTTCTAAATTAGCAGGACTTATCATACTTCACACCCCTAAGAATACAACAAGATTTTTACTAATTATATCAAAACTTCTGATATGCCGCAAGAAATCATAAGTTATACTTGTCTTCTATAGCTTTTATAAGTGAGTTTATATTATTGAAAGAGCTAACATTTTCCATCTGGATTAATTTAGTCCATATTCTTTTTGCTTCTCCATTAGTGTAATCTCTATCATCAATATGTCTTTTTATTAATAAGTAAATATCCTTATCCTTATGATTCAAAAGTTGCCTTAAATTTGCAATATTACCATATCCAAATGGTAAATCAGCAACTACAATAACCTTAGCCCTCTCAATTAATTCTCTATTATATTTTAAGTCCTCTTCTTTAATATAAGCAAATGGTTCAACTTCAGCTACTTCATATCCATAGCTTTTTAATAACTGCCAGTCATTATCACCTTGATTTAAAACTCCAGCAGTAATATTAATGTTTAGATCATATAATTCATTAATAATAGTTTGAGCTGATCCGCCCCCACAAATTAAATGAAGATTAAAATCATAATTCCTCTTCTTTTTAAATTTATTTTTATTGGGAATTAAAGCTACATATGGACGACCTGAAATCATATTTTCTTTAATAATTACTTCAGCATTATAAACCTCTTTTATATTATTTTTTGTTAAAACTTCTTCTGCATTTCCAATAGTATAAATTTGTCCATTTTTTAAAAGGATTAGCTTATTGCAGTATTGACTTGCTAAATTTAAGTCATGTGAAACTATAATTATAGTAATATTCTTTTTATTGTTTAAATAGGATAATAAATCAAATATTTCTCCTTGATAATTTATATCCAAACTAGATGTTGGCTCATCCAATAATAAAACTTCTGGTTCTTGTGCCAAAGCCCGGGCAATTATAACTCTCTGTTTTTCTCCCCCACTTAAATTATTTATAAATCTCTTTTTAAACTGAACAGTATCTGTTAAAACCAAGGCTTCTTCTACAACATCTTTATCTTCTTTTGATATTTTGCCCCAGCGATTCTGATAAGGGTTTCTACCCATCATTACCAGATCATAAACTTTAAAATCAAAATCAACATTTGTATTTTGAGAAACTACTGACATTTTTTTAGCCAGGTCTTGGGCATCTAAACTATTTAAATCTTTATAATCCAAATAAATTGAACCTTGATCAGGTTTAATTATTTTAGAAAGATTTTTTAGTAAAGTAGACTTACCTGAACCATTTGGACCTATGATTCCGATAAATTCATTTTTTTCAATATATAAACTTAAATCTTTAATTATCTTCTGCTTATTGTATGAAAATGAAAGATTATTGATTTCAAGCACAGTTTACCAGCCCCCAGATTTATTCTTTCTTAATAAGTATATAAAATAAGGCCCTCCAACTATAGCTGTTATAATGCCTACTGGGATCTCTAGTGGAGGCATTAAACTTCTAGCCAACATATCTGATATCATTAAAAAAATACCTCCTAAAACTGCTGCAAAAGGTATTAGCTTTCTATTATCCGGTCCTATTAACATTCTAGAAACATGAGGCATAACTAAACCTATAAAACCTATACTGCCACTAACAGATACTGCTGCTGCAGTAATTAAAGTAGCCCCTGTTATTAATATTTTTTTTACTTTTTCAACTTCAACACCTAAAGTTTGAGCATTATCTTCACCTAGTAAAATTATATTTAAATCTTTAACATAAAAAATAATAGGTATTAAACCAATTAAATAGTATGGTAATACTATTCTTATATCTCTCCAATTAGAACCAGCTAAACTACCCATTAACCAAAATACAACTTGCTGCATATCATTAGTGCCTATAACCATTAAAAATGATCTAATAGCATCTAAAATAAAGCCAGTTGCTACCCCTGCGAGTAAAAAATTCATTACAGGAATTTTATTGCCTACTTTTGATAAATTATAAACTAAAATAACAGTTATTAATGCTCCTATAAAAGCAAATAATGGAATAGTACTAAAATAAAATAAAGTCCAGCTCATATTATAAATGATTGCTATAGTAGCAGCAGTCCCTGCTCCAGCAGATATTCCGACTATATATGGGTCTACCATCGGATTTCTTATTATACTTTGAAAAACAGCTCCTGCAATAGCTAAACTAGACCCAACTAAAAAACTTAAAATTACTCGGGGAAGCCTTATATTTCTAATAATTACCGAAAATCTAGTTAACTCCCCATTAAATTTAAACAAAGAAATCAGTGTAGATTTAATTGGAATTGGAGTACTTCCAATCATTAATGAAAGCATGAATGTAATAAATAAAGCAATAATTAAAAATATAAATATAATTAACGTTTTCTTATTACTCACAAAATTGGCCTCCAAATCAAATAATAATGTATTATTAAACCAATTTTATGTTAAAAACAACTAATAGTCAAATTGATCTTGCTAAATAAAAAAACACCCATACTAGGGTGTAATTAATGGAGCGGGAAACGGGATTTGAACCCGCGACATTCACGTTGGCAACGTG
>CAZLCX010000028.1:0-23504 GCA_964558325.1 uncultured Halanaerobiaceae bacterium | reverse complement strand
CATTCTCTCTTCAAGATCAGCAATTAGCTCAGAATTTTCTTCATTATCTTCAGCAAATGCTTCCATTGCGCCTAAGTCTTCACGGAGCATTCTTAGCTCAGTGTTGAATTCAGCGGTTAGAGCTCTAATTAGATTAACTACCTGTTCTGACTGTTCGTCAGTTAAGCCTTCATCGTCTTCTTCTTCAGGTAATTCCTCTTCAAGCATTGACTCAACGATAGCTGCAACGTCGTCAGCCTGGTCAGCAGTTAGACCTTCGCTAAGCTCGCCTACTTCAGCGTTTAGGCTGGAGAGGTCTCCATCAAAATCGTCAAGCTGAGCATTAAGGTCATCTAGCATTCTGGCAACCATAAGAGCCATCTCGTAACGAGTTAAATTCTGTGAACCTTTAAACTCGCCATCAGGATAACCTTCGATAACGCCAGCTGCTTGCAGTTCTTCTACAGCATCATATGCCCAGTGATCTTCGGACACATCAGAGAAGTTAGCCTGTGCAGGCATTGCAACTGCAACAGCTAAAAGTAATACTAATACAAATGTTAGTTTTTTCATTTTTTATTTATCCCCCTTTGGATAATTGTTTCTAGTGTTATGGACTAAGTTCCATTCGGCCACCCATCTGCCCGGTGGGGATCTGCCAGACGATGAGTTTCCTCGTTTCCTCATAACTGGTCTGATCGCCTCATACGGGTGGTAGCCTATATCGTATCGTTTTAGAACCTCATCACCTCATCAACCTCGCGGACCCGGGGGCACCTCCTTTCCGCCGCAGTTTAGTCTTAAGATGACAAGAAAAAGCCATAACTGTCTTTATTATAGCATAGCCTCTCGGCTTTGTTAACCCTTTTTTGAACTTTTTTTAATTATTTTTGATATTTTTTTAAATATCGCCTTGCTAAAACCAGGGCTGCGTATTGATCTATCGGCTCTTCTGGCCGCCATTTAAAGATTTTATAAATAATTTTTTTTAGCAGGCCAGTTGTCTCATAATGCCGATAAAGTTTAACTGCCTCATCGGTACTGCCCCATTCATTAATTTTAATAAATCTGACATCTGATTTCAAGTCTGATCTCAGAATTTTTTCTAATTCTTCTGACCCAGTACCATCGCCGATCACTATAGCTGCAAGGTCTTCACCTGAGCCTTTCAGTTCACTGCTTAGAAATTCTCCGAACTGATCCCTGAAATTTTCAGTTGAAAGTATCCCCAGCCAGAGCGGCTCACCGGCCTCATCTGTCAGAGCCAGCCCGGCCTTATCCTGGCCTGGGTCGATAGCAAGTACTTTACTCATCACTTTCAGCCTCGTTATCTTCAGACTCCTCTGTCTCTCCACCGCTCTCACTTTCCTCAGATTCCTCAGTATCATCATCCTCTGCTTCCTCAGCATCATCTATCTCATTAATCTCAAATTCCAGATTATCAGAAAGCCTGTCATGGCGCCAGATTTCTTCGGCTGCCTGAACACTAACATCAACTTCGCCAGAATAACCCTGAATCTCATTAACTATCTGATAAAAGTTCATGAAATCAAGGCTCCCTACAGAACCATCAAGATCCTGGAGCATGCCCTTGGCAGAGGCTTCCTGATTAACTTCCGATAAAAGCTCCCGGAGCTGACCATCAATGGTATCTGTGCCAGCATCGGCATCCATTTCAGCCGAGCTGATCTCATCACCTTTACGAAAGACCACAAAATTCCTATTTATATAAATATCTGCCCTCAGGGTATCACTTCTAGGCACATTAACCCTGGCAGCCAGGCTGATAATCAGCCTCTCTCCCTGTTCAACATTATAAAGCATCTGGGCTGTATGGAGTATATCCTCAGTCTGTAAGTGGAGAGCCATTCCAGTCTCTTCATCTACCCGAACCTCACGCTCCTGGGCAACCTGGTTGGCCTGAGAGAGAAACTCATTTAAATCTGCAATTATCTCACTCTCACTCCGACCACCTTCAATAACCTCAGAATAAATGATCTCGCCCCTTCTATAGACAATATCCTCATCCATAAAGTAGAGGACCTGTTCCCTGGCATCCTCTAACTGCTTATTAACATCTGTTAATTCTGTATTCAATTCTTCAAGCTGCTCGTCAAGATCATCTCGCTGAACCCTTAATTCTTCCACCATCTCATCAAGCTCATCCCGTTCAGACAGGAGTTCGTCCCGCTCGTTTCTTAACTGATCTCTTTCTGCAATCAATTCGTCTCTTTCAGCCATCAGTTCATCCCGTTCTGCCCTTAATTGTTCCCGTTCTTCTTCCAGGTCAGCAATATCTGCCTTGGCTTCTTCCAGATTGGCTTCAGCTTCATCAAACTCCAGCCTGACATCCTCCAGCTCATCCCTTAATTCATCTCGCTGTTCCTGGAGTTCTTCAAGCTCTAAAGTTCTTTCAGCCAGGCGGTTATCCAGCTCGTCTAACCGCTCCAAAACCTCGTTTATATTAAATAATGCCTGTCGCAGGCCAGAATAAGCAGTCAGCAGGATAATAATTGAAATCCCTGCAATCAGCATCCCGGTAATAACAGTTATAATAATAGATGAATATTTAGGCCGCAGGCCAAAGAGCGATATCCTCTTTTTCCCCAGTTTCATACCTATCTGATCACCAAGATAAGCGATCAGGCCTGATAATAATATTAGCAACAGGATTAATCCAAATGCATACATAACCTGTCACCTACCTTCCTGTTTTATATAATAAGATTGAGCCAGCCCCGGCAAAGACAAGATTCTGCAGCCAGGCTCCTACCCAGGGTGGCATCGCTCCCTGACTGCCCATGGCATCTCCTAAGGTCATCAGTCCATAATAAATAAAGATAATAATTACACTTAAACCCATGCCTGAAGACGAACCAGCCTGCCGCTTTGGCTTCATTCCAAGGGGAGCCGCCATTAAGGCAAAGATAAAGCTGGCAAAGGGTACCGAAATCTTCTGGTGCCAGAAAACCCTCTCCTCAAAGACATCCCTGCCCTGACTTCTCATCGCCGCAATATATTCCCCTAGTTCCCATAAGGTCATCTCGTCAGTATCTCTGTCCAGCTCGGCAATCTTTTCCGGTGATTCAATCTCAGTCCTGACGATATATTCAGAGAAATCCATCCTGGCCACCCGATCTCCAGCCCTCAAATAATAAATCCTGCCATCGTAAAAATGCCAGCCCTCTTCCTGCCAGATAGCACTATCGGCCTCAATCAACCTGCTAGGCCTGCCATCTTCATACTCCTGGAGATTTACAATCTCCATCTCACCGGCATCGGCATCAAACCTCCTGGTATATAAGATAAAATCAGGCCTGTTGGTGTCTGAATTCAGGGGAGTTAAAAAGAGGTCATACTGGGACCTGGGTCCCTCTTCCCCGCCATGCTGAAACTCATATACAATCTGACTGTAACGATAATTAGCCTCAGGTACCACCAGCTCATTAATAGCAATCCCGCCAAAACTGGCCAGCAGCCCAATAAAGAGGGCAGGTATAATCAGCTTCCTTAAGCTAAAGCCACCTGCCCTGAAGGCTGTAATCTCAGAATCGCTATTCAACCTGCTGTAGGCCAAAATCGTTGCCAGCAGAGTCGCCATGGGAAAGGTATAGACAATTATCTGGGGCAGGCTGAGTAAAAACAGCTCAAATGTCGTCAGAATGGAAATATCAAATTTAGAATAAAATTCAGCCAGCTTAAAGAGAATATCAGTTCCTATAAAGATAGCTGTAAAGGCCCCGATTCCAAAGATAAAGGGCTGGACTAACTCTTTTAAAATATATTTTAAATAAATCTTCATCATTAAATCTCCCTAATTAAAAACAATTATATAAATTAAATATCACTGCCTGTACTTGATAATATTATAATCTAAACTTCTCCCCGAGATAAAATTCCCTGGCAATCTTGCTATCGGCAACCTCTTCAGAATTACCTGATAATAAGATCTCCCCCTCATGCATAATATAGGCCCTATCAGTTATCGAGAGAGTCTCCCTGACACTGTGGTCTGTTATTAAAACCCCTAAACCCTTGGCCTTTAAAAATCTGATAATTTCCTGAATATCATTAACAGCAATCGGGTCAACTCCGGAAAAAGGCTCATCCAGTAAGATAAAGGAGGGATCTGTCGTTAAAGACCTGGCAATTTCAACCCTCCGGCGCTCACCACCAGAAAGCTGGAAGGCCTTGCGATCACTGAGATGGCTGATTCCAAGCTCATCAAGTAAATCTTCAGCCTTTAATTCCTGTTCCTCCCTGGTAAGGTCCTGGCCTTCCAGGATAGCCAGTAGATTATCCTTTACAGATAGCTTCCTGAAAACCGAAGCGTCCTGGGCCAGATAACCAATTCCCTTCCTGGCCCGCTTATACATCTGCAGCTCAGTTATATTTTCTTCATCTAAAAAGACTTCCCCGCCATTGGGCTCAATCATTCCAACAATCATATAAAAAGTCGTGGTTTTCCCGGCACCATTGGGGCCTAAAAGCCCGACAATTTCCCCTTTATTTACTTCTATATCAACATTATCTACAACTTTAATTTTATTATATTCTTTAGTTAAACTTCTGCCCTTTAAACTCATTCAAGCTCACCTTCAGGCAGTTCCATTCTGGCCTGCCCTGATAATTTAATCTTATCACCTGCAAGGTCAACTTCAACCTCATCACTGGAAAACTGCTGCTGGCCTCTTTTGCCCTCAACACTGCCTCTCATATAGAGCATCTCATCAGCCATCAGATATTCAACCTCATCTGAAGTTGCATCCAGTTCTGCATACTGAACCCTGGGCCTGCCCTGGAGTATAGCTCTTTCATTTTCTAATTCATATAAAAACTCTCCGGCTTCAATCTTTAAATCAGGTCCATTTACCACCACATTATCATAAAACCTGACTTCCTGCTCAATACTGTGGAATTCCCCTAAATCTCCATTAATCTCAAGCTCATCTATCATCAATTGGGCATTGCCCCTGGCTTCAAAAATATATTGATCATCTTCAAGGGTTGTAATTTCAAGCTCATCACCTGATATCTCTCTAACTGCCTGAACTGGACCTGCCATCAAAATTAGTCCAGTAACAATAACCAGAAAAACAATTCCAGTCTTCTTAAAATTAATCAAGTTCACCATCTTCTTCTGCCTCCCATTTTACCCGGGCCTGATTATCCTCACTCCGATAAATTCTCAGAGTCTTTAAATCACCAGTTGCCTCAAAGCTGCCGCCCCGGGCTGTAAATTCGTCTGTTCTAATCTCAGTATCTCCCTGAGATGAAATAATATTGTCCGTCTGGTCCCATTCGATATTCTCAGAAATAAAGGTATACTGCTCACTTTCAAGTCTGGCTGAACCTAAAAGCTTTAAAATTCCTTCTTCTTCCTGATAAAAGCCAGCATCACTCTCCAGCCAGTAAGCTATAGCCTCAGAAAAATCATCATCTTCAGCCAGAAAGGCTTCAACATCTAACGGTTCCAGTTCCAGTTCTCCAGATCTTTCTAACTGCCTGATCACTTCAGATTCCAGTTTCCACTGGGTCTCCCCATCTTCACTGTATAAATTCATGCTGCCTGATCTTATCTCCTGGCCAGGCTCATCCAGTCTGTCCTCAACCTCTTCCTCCCTGGCAGGTTCTTCAGTCTCCTCAGCTGCTCTATCCTCACAGCCTGCCAGCAAACCAGTCATACAAACAATTATAATCAAAAAGATAATAAATCTGTTATTCTCCATCTAAAATCCCGGCCTCTTCCAGTAAAAATCTAGCAGTCCGCTCAATAGCCCCAGGCTCACCTAATGATTCTCTTAACTGACAGTAGCCTTCTACCTGCTCTCTTATCACCTTGGGATCAGATAAATAGGGAACCGCCCTTTTTGCAATTTCGGCACCATCAACATCATCCTGCAGTATTTCTGGTACCAGCTCCTGATCAGTCAAAATATTAGGCAGCCCAATATAATCAGGGCCAATCAGATATTTTCCTAAAAAGGCAGTTAATTTATCTGCTCGATAGACCAGTAGCTGGGGGGTTCCCAGCAGTGCCGCCTCCAGGACTGCAGTTCCAGACACTACTAAAGCCAGATCAGCAGCAGCCAGTAACTCCCGGCTATAACCAGATAATAAGACAGGATCTATTTTATAGGTTTTAATTTTATCTTCTAGCAGTTCAATCTCAATTCCCCTGGCTACAGGAATTACCGGCCTGAGCATAAAGTCACCGGACAATCTCTCCGCAGCTGCCAGCATCGGGCCCAGATGGGTCTCAACTTCTTTCTCCCTGCTCCCTGGCAGAATAGCCAGCAGCCTCTCGCCGGCCTCCAGTTCTTTCCTGCCAGCAAGCTTTATCAATTCAGCCAGTTCTTCCCTGGCATCGGCCTGATCCCTGGCTGCTGGAATCTCATCCAGCAGGGGATGACCAACATACCTGACTTCAGCTCCAGCCTCCCTGTAAACTTCAGCCTCCTTTGGAAAAGTAGCAGCAACTTTAACCCCTGCCCTGGCCAGCCATTTCGCTCTCCAGCGGCCCCAGATCCAGGCAGTCGGGGGAAAGTAATGAATCACTGGAAGGTCAAGCTGCTTTTTTAAGCGTCTGCCTAAATACATGTTAAAACCTGAATAATCAACTAAGAAACAGGCAGCCAGGTCCCTCTCAGCAGCCAGTTCTGTAATCCTGTGGGCCAGTTTAATATGAGAAAACAAATCAGTAAAACCGGCAGCAAACCCGTGACTTCCAGTCTGAACTTCTTCAGGAGGAAGTAAGTTCTCCAGCTTTAAATAATCAAGTTCTCTGCCACCAAGCCCAGAAAATTTAACTTCTGATGCCAGTTCTTTTATTCTAGCCACAACTTTAGCTGCATGCATATCACCAGATGCCTCTCCAGTAATAACCAGAATTTCCTTTTCAACTTCAGCCATCGAATACTCCCCCCTCTCATGCAAATTAATTTTATTCCTTTATTAGCCTGCCATTACTATTACTCCAGACCTTTAACCAGCCATAACTATAATGCCCAGTTCATCTGCAATCTGTTTAACTTCTTCCTGTTCCAGCATAAATACCTTTTTAGCCTCGATAATAACTGCCTGGCCGCCGGCTTCAGCTAAATTCTCTAAAGTCTTAGCTCCAATCGCCGGAACATCAGACCTAAAATCCTGTTCAGGCCTTGCAGCCTTGGCCAGGATCAAATCTCCTTCTTCCCCGGCAAACTCTCCAGCCCTGGCAATTGTTTGATCCGTTCCTTCTAAGGCTTCCACTGCAATCACCTGGCCTGATTTATAGAGTAGAGTCTGGCCGATATCAAATTCCGCCAGTTCTTTAGCCAGTTTCAATGCCTGTTTCATGGCCATCTTTAATTCTTCTGATGGCTCAGGCCCTGCCAGCAGACCTGGCTCAGGCAGTAATTTTTCAATATAACTGGTCTGGGGTAAAACTTCAAACCCTTCTTCTGCAAATTTATTATTCACAGCCTCCAGGATGGTCATATCCCTGTAGTCATCAAGCTGATCAAGCAATTCAGCCAGTTCCTGGTCAGGCTCTAGATCCTGATATAGATGCTCTTTATGAACTTTTCCTAACAGGATAACCTGTTCTATCCCATCTTTTTTTAATAAATCTAAAAGCTCACCTAGTTTTCCAATACTTACATCCTGGACCTGATTGGCCAACTCTAGCGGAAAGGGATCTTCCTCAATTAATCTATAGGCAAAAACCTCAACCCCCTTTAACCTGGCAGCTTCCAGCCAGATCTCAGGCAGACTACCTCCCCCTGCAATCAGTCCAGTTCTCTTATTTCCTGCCATCTCAATTAACCTCCTCCAGAATAAACTTCTGCAATTCTTTACCTTCAGCTGTTTCTAAACTCATATCTTTAATTGGTGTATTCCCGTTATCTCTACTAAATTTTTTATAAATAGTTTTTATCTCAGAAAAAGCCTTCCTGGATATATCTGCTCTCCGAATCCCAACCACATTTATACTCTCAATGCTGGCTGGATTGCCGTCAGCCAGCAAAAAAGGCGGCAGAGAATCTACGATCCTGGCACAGGCCCCAACCATTGATAACCTGCCAATTTTTATATCTTCAGGTATATAAGCTAGCCCGGCAAGAAAAGCCTTTTCTCCTATCTGACAGCCTTCGTCAAGCACACTGCTGTTGGCAGCAGTTATTCCAGATTCCAGCCTTGCCCCAGGCTTAATCTGAATATAGGCCATCAGAAAATTGTCATCACCAATTACTGTTGGCTCTTTTTCAACTCCAATTCTCTTACTGCCATATATTACAGAATATTCCCGTATAATATTATTATCACCAATTATAAGGTCAAAATCTTCATCTTTGCTTAGCCCCTCAAGCTGTTTCCGCCTATTGGAATAACTTGCAGCCTGACCTAAAATAGCTCCGGTAAAGATTTGATTATTAGCCCCCAGCCTGGTCCTGCCTGTAATCTCAATCCGACTGCCTAAAATATTATTTTCTCCGATTTCAACCCCGGCACCTATCTGACAGTAGGGCCCAACCTCAGAACCGGCTCCAATCACAGCCTCAGGAGCAACTTCAGCAGTCTTATCAATTTTGACATTAATTCTATCCACGATAAATCCTCCTATTTTCTGGTCGCAAAGGTCAGTTCAGCCTCAGCCGCCGCCTGATCTTTTACAGTAGCTTTAGCTTTAATCTTGCTTAAGGACCTCCGCATCCTTAAAACTTCACATTCAATAACCAGGGTATCGCCTGGAACAACTGGTTTTCTAAACTTGGCCTCTTTAATTGCCGCAAAATAAGAGATTGAGCCCTTTTCACCAGTTCCACTTTTATAGAGTAAAACCCCGCCAGCCTGAGCCATTGCTTCAACAATCAAAACCCCTGGCATAATTGGATGGCCAGGAAAATGTCCCTGGAAAAACTCTTCATTAATTGTAACATTTTTAATTGCCTTAATAAATTTACCCTCTTCCATTTCCAGTACCCGGTCAATTAAGAGTAAAGGATAACGGTGGGGCAAAAATTCCTGTATTTCTTCTATATTAAACTCCATCAATAAACCTCCTCAAAATTCTAGCCATCTCCTGGTTTAAGCTATGTCCGCTTCTAATTCCTATAAATCTTGCCACTACAGGACCTGCCAGATAAATATCCCCAATCAGGTCAATAAGTTTATGATAGGCCGGCTCTCCCTCAATTCTCAAAGTCTTATCAGGGCCATTATCACCATAAATTAAAGCATTCTCCTCATTTCCACCCTTGATCAGACCAGCAGCCTTTAATGCTTCTATTTCTTCAGCCAGGGCAAATGTCCTGGCTGATATAATCTGTTCAAAATTATCTCCACCTATCTGGTATGAGGCTTCAGCTTTTCCAGGGGGGTTCTTTCCATAATCCAGATAATATTCAAAGATAGGCTTAACCTCAAAAATATTACCGGCCAGTGGTAGGGCAATCAGTTTTGACTTATCTGTCTGTAAAACTATCGGTTCTTCCAACCAGTATATCTTCCTGGAAACTCCTGTTTCCAGAATTCCAAGCTCCAAAAAAAGTTTATAATAAATCCAGCCGCTGCCATCTCCTGCAGGCAGTTCTGGACCATCTAACTCTACAATCAAATTATCAAGCTTTAAGCCGGCAGCTGCAGCCAGTAAATGCTCAACTGTTCTGGCAATAATCTGATCCTGTCTGCCTAAAGAAGTAGCCCTCCTGTCAGGACTAATCAAATCAGCCCTGGCTTTTATTTCTGGTTTACCAGGAAGGTCAATTCTTTTAAAGATTATCCCCTGACCAGCTCTACCTGGCTTCACAGTCAGTTGGCAGCGTCTGCCTGAATGCAGGCCTGTTCCAATCAGACTCCCTGGCTCTTTAATTGTCCTTTCTCTCCCTGATTCATATAACATTATATCAGACCTTCCTTAAAAGATACGAGCCAGAATATTATTCAAGAAATTATACCACTTATTCCTCCAGATGATCAGGTTTATACCTATTATAGCAAAAAACCCATTTGGCAGCCAGGCTGCAACCAGCGGCGGCATAACGCCATTTCTTCCTAGAGAACGGGAAAATGATACCAGCAGATAATACAAAAATATTATAATAACTGTCAGGGCCAATGAAAGTGCTCTGCTTTCTCTATTACCAAGACTCAGAGGCATTCCAATCAGAACAAATATTAGAGGAGTTAACGGCAGTGCCAGCTTCATATGATAATCCACCAGCAGCCTTCTTACATCAATCCCGCTTCTCTGGAAAAGTTCAATCTCCCTCCGCAATTCAGCCCTGCTCATCTCAGCAGGGGTCCTCTGCCTGGCCAAAAATTTTTCCATATCATCTTCAAGTTCAATCTTCATCTGATCAAAACCTGCTGCCATATCCAGCCTGCCATTACTATCATAACTATGAACATGGCCATTCTCAAGCTGCCAGTCAGACCCCATAACCTGGCCTTCAGCAGCTGTAATCACCTCAGGAAAATCATCTGAAGTTTCCTGATCAAAGATTACTATATGAGATAACAAAAGTTCTTCCTCATCATAGCTTCGAACATAAAAAACCCGGCCTTCCGGGCCTTCAAAAAACACATTTTCCCTCACATCAGGCATCACATCCTGAAGCATGGAACTTCTAATAATATTCCTGGCCTGATGATTTGTCCAGGGAACCACCTGTTCATTGATAACCAGAGTAAAGATACTAATCAATACTCCAAAGACAACCAGGGGAACAGCCAATCTATAAATGCTGTAGCCACCCATCCTCAGGGCGGCAAATTCATTCTCCCTGGTCAACCGGCCTAAACCTGACATAACAGCAAATAAGACAGCCATAGGAAATGACTGAACAAAAATTTCCGGTAATTGATACAAAAGCAGGCGGAGCACTTGATTAACTGGAACCTCCTGAACAATAATTAACTCAGCAACTTCATATAAAAAATTACTGAGCATAACTATGCCTATAACCATGACACCGGCTATATAAGGACGGGCCATTTCTTTAAAAATATATTTATCTACTATAGCCGGTTTAATTTTAGGCACACTTTTACCTCCTTAGTTGAAATCAAATATTTTATAATTCTAATTCGATCTCTACATTGCCCTCAGCAGTAAAGAGGTCGTCCTGGCTTAAATCCAGCCGGGCTGTCTCACTTGTAACTTTGTCACCATCTTCTTCAACTATCTCTACCCCGGAACGGAAATAAAAAATATCCTCAGCCTCATTATAACTTCCGGCTCCAGCATTAATTGTTCTGCCTTCCTGCTTGATTTCTAGCTCTTCTTCAAACTCAAAACTTTCTTTCTCAGTATTATAAACCATTTTATTGCTGGTCAACTCAAGTTTCTCTACACCCTGAGTACCCTCTGCTTCCTCGTCTTGATTATCTTCTGTTTCCTCATCTTCATCATCCTCTGTTTCTGTATCTTCATCATCCTCAGTCTGTTCTCTGCTATAACTTAAAAATACATTATCTGTAAATTCCAGTTCATCATCATTCATATAGATTATTAATTCATCTGAGTTAATAAACCCCCGATCAAAAGTAACCTCGACATTATCATAGAGATAAGTTATCGACTCAGGTCTATCGATCTCTCCCCGATCAGAGACAATTTCATAATCTTCCCAGAAAATTGTTACGCCATCTGCTAAATCAATCCAGTCAGACTGATAGTCCAGTTTGCCTGCCTTAATTTGAACATTGGCATCGACAGTCTGATATGAGCCCACCACAAGAATCAGACTAAATAGCAAAACCGCCCCAATTTTTAAATAGATAGCTTTTTTATTCATCAAATAACCTCCCTGACCAGGAATTTAAAAACTAATTATTAAAAATTAAAATGAATCCCAACCTTTGCATCGCTAACATTCAGCAGACTTAATTCAACAGATAATTCTGGGGTTAAATTCATTCTGGCACCAAAGTTAAAGGCTTCATCAATATATTCTGCCATAATTCTTGTTCTAGGGAGCCTCATGCCCCCTCCATTTTCTTCATCAACTATCTGCACATCATGTGGATTTATCACATGATCTATTCCAAAAAAGATTCCCCCCATGGAGTTATCGGCAATCCCAAAATGACCTCTGGTATTTTCATAAAGGGAAAGGCTTCCAACTGCATATAATGAACGGCCCCTGATCCCAACAGCAATATCTGGCCGGCCATCACCTTCTGCAATCAACCTGGTCTTTAAAAGAACCCCTAATTCAGGTTCCTCACTACGATCAAATACCTCGCCGCCAATCTCTATAAAGTTTTCTAGCTTAAAAAGACCATAAATCCTTGTATCTGAACCATATCTTTCAGCCCCAACAGCTCCCTGATTTTCAATGATCCCGGCAGTCGGTGTCAAAATCAGATCACTTTCTGCTGCATCAGCAGGCTGAATAAATGCCAGGATTGCCATTACTATTAAAAATACTATTGCAATTTTATTGATAATATTCATTATTAATCTTCCTCCTTTAAATAATTCTGGATCTCTTCCAATTCACCTTTAAGGTCTGTAATTTCTTTCTTTAATTTATCTATTCTTCTAATATTAGCTGCTTCCTTTAAATATTGTCTATGTTCCTGGGCCGGTATCCCTGAATAAAAACCAGGTTTTTTAAGATCTTTGCTTACTTTAGCCTTAGCAGTTATTGTAACTCTATCTGAAATCTGTATATGATCTTCAATTCCAGCCTGTCCGGCAAGAATTACATGTTCTCCAAGCTCTGCACTGCCTCCAACCCCGGCCTGGCCGACAATCAGGCTATTCTTCCCAATTTTTACATTATGACCTATTTGAACCAGATTATCAATTTTAGTTCCCTGCCCGACAACTGTCTCTTGATTTGCTGCTCTATCCACAGCTGTAAGGGCACCAATTTCAACATCATCTTCGATTTTCACTCTTCCTAATTGAGGTATCTTAAAATGCTTTTCCCCATCACTGACATAACCAAATCCATCTGCCCCTATTACTGCTCCAGCCTGAATCTCAACTCTATTACCTATTGAAGTATCAGCCATTAATATAACACCTGGATGGAGTAAAACATCATCTCCCAGCTGACAGTTATCACCGATAATTACCCCAGGAGCAATTCTAACCCTGTCCCCTATTCTAACATCATCACCAATTATAACCTGCTCATGGATTGAAGCCTCTTTGCCACTGTTAAAATTATTGCCAATTACAGCTGAACCAGCAATTCCAGGCTTATAAAATCTATCATCTACAAAATAACTGGCCAGCCTGGCATAAGCAAGTTTAGGATTAGCTACTATAATAGCTGAAATCTCTTTCTGATAGAGCTCCTCAGTTAAGAGAATTAACCCAACCTCTCTATTTAAGGCTATTTCCAGAAACTCATCTGATTCAGCATATGTCATCTCAGTGGGACCAGCTGAACCAACCCCACCGAAACCGGTTATCTTAAGGTCAGGATCGGCCTGTAATTTTCCAGCAACCAGTTCTGCCAGCTTTCCAGCCTGAAAGGTTGATTTTTTATTCTTCTGATTCAACTGACTCGTCTTCATCAATCTCTGCCTCCTCAGCTAAATCATCATCCAAATGCTCAACAACTTCATCAGTTATATCAACTCCACCGGCAATCACCCTGTCAGCCTCCACTACCAGCCAGAGATCATATTCATCTGTCAGTTTTCCAATGGCCTCTTTCATTAAATCAGAAAACTGACGGCCAAGTTCACTCTGTTTGAATTCATACTGCTCATATACCTGTTCCTGTTCATAGGTTTCCGTGGCGCTGCCATCACCTTTAGCATTATATAATTCTTCTAATTCCTGCCCCTGTTCATCAAGTTCTTTCTGAAATTCAGCAGCCAATTCACTCTCGTCCTTTAGCCGTTCAAGGTTTATAAAGCCAATAGCCGGTTCTGGCTCAGGCTCTTCAGGTTCTTCTCTCCAGACCTCCAGATACTGATAGGTCAGCAGAGATGACCCAATTGCTGTTACAATAAATATTATAATAACCGCTATCAACCAGTGTTGATTATCTTTAAAACTTAAGAACGCTTTAAGTTTATCCATCCTCTTCTTCCAGCTCCCTGCTTAAATATTGGAAATTAGACTCCAGCCAGGCTAGATCTTCAGCCTGGGATTCCAGATTGTTTTGATAATTATTTTCTAATTCAGTATATAATTCTTCTCTATCTTCTTCGAGTTTTTTATCAAGTTCATTTCTTTTAGCTTCTATTTCCTGATCTAAAATCTGCTGTTGGGCAGTTTGATAATCAGAAAATTCATCTTGCAATTCTATAGCCCTTTCATAAATATCCTGACTTACTTCTGCTTCAAAGCCAGCCCTAATATTTTCAACCTGACTTGCTACTTCTCCTTCAATCTCAGAAAGTCTTTCCCGAATCTCAGCCTCTCTAGCCGGTGTTAAATCAAGAACTCTCAATTTAACTCTTAAATTTAAAAGTTCTGCTCGATGATCTGACAGGAGGTCCTGTCTAAAATCTTTCAAAGAAGCCAGTTGTTCTTCTGAGAGACCGGCTTCCAAATCTGCTATCTTCTGGTTAATTTCTTTTCTTTTCTCAGCAATCTGAGCCTGAATCTCATTCTGTCTCCTGGTAGCAAATTCTTCAAGCTCCTGTTCCTGACTTCTCTCAATGGCATCAAGGCGATTTTTAAGGTTTCTCTCTCCAATTAAATAATATTGATCAGCCAACAGTTTTTTTCTTTCCTCAAGAAGAAAAAGCTGATTACCCTGACTTAAGCTTAAATCATCTTGAATATCAGTCAGGTTTAAATCAGAATCAACCCTTATTTTCTCAAGCTGATTTTTATAATTATCATGGACTGAGTTATTAGCCCCTGCCACTTCAATTTCGGAATCGGCCCTTTCAGGCTGAAATGCAGTCCTCTGCACATAATTAAAAATAACTGCACCAGCTGCAAAAACAACTGCTATAATAGCAAAAAATAAAATATATTTCAGGATAAGATTATCTCTGATATTCAACTTTTTCTTTTTTTCCTTATTATCCTCCATAAATAAAACTCCTCTTTTGCTGGAAGATTATATTAATTCAAACAAAAAACAGCCCGGAACCCGACAGCACTGCCGGCCCGGGCCTTGAGAATTCAATTACTCAATCATCTCAATTAATTCAGGAGTAAGGTCATAACCACCGTATAATACATTCTGACCATCAAGAACTACTGAGACGCCCTTTTCTTCAGCCAGTTGATTTAAAAGCTCTTCAATATCAGCCAGTACTTCCTGGATTAACTCCTGTTCACGTTGAGAAAGCTCTTCCTGATATTCCTGTAAAAGCTGCTGCTGTTCTTCCTCTCCCAGCTCATCAGCTTCCTCCTCTAATTCAGACTGCATCTCCTGGGCTTCTAAATTTAATTGTTCTTCTGCTTCTCCCTTATCAGGGTGAGCTTCAAACACCTCCTGCAAATTAACAAAGGCAATTTCATCCTGGGCAGCTGCTGGAGCTGTGGCCATAATAAAACCTACTGCCAGAATTAAAGCGGAAATCTTCATAATTCTACTGATCTTAATCATTACTAAAAATTCCTCCTTGTCTATTAAAAACTTAATAAATCCTATAATTTATTATACTATCTTTCAACCATAAATTCCAGCCTGATTTAAAAAGTTTGGCCAAAACTTAAATGGGGAGTCCCATCCCAATCTTTATCAAATGCGTAATCCAATCTAAGCTGACCAAGTGGAGTGTTAAGTCTCACTCCCAGACCAACGGAATGATCAGTCTCTGAACCTTTTAAATCTTCGCCATCATCCCAGACCTGTCCTGCATCACCAAAGATAACACCCTGAACATTATCTATCATCTGTAAACGATATTCAATATTAAATAATGCCTTATTATCACCAGATCTACTGGTATATCCCCTTAATGTATCAGGGCCACCTATCCTATACTTCTCAGTTAAAGGAAGTTCTGTATTACTAAAACCAGTATCAAGTCTTAGGGCAACTGCATGGTCATCTTTAAAACCAGTAAAATAACGACGGTTATCTGTTCCATATTTAATAAACTTGCTATCTCCGCCGATCACATAACCGGCAAATTCAGTTGAAAACCTGTCTATTCCACCGCTCTGAGGAAAAACAGGATTCTCCCTGGTATCTCTGGAACCGGTCAGGGTTATACTTCTGCTTGTTTGCTCATCTGTTAGGTTCCTTTCATTTTTAAATTTAAATTCTCCATCCCAGGTTTCTGTTATTGGATGGCCAAAGGTTGTTGTAAAACCTCTAATCCTCTTTTCAGGGTCCAGTGATCTAAGCTGGTCATAAATATTAAATCCAAATGATAAATCTGTTCCGTTAACATGGGGTTCTTGAAAACCTAAATTATATTCTCTTTCATCTCCTAACTGAACATCAAAGGAGAGTGTCTGACCCCGTCCAAAGAGATTTTTTTCCTCAATATCACCAAAGGCAAACCAATTACCTTCACCATCTCTGTCCTGGCGATAACCGCCACCAAAATTTAAACTTCCTGTATTTCCTTCTTCCATCTCTAAAACTAAATTAGCCAGATTTTCATCTTCATCAGACATAACTAAATCTGGATAAATATCTTCAAAGTACTCCAGCATATATAAATTCTGATAGCTTTCCTGAATCTTATTGAAATTAACCGGGTCGCCAGGTTCTATGTCAAGTTCTCGTAAAATCACATAATCTCTGGTCTTTTCATTGCCTTCAAGTTTTATTTCATCTAAGTAACCTATATTTATCTGAATATCAAGAACTCCTTCAGGGCTAATATCAACATCATCAAACCTTGCTAATCCATAGCCCTCTTCTTGAAAACGGAGACGGAGTTCAGAAATTCCAGAATTTAATCGCTCAACATTAAATATTTCTCCTTCAGATACTCCAAGTTCTTCCGTTATTTCTTCTTCAGAATAAATATCTTCCAGTCCACTTATATTTATCTCTTTCAAAACAGGGAATTCTTTAACTTCAAAAATTGCCTTCAGACCCTCTGATGTACTCTGAAAATTAACATTTATATCTTCAAAATAACCTAAATCATAGACTGTCTCCATATCTTCTTTAAGTTGAGTTCGGTCATACTCTTCTCCGACCTCACTCTCAACAACATCCATTATCTCCTCATCTGAAACATTCTCATTCCCTTCAATAACTATATCAGTCAGAATATCATCTGCCTGTACCGTTTCAGCGCCTAATGTTATTGATACAATTAATGTTAGAATCAAAATCCCTAGAGCATACTTTTTCATTAACTTATCCTCCTTTGAACTCTTTAAAATTCAATAGTCGTTTCAATTGAAAGTGAAAATTCACCTGAGCCATAATATGTGCCGTCTAAAACTGTCTTATCTGTAATATCATATTTAAATGAAAAATCTGTCTCCTGTTCATCGGCCCTAATTCTACTGGAGCCTTCAATATATAACCTATCTGTTAAATTTTTTCCTATATAAAGAGAGACCTCCTGATCCCAGCCCAGTTCATTGGTTACAATTTCAAATCTATCCAGGGCAAAAGCATCTCTTATTTCACTCTGAATATTACCTACAATTTCCAGTTGAAAGGTATCACTTAAAAACCGAAAAAATTCCTGCTGGGCAATCTGAAAAACATTTAAATCTTCTCCAGCAAGGGCCCCACCGATTCCCCCTCTTCCAGCCAGAAGTCCTATTATTTCCTGTTCTTCCATTTCCGGGTCAGAAGCAAAGGTTAAATTCAAATCAGTGGCAAGTCCATCGAGCCTTACAAATACATCTGTATTTTCAGCCCTGGTTGAAGCCCTCACTGTTACATCAGGTATAAAGCCACGCCGCCTTCTAAAATTCAACCTGGCCGAATCAAGGCTGAAACGATTATTATAGAAAAGGATTGTTCCCTGATTTGAGGAAAGCTGACCATCTATCTGAAGTTCATCCTGATAAAGAAGCCGCAGTTCCCCCCGCTGCATTAAAATTTCAGCATTCTCATGATTAAAATAATTATTTTTCCCTATATTAACCTGCAGGTCAGCCTCAGGTTTAAATCTCCCTCCAGCAAAGGGATCATAATCTTCGTCAACATCTTCTTCAGGAGCAAAATCTTCAGGAACCACAGCATTCAAATTATTTAAATTTAAATTTCCAGTAATTAAAGGTTCATATAATGGACCTGATAAACTCAATTCACCATCAATATCAGCTGAACTCCCTGAATATTGCAGGGGAACTGAGTCCCCGGTAAGATCCAGGTCCCAAAAATTATCCTGCTCAATCAGATTAATCAATCCTGTAAGTTCAAAGCCGCCTCCATTATAGTCCCCGATAAAATTATTAATTTCTATTTGGTCACCTGCAAAATCCAGCTGGCCATCCAGACTCAGATCATCTGGCTGACCAAAGTTCAACTCTTCCAGGTTAAGTTGTAGCTGACCCTCAAGATCAGGTTTATCTAAACTACCAGCAAAATCAACCTCACCATCCAGGCGACCATCAATTAAATTAATCTCCGGGAAGAATCCTGCAATTGGATTAAGGGGAAAATCTCTGGCCCTTAAATGAAACTCACTATTTTCAGGATTTGGTATATTAACTTCACCATTTAATTTAATATCCTCTCCGCTTGCTGCTACTAACTCCTGTTCAACTGCCAGGCTTTTTTGAATGTCTCCAGAAACTCTACCAGATATCTGCCTTAAACTATACTGATTAACCTGAAAATCTTTAATTGTAGTTTCCAGATCTATTTCTGGCCCTTCCAGAGGACCATAGACTGTGCCAAACATTTCTAGATCACCATCTATATTAACATCTGGCCCTAAAAAATCACAGAGCCAGTCAAACCCTAAATCGATCCCCACCAGAGAAAGATCATATTCTTCACCAATCCAGCCCCGAAGGTTTAACCTGCCTAAATCAGAAACCTCACTATCAGCATCAACATCGACTGCAAGCAGCCAATCATCGATTCCTCCAGTCACTTCAAGCCCTCCACTAAAATAATATTCAAAAGAAGGGGTATCCAGTTTAAAAGATTCAATGTAATAGGGAAGAAAAACATCTGCAAAATCGACCTGAAGATCTAATTCAGCCTCATCTAATATATTATCAACTTTTCCGTTAATATTAAAGTCCCCTGAACCAGGCTCCCAACTCATCCCATCAGTTAATAAATCACCATCGTCAAGTTCTGCTCTTCCTGATAACCCTCCTAAATCATATCCATCATAATCTAAATTAACAAGTTCAAGATCAGCATAAGCCCAGGGATTATCATAATTTCCTCCAGCCTCACCAGAAGCCGACAGATTTCCCTTTATATTATCAAAATCTGCACTATCCAGCTTCGATAAACGATAATCCTCAAAAGCATAATCTATATAAAAAATATCACTAAATTCTCCATGTTCTATCACAAAAGAGGCCTCTTCTTCCTCCATTCTCAAATCAATTACCTGGAAAGGCTCGCCTTCTGTCCAGTAAAAATCAGACCTGCTGTTCTGAAACTCAAAAACTTCATCACCTAAGGGTAGAGAGGTGTTTCTTGATCTGGCAGAGGCATTTACTGTTGGGGCATTTAATCTGCCATCTAAATCTACAGTACCACCAACATCTCCATTCAAAGGCAGAGCTAACCCAAAAATCTCATTAATGTAATCATAGGTTAATTCTTCTATATCAAGTCTGGCATCGATTAATGGTAAATTGTTTTCTCCAGCCAGTACTTGAGAGAAGTCAAGCTGACCACCTGCTATTATCTCAGCAGATTGACTTGTGAAATCAAGATTTTCTACAAATAACACTTCTTCTGCTGGATTATAATTTAAATGGCCGTGACCATCGGAAACTTCAACATCAAAAAATTCAGCTTCTGCCAGCCAGAGTTCCAGATCCAGGATTGGCTCAGAAAAGCTGCCCCCTATATTGCCAAAGATCCTTGATTTACCAGTAATATTCTGGTCCAAGCCTGCCAGACTGGAAACTTCTTCTAAAATAAGATCATCCATTATTAATTCCAGCTCAAGCTCTTCATTTAAAAGATCAACACCTCCAGCCAGATCGAAACTTCCTGCAGAACTATTTCCTCTGGCTGGTCCAATCTCCATAAATCCATCCTTTAGCCAAAAATTAACCCAGGGAGAATTTATAGAAAGGTTATTGATATTAATCTCTTCTGATAATAACTGACCTGATAATACCAGGTCTTCCAATTCAAAACCTTTCCCGGCTCCAAATATTTCAGCAGAAACTCTACCATCTGTAATATAATCATTTTCCATCTCTGTAAAACTATTTATCAGATCAATTCTAAATTGATCTGCTTCAAGGTTAAAGCTGAATTCTTCAGTTTCAGGTATTAAATAACCAGTACCGGTAATTTTATCATCAATATTTACATCTGTCAGCTGAAATTCATTATTCTGCCAGGAAAATTCAGCCGAGCCATCATAACTGGATTCTGTATTGACTGGCCTAAGATCAGATGAGTCAATATTTCCTTCTAACCATAAGTTTTCTTGATAGCCACCAGATAGATTAATATCGACTGGTAATGGCCCTGTAAATAAAACTTCCATTTCTTCTTTAAATCTTCTGATTTCTCTATCATTATCAGCTGCAATATCCAGGTATCTATATAAATCCTTAGTACCAGTTTCTAAATCAAAATAATAGTCAGGAACGGTTTCAGCTAGATTAACTGAACCATTTAATTTAATCCTTTCATCTTCAAAAATATTAAATTCAAGTTCAGGAATTAACAAATTATTATCTTCTGAACTATAACTGAATTTCTGACTTAAGTCATTCAATTCAATAGGTTCTTCCATCTCTCCATACTGGAAAACAGTATTATTGAGATTAGTCTCCCCCTGAATTAATAAATTAGTGACTTCATTGTCTTCTCCTGACATTGAAAGGTCGACATTCTGGTTGCCATCCAGCTCAAACTCTTTTAATCCAAAACTGCCAGTCAATCTATCAGCCCATCTATTAAGCTGCCCCATTGATGGAATCTCAATATTACTATCAACTTCCCAGGATCTATCATCTAAAAATGCTGATAATCTCCCTGTAATTAAAAACTCTGGCAGTAATAATTCTTCCCATTCTTCATCATCATATATCAATTTTTCAATTTCAAGATTATTAAATTTGATGTCCCCGGTAAAATTAGTTTTAATCCGCTTTTCATCTTCAATAATCATTTCAAAGATATCAGGATTAATATCTATTGAGGGTCCGCCTTCACTATAACTGATAGAACCACCATCAATTACAACTCCTGCTCCCACAGGAAGGGCTGGTAATCTTTCCCAGACAGATTCATATTCAACTGGATCTGTATCATCCAGGTCAACCTTATCAAATTTTAATAATTCTCTTTCTGGCATTTCTAAATTAATCTCAGGGTTAATAAGCCTGGTTTTACTGATACTTCTTGCCAGAGAACCAGGCAGATCAAACCTGAGATCTTCATTGAAGAAATTCGAAATAAAAAGGCTTATATCATAATATAGCTCCAGTTTATCTAACTCAAGTTCAAACCTGTCATCCTTATCAACAACAGTCAAATCACTAAAAGTGATTCTGTTAATCGGGAAAAAAGAAGCTTCTTCATATTCTATCTCAACATTTAAAGCTGATTCAATCCTCAACAGTGTAAGCAACTGCCATCGAGAAAAATCTCCTGGTTCATAGAAATGATAAGGGATGGCCGCCAAAATTAAGAGCAATGTTAAAATTATAAATATTTTTTTCCAGCTCATATTACAGCCCCCCTTAACATATAATTAACCTGGATCGAGCGGTGAGGGGCTGCCCCAGGCTATAAATATGACTGCAGCCTTTTTTAATTCCGCCCAGAATTAAATGATTCAACATCAGAAGATTCTGCTCTATTTGATCTTTTATCTGACTCAAGCTCTCCACTGTCATTATATTCCTCATTATTATTGTTATCCTGATCAGGATCTTCAATCATAAAATCTAAATACAAATCACCCTCAAGAACATAATCTGTCTCAATTATTTCTCTCAGAGGATCTTCTTCAATCTGTTCAACTGGAATCTCTTCTGGAGTTTCTCCATTATCTGGTCCAGGCCTGCCATCATTTTCATCATCTTCTGTTTCAGGTTCCTCTAAATTTGCGCCAACTTCTGCCTCATCCTCAGCGGCAGGGGCTGCAGGAAAACCAGGATAGACTTCAACTACTAAATCATTGTTTCTAGGCCTATCCAGAAATTCTTCAAGTTGCTCCTCAAAACTGGCAAAACCGACTGCAGATGTATTTAACTCACCTTCATAATCATCAAAATCGTTGTTGCCATAATTATAATATCCAAAACCATCACCGCTAATTGCCGATATACTGGTTGGCCCTGGTTCTATATCCTCTGGTAATGAAAGCGTAAACTCTAATTCAAAAGATTCCTGTCTATAAGGTCTCAAATCAACCTTTATATCAAGATCATCACCTGGATAAATCTCATCTTCATTTTGGATTTCCAATTTTTCAATCAAAGCAACTTCTACTGAATCTTCTACCTCCACTGAAAAATTAATATCAATTAAATTAACATCTTTAAATGGATTCTGATTTATAATTCTAATTAATTCCTGTAATTCTCTTAAACTCTTACTGGCAATATCTTCCCTGCTATAAAAAATATTTTCCCGAGCTATTGAAAAGTCTGGAAGATTATGACCCATTATCTCAATTTTAGTTTTAGCCAGCCCAGAACCAATTCTATCCAGGCCAGTATCTATAGACTGCAATGCTATTGTTGGTACCAGAGATGTCAAAAGATCTTCATCATTAATAATCTGAACCCCAATATTCGTTTCTTTATTTCTTTTATGATCATTTACATCTACACTAAAAGGTACAACTTCAGGAAAAACATCCAGCTCCCCACCAATACCGGCACCTCTATCCTGGCGAACCATTCCAAGGGGCCTTCCTACTGGTGAACCTAATTTAAATGGCTCTTTCCCAGGTATAATCTGACTGATTCTAGCCTGTGATAAGAAAAAATTAACCTCACCTCTATTGGTGAAGGGATGCCCAAATGCCAGTATGTCTGAATCATTTCGATAGGTTAAGGTTCCAATTGAAGCCAGATTAATATCGCCTCTGGCCATTTGAACAGCAACAGAACTCCCTGGCTGAAGGCCAGGGTCATAATTGTGGCCAGATTCAGTATCAGTATCGTCTCCTCCAGGTATCACCTTAAAATCTGCAGACATATAGCTATTTAGATCTCTTTCCAGTCGATCTAAGCTTCTACCTGAAATCCCATTAATCATAATAGGTGCTTTTAATTCAGGAAGATCTTTCATATCGCCAAACTCATATTTTTCTCCTGACTCAAGAATCTCAAGCATTTCTTCTATTGGAGTAGCTAAAACATATCTGTTTTCCCCCTGAAACCAGCCATAGGCAATTGCTCCAATGATTTTATCGTCAATATAAAGAGGGCTCCCACTCATTCCAGAAGCAACTCCATTGGACTCATCAATCCTATCCCCTTCAAGCCTGACCAGAATGAAATCCCGACCAGG
>CAZLCX010000027.1:16576-23580 GCA_964558325.1 uncultured Halanaerobiaceae bacterium | reverse complement strand
TTTATCTCTCCCTCTTAAAATCCTGCTTTTTCTCCGCTAAACTTTCGTTAATATCAGTATAATAGCGGTTCTCAAAATAAGAGATCATTAAGGCCAGCACCTGGGTAATTAAAATAATAGAGATGACAGCCTCCCAGCCATAGGCCAGGTGAGTCCTGAGAACCATCAAAAGCAGAAAGACAGAGATACCATTCCCTAGCATTGAGGCAAGGTAAGCTTTAATAGTTGAAAACCCCTGATAACGGGCCCAGGAATAACAGACAGCACTGACTGTCCCAATTACAGCCCCAAAGACAAAATAAATAAGACTGGATCTTAATAAATCACTGGCTCTATTTAAAAATAAATGCTCAAATACAGCAACTGCAACTCCAACCATCCCAGCCGGGATTAAATTTATGATATAGCCTTTAAGTTTATCCATCTTTACCTCCTCACATTCCTAAAAACTCTTTGAAATCACCGGCATAACTCCTGGAGACCTCAACTTCTTTATGATTATTTAGCTTAAGTAGCAGCCTGCCATTAAACCAGGGCACAATCTCATTGATATGCAGGATATTAACAATATTAGATTTATTAATTCTAATAAATCCCTCACCGGCCAGCAACTCCTCTAATTCGTAGAGCTTCTCCTTAATCCTGTAATCCTTACCCCGATTGGTTCTGGCATAGATATCACCTAACTCAGTTTCAAGCAGGATTATATCCTGATAGTTGATTAATTCATAATTATCACCGGTCTGCCCCAGCAGGTGACCAGGTAGAGAAGCCCCTTGCTTATCGGCATCGGATCTATTCTCATCGGCAAATAAATTCTTTAATAATGAGATCAGCTCCTCCATCTTATCTGGATTAAAGACAATACTAACTCCATCTTCCGGGAGAGGCTTACCCCTCTCAACCAGGCTGAGTTCAGCCTTATCAGTTATAATAAAGTTTCTGGCTTCTAAAAATTCCTTTAAAAGAATTTCAAAACTATTAGAACAGATTAGTTTTATTTTCATCTAAATACCTCCAGCCTCCAATACTATCAATTCCTAATATTCTCAGCTTAAATCCTCCAAGATTTTATCAGTCTGCAGCCCAGCTGCTCTTCTTTGATACAAAAACTATTAATATTAAAGATATAATTAATAATCCGCCAGTCTCTAAAGCAAGTCTGCCAGGTTCTAAAGGACTTACTCCCATGATCTGCTGGAAACCTCTGGCCAGATAGGTTAGGGGCAGAAACCGGCTGGCTGTCTGGAAATAAGAGGGTAAAAACTCGATTGGAAAATAGACTCCTGAAAAAAAGATCATAACTGTAATCATAATACTTCCAGCCTGAAAGCCGCTGTCAGCAGAACTGGCAAATAGTGTTATTAAAGCCCCTAACCCCATCATAATGATAGTTCCAATAATGATATATGGTATAAAGAGCAGCCAGTTAATCTCAAATCTAAGGTCAAAAATCAACCTGCTGGCAGCAAGAACTAAGATAGTGCTTAATAAAGAAGCCGGTATTCTGCTGGAAATTAAAGCAAAGGTAAAAGAATTCCTGTTTAAAGGCGAGGCTGCCAATCTCTTTAAAACCCCCTTTTCTTTATGATATAAGAAGAGCTCAATAATCACAAATAAACCTGATGAAGCAATTCCTAAAGCGATAACCCCAGGGAATAGTGAGAGAAACTGAAAATTGGCTGTTGCCTCTCCACTATCAATAATTTTCGGCTGGAGAAATTCTTTAAGACCTGACCTCCTAATATCTAATTCTCTGGCAACTAACATGGCCTGCTGCTCAAAGGCCGGGTTATCTTGAATCCTGGCAGGGTTATAACTGAACTCCAGGCTATTATCACCGACAGTCATTAGAATCTCCCCGTCATAATCTCTTAATAACTCTTCCCCTTCGGCCAGGGTTTCAACATATTCAAAGGTTAAACTCTGATTATCTGCAAGCACAGCTTCTATTTCAGCTGAGCTAATTGTAGCCTCATCACTTAGATAGATTAAGACCCTGTCCTGTCTCTGCTGGCCGGTATCAGAATATAAAGAACCAAAAATAAACATAAATAATAACGGCAGGACCAGGACAAAAAAGATAGTCTGTTTATCCCGAAGAAATCCTAAACTTAAGATTTTAAAATTATTTAAGTACTGCTTAAACATTAAGAATCACCTCCAGGATTCCAGTTGAATTTGATGATTGAAATCGTCACAGCCACTAACATCCAGGCAGCCGGTATCAGCAGGTTTAAGGCCTGACTGGTAGGGCTGGGATAAATACCCAGGGTATCCCGCATCCCATTAACCAAATAAGTCATCGGGTTAATAGAAACAAATAGCCCTAAAGGTCCTGAGATACCTGATACTTCAAAGAAAATACCCCCTAAAAATGCCATTGGATAGATTAAAGCATTGGTAACAACTCCAGTCGATTCCTTGCTTTTTACGATAGATAAGACCAGGAATCCTAGAGAGACTGAAACTATCAGGGCAAAGATCAGATAGAGGATAAAATCCAGGCTAAATATAGCTAAATCTATCCCAAAGAACAATCTGGACCAGCCATAGATAACCAAGACCTGAGCAATCGATAAGACAATTATAAACCCCAATATTCCTGCAAAATACTGGATAGGTTTTAAAGGAGTTGCAAAATATCTTCTTAAAATACCCCTGGAACGCATTGAAGAAATTTTGCTGACCAAAATCTCCAGACCTGAATTTAAAAAGGTGAATAATATGATTCCTGGCACTAGGAATTTCACAACAGAAAAGTCAGTTTCCTCTGCCATTGCAACCTGGATCTGCCTGCTGCTGGTTGAAATCAACTCAGCCTGATCTACATTCCCCTGGGAGATATTGATCTCTCGATTAATCTCACTGATTATACTTCTAATTATGTCGGCTGCAATCCTTGACATCTGGCTGTCTGGTTTTCGGTGGATTTCAATCTGACCAGTCTCTGGCAGCCGGGCCTCTGGCAAAACCAGGATCAAATCCCTTTCGCCAGTTTCTAATTTATCTTTTTCAGCTCTTAAAAACTCATCTGAATTCTGACCTTCAGCAGGTCTGTAAAACAGGAACCATTTACTATCTTCAGAATTCTCAATACTGGTAAAGACATTATTTAAAATTCCAGCATAGCTGATTGTCTGGTTTAAATCCTCCAGCTCCACAGCAGGAGTTGCAATACTAATTTCAAAATTGATATCCTGTTCTGACTGACCACCAAAGACCAGGCCAAGAATAGTTAAAAGCACAAGAGGAAAGACCAGGTTCCAGAAAATTGAATATTTATTCCGCAGCTGCTGGCGGAGATGCTGTAGAAAAATATTTTTGATAGCGCCCATCAGTCCCGCAGCCCCTTTCCAGTCAGTTCTATAAAGACATCTTCCAGGTTAGGCCGTCTAATTTTTAAGTTATCTAATTTAAAATCAGTATCTTCAGCCCAGTTAATTAAAGCCGGCAGGGCCGAAGCTAAATCCTTAACATAAATTGAAATATTATCATCATTAGTCTTTAGCTCTGGATAAATTTCTTTTAGAGCATCAATTTCTGTTTCCCTCAGGCCATTTCTGGAGAAATCAATTACATTTTCCTGGCCCAGGTTATCTATCAATTCTTCAGGAGAACCATCGGCAATAATTTTCCCCTGGTCCATTATATAAACGTAATCTGAAAGCCTTTCAGCCTCTTCCATATAATGGGTCGTTAAAAAGATAGTCTTGCCATCTGCCTTTAATCCTTCAATCAGATCCCATAGATTCCTGCGGGCCTGGGGATCAAGCCCTGTCGTCGGCTCATCAAGATAAATAATCTTAGGGTCATTTATTAAAGCCAGTCCAATTGAAAGCCGCTGCTGCTGGCCGCCTGATAGATTCTCAACAAAGGCATCTGCCTTATCTTTTAAAGCTATTTTCTGAAAGATTTCATCAACAGGCAGAGTTTTTTTATAAAAGGAACTGAACATTTTTAGCATCTCTTTTACCTTTATTTTCTCGATATAATTATTCCTCTGGAGGAGGACCCCGATATCTTCTTTTTCTCTCTGACTGATTTTATCTACCTTCTGGCCAAAAAATTCTAGCTGGCCGCTATCTGCCTCCTTTAAACCCTCTAATATCTCAATTGTGGTAGTTTTGCCTGCTCCATTTGGTCCAAGCAGGGTAAAGACCTGGCCCTGTTTAACATAAAAAGAAATACCGTCAACAGCCTTTACTGGCCCATAAGACTTTTTTAAATCACTAATTTCAATAGCCTTATTATTTTCAGTTGTCATTCTGGATCCCCCTTTAAATTTTAGGCCCTTAAGCCTGGATAAATAATCTTCAATTCTGCTTAATTTAACTTTATAGTTGTTAAAAATATCATAACATAGTTTCTGTAAAATAAGAATAGAATTTCCCTAAGACGTCAAATAATTAAGCTAAGCTGCAAAATAGCAGTGCTGAAATCATCTGTTATTATTATTGTCTGGAATTTCATAAATTATAAAGCAAAAATAAGAGTTTAATAGAACAGAAAATAGGATTAAAAAATACTAATATAACGGCATATTTCTGTCAGCAAAAAAACTTTTTAATTTTTTTTCAAATAGGCTTGACATTGATTCTGAAAGGTATTAAACTATAAGCAGACTACTTGTATGTACAAGTAGTCTTTTATAATTTAATCAGGTTTTAGCGAATAAAATATACTCTAATATTCATTGTTAGGGGGGGTAATTATAGATAATTCAACTTTATCAGCACTGTATAAAAATATTGCTGCAGAAATTACCCAGAGAATATATCAGGGAGATTATCAATCAGGCTCATATCTTCCTTCAGAAAACAGCCTGGCCCAGGAGTTTGAAGTTACCCGTTCGACGATTCGTAAAGCCCTGAATATTTTAAAAGAAAGGGGCACAATTGAAAGCAGACAGGGTAAGGGCTATCTAGTTAGAGAACTCCACTGGGAACAGAGTCTGCTTCAGTTTTATAGTTTTGGTAAAAATATCGCTCAAAATATTGAAAATCCTGAAACAAAGGTTTTAGATTTTAAGAAGATTAATAATTTAAAAAGTGTTGAAGAATTCAAATCAACTGAGCTCTGGCAGATTAATAGATTGAGGCTAATGAATAAAGTTCCATTAATCCTGGAAACATCATATATTCCAGTTAAATTTTTAGAGAAATTTGAAACTATTGAGTTAAGTCAGGATTCTTTATATAACCTTTTAAAAAAGAATAATAATAATGTAGTTAAGGCAAAAGAATATCTGGAACCAGTTTCACCTTCTTTAAATGATCAAGAGTTACTTAAGATTAATGATGATATTTGTTTATTCCAGACATTAAGGTATAGTTATAATGCAAAAGAAGAGTTAGTAGAATTGAGAGAGAGTTTAATTAGAGGAGATCATTTTAGGTTTTCAGTAGAAATGACTCTATAAATAGGAGTGATTTAAATAATCCGATGAAAAATAGTCCAAAAAAGCTATTTAAAATGTTTATAACCTTCTTTAAAATAGGTCTCTTTACCTTTGGTGGCGGCCTGGCCATGATTCCAATCATGGAAAAAGAATTTGTAGATAACCAGGGCTGGGTCGATAAAGAAAGGTTTGTTGATGCTATCTCAATAACCCAGACCGTTCCAGGTTCAGTGGCAGTCAATATGTCAATATTTTTCGGTTACAATATAGCCGGTATAGCCGGGGCCCTGATTGCTGCAATTGGGGTTGCACTGCCATCATTTTTTGTGATCTTAACAATAGCCATGGTCTTTAGGAACTTTAATAATAATGCAATTGTACAAAATATATTGAAGGGAATCCGACCAGCAGTTGTTGGCCTAATCATTTATGCCGGCCTGGATTTATCTAAGTATATTGACTGGACACCTCCACTGGCTGGAACTATAACTCTGGTTATCTTGATTGGCCTGACTCTTGCTGTCAATCCCGCCTTTTTAATCTTAATGGCCATAGCCTTTGGCTCAATCTCATATAAAAAGGATGTATTTAAGGGTATCAGAAAGAAATTCAAAGAGGCTTATCAGGAGGTAGTAAAGACTAATGCCTAAATTAATCATGACATTGATGACTTCATTTTTCAAAGTAGGCCTGTTTGGATTCGGTGGCGGTTATGCAATGATCTCACTATTGCAGAAGGAACTGGAGACATATGGCTGGCTGACAATGCAGGAGTTTGTTGATATAATAGCTATAGCTCAGATGACACCAGGAGCGATAGCTGTAAACAGTGGGACTTTTGTCGGTTTTGAATCTTCTTCAAGCATCATGGTATCCCTGCTTGTTACAATGGCAGTTATTGCCCCTTCATTCATTCTAGTTCTCTTACTCGCCAAATACTTCAAGAAGGTAAAGGATTCAGAATATATCAAAACAGTGATTAGATATATCAGGCCTACAGTAATAGGACTTATAATTCTAGCTGCAGTATCATTAATAGGCTCCAGTATCATTGATATTCCAACTTTTTTGATTGCTGTTTCAGTAATAGGAATAATGCTAAAAACAGATGCAGACCCAATTGCCTTAATCGTCATTTCTGGGGTATTTGGGGCATTAATCTATTAAGTCCAGGACTATCTACTTATAGTATTGGTTAAAATTCTATTTGCAATTAAATCAAATATGTATTATAATGCTTTAAATAACTAAAATATATAATGATAACTTCGATGATAGGAATAAGTAAGAACATCCCTCTCCTTGTTATAGCGAATCGGTGCCGGTGAAAGACCGATGGATGGATGAACTGAACTCGTCTCCTGGAGAAGCCCTCTGTAAAGATTAAAATAATCAAAGAGAGCCGCCTGCCAGCGTTAATGGCCAGAGTGGTTAGTTTAAAGATAACTTTCAAGAGAAGTGGTACCGCGGATTATTTAACCGTCTTCTGTCTGATTAATTCAGACAGGAGGCGGTTTTTTTAATTAATTTTAATTAAAAACAAAAAGCAGCTAGTAGCGAGAAGGAGAAGATAAATATGATAAATGTAAGTATTGTAGGAGCA
>CAZLCX010000027.1:7675-16476 GCA_964558325.1 uncultured Halanaerobiaceae bacterium | reverse complement strand
AGCTAGTAGCGAGAAGGAGAAGATAAATATGATAAATGTAAGTATTGTAGGAGCAACAGGTTATACCGGGATAGAATTGATTAGACTGCTAATGAATCATCCCTGGGTCAAAATTCAACAGATAACATCAGAAAGCTTTAAGGGAAAAGAGTTAAGGGATATCTATCCCCATCTGAAAAACAGATTTAATAAGACTCTCAGTTCATTAGATGTAAATCAGATAGCCGAATCCTCAGAAGTCGTCTTTACAGCCCTGCCCCATGGCATTTCAATGGGGATAGTCCCAGAGCTAATTGCCAGGGGATTAAAAGTAATTGATCTCAGTGCTGACTTTCGGTACAATTCGCCAAAGGGGTATGAACTCTCTTATCAGCCCCATTTAAAGCCAGAACTGATTTCTGAGGCGGCCTATGGGCTTCCTGAGATAAATAAGTCAGCAATTCAAAAAGCAGATCTAATAGCCAATCCAGGCTGTTATCCAACAGCTTCAATTCTGGCCTTATATCCACTTTTAAAAGAAGGGCTTTTAAGTCCTGAGAATATTATTGTAGATGCCAAATCAGGTGTTTCCGGGGCCGGCAGAAAACCAAATCAGAAAGTCCATTTTTGCGAGTCAGCAGGAAATTTTAAAGCCTATAAAGTTGGCGAGCACCGCCATCAATCGGAAATCATAGAAAAATTATCAGACTGGTCCAATCAGAAGGTTGACCTAATATTCACTCCACATCTCCTGCCAGTAAAGAGAGGGATACTGGCAACCTGTTATGGAATTCTGGAAGAAGAAAAAATGCGATCCGATTTAATTGCCTGTTATCAAAAGTATTACAATCAGTCTAATTTTATTAGAATAATGACAGATAATGACCCAGAGTTAAAATTTGTAGTCGGCTCAAATTATCTTGATCTAACTGTTAAAAAAACTGGTTCTAAAAAGATTGTTGTTATAGCAGCAATAGATAATTTAATTAAAGGTTCAGCAGGTCAGGCAATTCAGAATTTCAACATCAATCAGGACTATCCAGAAACTTTAGGCCTTGAAAATACAGGTACTTATATATGAGGGAGAGATAAAAATGAAAGAAATAAATGGCGGAATTTTAGCAGCAGAAGGATTTCTCGGCTCGGCAGTTAAGACAGGGGTTAAAAATTCAAGCCTGGATCTAGCAATAATATATTGTGAGAATCAACCAGTAACAGCAGCAGTATTTACAACCAATAAAGTTCAGGCAGCTCCAGTTGTTTTCAGTAAAAATCAATTGAAAGCAGAGCCAATAAAAGCAATAGTTGTAAATAGCGGTATTGCCAATGCCTGTACAGGAGAACAGGGGCGGCTTGATACCATAGAAATGGCAGAGGTTGCAGCAGATAATCTAGAAATAGATAGGTCTCAGGTTTTGATAGCTTCAACAGGAATTATTGGCAAAAATTTACCGATGATAAAAATCAGGCCAGGTATTGTTAAAGCTGCAAATTCTCTTACAAAGGTTGATAATTTGAAGATAGCAGAATCCATACTCACCACTGATAGCAATATCAAAGAAAAGGCCTTCCAGTTTGAAATTGCAGGTACAGAGATTAATCTTGGCGGAGTGGCTAAGGGTTCAGGCATGATCGAACCCAATATGGCTACAATGCTGGCCTTTTTTACAACTGATCTGGCAATAAATAAAAAGTTGCTCCAGGAAGCTTTTAAAAAAGTTACCGATCAATCCTTTAACAAAATCACTGTAGATGGAGATCAGAGCACCAATGATATGGCTGCAATTATGGCCAGTGGCAGAGCCGGCAATCCAGAAATCAATAGCAAAAACCAGGATTATAAGAAATTTGTCAGAGTCTTAAAAGAGATAGCAACTTATTTAGCCCAATCTATAGTTAAAGATGGTGAAGGCAGCACCAAATTTGTAGAAATTACTGCCTCAGGTGTAAGGGATGATAAAGAAGCCGAATTAATAGCCAGAAAGATTGCAAATTCTCCTCTGGTAAAGACAGCAATATATGGAGAAGCTCCTAGCTGGGGAAGAATTGCCGCAGCAGTAGGCTCTGTCAGTCATAATTTTTATAAAGATGACCTAATAATAGAAATTAATGATATTAATGTCTTTGGGCCTTCTGAAAAGGTTTATAATTTCCCCAGGAGTATACTTAAAGAGGACGAGATTACAATAAAAGTAAAATTAAATGCCGGTTCAGGCTCTGCAACTATCTGGACATGCGACTTCTCCCATGGCTATATTGATGTAAATACTAAATATTATAATTGATCAGTAAAGGAGCTAAAAATGAAAAATTTAATAAAAAAAGCAGAAAATTTGATTGAAGCACTGCCCTATATTCAAAAATTCCAGGATAAGATTGTTGTTATTAAGTATGGCGGTAATGCCATGGTTAATCAAGATATCCTGGGGCTGGTCTTAAAGGATATTGCCCTGCTTAAATATGTAGGATTAAAACCTGTTCTGGTGCATGGTGGCGGCCCGGCAATCTCTGAAAACCTTGATCGACTGGGAATAAAGAGCAGATTCCATAAAGGACTCAGGGTTACCAATCAACAGGTGATGGAGGTAGTTAAAGAAACCCTGATTGGCCAGGTAAATACCAGGATTGTTGATTATGCAGGCCTGGCCGGGCTTAAATCAATTGGATTATCAGGTAGCGATGGCAGTCTAATTGTAGCCAGAAAATATCAACCAGAATCAGGTTTCGATTATGGTTATGTCGGGGAAGTGGCTAAAATTAATCCAGAAGTAATTGAAACAATGCTCGCTGCAGATTATTTTCCAGTTATAGCCCCAATTGGAGTGGATCAGGCAGGAAATAATTACAATATAAATTCTGATCTAGTCTCCGGCGAGGTTGCAGCTGCTCTAGGGGCAGAAAAGTTAATAATTCTAACCAATACCAATGGAATCCTTTCTGACCCAGAGGAGCCCACAAGTAGAATCTCAAAACTAACTCCCCGGTCAGTTGACGAGATGAAAGATTCAGGTCAAATCAAAGGCGGAATGCTGCCCAAAGTCCAGGCCTGTCTTCAGGCATTAGCGAACAGGGTCAATCGTACCCATATCCTGGATGGCCGCCAGGAACATGCTATTTTATTAGAAATATTTACTGATCATGGCATCGGCACAATGATTAAATAGAATTTGACTTTAAATTAATTCATGGCCGAATCTAAAATTCAATCTAATATTCAACTTAAAACAAAACTTAAGATAGATCTAGAGTTAAATCCAACTCTCAGGAGCTGATAAATCATGAATAAAACTGAAAACATAAATTTAGAGAATAAATACCATATGAACCTTTATAACCGGATCCCTCTAGTTATTGAAAAAGGAGACGGAGTTTACTTATATGATAATGAAGGCAATAAATATCTTGACTTTGCAGCAGGGATTGCTGTTAACTCCCTGGGCCATAACGACCCTGATGTGACTGAAGCTATAAAGGTCCAGGCAGAGAAGGTGATTCATGGTTCGAATTTATATTATTACCAGAGCCAGAATCAACTGGCAGAGATCCTGGTCAATAACACTTCTGTTGATAAGGTATTTTTTGCAAATAGCGGTGCTGAGGCAAATGAAGCAGCCTTTAAATTAACAAGAAGGTATTTTCATAATAAAAACCAGGAGAAATATGAGATCATAGTTGCAGATCATTCTTTTCATGGTCGGACCCTGGCTGCCCTGGCTGCAACTGATCGACCTAAATATCAAAAGCCCTTTAAGCCTCTGCCTGCCGGCTTTAAAGTTGTTCCATTTAATAATCTTGAGGCTACAAAACAAGCAGTTACAGATAAAACAGCAGCCATTATGGTTGAACCGGTCCAGGGTGAGGGAGGGGTCAGGCCAGCCAGCCAGGAATATCTATCAGGGCTCCGCCAGCTCTGTGACCAGAAAGGAATTTTATTGATCTTTGATGAAGTTCAGACAGGTATCGGCCGGACTGGTAAGTTTTTTGCTCATCAGGCCTATAAGATTAAACCTGATATCTTTACCTCAGCTAAAGCCCTGGGAAATGGAGTGCCAATCAGTGCCATGCTGGCCAGGGACAAAATTGCTGAAAACTTTCAGCCTGGTGATCATGCAACAACATATGGCGGTAATCCTTTAGTTTGCTCAGCGGCACTGGCAGCAGTCACGAAAATACTCCAGCCAGGTTTTTTAGATTCTGTCCAGGAAAAAGGTGAGTATTTTAAAAAGTCTCTAGAGCAGCTGGCTGAAAAATTTGACTGGTTAGGACCTGTCCGGGGAATGGGGCTCCTGCTGGCAGTCAAAGCCGGCAGTAAAACAGGAGAAGTTATGACTGATTTGAGAAAGGAAGGGATATTAGTCTTAACTGCTGGAGAGGATCTTTTAAGATTTGCTCCCCCATTAATAATTTCTAAAGGCCATATCGACCAATTAATTAATAAACTAAGCAAAATAGCAATAAAGATGAGCTGAACAGGTAGTTTAATATAATTAAAATCTGCCCTCAATAGTTGTCTCCTTAAAAATATAACCTGATATAATATATTTAAATGGATAATTAATCTCAGGTGTCATTAAATAAAAATATAATATGAAATTTATTATAAAGTATGCTAAAATAGAAATAATAAACTTATGGTTTTTAAGGAGGCTGGGATGGCAAAGTTATTAAACAAATTTAAGTATATAATTATAATCCTGTTAATAGTAATTATCATATTGATTTTTTCAAATCAATATTTGAACCTTAAAGAAGTTATTGAAGCTAAATATGAAGGTCGTCAGGAACTGGTGGAACAGAATATACTTCAGACTTTTGAGTATATCAATGATGCCTATATGATAGCTGAACAGCAGTTAAATCAAGAGATGCTAGAATACTCAGAGCAGATGGTAGAAAAGTATCAAGAAAACCCAGATCCTGATAGTTGGGATTTAGAGGAAATGCAGCAGGATTTTGCTGGCTATGATATCTATATTGTTAATTCAGATCTTGAAATCATAAAAACTACCTATGAAGAGGACCTCGGCCTGGATTTCTCTCAGTTCGGCAATTTTGCTAAGGTTTTGAGAGAAAGGATGGAGGGCGACAGTTTTGAAGTGGATAGACTGGACTTATCCACCCAGGCCGGAGAGATAAAAAAATATAGCTATATGCCCAGCCCTGATAATAAATACCTATTTGAACTGAGTGTCAGCATTGAAGATAAATATCCCTCATTTCAGAGTTTAAATCTATTTAAAGATGCAACAGCTTTAACTGAAAGGTATGAGATGGTAGAAGATATATCATTTTATAGTGTAGAACCTTTAAATAATGGAGTGGCAGAACTTAGAAATAGTAAAAGACCTTATTTAAATCCTGACGTCCCAGAATTTGAAGAAAAGCTTGCCAGGCAGGCTGTAATTAATAATACCAGGCAGTCAGGTTTTAATGAAGATGGAGAAGATAATAGGAGATATCGTTTCTTTCCAGCCCTGGTCAGTGACCTAGAAAATGAACAGGGCTGGAACTCCTATGTAGTTGGAATTGTCTATAATGATAACATTAAAATTCAGGAATTAGCTGAACACAGGAAATTAATTATTCTCAATATTATTTTGATGTTGATTTTCTTTGCAGCATTTATAGCCATGGTTATTTATCTATTAAGGAAGTTTGAACATCAGGCCAATCATGATAAGCTGACAGGTTTGGCTAATAGAAAATGTTTTGTCGAAAAATTTAAAGATCTAAAGAAGAAAGCTGATCAATCAGGCGATAATATTGGCCTAATCTTTATAGATATTGATAAATTCAAAAAAATAAATGATAATTATGGCCATGATATTGGAGATAGGGTTTTAGAAAGCATTGCCTCCAGGATGGAGAATAACCTAAAAGAAGAGGACCTTATTGCCAGACTCGGTGGAGATGAATTTTTAATTGCTCTGTCAGAACTTGATGATAAAAATAAAATTACAGAGGTAGCAGAAAGATTAATTGATGAGATCAATGGGTTTATAGTAATTGATGATAAAAAGATTGAAATTTCAGTTAGTGCTGGGGTTAGTTTTTATCCTGAGGATAGCATTGAATTAGATAATCTGATTAAAGATGCTGATTCAGCCATGTATAAAGCAAAAAATCAAAATAAAAATCTGGAATTTGAACTTTAAAATTATTAAATATAACAGATAATAAAATGGCCCCACCAATTTAAACTGGAGGGGCCTAAATTTAATTATAAAACTATTAACTATTGAGCATGCCCTGGATAATAACATCAGAGGCTTCTTCTTCATCTAAACCCCGGGCCATCAGAGTCTGTAATTGAGAACTGTCAACGCTGCCAATAGCAGCCTCGTGGGTTACTTTAGCCTCTGGATGGGAAACATCAACAACTGGAACTGCCCTGGCCTGAGCATCATCTTTAATGATTTCAGTACAATCAACGTGGCCCTGGGCATCAGGTGCTGAAGCTGTTAACTCATTCAGAACAGTACCTTTAGCCTGGTCTTTAAGAGCTATTTTAGTTTCCAGTAAACCCTTAGCCCCGGGACCAATTAGATCGCCGGCCTCTCTGATTTTAATCTCATCATCGGCATAACCCTGCATCCTGGCCACCATTTCCAGGGTGGCATTTTCTTCTACCACTGACTCATAATCAAAATCCATTTTGCCCATCCGGCCTTTCCGAAGATTGAAATAGGTTTTAAAGGTACTTTCTTTTTTTAACCTGATATTAGATTTAGCAATAACCTCGACCCCACCGCTCTCACCGTGGTAATGATTTTCCTGATAAATATAGCTTCCCCCTGGCTGAACAAGGACTTCAGCCTGCATCTCATGCTTTACCTCAGTGGCATTAGGGAAGACACAGTCGGCCATTACTTCAATCTCGGCATCCTCACCAACCTCCACATCCATATCAATAAACTGCTCACCCTTTTCTGGGAGAACCCCAAAACACATATGGACAGGCTTTTCTATCTTATAGCCAGGGAGAACTCGAATTTTGACTCCGACCATACCAGGTTTCTGTTTGGCCACATCAACTTCAAGACCATCAACCAGGTTAGTTCCTAAAACTTTATCCCGCTCTAAAACAACATGGGCAACATCACTGTCAGAAAAAACATCATCACCACCGGCCTCTTTATAGGCATCAACCATCATTTTATAATCTTCCAAACTAACTCACCTCCAGATGTTCTCTGAAATCTTCATCTTCACAACTGGTACATTCTGTTTTAAAATACTCACTAATTTCCTGAGGATCTCCCTTTTTAACAATTTCCCCGCTGCAGACTAAGGCAGCCCTATCAGCCAGGGTTAATATCTCCTCTGAATGGGTTATTAAAAGCACACCTGTATTACTTTCCCGGAAATAATTAATAACATCACCGATACTATTTAAAGCCACAACATCGACCCCGGAATCAGGCTCATCCAGGATAACCAGATCAGGTTCCATCAGAAGAATTGAAGCCAATTCAATTCTCTTGCGCTCGCCACCGCTTAAAGTCTCATCAACCATCCGGTTTAAATATTTCTGAGGAGAAATTGCAACCTTCTGCAGGGCCCATTTCATCTGGTCTAAGTTTACCTCTTTATTTAAGCCCTTAAGGCTAAGGGATAAAAACTCCTGGACAGTTACCCCGGCAAATCGGGCAGGTTCCTGCCAGGCCAGAGTAAGACCCCGCCGGGCCCGTTCATAGGTCGCAAGCTCAGTAATATTTTCGCCTTGAAACTTTATTATACCCTGACTGGGATGATAGCGGTGCAGCCCCATTAAAGTATAGGCCAGACTTGATTTGCCACAGCCATTAGGGCCTATCACTGCAAAGACCTCACCAGCCTTAACCTCAAAATTAAAATCTTTAAGAATTTCAGTATTATCCAAAGTCAAATCTAGATTTTCTATCTCTAAAACATTATTTTTATTCAAATTCTATCCCCCCATATAATTTGCTCTATAAATTTTATTTCACTCTCCTTAGTTTATCAAGAAATCTGAGATAATAATGTAATTTTATTTACAATTTTAGTTAAAAGAAATGCAAGCAAGCTTAAATGTCATTATCTAATCAATAAGTAGTATGATATAATAAAAAAAGAAGCTGTTACTTGTTGAAGAGAATATGAATAAAATTGAAATAATTTATGTCAAATCACAGGATTCCCAGAGGTGAAAAAATGCAAGAAATTTTATTAACAGGTTTTAATCCATTTGGAGAAGAAGCTATAAACCCTGCAACTGAGGTAATCAAAGCACTGGCAGGCATGGAAATTAAAGGTCACAGGATTGAGTCCCTGGAAATTCCAACTGTCCGAAATTCTTCAGTAAAGGTGATTACAGAAAGAATTGCTGAGTTAAAGCCAGAACTAGTCATAAATATCGGCCAGGCTGGCGGCAGGACTGCCTTATCTATAGAAAGGGTGGCCATAAACATTGATGATTATAGGATTGAGGATAATGACGGCAATCAGCCAGTTGATCAGGCCATCAACCCTGCTGGTCCGGCAGCCTACTTTGCAACACTGCCAGTTAAGGCCATGGTTAAGAAGCTCCAGGAAGCTGGAATTCCTGGAGAAGTTTCTAATACTGCCGGAACCTTTGTCTGCAATCATGTCATGTATGGCGTGCTAGATTATATTCAAGAGAATGGCCTGGATATTCCAGCCGGTTTTATCCATATTCCCTTTCTGCCAGAGCAGGTAATCGATAAGCCTGGCAAGGCCAGTATGGCTTTAGCTACAATAAAAGAGGGGATATTGCTTGTTATTGAGGCAGCTATAGAAAATAAAGCTAGAGATATTAGTTATCAGGCCGGGAAAATTCA
>CAZLCX010000027.1:6307-7575 GCA_964558325.1 uncultured Halanaerobiaceae bacterium | reverse complement strand
ATAATACCTGTTAGATCAATTTTTCCAGTGACCTCTCCAGAATCAGGGTCGATGATTACAATATAATCTTCATGCCAGATATTGCCGTAAATTTCACCATTAATATATTCCAGTTCATTAATATTATCAATAGGGTCTCCTAGATAGGTAATTTCTATTTGATCCAGCAGCTCAAAGCTTTCAGGATCTAAAAAACGGATCTTGCTGGACCCATCGCTTAAGATCAGATCTTTATCATTATCGGTAAGTCCCCAGACATCATAGGGGAAAGACCGCTTCTCTAACAGGTTAATATCTCTATCATAGATAAAAACAGTTCCCTCCTGCCAGGTTCCCTGATAAATCTTATTATTTAATAAAGTAATACCTTCGCCGAAAAACTCTTCAGGCAACTCATGCTGAGCAATGATTTCTTCTTTGCCAGGTCTGTATTTCCTTAAATCGGACTCACCATATTTCCCGGTTCCCTCATAGATTACCCCATCTTTGTAATATAGCCCCTGACTGAAAGCAGTTATATCATGGTGATAGGTATCAACAATCTCATAACTATAATAATCTATCTCAGCTGCTGAGATCGGTGATATAACTAATAAAATTAATAAAAACCCTAGCAGACCTGCTAACAAATTTTTCATAATTTATCTCTCCTATTAAAGTTTATACTTACCTATCTCCCCTAATAAAATCTTAAACTTCCTGTCTATATTATAATACAAATAATCTTAAAAATATATTAACCAGAAGAAATAAAATAAAAAAAGATTTAATGATTCACTTGACAAAAGTAGATTAATAATATACAATTGATGAAAATCAGATTAGATGAGCCTAGATTAGTAGAGATGAGAATAGAATTAGACGAGATGAGCAATACTGGAACTATGTATTTCCCTGTGGTTTTGGGATTACTATGTCTAAAAATCTTTACAGTCAGGCGATTAAAAGCCCTGGCTGTTTTTTTTATTTTAAATTACAATCTGGCTCCTCTAGAAGGAGGAAGAAATGCTGAAATTAGAAGACTATTTAGAGCTAACAGAAAAATATAACCTTATTCCAATCTATCAGGAGTTTATAGCAGATACTGAAACCCCAATTTCATTGTACCAGAAGCTATCTGAGGAAAAGGATTATACTTATCTGCTGGAAAGTACAGAAAATGACAGATATTCATTTATAGGTTTAAGTCCGGCAGGAGTTTATAAGAACTATAATGATTATTTTGAGATAAGAAAAAATGGAGATAGTTCTGTCAGCCATCAGGATTT
>CAZLCX010000027.1:4564-6207 GCA_964558325.1 uncultured Halanaerobiaceae bacterium | reverse complement strand
ATCAGTTTAATTTAAAATCAAATACAGAAGAAGCTGAATTCCAGGAAATGGTCAAAACAGCCAAAGAACATATCATAGAGGGAGATATCTTTCAGATAGTCCTTTCCCAGAAATTTTCTATTAAAAATGAAATACCGCCCTTTGATATTTATAGAGCTTTACGGTCAGTTAATCCATCACCATATTCCTTTTATCTAAACTTTCCAGAGATAAAGATTATTGGCTCATCCCCAGAAGTTTTAGTCAGGGTAAGAGATCGGCGGGTAATGACCAGGCCCCTGGCTGGCACCAGACCCCGGGGGAATAATAAAAAAGAAGATTTAAGGCTTGAAGAAGACCTTAAGAGCGATGAGAAAGAAAGGGCAGAACATACAATGCTTGTAGATTTAGGTCGGAATGATTTAAGCAGAATAGCCGCCCCAGGAACAGTTGAAGTTACAGAATTGATGGAGGTTGAATATTTTTCAAAGGTCATGCACCTGGTCTCTCAGGTAGAAGCCGACCTCCGCGAAGGCCTGGACAGCCTGGATGCCCTGAAGGCAAATTTTCCAGCAGGGACAGTTTCAGGAGCACCTAAGATTAAGGCGATAGAGCTTATTGACGGCCTGGAGAAAGAGGCCAGAGGGGTTTATGCCGGCACTGTGGCCTATTTAAGTTTCAATGGCAATTTAGATAGCTGTATAACTATCAGGACATTTTCTCTGGCTGATGGAATTTTAAATCTCCAGGTAGGGGCAGGGATTGTTGCAGATTCTGACCCGGCCACTGAATATCAGGAGACGCTGAATAAAGGTGAAGCTCTATTCGATGCCTTAGAGATAGCGGCTGGAGGTGGCAATTATGATCTTAGTAATAGATAATTATGATTCCTTTACCTATAATCTGGTCCATATCCTTGAAAAGTATGATGAAGTAAAAGTTTATCGTAATAACAGGATCACTCTTGGCGAAATTGAAAGGCTTAAGCCAGCCAATATTGTGATTTCTCCAGGGCCTGGCAGGCCAGAAAACGCAGGAATTTCCAAAGACTTAATTCAAAGCTTTAAGGGTAAGATTCCAATTTTAGGTGTCTGCCTGGGCCATCAGTGCATCGGGGAGGTCTTTGGCGGAGAGATAATTAAGGCTGATAAGGTCTGTCACGGTAAAGTCTCAGAAATCAGGCAGATAAATGGACCAGACAAATTATTTGCTGGGATTAAAGCTAAATTTACAGCTACCAGATACCATTCCTTAATTGTCAATAGGGATAGCCTGCCAGAAGAACTTGAAATATTAGCTGAAACAGCTTCAGGTGAAATAATGGCCCTGAAACATCGGGACTATAATATCTATGGGCTCCAGTTTCACCCAGAATCAATTCTTACAAAAGTTGGCCAGAAATTAATCAGAAATTTAATAAATAACAGGGGTGATAGCAATGTTTAACAATCATTTAGAAAAGGTAGTGAGCAGAGAGGATCTAACTTTAAGTGAGATGGAACTTGCAATGGACCAAATTATGGAAGGTGAGACAACAGACAGCCAGCTGGCCGGATTCCTGGTGGGTCTTAGAATGAAGGGAGAAACTATCTCAGAAATTACAGGAGCCGCCTCAGTAATGAGGTCTAAAGCAGCCCAGGTCGATACAGCCGCCACCGATTTAA
>CAZLCX010000027.1:0-4464 GCA_964558325.1 uncultured Halanaerobiaceae bacterium | reverse complement strand
GCCTCAGTAATGAGGTCTAAAGCAGCCCAGGTCGATACAGCCGCCACCGATTTAATCGATAGCTGTGGTACCGGCGGTGACGGCAAGGGCACCTTTAATATCTCAACTACCACAGCCATAATCATGGCCGCCGGGGGCTTAAATGTGGCCAAACACGGCAACCGCTCTGTCTCATCAAAATGTGGCAGTGCTGATCTTTTAGAGGCCCTGGGAGTTAAGATAGACTTAAGTCCCCAGGAGGCAGCTAAATGTCTTGAAGAGGTGGGGATATCCTTTCTATTTGCCCCTAATTTTCATCAGGCCATGCGCTATGCAGTTGGTCCCAGAAAAGAGATAGGCTTAAGAACAATCTTTAATATCTTAGGGCCCCTTACCAACCCAGCCAGAACAGATTATCAGATACTTGGTGTCTATAAAGAGGAATTAGTTGAGCCCTTAGCCCATGTCTTAAAGAATCTCGGCTTAAAATCAGCAATGGTTGTCCATGGAGCCGGGGGAATTGATGAATTATCCCTGGCAGGTTTAAATAAAACAGCCTATTTAAAAGATGGCCAGATCCAGGAATATAATTTTTATCCTGAAGAGGCTGGATTAAACCAGGCACCTCTGGAAGAAATTTTAGGTGGAGGGGTAACTGAAAACAAGGAGATTACCCTGGGTATCTTAAATGGCAGTTCCGGCCCTAAAAGAGATGTAATTCTTTTAAACTCTGCCGCAGCCTTTCTGGTGGCTGGCAAAGTCAACAATCTCAAAGAAGGTGTGAAACTGGCAGCTGATTTAATCGACTCAGGTAAGGCCAAAAGTAAGCTGGAAGAATTAATTAGCTGCAGTAATGAGGTGGCCCTTTAAATGATTCTCGATGAGATAATAACTGAAAAGAAAAAGGAAGTCGCAGAACTTAAGGGATCCCAAAAATCACTAAAGGCCAGACTTGCTCAGCCAGGTATCAGTCTTATTGCCGAGATTAAAAAGGCCTCGCCAAGCAAAGGTATCATTCAAGAAAATTTCCAGCCCAAAAGCCAGGCCATCTCCTATGAGAATGCCGGGGTATCAGCTATCTCAGTCCTGACAGATAAGAAATTCTTTCAGGGCAGCAATCAGGTCTTAGAAGAAGTAAGGCAGGTTACTGATCTACCAATTTTAAGAAAGGAATTTATCATCGATCCAATCCAGATTTATCAGAGCTTCTTTATTGGCGCAGATGTAATCCTCCTGATTGTCGCAGTCCTGGATCCTGAGCAGTTAAGGCAGTTTCTGGCCATAGCCTCAGAATTGAATTTAGAGGCAATTGTAGAGGTCCATAACCAGAAAGAATTAGAGACTGCCCTTAAAACTGAGGCTGAGATCATAGGCATAAATAACCGGGATCTGACAACCTTTGAGGTAGATCTAAAAACAACTGAAAAGATGGTAAATCTCCTTAAGTCAGGTTACAGCCGGGATGATTATTATCTAATAGCTGAAAGCGGTATCAAGACAAAAGCAGATATCGATTATTTAAAAGAGATAGGTGTTGATGGAGTCTTAATAGGTGAAACCTTAATGCGGGCTGACAGCCCGGAAAATATGATTGCAGAACTAGGTTTAAAGAGAGGAGGCTCCTATGCCCCAACTAACCAATCAGGCAACTAAAATTAAGATCTGTGGGATGACCAATCAGGCAGATATAGAAACAGCAGTTGGCTTAAATGTTGATGCCCTGGGTTTTATTCTTGCTAAAAGCCCGAGGCAGGTAACTTTAAATCAGGCCAGAGACTTAACTGCCAGGCTCCCCCCATTTATTGATGCGGTGGCAGTGGTGGTTAATCCAGATAAAGACGAGCTGGCAGAGATAGTCTCAAGCAGAATCTTTACCGCCATCCAGTTTCATGGCAGCGAAGACCTGGAAAGCCTTGAGGACATCCCACTAAAAGTCATTAAAGCAATCTCTATCTCAGATCAATCAGACCTGAAGATAATAAATAGATATCAGGACCAGGCTGATTACCTGCTCTTTGATACTAAAATCGGAGATAGGACTGGCGGGACAGGGGAGAGTTTCGACTGGAGTCTCCTTGAACAAACCAGTTTTAATCAAAACTATATCCTGGCCGGTGGCCTGGGTCCAGATAATATCAGGGAGGCCCTCAATAGACTGAAGCCTGCAGCTGTAGATTTAAATAGCCGCCTGGAGATTTCACCAGGCAAAAAAGACCCTGAACTGATGAAAGAGGCAGTAAACTTAATTAAACAGACAGATGCAATTAAAGGAGAGGAGTAATAATCATGAGCCAGAAGTATTTTTCAGAATTTGGAGGCCGTTATGTCCCGGAAACATTAATTCCAGCCCTTGATCAACTCAGTGAAACCTATCAATCCATCAAAGATGACAGGGGTTTTATCGAAGAATATAAGTCATTGCTTGCAGATTATAGCGGCAGGCCTACCCCCCTGTATTATTCAGAAAAGCTGACTGAACATTATCAGGGGCCAAAAATATATTTAAAGAGAGAAGACTTAAACCATACAGGAGCCCATAAAATCAATAATACCCTGGGTCAGATTCTACTTGCCAAAAAAATGGGTAAGGAGAGAATAATTGCTGAGACAGGAGCCGGCCAGCATGGCGTTGCCACAGCAACTGTAGCAGCCCGTTTTGACCTGGAATGCCAGATCTATATGGGGTCAGAAGATATTGAAAGGCAGGCTTTAAATGTCTATAAGATGGAGATGTTAGGGGCAGAAGTAATCCCGGTAGAAACAGGCAGCAGAACATTAAAAGATGCCACCAATCAGGCTATCAGGGACTGGGTCAGCAATGTAGAGACAACCCATTATATAATCGGTTCTGTCGTAGGCCCTCATCCCTATCCAGAAATGGTTAGAGATTTTCAGAGGATCATTGGCGATGAGACAAAGGAGCAGATAGTTGATAAAGAAGGGAAGTTCCCGGATTACATACTAGCCTGTGTCGGCGGCGGCAGCAATGCCATCGGTATCTTTTATCCCTTTTTAAATGACAGAGATGTTAAGCTGATAGGAATCGAGGCTGCCGGCAAGGGTATAGATACTGACAAACATGCCGCAACCTTAACAAAGGGGAGAGTCGGGGTGCTCCATGGCAGCAAATCCTTTCTGCTCCAGGACCAGGACGGTCAGGTTATTCCGGCCCATTCAATCTCTGCCGGACTTGATTACCCAGGAGTTGGCCCGGAACACAGCCATTTAAAAGCAATCAATAGAGTCGAATATAACTATATAGATGACCATCAGGCCATTCAAGCCTTCAGGCTCCTTTCAGAAAAAGAGGGAATAATTCCTGCCCTGGAAAGCTCCCATGCCCTGGCCTATCTTGAAAAACTGGCCCCAGAACTTAACCAGAATCAAACAGTAGTGGTCAATCTTTCAGGCAGGGGAGATAAGGATATCAATAACTTTAAGAAAATCAGGGAGGCAGAAAAGAATGAGTAAGATAACAGCAGCATTTAAAAACAAAAAACCCCTTATTACATATATAAGTGGTGGCGACCCAGACCTTCAATTCACAGAAAAGATGATCTATAAGCTCCAGGAGTCCGGGGTAGATATAATAGAAATTGGTATCCCCTTTTCTGATCCCCTGGCCGATGGCCCGACAATCCAGGCAGCCTCTCAGCGGGCAATAAAAGGTGGCATAACTCTGGAGAAACTAATAAATAAGCTAGCAGAGATTAATGATAAGATAAAGATACCAGTAATCTTAATGGGTTATTATAATTCAATCTTAAATTACGGGGAAGAGAAGTTTGCCAGAGACCTTAAAGCTGCAGGCATCTCAGGGGTTATCATACCAGATCTGCCCTATGATGAAATAGAGCAGGTATCAGGCTATTTAGAGGAAGTCTCTGTTGATCAAATCAGGCTGGTAACTCCCAATACTGCCGAGACAAGAATTCAAGCAATAGCCAAATCTTCGTCAGGGTTTCTATATTCAGTGGCCCATCTGGGGATAACCGGTGATACCAGCAAGGAAAATCCTGCTCTTAAAACCTACTTAAATAGAGTGGGAAAATTTGCAGGAGAACTTCCTATCGGTCTCGGGTTTGGTATCGATAGCCCTGAAAAAGCTCGAAGAGCAGCCAGTTATGCAGACGGTATAATCATTGGTAGTGCCTTAATCAAGGTAATCCAGTCTGGCGATACTGAAGAAGATAAATTAAATAATGCCAGCCAGTTTGTAAAGTCAATTAAAGAAGTCTTAATATAAAAGAAACAACAAACTAAAACCTCCTCAGCCAGGATACATAATCCTGGACAGAGGAGGTCTTATAATTTGATTCCCTAATTTTCCTTAGAATAAACAGCCAGAAACTCAGTAGAACTTATTGATTTTACCCTGCTATTTTTAAAATCATCTAAATTTCTTGTTACAATATAATCAATTTCATTTTCATAAGAACTAATTTCTATCACAGCATCTTCAAAATCATTTATTTCTGAATCCAA
>CAZLCX010000026.1:7235-23795 GCA_964558325.1 uncultured Halanaerobiaceae bacterium | reverse complement strand
CAGAAAACAGCTGAATAGAATGTTAGATCTCGGTGAAAGAGGTATAGAAGAGCTGATTAAAATCCAGAAACAAACTTTAGGAGTTTAAATCATGAAAAAATTATTGATTTCAACAGGTAACAAAGATAAAATAATTGAAATAAGAGCTGAATATCAGGATTTAGAATATGAGATAATCTCGCCAGAGCAAATTGGTCTTAATCTTGATGTCGAGGAGACAGGCTCAACCCTGGAGGAAAATGCCCTCCTTAAGGCCAGAGCCGGAGCTGAAGCCAGTAACCTGCTAACATTAGCAGACGATACCGGTTTAGAGGTAGATGCCTTAGATGGCAGGCCAGGCATCTATTCAGCCCGCTTTGCCGGTGAAGAGGCAACCTATGAAGATAATAATCAAAAGCTTTTAAAATTACTTAATGATTATCCAGAAGAAGCAAGAACCGCCTGCTTTGTTACTGTAGCAGCGCTGGTCGATCCGGCCACCGGTAGAGAGGAGACAGTTAGAGGCATCTGCCGGGGCAGGATCATTTCAGAGTTTCGGGGAGATAATGGTTTTGGCTATGATCCAATCTTTTATCTTCCTGAAAAAGACAAAACCTTTGCCGAATTAACAACGGCAGAAAAGAACAGGATTTCACACCGGGCCAACGCCTTAAAGAAGATGAAAAAAATCCTGGATAACTGGAATTAATCCTTGACAAATTCTATTCGATATTATAATATATACAGTGCAGGGTAACGGGAAATACTCACTTGCCCTGAATTTTTTGCGCCTGTAGCTCAGCCTGGATAGAGCAACGGACTTCTAATCCGTAGGCCGCAGGTTCGAATCCTGCCAGGCGCACCATTTACTTTTACCAGTAAATATATAGCTTAGATTGTATGGTGGGCGTAGCTCAGTAGGCTAGAGCGCGGGATTGTGGCTCCCGAGGCCGTGGGTTCGAGACCCATCGTCCACCCCATTTTTAATGAAAAATATGTAAGAAATTAAGCCTTTCGATTAAATTCGGGAGGTCTTTTTTTATGCAAAAGTTCCGAAAAAGTGTCGAGGAAAAACTTACTATCAATTTAATAAATTTACTTTAGTTAAATTTATCTTATCTTCCAGGAACCTGACGGTTACCCTCTGGTTACCACCTCCGTCAACCTGGCCTAATTATATAATATTAACTGATATACATAACATATAATTTCTAAGAATATCTTACAATAACTAATCTTTGCAAAATAAATTTGCAGTTAGCGGTTTTAAAATGTTAAAATTAAAAAGTGAGAATTGCTAATAAGGTGGTGTAAATAGATGTTTTTATCAACCAGGCAGGAAGCCAGTGAATTAAGTCATATCTTTAATATTAATCAGGAAAATAATAATTATGTAATTGAGGTTAACCTTAATAATTATCAGCATCTTTATAATGACTGGGATGCATCTTCAATAAACCAGAAAGAACTTGCTCCAGAACTCTTTGATTTTATCGAAAGGGCCAGTTATGAGATCCCTTTAAAAAACGACCATGAACTCTGGTTTTATTTGCCAGCAGCAAATCAGGACCAGAGAAAAGAGGCCAAAAGCAAAAAAGCACTTAAAAATAATTTCAAGATGGAACTATATTTTATTAAAAAGAAGCTTACTAGAATCTATCGGAAGGCAGTAACCTATATTATGATAGGCATAATTTTTCTGCTGGCAGCCTATTTCCTGCCGGAAACAGCAGGCAATAAACTCCTATATTCATTATTTATGGAAGGTATCTTTATTGGAGGCTGGGTCTTTCTCTGGGAAGCCTTTTCCCAATTTTTCTTTGCCAGCCATGAGGTTCGGAAAAAAAGGAAATATTATCAGCGTTTTCTTGATTCAAGGATTCAATTTATCTATCAGGAGGTGGAAGAGCAATCATAGGCCTGCCAGAGATTTTTATTATTCTAGTTTTACTCTTTATGATATTTCTACCTGCCCTGGTTATTTTTGTGCACAGTAGAAAAAAACAAAAAGATATCAATAAGCAATCTGAAGCTAAAGAAAATAAGGATAATCCCAAAAAAGATAACAGAAATATAAAAAATAACAGAGATAAAAAAGATAACAATGACTCCAATTAAAAAAGCCCCAGTCTGAATTAAATCAGGCTGAGGCCATTTTTATATAGATAATTTTAAATTCTAACTTACAGACTAAACCTACCTGCTAGGTTTAAAAACCTTATTAAACCAGGGTACAAATAGGTTCATGATTATAATGGCAAAGGTTGTACCTTCAGTGAAATGGTATTCACCTGGTGTCTGCCAGCCGTACCAGCGCATCAACATTATAATTATTCCGATTCCGATACCGAAGGCTATCTGTCCCTTTGGAAATCTCGGCGAAGTCATCGGATCAGTGGCCATAAAGAAAGCACCGAGCATTAGACTGCCGGCAAAGAAATGAAAGAATGGATTCTCACCAGCAATTAAAGCTATCACAAAAACAGTTCCCATAATACTTGCAGGAATTCTCCAGCGGGCATAATTTTTATAGATTAAATAAAGTCCGCCGGCCAGCAGTAATAGGCCTGAAATTTCACCGATAGTCCCTGGGATAGTTCCTAGGAAATTATCCAGAATCGGTGTAAATTCACCAGTATCCCTCATTATCTCCAGAGGGGTAGCGGCAGTAGTCATGTCCACCGGGGTCCTCCAGGGCAAAATGGAATCAGGGAATGCAAAGAGATAAAATAATCTACCAAAGATTGCTGGATTAAAAATATTCTTACCAAAACCGCCAAATAACTGCTTACCAACAATAATACCGACTGCAGCAGAAACACCTAAAGCATAGAGCGGTGTTGAGATTGAAACAGCCAGTGATAATAGCAGACCAGTTACAGCAGCACTTCCATCTTTAATTGTAATCTTCTGGCCAGTTAATTTCTGGTAAATTGCTTCTGCCAGAACAGCTGAAGCAACCCCGGTGATAATTAGTAAGAGAGCCTTTAATCGGTATGAATAAATGGCAAATAAAGCAGCAGGCGATAAGGCCGCTAACATACCGTACATCATTTTCATATATCTATTACCTCCTCATAAAGTTATAAAATTTTTATTGCTGATTATATAATTATAGATTTCAGGCTAAATCCCTGCCTGAGAAAGAAAAAATCCAGTTAATCTATAAAGATTATAACAGATACCATATATTTCTTAAAGGATTTTTCTTTTAAATCACTAAGTATATATATAATCTAAAAAATAAACTGTCTAAATAAGGGGATGTTCTTATTGAATCAGAAAAGTCTTAAATTTAAAATTATGATTATTGTAAGTGTAACAATTGCAGTTCTACTTGCCGGGAGTAGTTTTACCAGTTATTTTCAGTCAAATGGCATTTTTGAGGATACTCTGCTGAGAGAGTCAAGAAATACTGCAACTTTAAATGCAGCCATAGTTAATGAATCTCTCCGGGGGATTATTAATGATGTTCAGAGTATGGTCAATTATGTCTGGCTTAAAGATAGGGAAAGGTCTTTAGATTCTATGGATAATGACACATTACTTCGACTTTATTGGCTCGAAAATCAGAAGAATTTCGAAACTTATATAGAAAACAATGATCATGTTAATACAAGTTTTGTAGCAGGACTTAATAATAACTATAAAGCTTATAATAATGGTGAAACAGTTGAAGGAGAATTTACTGAGTCTGAATATTATCAGGAAGTTCTTGAAAATCAGAAGTTAGTTATTTCCAATCCTATTACTAGTATTATTAATGATAATCAGGTTATCACAATTATGGAGCCTTTAATTTATAATGATAAAGTTTTAGCTGTAATTGGTGTAGAAATGAATGTAGATTATTTTAATCAGTATCTCAGTAATATGCAGATAGCAGAGTCAGGCCATGGCCTGATCCTTAATGATAATGGGTTTGTTGTCGCCCATCCAGATCAAAATTATATTGGAAATCAGGAATATATTGAAGAATATCAGGGTTTTCCACAAATCGCAGAAAGAATGCTGGCTGGAGAATCAGCCACTGAATCTCTGGAAATAGATGATCAGGAACACCAGATCTCCTATGCTCCAGTAGATTTAACAGGCTGGTCAGCAGGCATAGTAGTTGAAAGTTCAGCAGTAACAGCTCCTTTAGATGCTGTTAGAAATTCCAGCTTTGGTATATTATTATTTGCTCTTTTAATCGGTCTAATAGTCGCTTATATAGTTTCCAATCGGATTTCAAAACCAATCCTTGAAGCAAGTAGGGTTTCCAAGGGGATCTCTGAGGGCAATTTAAATATAGATATAGATGCCAAATATCTGGAAAGAGAAGATGAAATTGGCACATTAATCAAATCTACAAAGCAGATGATGGATAACTTGAAAGCTATGGTCAGCCAGATAATATCTGTTTCCAAACAGGTCGATAATTCCAGTAATCATATGGCTGAATCAGGTCAGCAGATTACTTCAATTTCAAATCAGGTAGGAGAGGCTATTCAACAGGTAGCTTCAGGAGCTGAAGAACAGAGTGCCCAGGTAGATGAAAGTATTAGACAGGTAGAAGAATTGATGAAGCTAATTGATGAGAATAATCAAGCAACTGAGCAGATGAATCAAACAGCAAATGATGTAATGGAGAATATTAACGAGGGAGAAAACTATGTAGATTATTCAATCAAACAGGTCAATGAGGTTAAGGCAAATACTGAAGAATTTTCGGAAAATATTAATGAATTAGGTAGAATGTCTGAAGAGATCGGCGAAATAGTTGATATGATTAATAATATCTCTTCTCAGACTAATTTACTGGCTCTCAATGCAGCTATAGAAGCTGCTAGAGCCGGGGAAGCAGGTCGAGGATTTTCAGTAGTTGCCGATGAAATTAGAGAACTTGCTGAAGAATCAGGAAAGGCTACCGATAATATTAATGAATTAATTAAAGAGATTCAAAGCTCAGTTCAAAAATCAGACAATAAAATGGAAGAGAATATCTCAGTAGTTAATCAGAGTGTAGAGGCCATTAAAGATACCAGCCAGGTATTTAATCAAATAGAAAAAGCCAGTAACAGACTGGTAGAATTAATCAGAGAAGTTAGCAAGAAAAATAGCCAGGTAGTTGAAAATAGTGAGAAGGTCAATGAAATGGTTAAAGAAGTTGGGAGAGTCAGTGATGAATCTGCCAGCAATGCCGAAGAAGTTGCAGCCTCCAGTGAAGAGCAGGTAGCTATAACCTCTGAAATAGAAGATGATACCCAGGAACTCTTGAAATTAGCTGAAGAATTATCTGAAACTATTAATCAGTTTAATTTAGAAGATAACAACAAATAGAAAGCAGTTTTTATTGGCTGTAAGGGGCAATCAAATTGAAACAAAAATTTTTTTCTGCAATAATCTTTATCATCTTAGCAATTCTGGCTGTATCAGGACAGACCCTGGCTGATGCAGGGCCAGAGACAATTGTTATCCTCCATACAAATGATGAAAATGGTGTTAGTAATAATCTGGAGAAAATAGCCAGTTACAGGGATGAATTAAAAGATAAATATGGCACAGTCCTTCTGCTCAGTGCCGGTGGAGCCCTGGCAGACCCTGATATGGTTCAGGCCATGAATCAGGCAGGTTATGATGCAATTAATATAGGTACTCCTGAACTTGCTGCTGGCCAGGAGCAAGTTCAGCAAATGCTTGAGCAGGCTGATTTTTCCATGTTATCAGCCAATATCGACTCTTCTGGCTCTTATCTCCAGCAGCCAGAGCCTTATCTATTACTGGATACAGCCAGAGGCCATCTCATAGCTATTACTGGCTTAATAGAAGTTAATGAATTTGGAATTCCTCCAGTAGATCCAGGCCTGTTAGGCAGTTTAAAATTCACCAGACCATTTCAGGCAGCAGCCCGCTATAAATACCTGGCTGAAATAGCTGATCTCTATATTGGTCTAACCTATTTAGGCCATGCTTCTGACCGGAATCTGGCCGGAGCCAGAAATGAGTTTGATCTGATTATCGGCGGCCAATCAAAGACAATTATTAAGAAGCCACCATTAATTAATCAAGCTCTGATAACCCAGGCCGGTTCAGAAACAGATTATCTAGGTAAAATTGTTATTGAACTTGATGGTAAAGGTCAGATAGTTTCCAGAGAAGCCAGTCTGATTGAGATTGAAAGGCTTACAAAAAATAAATAAATCTTCTTAATATTAGGAATAAAAGGGCAGCCCGTTTTAGGGCTGCTTTTTCCCTTAAATTAACAAGGATATTAGCTTTTTATCAAGAATAAATATAATAGGTTATTTTTTAGGGTAGTGGGCTCTTGGGCCACCGACTAATTTTGGCCTTGTTCTGGCAGCAGTCAGATGGGCAGAACCTATCTGATCAATCGACATCCTTACAGGAACAGCAACTCTTTTAAGGTGCATTCCAATCAGGGTATCACCGATATCGATACCGGCGTTAGCGGTAATCTCTTCAACTACCACCGGGTTGTTCATATTTCTGTAAGCAGTTGCAGCCATGGCCCCACCGGCAGATTTATGGGGAACAACAGTAACTTCTTCAAAATTATATCTGTCCTGACATTTCTGTTCAATAGTCACAGCCCGGTTGATATGCTCACAGCCCTGAAAAGCAGCATAGAGACCTGCTTGATCAAGTTTTTCTCTGATTACTGGATATAGTTTTTCAGCAATTTCAATACTTGAAGCAGTTCCGATAGCATTACCCTTGATTTCACTGGTAGAACAGCCTATAATAACGATATCACCCTTATTTAAATTGGCTTCAGCAAGAAAATCATCCAGGGCTGTTTTTAAATTAGAAGCGATTTTATCAAGGTCTTTTTCCATTATAATCACCTCCGGTCTTCTAATTATAGGATACAATATTTCAGCTGATAAATCCAGTTTTAGGAGGAAACTAAATGCTACCTTTAAGAGATAATGTTCCGAGGAGAAGAAAACCAATAATAACCGGTATTATTATAATAATAAATATTATTATTTATCTCTGGCAGTCTGCGCTGGACCCATTCCAGTTAAGAGTTTTTTTATATGATTTTGGTCTGGTCCCAGAGGTTTTTATAGAGAATGCACTGATTAGCAGTTATACTATTTTAACATCAATCTTTCTTCATGGTGGATTTGGTCATCTGATCGGAAATATGTGGATTCTGGCTTTATTTGGCGATAATGTTGAAGATAGAATGGGTCGTCTTTCTTTTCTAGGTTTTTATATATTAAGTGGAATAGTAGCTAATTTTATTCACCTGCTCTTTAATACAGGGTCAACAGTCCCAACAATTGGAGCATCAGGAGCAGTTGCCGGGATCATGGCTGCCTATGTCTTTTTATTTCCACTGGCCAGAGTAGTTTCAGTGATACCAATTTTTTTCTTCCCCTATATAATTTCAGTGCCGGCCTTATTTTTTATAGGTATCTGGTTTATAACCCAGGTCTATTATGGAACAATCGGCCTGACCCTGGGGAATGCAGGTGGTGTTGCCTGGTGGGCCCATATTGGAGGTTTTATTTTTGGAGCAATTTTTTATAGATTTTTCTTAAGAAAAAAGCTAAGATATTATTAAAAGCATTAAAGCTTGAAAGGAGTAGAGAGTATGGAGAAGCAAAAAATTAACAAAGTATTAGTAGCAAACAGAGGAGAGATCGCCATCAGGGTGATTAGAGCATGTAAGGAATTAGGAATCAGGACAGTCGCAATTTATCATGACGCCGATAAAAAATCATTATTTAAGACCAAGGCTGATGAAGCCTACCAGATAGGTCAGGGAAAAACCCCTTTAAAATCCTATCTGGCCCAGGATGAGATTATTAACCTGGCTTTAAACAAAAATGTTGATGCTATTCATCCAGGCTATGGTTTTCTTTCTGAGAATGCAGATTTTGCAGCCCAGTGCGAAGAGAAGGGTCTGATTTTTATTGGCCCGAATTCAAAGATGCTTGATCGTTATGGCGATAAGATTAAATGTAAAAACCTGGCCAGGGAAAATAACATTCCAGTCATTCCAGGTTCTACCGGTTCAGTAAAGGATAAAGCAGAAATAAAGGATATTGCCGATGAGATCGGTTTTCCCCTGATTATTAAAGCAGCAGCCGGTGGGGGAGGCCGGGGTATGCGTTTGGTTAACAACTTTGACCAGTTAGATGAAGCCCTGGCTTCAGCCAGTAAAGAAGCCGATAGAGCCTTTTCCAGTGGCGAACTTTTTATTGAAAAATATCTGGCAAGCCCCCGGCATATTGAAGTTCAGATATTAACAGATAATACCGGGAGAACAGTCCATTTATTTGAAAGAGACTGTTCAATTCAGCGAAGGTATCAGAAAATCATTGAATATGGCCCGGCCTTTGCCCTGCCAGAAGAAACCAGACAGAATATTCGTCAGGATGCAGTCAAATTAATCGAAAATGGTGGTTATCTCAGTGCAGGAACTGTTGAATTTTTAGTCGACAAAGATGGTAACCATTATTTTATCGAAGTCAATCCAAGAATCCAGGTCGAGCATACTGTAACTGAGATGATTACAGGGATCGATATAGTCCAGGCTCAGATCCTGATAGCCCAGGGTTATAATCTATCAGACCGAGAGCTAGGAATTCCTACTCAGAATGCTGTTAAAACCCAGGGATTTGCCGTTCAGGCCAGGGTGACAACCGAAGACCCTAGAAATGATTTCAGGCCGGATACTGGCCGGATCAGCCTCTATAGAACCGGTTCTGGTAACGGGATTAGACTCGATGGCGGCAATGGTTATACCGGGGCTGAAATCACTCCTTATTTTGACAGCCTGATAGTTAAAGTCATTGGCTCAGATAGAACCTTTAGAGGGGCTATCAATAAGACGATCCGCTCTCTTGAAGAGATGAAGATTCAAGGGGTAAAGACTAACCGGGATTTTCTGATCAACCTGCTTAACGATCAGGAGTTTAGAGAGGGCAGAGCAGATACCGGTTTTCTGGATAAAAAAATTGAATTGATTACCGGAGCAGCTAAAATTGATCAGGAGATAGGTTTTCTGGATTATCTAGGAGATATCATTGTTAATAAAACCAGAGGTGAAAAACCAGAATTTGATACCAGTAGATTGCCTGAGCTCAAGGGAGAGATTAAGCCAGGCAGTAGAGATAGATTTAAAGAATTAGGGAGCAAAGAGTTCTGCCAGGAAATTAAATCCAGCGATAAATTATTGATAACAGACACAACCTTAAGAGATGCCCATCAGTCCCTGCTGGCAACCAGAATGAGGACCTATGATATGCTCCAGATTGCCGATTATCTGGCTGAATATGGCCATGATCTCTTTTCCCTGGAAATGTGGGGAGGGGCAACCTTTGATGTCTCCTATAGGTTCTTAAAAGAATCCCCCTGGGAGAGGTTAAGAAAATTACGGGAGAAAATTCCTAATATTCTTTTCCAGATGTTAATTAGAGGTGCCAATGCTGTTGGCTATAAGAATTACCCGGATAATCTGATTAAAAAGTTTGTCCAGGAGGCAGCAGCTTCAGGTATTGATCTCTTTAGAATTTTTGATGCCCTGAACTGGTGGCCCAATCTGGAATTAACCCTATCTGAGGTTAAAAAGGCTGGGGCTCTGGCTGAAGTTTCAATCTGTTATACTGGAGATATTCTTGATCCAGATCGGACAAAATATGATCTCAATTATTATACCAGAAAGGCCAGAGAAGTTGAAGAGATGGGTGCAGATATCCTCTGTATTAAAGATATGGCCGGCCTCTTAAAGCCCTATGCAGCCAAAACCCTGATCTCAGCCCTGAAAGCAGAGGTTGATTTACCGATTCACCTCCATACCCATGATACATCAGGTAACGGCCTATCCAGTCTTCTCCAGGCAGCAGAGGCAGGAGTAGATATAGTTGATCTGGCCAGCAATAGTATGGCCAGTATTACTTCACAACCAGCCCTTAATTCCATGATAGCAGCCCTGGATAATACTGAAAGAGACCCTAATCTTAATTATAAGCGGTATCAGGCTATTTCAGATTACTGGCAGTCGATTAGACCGATCTACCATGAATTTGAGTCAGACCTAAAATCAGGGGCAGCAGAGATCTACCGTTATGAAATTCCTGGCGGTCAGTATTCCAATCTTAAGCCTCAGATTGAAAGCTTAGGTTTAAGCCATCGGTTTAAAGAGATTAAAGAAATGTACAGACAGGTCAATTTTATGCTTGGCGATATTATTAAAGTTACTCCAACTTCAAAGGCAGTCGGTGATCTGGCCATCTTTATGGTTCAGAATAACCTGACACCTGATAATATTCTGGAGAAAGCTAAAAATATGAGTTTTCCAGATTCAGTAGTAGCCTATTTTAAAGGTTTAATGGGTCAGCCTGAAGGCGGATTTCCGCCAGAACTCCAGAAGTTAGTTCTTAAGGATGAGGAACCATTAACAGTCAGGCCAGGCTTAAAACTTGAACCAGTAGATTTTGATAATCTGGAAATTGAGCTTGCAGAAAAATTAGGCAGGAAACCAGAGACAGAGGAATTATTAAGTAAAGCTCTTTATCCAAAGGTCTTCGATAATTATGTTAAATCAAAACAGCAGTATGGTGATCTCAGTAAATTGAGCAGTGATTTATTTTTCCACGGGCTCCAGGAAGGCGAGATAGCTGAAATAGAAGTGGAAGAAGGCCGGACAATTCTGATAAAATATATTTCAATTCGGGAAGGTGAAGGCAGCAAAAGATATCTCACCTTTGAAGTTAATGGTCAGCGGAGAGAGGTTGAAGTTAGAGATAAGAGCAGTAAAATAGAAGAATCTATAGCCGAGGTCAGACATGCCGACCCTGATAAACCAGAAGAAATCGGGGCAGGTATGCCAGGCACTCTTACTAAAATAAAGGTAAAAGTTGGCGAAAAGGTTAAAAAGGGACAGCAGCTCTTTATCATGGAAGCGATGAAAATGGAGACTGAAATTGTTGCCCCAATTAACGGTACAGTAAGTTCAATCCTGGTCAGTGAAAATGAGGAAGTTCAAAATCGTCAATTAATAATGGTCATTAACCAGGAATAAAATAAATCAGGAGTGCTTTATTTATGGATATAGGAAACAAAAAAAATATGTTATCTGAAATGCCAGGCTTAAAAAAATATCTGTTATTAATTGTACTGCTTGTAATAGCAGTAACATTTTATACAGCCTATCAATCCTCCTTTGAAGATTCAGCAGTCAAGATATTTCAAACTGACTCAGGTTCATATTATCTGTATTTACCAGAGGGACTGGATCATGAAGAAGAAACTTCAATTCTGATCCATCCTTTCTTTGGTCGAGAATCAAAAGAGGAAGATCTTCAGGATGAGGCTAACAGTCAGATCAAAACAATGCAGGCCATTGCAGATGAAATGAACTCTCCATTAATGGTTCCTGTTTTTTCAATTGATGATTACCAGGATCCAGAGCAGGCTGAGAGCCTGGCTGATTTTTTCCGTGATGCCAGAAAAGAACTGAGAGAGATAAATTATCAGATTGGCGAAAAGGCAAATCTTTTTGGTTTTGGGGAAAGTGGGCTGTATGCCTCCTATTGGCTCAATCAGTATCCAGAATTAGTCAATAAAGCAGTCATTGGTTCTCCAGGTGGCTGGCCAGCAGAACCCCAGGAGTCAGAATATAATAGGAAGATATCTATTTTATTCTTTTTAGGTGGAGAAGATGATTTCAGCCTCCTGGATCAGGAACCATATTTTACAGAGGAGCAGCAGGCAGAACTTCAGGAGAGATTGCCAGAAGATCCGATAGAGAGATTTAGACTTGCCGTTGAAGCTTATCAGGAGGCTGGCTTTCAAGTCGAAAGGAAACTCTATCCTGAACTGGATCATCGGATTACAATGGAAGTCAATCAGGATATAGCAGCCTTTATAAATAAATAAATAAAGGTTTTTACAGTTAGGGGAAATCATATGAAAAAGAAGTTATTACTATCAATCTCGATTTTAATCTTAACATTGATCATATTATCTGGGGCAATAGTTAGTGCTGAAACGGAAATTCTTAGAGCAACTGGCTTAATTCAGCCAGTAAGACAGATAGAAATTTCACCAGAGATCTCAGGTAGAATAGAAAATATTAATTATCAGGTAGGAGACAAAATTAAGGAAGAACCGCTCTTTACAATTATTAACCAAACTGCCAGGAAAGAACTTAAACTGGCAGAAGAAAGTCTGGCAGATGCTAAATTGAGGCTTGCCCAGGAAGAAGAAAGGTTACTTCAGGCTAGAATCAATCAGGAGCTGGCAAATATTCAGCTCCAGGAGGCTGAAACGGAAAATTTAAAAATACCTGAACTGGAATTAGAACAGTCCAGACTGGAATTAGAAAGTGAAAGAGTTGAATTTAACCGGCTTGAAAATCTCTATTCTAGAGATGCTCTGGAGGAAGCTTCCTTTGATCAGGGCCGATTTAAGTTTGAATTGGCTGAGCTGGCAGTTGAATTAAGTCAGGCCAGGCTTGAAGATACTAAAGAAGATATAGCTCAGCGTAAAAAAGAGGCCAGTTTAAACTATGATGAAGCTGAAAAAGCAGTTGCCCTGGCAGAACTTTCAATTCAGACCGCTGAGAAAGCAGTCAACCAGGCTGAACTGGATTATGAACTTGCAGAATTAAGATTTGATAATTACAGTATCTCAGGACCTGAGGGTTATCTGATCATAGCCAAAGAGTTTACAGAGGAAGAATATATCTCCCCAGGCCAGACTGTATTTACAATTATTAACCCAGAATTTGAAATTTTGATTGAACCAGACGAACGGGAATTATCCCAGCTCAGGCCAGGATTGAAAGGGTCTGCTGTTGTTGAATCCCGTCCAGATCAGCCCTTTGAGATAGTCATTGATAGGATCAATCCTCTAGTTGACCCAGATAGAGGTACTATTGAAGTTTATCTAAGTATTGAAGGAGAAACTCCAGAGCTATTTCCTTATATGGCTGTATCAATAGAATTTGTCCTGGATGGTGAATAATTATGTGGTTTGAATGGAAAGTAGCAGTCAGATTTCTTTATACTGGAAGACTTCAGACGCTATTAATCCTGGCTGGAATTATCATTGGGGTAGCAGTTCAGATCTTTCTTGGCTCTCTGATAGGTGGCCTTCAACAGGACTTAATCAATCAGACAGTTGGCAGCTCACCTCATGTTATGCTGATGGCAGAAGATGCACTGCCGAGAGATATTCGTATTTCTGATAGCGATTTAAGCAGGACAGTAACCTTTACAGTTAGAGATAAAGGCTTATCAAACTGGCAGAATATTGTAAATTCACTAGAGGGTGACCAGGAGCTAACAGCCATTTCTCCAACTATAACAGGTTCAGGTTTTGCCATTCGAGGACAGAAAAATCAGCCGATAGTCTTTAGAGGTATAGAACTTGATAGAGCTGATGATATTTACAAAATCAGTTCCAGATTAGTGGAGGGGGAGGCATCTGTTGGTGGCAATAATGTCCTTCTTGGAAGGGAATTGGCTGAAGAACTTAACCTGGCAGCAGGTGATACTGTCCAGTTAAGGACTGGTGAAGGGATTCAGGATAGATTTCGGATTAGTGGTATCTTTAATCTCGGTAATCAGGATCTAAATGAAAGCTGGGTTTTTATGTCTTTATCCAGGGCAGGGACTTTATTAAATCAGGGTAATGATATTTCAACGATTGAACTCCAGATAGCAGATGTTTTTGCTTCAAATCAGATAGCCGAGAGACTCAAAGAAGCATGGCCGGCAACAACAGTTGAGAGCTGGCAGCAGTCAAATGAAGACCTCCTGACAGCTCTTCAGAGTCAGAGCAGCTCAAGCCTGGTAATTCAGTTCTTTGTCATAGTTGCTGTTACCCTGGGCATATCAAGTGTGCTGGCAGTATCAGTTGTCCAAAAGTCCAGGCAGATTGGAATTTTAAAGGCAATGGGGACTAACAGAAAAAGAGTAGGTCGCATTTTCTTAATTCAGGGTTTTCTTCTAGGAGCTATTGGAGCAATTCTTGGCATAATCAGTGGTATTGGTCTCAGTCAGCTCTTTGTAAATCTGGTTAGAACTCCAGCAGGAGATCCATTATTCCCAGTTGAAGTAGATCCAATCTTTATTGGGATTTCTTTCCTAATAGCAACAGCTGCAGGGATGCTGGCAGCTCTTATACCTGCCAGAAATTCTGCGAAACTTGACCCAATTGAGGTGATCCAGAATGGCTAATAAAACTATAATTAAAGGAGAAAACATTTATAAAACCTATGGAGATGTTGTTAAGACAGAGGTTCTCCATGGACTGGATTTTAAGGTTGATGCTGGAGAGTTCATCTCAATCATTGGACCCTCTGGATCAGGTAAGAGTACACTTTTAAATCTTTTAGGTGCCCTTGATCGACCGACAGAAGGTAAAATAGAGATTGCAGATAAAATTATAACTGAATTAAATGATGATGATCTGGCTGCCTTCAGGAATAATAATCTTGGTTTCGTCTTTCAGTTTCATCATTTATTACCAGAGTTTACTGCTATAGAAAATGTGTTTATGCCCCACTGGATTAGAAATGGTGCTGCAAAAAAAGAGCAGATAGAGAGGGCAGAATATTTACTGGATACAGTTGGTCTTTTAGAATATAAGGATAATCTTTCAACTCAGCTCTCAGGTGGACAGAAACAAAGGGTGGCAATAGCTCGTTCTCTTATGAATAATCCACCAATTTTATTAGCTGATGAGCCGACAGGTAATCTTGATACAGAATCGTCTGAACAGGTTTTTGACCTGCTTAGAAAAATCAATGAAGAGTTTGACACAATTTTTATTATAGTGACCCATGATCGGCATATTGCAGGCCGGACTGACCGGATTCTTGAGCTGATAGATGGTAATATTGTTAGGGATATGAAAGCTGGTTCAGGTCAAGAGGTAGATAACTGGGAAATTTTAGCTCCAGATTACTGTCTCCTCTGTCGTGAACAGCAGGGCAAAGATACTGTATTAAATAAGGAATTAGCAAGAGCCAGTCAGGCTTTATTTTCAAAAAATAATTAATATGATAAATTAATGATAAATCAGAGCAAATATGATTAATTAATATTTATCTGTTATAATTAAATCATTGCAGTGGAAGATCCAGGAGGTGGATTAATGTTTGTAAGATTATTATTGCTATTTACTGTAGTTCCAATGTTAGAATTATTACTCCTGATCCAGGTAGGAGGGGTTATCGGACTTTTCCCAACCTTATTTTTAGTGGCAGGCACAGGAGTTTTAGGTGTCAGTATAGCTAAAATGCAGGGCTTTCTTGTTGTCAATCGAATAAAAAATAATTTAAATCAGGGCCAGATCCCAACTGATAATATGGTTCAGGGGATTCTTATCTTAATCGGTGGCGGTATGCTTTTGACTCCAGGCCTAATCACTGATGTTTTAGGTTTTTCATTTATTTTACCATTTACCAGACCGGTTATTGCCAGATTGGCTCAGAAATATTTCAAGAGCTATATCGAGAAAAATAAAGATTCAGCATCTTTTCAGTTTCATTACAGTAATTATTCAGGCAATTCCAATCAGGGAGAGAAAAGAAAAGACTATGACGATCCAGATATAATTGATGGTCATGGGGAATTTACCGGTAAGGACAGGGAAGATAAGGATTATGAATAGTTATTATTTTAATCTGCCCCTAATCGGCCAATTAAAAATTATTTCGAATAAAAATAGAATACTAGAAATAAATTTTATCTCAGAAGCTGCCAGCGAAGAAATATCCCAGGTTAAAGTTGTATCCAGAAAATTTTCAGAAACTTATCCGGCAGAAGTTGAAAAACTTAAATCTCAGCTGATAGAATATTTCCAGTCCAGGCGGCAAGAATTTCAGATAGCTTATCAACTCTCAGGGACAGATTTTCAGCAGAAGATTTTAAAAGAAACAGCCAGGATACCCTATGGTCAGACAGTTTCTTATAAAGAGTTAGCAGAAAAAGCAGGTTCGCCTGGTGCCTGGCAGGCTGCCGGTCAGGCCCTCAAACATAATAAACTACCAGTTATTATCCCCTGCCACAGGGTAGTGGGAACAAATGGACTCGGAGGATATAATGGTGGGCTCAAAATAAAAAAGACCCTCTTAGAATTAGAGGGTTCTTTCTAATTAAAATACAATTTAAATTCTTTAGGCAATTAAAAATGCCTCTGGCTTGGGCAGGATATCGCCAGAGGCACAAACTGATAGAACTCTATCTATCAGCCTGGAGGAGAAAAGAATAACTGGACTGTCTTAGTTTAAACATTTAAACTATTAAAGTATAAAAAAATTATAACAATAATATTTATTATTGTCAAGAAAAATATCAGATAAGAGGTGATATCTTTGCAGAAAAATAACAAATTTAGAGCTCATCCATGGCATGGAATAACTATTGGGTCAAAAGCACCAGCTGCTGTTCAGGTATATATTGAGTTAGTTCCAGAAGACGGCATTAAATATGAACTGGATAAATCCAGTGGTTTACTGAAGGTTGATCGGCCGCAGCGTTTTTCCAGTTATGCCCCTGCTCCTTATGGGATGGTACCCCAGACTTATTGTGGTCAGGAAACAGCAAAGCT
>CAZLCX010000026.1:4905-7135 GCA_964558325.1 uncultured Halanaerobiaceae bacterium | reverse complement strand
TGCCAGGTTATTGAAAAAGCGAGTTTAGATTATCAGAATAAATTTCAGGCCACTATTGAATAACCTGAATTCCAACTATTAAAAGAATAAGTAGAAATATCCAGATAAACAGACTATATTTTTTTGAAGTTTTAGCTTTCTTTTCCTCCCACAAGTTTAAAGGCCTAACACCCTGATAGATAAAAGTTAAAACACCGGCTAAATTTATACAGATAATATTTGAGATAAATAACATTAATGCTCCACCGGCCAATATAAATTCTCCGGCACCTAGCAGAATTCCAACGACTACCAGTGGTGGCATTAAAGCTACCGCAATCATAACTCCAATTACAGCCCCAGAGGTGCCAGTTGTAAAGGCCAGGGTTCCAGCACTTCCAGAAGCTAAAGCCAGAGTAATATCGCCCCAGCCAACACTGGTTCTGCTTAAAACCTCATAGGGCCAGGTATCAGGGTTTAAGATTAGACCAGCTATTAGGGCAACTAAGATAGAAACACCAGCCCCGGCCAGAGAGGTTTTGATTGCAATTTTACCTAGCTCCATATCACCCAGGGTTGAGGCCAGGGCCATTCCAACATTCGGTCCCAGTAATGGGGCAATCACCATTGCACCAATTATAACAGCAACATTATCTAACATAACTCCACTGGAGGCCACAATAGCCGAGAGAACACACATTAAAATATAATTACTGTTTAAATTAATTGAATCAGAGAGATCAGTATATAATTCCTGTCGGCTTAACCCTCTGGTCGAATCTTTTGTATCCTGCTCATCCTCATCATCCTCTTTTTCTAATTCATTGGTATCACTGGGGACTGTCTCAGCACTTTCATCTTTATCTTCTTTGGTATCATTCTCACTATCTTCTTCAAGCTCAACAGCAGGAATAGTCGCCTCAACTTCCAGCATATTTAACCTGAAACCTTCAGCAAAAGCCAGTTTCTTCTCCAGTTCATCTAAAAGTGGGCCACTGTTTTCAACATTTAGGGTGATTAAATATAAAGCCTTATCTTCTAGAAGGGAGATTTTATATTTATCCAGGACTTCATAATTCTCCAGGATCTTACTTAATTTATCTGTTTCATCTATAGGCAAAACAATTTCAATTTTTCTTAACATAATTAACCCAACCTTTCTTGCATTTAAAGATAAATTTAGTTAATATATAAATAATCAGGATTAATTTTTCAGGAGGCCAGTAATTTATGATCTTAACTAAAGACAAAAAGGGCATATTAGTTACAGCCATGTCAGCTGCTGGTTTTGGCGCTATGCCAGTAATAGCTCAGTTTGCCTATAGCTATGGCAGCAATGTGACTACCCTGCTGTTTCTTCGGTTTACTATAGCCAGTTTAATATTTTTCTTGATTTTAAAACTGAGTAATAATCCATACAATATTAGTAAAGAAGATACTATTAGATTAATATTACTGGGGGCAGCAGGTTATGGTCTGCTTTCAAGTTTATATTTCTTCGGAGTTTCATTAATTCCTGCATCACTTTCAGGATTCTTACTATATAGTTATCCTGCAATTGTAACAGTTCTTGCCTTTTTAGGCAGAGAAGAGCCTTTATATAGAGAAAATTTTATCTCTTTAATCATTACAATAGTAGGATTAGGTATGGTTTTGGGACCGGTTTTTACAAGTATCAATCTTTTAGGAGTAGCTTCTATTTTGGCAGCAGCTTTTGTTTATTCCCTCTATATTCTGGCCAGCAATAGAGTTTTAAAGAGGGTCAACTGGCTTTCAGGTTCAACAGTGGTGACAATTTCTGCAGCCTTTTTCTTTTTAATAACCGGAAGCCTTAGAGGTAATCTCTATTTGAATAATATTTCTTTAGAAATAATACTTTCAGGAATTGGCCTGGCAGTATTTTCAACAATCGTTGCTGTTGCCGGGTTTTATTTAGGAATTAGCCTGATAGGACCATCTAGAGCTTCCATTGTTAGTTCTGTTGAACCTCTGGTAACAGTAATGCTTTCAGCCCTTTTCTTTGCCGAGCGCTTAACCTTTACTCAGTTTTTGGGAGGGCTTTTAATTATCCTTTCCATAATAATTCTTAACAGGTTTAAAAATTATCGTCAAAAAACCTTTGACAAATCGGTCTAGTTTTGTTATAGTTTTTAATGGTCGTCAAAAGCCGCATAAAGTTTTTAAGTAAAGGTTTAGATTTTGTCCTGAATATCTGGCACAATCTCTAAGCCTTATTTTTGTGCAATCTAAT
>CAZLCX010000026.1:0-4805 GCA_964558325.1 uncultured Halanaerobiaceae bacterium | reverse complement strand
ATTTTTGTGCAATCTAATATTTTCGTTCAGGTAAGTTATTAATTTAGCAGCAAAGAAAGGAGCATCTCTAACAGTGGCAAAAATTGAAGTAAAAGATCTTACAAAGATTTTCGGTAAGAAGCCAAAAAGAGCCATTCCTTTACTGGAAGAAGGCTATTCAAAGGATGAAATACTTGAAAAAACCGGCAATACTGTCGGGGTTAACTCGGTTAACTTTTCAGTTGAAGAGAATGAAATATTTGTGATTATGGGATTATCAGGAAGCGGAAAGTCTACACTGATCCGCTGTATTAATAGATTAATAGAACCGACTGAGGGCAAAATTGAAGTTGACGGTATAAATATTATGGAATTAAATAACGAAGAATTACGGGAACAGCGTAAAGAAAAATTCGGTATGGTTTTTCAAAATTTTGCTTTATTTCCTAATCGTACAATTATTGATAATGCAGCATTTGGTCTTGAGATTCAAAAGGTTGAGAAGAAAACCCGACGAAAAAAAGCCAGGGAGGCCCTCAAAAAAGTTGGCTTAGAGGGTTATGAAGAACAGCATCCAGATCAGCTCTCAGGTGGTATGCAGCAGAGAGTTGGATTGGCCCGAGCACTGGCTGTAGATACAGATATAATGTTGATGGATGAACCATTTAGTGCCCTGGATCCTTTAATAAAGAAGGATATGCAGGATCAACTCCTTGATCTACATCAGAATATAGATAGAACAATTATCTTTATTACCCATGATCTTGATGAAGCTTTGAAACTCGGAGATAAAATAGCAATTATGAAAGATGGCCAGATAGTTCAACTTGGTACCCAGGAAGAAATTCTGACAAATGCAGCCAATGATTATGTTGCTGAATTTGTTCAGGATGTCAATCGTGCTCGAGTATTAACTGCTGAGGATATTATGAGCAAACCGCTGGCTCTACTGTATGAAGGCCAGGGACCAAGAACAGCTCTCCACAAGATGAATGAAGAAAACTTAACCTCAATTATGGTCGTTGATAATGAAAACAAATATACTGGGATTCTTTCAATAGATGGTGTTAAAGAGATGCTGGATAATGAGGAAGATAATATTCGACCCTATCTCCTTGATATCCCTAAAGCATCTCCCTGTGACACCCTGGATGAATTATTTACTAAAATGACTGATATTAATACGCCTTTGCCAGTACTTGATGCAGAAGATAAGCTCAAAGGGAATATTGTTAAAACAAATGTGATTGCAAATCTGGCTGCTCAGGAAGAATAAGCCAGTTAAAAAATTATAAATTTAAAAATTGGAGGTAATAAAATTATGCTTAAAAAAGGAATTATTTTTAGTTTAATCTTTACACTATTGCTCATAGGAGTTAGTATGGCATTAACCTCAGCAGAAGTTTCAGCTGAAGATACAGTAAACTTTGGATATGTTGAATGGCCAGGAGTTACAGTTAAGACAGCTGTTGCCAGTCAGATACTTGAAGATATTGGTTATGAAACAGAATCGAGCAGTTATACACAGCAGGTTCTTTTTCAGGGTATGAAATCAGGTGATGTCGATGTTTTTCTTGGAACCTGGTTACCAACAATGGAAGTTAATTATCAGGAGTATCATGATGAGGGAGTTGTTGAAGAGATTGTAGTTAACCTTTCTGGTGACGAAGTCTCGTATTCAACAGCTGTTCCAGAATATGTCTATGAAGCCGGAGTAACCTCAATGGCAGATTTACATGAACATGCTGACAAATTTGAAAGCAGAATATATGGGATTGAGCCAGGAAATGATGGAAATATCATTATCCAGGAAGCAATTGATCAAGGCACCTATAATTTAGATGACTGGGAAATGGTGGAATCCAGCACTTCCGGTATGCTTGCTGAGGTTGATAGAGCTATCAGCCAGGAAGATTGGATAGCCTTTAATGGCTGGGAACCACACTGGATGAATGTTGCCTATGATATTAAATATTTAGATGATCCAGAAAATATCTGGGGTGAAGACGATAAAGTATTGACTGTTGCAAGGTCCGATTATGAGGAAGAACAGCCTGAAGTTTATCGTTTTCTTGAACAGTTTGTATTAGATGCTGAAATTCAGAATGAATGGATTAATGAATATGGAAATAAAGAGAGAGATCCTGAAGATGTTGCTGAAGAATGGGTAGCTAATAATATCGATAAAGTTGTAGAATTTCTAGATGGCGTAGAATCTGCTGACGGCCAGCCAGCAGCCGAAGTAATTCAGGAAGTCTATAACTAAATCAATGACAGAACTATTAAGCACTAAAATACCTCTGGGGGATTGGGTCTCCAATTTTGTCGATTATCTAGTCGCAAATTTTGGCGGGCCCCTCAACGGATTTTCAGAATTCATTGGGTTTTTAATTGAGAATTTTGAAGGCGGATTAGCCGCCTTCCCCCCGGCGGTCTTTATTATTGTATTAGCACTTATAGCACTAAAACTAAGGGGAAAAGAGCTGGCCGCCTTTGTAGTTTTAGGTCTTGGGCTGGTAGTCAATCTTGGACTCTGGTCTGAACTGGTTGTGACCCTGGCTTCAATTCTAACCTCGGTTTTAGTAGCACTAACAATCGGGATTCCAGTTGGAATTTTAAAGGCCCATAATAAATATGTTCATTATATTACCAGACCTATTTTAGATTTTATGCAGACAATACCTCCCTTTGTTTATTTAATACCTGCTCTGATGTTTTTTGGATTAGGAAATGTTCCAGGAGTAGTGGCAACAGTTGTCTTTGCCATTGCCCCGCCAATTCGCTTAACCTATCTCGGTATTAAACAGGTTCCAGATGAATTAAAGGAGGCAGGCAGGGCTTTTGGAAGCAGTCCTTTACAGATGCTGTTTAAAGTCGAGCTTCCCGGAGCTCTACCATCAATAATGATGGGCATAAATCAATGTATTATGCTTTCGTTATCCATGGTGGTAATTGCGGCAATGATCGGGGCAGGAGGTCTTGGAGAGCCAGTCCTCCGCTCTCTGACAACAGTGGACGTTGGGCTTGGCTTTGAAGCCGGTCTCGGAGTCGTTATTATAGCGATTATCCTCGATAGATTATTTAGAAGTGATTAATAATATATATTACCTGATCAGAAAATTTTTCTGGTCAGGTTTTTTGTTGCCTGATTTACTGTTATAATATGATTAATAATTGTAAAATTTAAATTAACTCATTAGAGGTGAACCTTACATGGCAGCAGAAAATCTTAAATTATTTTATAATGGGAAAATCTTTGCCAGCTTCAGGCAGACAAAGAAAGTAGATAAGATCCTGATTGAAGAGGATAAAATTAAATGGTTAGGCTATAAATCAGAGGGGCTGCCTCCAGCAGCAAAGAACGCTGATAAAATAGATCTTAAGGGGAAACGGGTTATTCCAGCCTTTATAGATTCCCATATGCATGGTCTCTATCTGGCCAGGGACTCAGAGAAGATAGCCTGCACCCCACCTATAGTTAACTCGATAGAGAATATCCAGCAGCAGATTAAAAATAGAGCAAAAAAACTTGAACCTGGAGAGTGGATAGAAGGCTGGGGTTATGATGAAAGTAAACTGGCTGAAGGTAGAAATCCAACCAGATTTGATTTAGACCAGGCAGCCAGAGACCATCCAGTAGTAATAACCAGGAATTGTACCCATATTGCAGTGGTCAACTCAAAGGCTTTAGAACTTTTAGAGATTAATGAAACCACTCCAGAACCAGTTGGTGGTGTTATTGAAAAAGACCATAATGGCAAACTTACCGGTGTCTTTAAAGAAATAGGCAAAGACTTGTTATTTGACAGATTACCAGCAAGATCTATTGAAGAAGATGCTGAACTTTTAGCTGATTTCAGCCAGGAGCTTTTTGCCAGAGGGATTATTATTATGACAGATAGTCTGGCCAGAAAATACCCAGTCGATTATTATGATATCTACCAGGAGGCCATTAAAAAGGGCTTAAAACAGCAGGTAATTTTATATTACAAATGGAAAGACCTGGTTCATTCACCAGAATTACCGCCGGCTGCCTGGGAACCAGCTCAGCAGTTAAGTATCGGTGGAGTAAAGATTATCGGGGATGGGAGTATAGCTGGCAGAACAGCCTGGTTAAGCCAGCCCTATCTTGGCGAGCGTTCAGAAACAGGGATTGTCACAACAACTGAGGCAGAACTTGCTGCAGCTGCAGATTTTGCCAGAGAGCATAATCTCCAGTTAATAGTCCATGCCATGGGCGATAAAACAATCGAGCTAGTTATCAATCATTTCTATCAGGAACCTGGCTGGCTAAAAGCAATTCCATCTATTAGAATCGAACATCTAACCCTCCCGTCAGCTGAAGCATTAGAAAAGGCTAAAGAGATAGATATCGCTTTTAACAGTCAGCCGGTCTTTATCTATGCTGAAATTGAAAGTTATTTAAATAATTTTGGCCAGGAGCGGACTCTTAGGTCCTACCCCTATAGAGATATTCTTAATCAGGGCCATGAACTTGCTTTTTCTTCAGATGCACCGGCCACAGCCTGGGCAGATCCAGCCAATCCCTTTTATGGGATAGAATCAGCGGTTACCAGAAAAGCCTATGAGGGCACAGATACCGGTCAGGCTCAGACTCTCTCAGTTGCAGAGGCGATTAAGCTTTATACAGAAGTTCCAGCCAGAATTACCGGCCTTAAAAACTCAGGCAGACTGGCACCAGGTTATTATGCAGATTTCTTAATCTTAGATAGAGATATTTTCGAGATAGAACCAGAATCTATTGGTCAGACAGAGATAGAGGCAACTTATTATCGTGGAGAGAAAGTCTATCAGAGATAAAATAG
>CAZLCX010000025.1:0-25617 GCA_964558325.1 uncultured Halanaerobiaceae bacterium | reverse complement strand
GGGGGTTTTCTTTTGCCAGAAATCAGACCAGGTTTATCTGCTCATCAAGCCTGACCTGCATCATCTCAATAAACTTCAGGGCCAGCTCAGGATCAAACTGCCTGCCGGCCTCTTTCCTGATCTCCTTAAGAGCCTCTTCTGGAGAAATCCTGTCTTTATAAACCTGCTTATTTGTCATAATATCATAGGCATCGACAATTGCTAAAATCCTTGCCAGAATCGGGATCTTATTACCCTGAATCTCCTGGGGATAACCAGTCCCATCCCAGCGTTCATGATGATTTAAAATCTCATCAGCAACTCCAGCATATTTTTCAGTTGAAAGGGCGATTCTATAGCCCCGCTCAGGATGTTTCCTGATTTCCTCCCAGTCTTCATCAGTCAGAGGGCTTTTATCAAATAGGATGTCATCTGATAGAGTTGCCTTACCAATATCATGAACCACTGCCAGCAGGGAAAGTTTATTGAGATCAGCATCTTTTAAACCGATTTTCTCCCCTAAATCCTGGGCCAGGCTGGCCAGTCTAAATGAATGATCCTTTGATTCATGGCCCTTGGCTCTTAAATCCTCCAGTAAATGACTGAGGATTTCATTCTTAATAAAACTGCTCTCATTAATCTTTTTGCCATACATCTCTTCCTCGGCCTGCCTTAAAATTGATTCCTTCCTCTGTTTAGGCCTGGTCTTAGTGGCAGAGCCGACAGCCATGGAAACCGGGAAGCTAACAGTATTATTAAAATCCTCTGTCTTCTTTTTAATCCGCTGACAGATTTCCTGAGCCTTAACCTGGCCAGTCTGGGGCAGTAGCAGAATAAATTCATCGCCGGCCCAGCGGGCTGCAATATCTTCCTGACGGCAGCTATTCTTTAAAATTTTGGCTGCAGCTTTTAAGACCTGGTCTCCCTTCTGATGGCCAAAGGAATCATTAATAATCTTTAGGCCATTAAGGTCTGCCATAATAATACTCATTGGCAGCTGCCTTTCTGTGTCAAGCCGTTTAAACTCCTCTTCAAAAAACCTCCGGTTATAGAGCCCGGTCATGCTGTCATGATAGAGAATAAAATCCTTCTCAGCTTCCTGTTCTTTAAGCTCAGAGATATCCTGCAAAAAAGCAAACTCATAGCTTTTACCTTTATATTCAAGGTAGGCAGAGTTAACCCTGACTGGAAATGTCTCTCCAGCTTTAGTCTGCAAATAGCCCTGAAAATTCAAAGCTCCCTTTTCCTTTAACTCCTGCCATAATTTTATCCGGTCTTCTTTCTCATAATCAGGGATTATCTTCCAGACATTTTCACCTATTAATTCCTCTTTATCATAACCAAGTCTGCTGGCAGCCTCTTTATTAACAAATTCTATTTTACCTCTTTCATCAACCCGAAAGATTAAAGCTGGAATATTTTCCACTGAAAACTCAAGTAATTCTAATTTCTTTTCAACCTGCCGCTCTTCAGTAAAATCCCAGAGCATTCCCAGCACATGGTCTTCTTTTTGAGAAAATTCAACCAGTCTCTGTTTCTCCTGAACCCAGTGGGTCTTACCCTTTTCTGGCTCAACTTTATAATCAGCCAGAGTCACTTCCTTTTGCTGATAAAGCTCAGGTATTCTGTTTCTCTGGCTTTTTAATTCTTCTACACTCAGTTGATTATTTCCATTATAAGAGGCAAAAGTACCCTTTTCTATATCAAAAATACTCTTAATATTTGGGCTTACATATTCTTGCTCAGGCCAGCCATCAATAATTTTATAACTATAAATTCCCAGGGGTGTCTCAGTAAAAAGCTCTCCTATCTCCTCCTGACAGAGTTTAAAGCCCTCAAGCCTGTTTCCTCTTACTCTCAAAACTCTGCCAAGACCAACTGCTGAAACTCCATATAAAGTAATTGCCAGCAAAATAATTGGCCTAATTCCGGCATTAGTCATTCCATTATTAATCAATAAAACTCCAACAGCTGCTGTGGCTAACAGGCCACCTCTAATCTTAAACAATCTGGTAGCAATAATTACCAGAGGAAATCCTAGTAACGCCTGATATTCAGGGGTAATAAAGAAAGTCAAAATGATAAATCCAATAGAAAGCAGTATCAATAAAATACAGGTTGCATCATTGTAATAATCATCAATATAAGACCTTGCAGAGCTCTTCTCTTTATTATTAAACAACATTATCACCCCTTTATCAGGCAAAAAAATACCTAACTACCCCAAAATTTTTAACCTGTCGAACTGTCGAAAACCGACATATTATTTAGTACTTTAGTACTACCAAATTTATTATATCAAATTAATAAAGAAATAACAAGGGATATTTTCCTGTATTAGGATATAATTTCTTAATAATAAAAATTCCTGATCAATGGCAATTTCCAATCAACTAATCAAGAAGAATAAAATTGATATTAAGTCTTTAATTTAAAACAGGTTTTATAACTTTACTTAATTAATAAATGACCTCCGGTGGATCGGCGATGGGCCGTATTCTTCAATGGCTGCCATATGCTCGGCAGTCCCGTAACCCTTATTGCTTAAGAAATTATAGGCCGGGTATTCCTGATGATACTGATCCATTAAATTATCCCTGGTTACCTTGGCCAGAACTGAGGCAGCTGCAATTGGATTAACCCTGGCATCGCCATCGATTACAGCCTGCTGAGGCAGGTCAACGCTATCCAGTCTCAATCCGCCATCCAGGACCAGATAATCTGGCTCTCTATCCAGCCTGCTAATGGCCGTCCTGGCAGCCAATCTGACAGCTTCGCCAATATTGACCTCATCAATCGTCTGATTATCAATCATGGCCACTGCTGAACTGATAGCCTTCTCTCTAATCTCAGAGGTCAGACTCTCCCTTTTACTGGCTGAAAGCTTCTTGGAATCATCGAGCCCGGCTATGTAAATATCTACTGGCAGAATTACAGCACCTACTGCCACCGGCCCGGCCATTGGTCCCCGGCCAGCCTCATCGATCCCACAGATATACTGATAACCCTCTTCTTTAAGATTGACCACAAGCTGATTCCGTTTCTGCCAGGCCTTAAGATCAATGCTGGCGGCAAGCTGTTTTTTCTCAAGACTTACAGCCAGTTGATTGGCACCTTTTCTACTATCAGCTTTTAGGGCCCTAATCAGCTCTCCAACTTCATCAGATAATATCGGCAGATCACCAAAACCGTCGCTCTCATAGCCAGCCTCAAGCTCAGTCAGCCTCTCCCTCAGATAATTTTTCAACTCTTTAATTGTATAATTTTCTGGATTAAATTCTCCCATGACTATTCCTCCTCAGAACCTTCGGCAAATTTATCTGCCAGCGGTTTTTCTAAACTAACTGGCCCCAGGGTTCCATCCTGAAATTCCTGGAGTAAAATCCTGGCAGCTCTCTCTCTGTCAACCCGGCCACCAGACATCAGACAGCCCCGATTTCGGCCTAAATCAGCCAGCAGGTCATAGCTATGCCCGGCCAGTTCAACCAGGTTATAACGGTCTTCAAGGACCTCAGGATTCAAATCCAGGAGATACTCGATCAACTTACAGCCTAGAAGCTCATAATCAATAATCTCTGGCCTGATCATGCCGCAGATAGCAAGTTTATAACCGTGTTCCTTATCTTTAATATCAGGCCATAAAAGTCCAGGTGTGTCCAGAAGCTCGGCCTCGCTGCTAACCTTAACCCACTGCTGACCCCTGGTTACCCCTGGCCTTCTGCCAGTCTTAGCCCTGCTGCCACCGGCCAGCTTATTAATTAAAGTCGATTTGCCAACATTGGGCAGACCAACTACCATTGCCCTTATTTTCCGGTTATTTAGGCCCTTTTCCTCTCTCTCAGCATTTACCTCCTGATAATATTCCTTAAGCTTATTCTTTAAGTTTTTAAGGCCCTGACCGGTCTCTGGCGACACTGCTATGGCCCTGCCAGCAAAATATTCCAGCCAGCTATCTGTCACAGACTGCTGGGCTAAATCTGCCTTGGTCAGCAGGGTGATCACAGGCTGGTCTGCCAGCAGATCCTGGAGCTGGGGGTTGGCGCTGCTTTCTGGCAGTCTGGCATCCCTCAGTTCAATCACCACATCTACTAAATTCAGTTTTTCTTTAATCTGCCGGGTAGCTTTGGCCATATGGCCAGGATACCAGTTTACTTTATCTGACATAATATCAGTCTCCTTCTAATAATTTAAGAACTATAAAATGTAAAAAAGGGCGAGAGCCAGCCGGCCCTGCACCCTGATAATTCAGTAATTAAAATATGTTGCCATTTTAGCTGGCTCTGTCTTACTCAGGCTTGGGAGCCCGGGCTTTCTCTTTAACTTTAGCCTTCTTACCCATTCTTTCTCTCAGATAATAAAGCTTGGCTCTGCGGACATCACCGCGGCGGATAACTTCAATATCATCAAGAGTTGGTGAATGGACAGGGAAAGTTCTTTCAACACCGACACCATGGGAAACCTTTCTGACTGTAAAGGTTTCTCTGGCACCACTGCCCTGACGGCGAATAACAACACCTTCAAAGGGCTGAGATCTTGTCTTCTCGCCTTCCTTAACCCTTACCTGTAATCTAAGGGTATCACCTGCAATAAATTCAGGTATCTCCTGTTTCCGATTTTCTTTATCTATTTTATGAAAGATATTCATCTTATTTCCTCCTTTCGTTCTGGGGTTCTAACTTGCTGGCTGCCTGACTGGCTTAAATTACTCCCACCAGGGGCTGGCCAGAAGTCTATCTAATATTATTGAAGCTGCACTCCGGACTGAGAGATGATTATAGTCACCTCTACCATTTACTGGAGCTAACAGCAGATCACACTGGTCTAAAACTCTATGGCTTAAACCCCAGCCTGTACCAAAGATTATCAGATACGGCCGGTCGCTTTCTATAAGCTGACTCCGAAGTTCTTTAAAGCTTACTGGATCAATATCCTTGTAGCTTTTAGCAGAGGTTGTAACCAGGACCGGCTCTCTGCCAGTCTCCTCTTTTATCTCCTTTGCTGCATCCTCAAGGGTATCAACTACCTCCAGGACTGAAAATGCCTCATGTCTGGTGGTATTGTATTCAGCACCTTTGCCTCCGGTCCAGTATTTCTGCATCCGGTGGACCAGAGCCTGCTGAGATTTCAGTTGATTAACCACAAAATACCGCCTGACATCATAGGTCCTGCCAGCCCTTGAAATATCATGGAGATCAAGGTTTGTAATAGTGGTTGTAATCTCATCACCTAATTTATTATAAACTGGATGATGGACCAGCGCCAGATAAACATCTGCTGCTGGAGTCTGATTGATTGTTTTAGCTTCTGCCATTATTAATATCATCCTCGATTTCAGCTTTGACTTCTCTTAATAATTCTTTTTCCTCTTCTGTTAAATCCTTTTCTGCCAGTAAATCCGGTCTCCTGAGCAGAGTCCGCTTAATTGACTGCTTTTTCCGCCAGCGGTCTATCCTGGCATGATGGCCGCTTAACAGAATCTCTGGAACTTCCTGACCTTTATATTCTCTTGGCCTGGTATAATGGGGATAATCAAGTAATCCGTGATAAAAAGAATCCTCTTCTGCAGATGCCCTGGTGCCAACGACACCTGGCAGCATCCTGGAGACTGCATCAATTAAAACCATGGCCGGTAATTCGCCACCGGTTAAGACATAATCTCCAATCGAGATCTCTTCATCAACTATTTCCTGGCGGATTCTCTCATCTACCCCTTCATAATGGCCGCAGAGCAGGATTAAACCTGGCTCTTCAGCCAGTTCTTTTACCTTTAGCTGGTCAAGCTGTCGGCCCTGAGGTGAAAAAAAGATTGTCTTCGACTTCTGCTGGCGGCTCTCAATCACAGAGTTATAAGCTCTTGCGATCGGCCCTGGCTGCATTACCATCCCGGCACCACCGCCATAGGGAGTATCATCTACCCGATTATGTTTATCCTGACTAAAATCTCTGATATCAACAGCATTGATCTCTAAGAGGCCATTCTCCATGGCCCGGCCAGTTATACTGTGATCTAATGGCCCAGGGAAAATCTCAGGAAATAAAGTTAAGATGTCGAAGTACATTTCTCTCAGCTCCTGGCTTTAAAGTTCCAGCAATCCAGGGATCGGCTTGATAGTAACAATGCCTGCTTCCTGATCAACAGAGACAATAATCTCTTTTGCCACAGGAATTAAATAATCCCTTTCTTCACCTTTCACCTGGAGAATATCTGTACCAGTATCTGTGCTGACAGCTGTAATCTTACCGAGCTGAGCTCCAGTATCTGTTTGGACTGAAAGTCCTTCTAATTCAAAAACATAAAAACTATCTTCAGGTAACTCTGGGAGCTCAGTAATTGGAATACTGATCAGATGATTTTTAATTGCATCTGCAGCTCCAATATCGTCGATAGTCTCAAGTTTAAGGACTATAAAACCCTTATGCTCCCTGACCTTTTCGACTTTTAGCTCTTCATTACCTGTTGGTCTCTCCAGGATCAATCTATCATAATCATAAAAACGTTCAGGATAATCAGTCAGGGGAACAACTCTGACTTCACCTTTGTTGCCCTGATAGCGGACTATCCGTCCAACTGCTATCAGATTCTTCTCGTCATTAATATCAACTATATCTGTCATCATAGCTCACCGCCTGAAAATTAATTTACCTGAACCGGCGTTTATGATTTTATATCAACAATCGCCTTTTTGCCAGCCTTGGTTGCTGCTGCTTTAACAACAGTCCTGATAGCTCTGGCTATTCGGCCCTGTTTGCCGATAACCTGACCCATATCTTCTTCAGCAACTGAGAGTTTAATTCTAACACTCTTCTGGCCGACTTCTTCAGAAACTTCAACCTGTTCAGGATGGTCAACGATTGAGCGAGCTATTGTTTCAACTATCTCTTTCACAGGTAGCCCTCCTTTATAAGTGCTTACTATTTACTTTCTATATAATCGGCCCAGATACCGCTATCTTTGAATAGACTGCGGACTGTATTGGAAGGACGGGCACCATTCTTCAACCATTTCAAAGCTTTATCTTCGTCAATCCTGACTTCAGCTTCATCCGGGGTTGGATTATAGATACCAATTTCTTCAATAAAACGACCTGTAGGAGCCATACTTGATTCAGAAACTACCAGTCTAAAATGGGCGTTTCTCTTTTTACCTACTCTCTTTAATCTGATTTTTAAGGCCATACTTGCACCTCCTCTCAAGTAATTCTTACAATTTATTTATAACTGCCAGTCCTAATTCATAAATGGCAGGTTAAAACCTGATTTCTTCTTACCAGCCTTGCCACTTAGCTGTTTCATCATCTTCTTGGTCTGTTTAAACTGTTTGAGCAGACGATTAACTTCCTGAATAGATGTGCCGCTGCCTTTAGCAATCCGCCGTCTCCGGCTGCCATTAATCACCTTAGGCTCCCGTCTTTCTTCAGGGGTCATGGAACTGATAATAGCCTCTATTCTATCCAGCTCACTGTCATCTAACTGCATGTTTTTAAGCTGTTTGGCCTTACCTGCCCCTGGGATCATCCCCATCAGATCACTGATAGGTCCCATATTTCTGACCTGATCAAGCTGCTCAAGGAAATCTTCAAAGGTAAAGGAATCCTCCCGGAGTTTCCTCTCTAGATCCTTGGCCTTTTCTTTATCGATGGATTTCTCAGCCTTTTCAATCAGGCTTAAGACATCGCCCATCCCCAGAATCCTTGAAGACATTCTATCTGGATGGAAGGGCTCTAATTGATCCAGCTTTTCGCCCATACCGGCAAATTTAATCGGTTTGCCAGTAACTTCTCTGATTGAGAGGGCGGCACCGCCTCTGGCATCGCCATCAAGCTTGGTCATAATCATTCCGGAAATATCAAGCTTTTCAGAGAAATTATCAGCGACATTGACTGCATCCTGTCCGGTCATTGCGTCAACGACCAGCAGAGTCTCAGTCGGGTTAATCTCTTTTTGAATATCCTGTAATTCCTGCATCAATTCTTCATCTATATGAAGACGACCTGCAGTATCAATAATTAATGGGTCAAGGTTTTCCTTTTCTGCTTTGGCCAGTCCAGCCTTAACAATATCGACTGGATCATTCTGATCTCCCATCTGGAAGACCTCGACATCCAGCCTCTCACCAAGAACCTGGAGCTGTTTAATAGCAGCCGGCCTGTAGACATCGGCTGCAACTAAAAGGGGTTCCTTGCCCTTTTCTTTAAATTGACGGGCAAGCTTACCTGTAGAGGTTGTCTTACCTGAACCCTGAAGACCAACTAACATATAAATAGATGGCGGGGTGTCAGCTGATGTCAACTCACTTCTTTCTCCCCCCATCAGGTCTGTTAATTCTTCATTGACAATTTTAATAACCTGCTGGCCTGGGGTCAGACTGTCCATAACCTCCTGGCCGATTGCTCTCTCTTCAACTTTACTGACAAATTTCTTAACAACCTTGTAATTTACATCGGCTTCGAGCAGGGACATCTTGACCTCTCTCAGGGCAGATTTAACATCTTTTTCTGTTAGTTTACCTTTGCCCTTAAGTTTGGCGAAGGTATCCTGCAGTTTTTCTGCAAGGCTCTCGAATACCATCTTTTATACCTCCTGTGCTGTCTGGTTTTATTAAAGACAGCTCTTAATAAGTTCAATACTTTCTTTTAAATCCTGACGATCCTGATCAGTCAGGGGAGTTGTATCTTTAAGTCTCTCTAAAATCTTACCAGTCTCTTCCTGAACTTCCTGATATCTACTGACCAGTTCCAATTTCTCTTCATAATCTATTAACTGACCCTTAGCCCTTGATAGATGATCATAGACTGCCTGACGACTGATCTCAAGATTATTTGCTATCTCAGCCAGGGATAAATCCTGGTAATAATAGGCTCTGATAATCTCCTGCTGCCTGTCAGTCAAAAGGGGGCCATAAAAATCAAAGAGCCTGCCAAAGGTTAGTGTCTTCTTTATCTGATTGTTACTTTTAGTTTCTGGCAAGTTGTATTCACCTGCTTTCAACTCCGTTAAGTATTTTACCTTTACAGAAGGTAGTATAACGGATTTTTTGCAGTTTGTCAAGGGCTTATCTAATAAAAGTTTATGCTAGAAATAATACTGCCAACTTAAGCTCAAATCCGGCTATGTTTCCAGCAAAAATACCAGGCCATTTAAAGACCTGGCATTATAAATATCTATTATATAAATTCAATCATTATTCTCCAGCAAAGAGTGCCTCTACAAAATCCTCAGGTTTAAAATCCTGTAAATCCCCGGCAGCTTCACCAACACCGATCAGCCTGACTGGCAGACCTAATTCATTCCTGACTGCAATTACAATCCCGCCTCGGGCAGTTCCATCGAGTTTGGTCAGGGCCACCCCATCAACATCGACTGATTTATCAAAGAGATCTGCCTGATTTAAGGCATTCTGGCCGGTGGTGGCATCCAGGACCAGCAGGGTTTCAACTCTCTCCTCGCCGGCCTCTCTGCCAACAACCCTCCGGACCTTCTTAAGCTCATCCATTAAGTTTTTCTGGGTATGGAGCCGGCCGGCAGTATCTATAATCAGGAGATCAACCTCCCTTGATTTGGCAGCCTGAACGGCATCATAGGCCACTGCTGCTGCATCTGCTCCTTCAGACTGGGCAATAACATCGACACCAAGCCGACTGCCCCAGACCTTAAGCTGATCAATGGCTCCAGCCCTAAAGGTATCGCCGGCGGCAAGTAAAACTTTCTTGCCATTATCCTGATAGCGATTGGCCAGCTTGGCAATAGTCGTTGTTTTCCCGGCACCATTGACACCGACAACCATTAAAACCTTTAAACCTTCCCAGTCAGTTGCCAGTGGCAATTCTTCAGCATCTGCCATCAGGATTCTTTTTATCTCTGCCTGAAATGATTTATAGAGTTCTTCTGGTTCAGTCAGATCTTTTTCTTCAACTTCATCTCGCATTTTATCGATTAATTCCATTGTAGTCCTAACGCCAACATCGGCCTGGATCAGAGTCTCCTCCAGTTCTTCATATAATTCCTCGTCAATATTGGTTCTGGAAAAGATAGAACTGATTTTAGAGACAAAATTATCTCTGGTTTTGCTCAAGCCTTCCTTGAGCCGACTAAAGAGGCCTTTTCTGGAATCTTCATCTTCTTCTAAAATTTCAGCTGATTCAACCTCAACCTTTTCCTCATCTATATCTTCATTTACAGTTTGCACCTGATCCTGCTCTTGAGCTTGCTCTGAATTTTGTTCTTGAGGCTGTTCTGGAGCTTGCTCTTGAGTTTGCTCTGAATCCTGTTCTTTATCCTGCTCTGGTTCTTTATCTTGAGCAATCTTTTCATTATTGTCTTCCTCTATATTTTGATTGTCCTCGTCACCATTTGTGTTTTCAGCCTGTTGCTCAGTTTGTTCTTCGTTTTTTTCTCCATTATTTTTTTCTTCATTTTTATCTTCAGCTTTATCTTTATTTCTCTTAAAAATATTAAACATAAACTAGCTCACCCCGTATTAAATTGTTTGCTTATCTAATTAGAAACTGCCAGTTTTTCTTCAGTTTCCTCCTCAGTTGTCTTTAATTTAAGCTGATCACAGAGATCAGTAAATTCCTGGGCAATCTTATAGCGCCTCTTCCGTAATTTTACCTCTTCTTCTGGCTTCTGGACTTTAAAAAACTGCTGTTCTAAATACTCATTTTCATCAGCCAGCTCAAAGAGCCTGTCCTGGGTCTTGATTGCCATAACACCTTTAATATCACCTTTTTCATCATGGCCAACAGCAACAATTGGCCTGCCCCACATCCCAGGCCCTGCCATGGCATCACTCATATGCATGACCCCTGACCCTCCTGGATGGGTATGAACAATAGCTGTATTTAAGGGCATCTTCTCTGAATAAAACTCCCTTAAAGAAAGCCCGGTTATATCCTTATAGCTTGAGGCAAGCAATCTCGATGGTATATAGCCCATACCGCCGACGACAATCCCGCTGCAGCGGGTAATATGACCATTCTCATCTATTCTGCCAAAGGCTGCTACCTCACGGCCTGGTTCGACTTCCAGGGACTTTTTAACCAATTCTTCAGCAAAACCTGTTTCCACTGAAACTGGCTCCTGGCGGTCAATAACCCAGGGTTTTTTGGCTCTCTGGCAGTTCTGGCTGACATTATCATCTATAATAGGTAGTTCCTCTGATATATTTAAAAACTCCAGGCGAAGCCTGGTTACCTTTTCCAGTGCCTTTTTCTCGGCCTCCATATCTTTAGCAGCCAGTGAATCAAGCTGGGCATTTTCAGACCTTGTGGCCAGGCGAAAATGTTTTTCTTCTGGATAAAGAATCCCAATTCCAGCTACCTGACCATGTTTTACACCAATATTAATTACTGGTAGGTTAAAGATATTTATTGCACTTGTTGAGACAATAATCCCTGTCTGACCAGGATCGGTCCTGATATAGACAGCATTATCTGGCAGGGAATTAATCATCTCGATTAAGGAAGCCTTATCCCGGTGAGAGATCTCCTGCAGCATATGGCGGTGGGGCAGTCCTGAGACTCCACCATCTATAATCTGATTATAACAGTCTATGACCCCAGCTTCATTGATAAAACCAATGGTTCCTACCTGGCGGCCCTGTCCCAGCTGGTTACCCCGGCGAACCATTGTCTCAATTAAATTGCGGCTTATGCCTTTTATTTTCACTTAATATATACACTCCTCATATTGCGATACTCTAATATTTGATTTAATAAAATCGCTTAAATAAATATGGTTAAAAGTTTTAAACCTTCATTTAATTATACCTAAATAACTAATAAAAATCAATCATGGTTAAGAGATAGCTTCAACAGTATCCTCTTCTAAATTTAGTGAAACAAGCCGGGAAATACCACTCTCAGCCATGGTAACGCCATAAATACAATCGGCTGCTGCCATCATCTGTTTTCTATGGGTTATTAAGACAAACTGACTATCCTCAACAAACTCCTGAATAAAATCTGCAAAGATTTCAATATTGGCATCATCTAAAGGAGCATCTATCTCATCCAGAATATAGAATGGGCTCGGTTTAACCTTTAAAAAGGCAAAGACTAAGGAGATTGCTGTCATGGCCTTCTCGCCACCGGAAAGGAGACTTAATTTCTGAAGTCTTTTGCCTGGTGGCGAAGCTGAGATTTCAACCCCTGTATTTAAGAGATCATCTGGTTCAGTTAATTCAAGATAGGCCTCACCGCCCATAAAGAGCCTGGTGAAAATATCCTTAAAATGTTCATTAACCTCCTGATAGGTCTCATAAAAGAGGGCCGACATCTTCTCTTCAAGGTCTGCAATAACCTCTTCAATAGCCTCTTTTGCCTGACAGAGGTCTTCCTGTTCATTATTTAAGTGATCGTACCGTTTTTTTAATTCCTCGTAATCATCAATCGCTCCCAGACTGACCTGACCCAGGCCATTAATCTTTTTCTCCAGTCTTTTAATGGCTGCTGCTGGATTTTCAACCTCTTGATTAGCCTCAGTTGAGCTATCTTCTTCAGCCACCTGCCTGGCAGCCTCTTTGGGGCTTAAACTATATTTATCCTCCAGGCGGCCAATAATTCTTTCCTGTCTGGCCTTTAACTTGCCTGTCTTAAGCTGAATCTGATGGATCTCATCCTCTAATTCTTTCTCTTCTTTTCTATCTAACTTAAGATTTTCAGTTAACTTATCCAGTTCTGCTTTCAATTCATCTAATTTTTCCTGGGCCTTTTCCTTCTTCCTGGCGGCCTCAGCTTTTTTCTCTTCAGTATCTGCTTTTCTTTCCTGTAATTCCTGCTGCCGCTCTGTCTGGGTCTCTAGCTCACTTTCAATTCCTGCTAATTCCTGATTTATCTCATTTAATCTATCCTTATATTCTAAGAGTTCAGTCTCCTGCTGGCTGAGCTGACGCCTTTTAGAAGAAATCTGTTCTTCCTGGCGGGCCAGTTCTAATTGCAGCTGCTGATAGGTCCGCTGGAGCCTGTTTTCATAATTGATAGTCTCCTGTAAAATCCTATCGAGATCAGCCTGCTTGCTCTCCTGCTGACTGGCCTGATTCTGGACTTTAGCTAATTTTAATTCAGTCTCTTCTTTTTTATCTTTAATAGCCTCAAGACTTTTCAATTCAGTCTTAAGCTCGCCGTTAACTGAATCAACCTCAGAATCCAGTTCATCCTTTCGTTCCTGAATATTATTCAACCTGGTCTGAGAGACCTTTAATTCTTCCCGTAAATCTGCCAGCTCTTCCTGAACTTTAGTTTTTTCAGAATTTATTTTCTCCAGTTCTGATTCCTTAGCTTTAAGCTGATTTCTAAGTTGACTTAACTGCTGGCGATTGGCCCTGCCCTGTTCCGTCAATTCTTCTAACTGACGCTGCCGGCTCAAAAGCTGGGCAGTATCCTTTCTCTGGCTGCCACCGGTCATGGCGCCACCTGGATTAATTATATCACCCTCTAAGGTGACAATCTTAAACCTTTTACCGCTGGCCTTTGAGGCCGCAGTCGCCGTCTTTAAATCTTTAAAGATGGCAGTCCGGCCTAAAAGATATTTAATAATCTCTTCCAGCCTGGCCTCATATTCAACCAGATCAGAACCTAAGCCCAGATAACCTTCCTGCTGATTTAAGTTATACCGGTCTGGATTAATCCTTCTCCCATTAATCATATTAAGGGGCAGGAATGTTGCCCGGCCTTTCTGTTCTTTCTTTAAATACTCAATGGCCTGCTGGGCAGTGGCATCATCTTCAACCACAACCTGCTGTAATCTACTGCCTAAAGCAGTTGCAATGGCCTCCTCATATTTTTCAGGAGTTGTAATTAGTTCAGCTACCGGTCCGATAATCCCGGCAAGCTTTTCATTCTGCCAGACTGAACGGACTCCCCGGTAATAACCTTCACCTCTATCGGCCATCTTCTTTAAGGCCTGCCAGCGGGACCTGGTCCGATTATATTCCTGCTGGGCTTTATTTTCTTTTTCCTTGAGCTTATTATATTCAGCCTCCAGAGCCTGATATTTATTGTTAAGCTCTCCAATCTTATCCTGATGCTCATTAATCCGCTCAACCAGCTCTCTTCCCCTGCTTTCAAACCGGGTCTCTTTCTCAGAGATAGCCTCAAGCTGGTCAGCAAGCTGGTTTAATGACTGTCTTAATCTGGTCACCTGCCGGAAATAGGACTGTTCCCGCTCCTGGAGTTCAGCCAGTTCCTCTTTTAGTTCTGACTGGCTGGCCATTAATTTCTGGCTCTGATTCTCCTTGCTCCTGGCCTTTAAATAGACCTGGCGCCGGGCATTATCCTCTAAAGCCCTGCAGACCTCTTCCAGTTTTAGCTGATAACCTGCAAGCTTATCCCTGCCGCTGTCAAGATGGCCTGTAAGTCCATCTAAATGGCCGGCTGTCTTTTCAATTTCAGCATTTATCTCTGCCTCTTCTGCCTTTAGCCGGTCCTTTTCTTTAAGCAGAGACTGCCTTCTTTCTGACATAACCTTTAAGTTATTCTCAATCTCCTGAACCCTGGTCTTAAACTGATAATACTTATCTACCAGTTCATCCTTTTCAGTCTCAATATCTGCAACCTTTTCCTTTAAGTTGGCCTCTTTGACCTCCTCAGTCTCCAGCTGCTTCTGTAACTTATGTAAACGGTTTTTTAATTTATCGGCCCTTTGATTTAAATCAGCCTCCTGGTCATCATATCTCCCAAGCTGCTGACAGAGATAACTAACCTCTATCTCCTTTAGCTGATTATAAAGCTTTTTATATTCTCTGGCTTTTTCAGCCTTTTTCTCTAAGGGACCCAACCTCCGCTCTATCTCATTGAGCAGATCTTTGACCCTCTCCAGGTCCCGGGCTGTCTTTTCCAGCCTCTTTTCAGCTTCTTCTTTTCTATTTCTATGCCGGCTGATGCCAGCTGCCTCTTCAAATAGCTGCCGGAGTTTTTCTGGCCGGCTCTGTAAAATAGCCTCAACCCTGCCCTGACCGACAATCGAATAGGCATCCTGATTTAAACCGGTATCATAAAGGAGGTCTTCTATATCCTTGAGCCTGGCATTTTTGCCATTGATGATATAGCTGCCCTTACCGTCCTGGTCGACTTCTCTGGTAATGGTAACCTCATCCTGATCATGGGGCAAAATATTCCTGCTATTATCTATCTTTAAGCTGACCCTGGCTTCTTTCATCGCCTTCCGGCTGTCACTGCCAGAAAAGATTACATCAGCCATCTGACTCCCCCGGAGAGTTGTGGGACTCTGTTCCCCTAAAACCCAGCGAACAGCATCTACAATATTGCTTTTTCCACTGCCATTTGGCCCAACAACTGCAGTTAAGGGACTGGAAAAGTCCAGGGTAACTGGTCGGGCAAATGATTTGAAGCCATGGAGGCTTATCTCTTTTAAAATCATAATTATTCCGCCTTCTTTGAATTCTAGTCGTTATCTACATGGAAAAACCTATCCAGACTGGATAGGTACTTAAGCCTCTGCTGCTTTCAACTCTTTCAGCCTGGCTAACTCCTCACTGCTCAATTCTCTCCGCTCCCCTGGCTTAAGATCATCAAGTCCAATCGGGCCAAACTTTAATCTCATCAGATCAGTAACATCATGGCCAACTGCCTGGCACATCCTTCTAACCTGGCGATTCCGACCTTCATGGATCGTAATTAAAAACTTAGTCCTATCTCCCTGATAGCTTAAATCTTCCACCTTTGCCGGAGCTGTCAGACCATCTTCAAGCTCGACTCCTGCTTCCAGTCTGGCGATATCTGTTTTTGCAATCCTGCCATCGGCAATCACCCTGTAGGTCTTCTCAATCTCAAAGGAAGGATGGGTTAAAATATGAGTTAATTTGCCATCATTGGTTAAAAGGATCAGACCGCTGGAGTTATAATCCAATCTGCCGACTGGATATAACCTCTGTTTGATATCATCAACAAACTCAACCACAGTCTTTCTCCCCCTGGGGTCTGAGGCAGTTGAGATTACACCGACTGGTTTATTTAATTTAAAATACCGTTTCTTTTCTCTTTCAATCTCCTCACCATCAACTTCAACATAATCTTCAGTTGGATCTATTTTAAAGCCCATCTCTGTAACAGTTTCGCCATTAACCTTAACTCTTCCCTGGGCTATTATCTCCTCAGACTTCCGTCTGGAGGCAACGCCGGCATGGGCCATAAATTTCTGGAGTCTTACTTCTGCCATTTATTGGTCCTCCTCTGCTGCCAGGGATTTTCTATCTGGCAGTTGACTCAGGTCTTTTAGATCAAAAAATGTTAAAAACTCTTCAGTTGTTCCATATTCTATCGGGTTTCCTGGCTGCTCACGGCGGCCAAGTTCCTTAATCAGGTCATATTTACTTAATGTCCTTAATGTCTGGTCGACCCGGACACCTCTAACCTCTTCTATCTCCGTTCTGGTGACTGGCTGATGATAGGCTATAATTGCCAGGGTCTCTAGAGAAGCCTCGGTCAGGCTAACCTCCCTGGGGGCAGCCAGAATATCTTTAATTAACTGGCCTAAGGATTTCTTATTGGTTAAGGTGTAATTACCGTCATATTCCTTTAATTCCAGGCCTCTTTCAGGTTTTTCATACTCAAGCTGGAGCTGTTTTAGGGCTTTTTTGATATCTCCTTTAGTCATCTCCAGGCCGGAACTTAATTGATGGAGTGAAAGGCCTTCTGGTGAGGCAAATAATAAGGCTTCCAGCCTGGCCAGGACTTCAGGATCAAACTGGAACTCAAGCTGATCTTCTTTAGTCTGACTCATGCTTTTCTCCACCCCGCCTGTTTAACTCTACCTGGATTTCCCCAAAGCGCCTGGACTGTTCTAACTTGATCTTTCTCAATCTATTTAATTCCAGAATTGACAGAAATGTAATTACAATTTCTAGTTTATCCTGATGGTCATTGATCAATTCTTTAAAATTTAGACGCTGGCCCCTGCCGGCAGTTACAAGGATCGTCATAACCTCATTAATCTTTTCCTGGAGGGTGATTGTCTGTCTGGCTATCTGCACAAGTTTTTTCCGCTCGGCTTCCTGGACCAGCCTGGTCTCATAGGCATCCATGGCCTGGCAGTATAACCTATGAACTGTCTCAATATCTGCATCCAGTTTTAAAATATAATTATCATCAGGTATATCCAGAGTTCTCTCTGGAAAATGATAGGCTTTAGCCTCATCAGCTAAATCACCTAAGGTTGCTGCCAGTTCTTTAATAATCTGATGTTCCTTTAATCTGGCCACTAAATCAGGCTCATCTTCCTCTTCCTCCTGATTATAGATTGGCAGGAGGCTTCTGGCCTTAAGCTGAACTAATTCAGCGCCAATCACAGTAAATTCACTGGCCTGGTCCATATTAAAATCTTCCAGTCTATCAAGATAGGAGAGATACTGGTCTGTAACTTTGGCCAGTGAGATCTTGGATATCTCTATTTCATTTTCTTTGATTAATTTATAGAGCAGATCCAGGGGACCTGTAAAATTTTCTATTTCAAGTTGACAGCCCATATCTCTAATTCCCTCCTTAGCTAATATTTAAAAGAATACTAACAGATTTAAAATACCATTAACAACTGGCCCGATAATCGCCCAGAGCAAACCGGAATAGGCCAGCACTAAAATAATTAACATTCCGATAGGACCTTCTAATTTATTAAAATATCGGTCATATTTTGGCGGCAGCACCCCTCTTAAGATCTTTGAACCATCTAAAGGGGGAAAGGGCAGTAGATTAAAAATTGCCAGACTGATATTAATCATTATTGCCAGGTAGAGAAAGTTTACAACGGTAATCATCACATTGCCTCTCATCCCATAGAGCAGCGACATTAAAGACTGCCCGGTTATCACAGGCATTATATTGATGATAACTGCAAAAAAGGCTGCCAGGGCCAGATTTGAGGCCGGACCGGCAAAGCTAACCAGCATCATATCCCTTCTTGGATTCTGATAATATCTGGGGTTGATAGGTACCGGTTTGGCCCAGCCAAAACGCTGGGTCATTATTAGGACCAGGGCACCAACAGGATCTAAATGGGCCAGGGGATTTAAGGTTAATCTCCCGGCATTCTTTGCTGTCGGATCACCCATTAAAAAGGATGCATACCCATGTGATAATTCATGCAGGGACAGCGAAAGAAGTAAAACAGGTAATAGTAAAATCAATTGCATTATATTGTCCACTTTTTAATTAAACCTCCATTAATAATAACAAACTACTTATTTTTATATTCATTTATTAGTCGCCGGGCCAGTTCAAGCTGTGATTTTCTATCTTTAACTCTTCCCTGATATCTTCTCCGGCGAATTCTGGCTAGGATTTCTCTGATTGCTGGACCTGGTTCTAAGCCCAGGTCAATCAGGTCATTTCCATCTATCTCAATTTCAATATTTCTTAATTCATCAAGATAAAATTCCAGTCTATTTCGATGATAACTATTTTCTTTATGATAATGAATTAAAGCCAGTTCTTCAGGTTCTAATTTATCCAGTTCTTCAGCCAGTTCAACTGGTTCTTCAAAGGAAAAAATATTTTCAGTATTCTCCGGGAGTCTATTGATAAAGTTTAATAACTGTTCTTCTTTATTGGTCAGATTGATCTTTGATCTAATTCCCCCTGGAAGATTCCGTAATAGAAGCACTAATTTAACTTCCCATTCCTTTATATTATAATCTTTTGAGTCCAAATATGCAAGGCTTTCTTCCAGTCTATTCCATTCCTGGCGGGTCTTTTCAGTAAATTCAAAACTATAGTCCAACAATTTCAAGACTGGCAGCTTCTCAATAAGTTCAGGAAATTTGCTATTATCATGGAAGCGGTAGAATAAATCTTTGATTTCTCTTAAAACCCGATTCAATGATAAACCAGTAAACTCTCCTCTTTTTAAGGCCTCCTGCATCAAACTTTCTGTCTCTGATTCAAACTTAAAATTTAAGGATAGACTTAATTTTAAACCTCTAATAATTCTGGTTGGGTCATCAAGAAAACTGAACCTGTGAAGAGCCCTGACAGTTTCATTTTTAATATCCTGATATCCATTAAAATAATCATAGAGATAGCCAAATTCTTCAGGAAATAATGCTATGGCCATGGCATTTACTGTAAAGTCCCTTCTGAATAGATCTTCTAGAATTCCGGCACTTTCGACCTCTGGCAGGCTGCCAGGAGTCGGATAATATTCACTTCTGGCCTGGGCTAAATCCAGGGTATAATCATAATAATTAAGACTGCCTGTCTGAAAGCGGTCATTATATTGATAATCAACATCAAGCTCTCTGGCCAGCTGTTCTAAAAAAGGCTCAACCTGGCCTTCAATTACCAGGTCAATATCTTTATTTTCAATATCCAGGAGAAAATCCCGGACCATCCCACCGACAATAAATAAGCGATTATCCCTTGAAGCTGAAAGGGAGGAACAGAACTTAAATAGCTCCTTTAATTTGGCAGGCAATCGATTAAACTGGCCTGTTAGGTCAGTCTTTCTTGTCTCTATCTCCACCATGGAACTGCCATATGTATGCTGATAATGCTGGGGAGATTCATCGTCATAATAAGCATCAAGGAGATCGGTCCTGGTTATAATTCCAACCATTTTGCCATCGTCAATCACAGGCAGGCGGCCAATATTATAACGTACCATCTCTTCCTGGGCATCCTGGATAGAGGCATCTGCCTTGATCGTTACAACATCCCTGGACATATAACCCTTGACCGGGGCATGCATTAAATCATGGCCTTTAACCTTCTCCAGATCCCTTCTGGAAAAGACCCCGACAATATCTTCCTCTAAGATCGGGCTCCCCTCTTTATCCTCGACAACAATTAAACCATTATGGCCATATCGATCCAGGGCTTTTTCAGCATCGGCTATTGATGTTTCTGGAGATAAAGTCCGAACCGGAGCACTCATAATTGAACTGATAATCTGTCTGGGGGAAAGCTCAGTCTTTAGGACGGTCTTTAATTTCATTTCAGCATCCTTTAAGGGAGGAGAAAGCCTGGCAGCTCCAGCTCCAGGATGTCCCCCGCCTCCAAAGCGGTCACAGATCCTGCCAATATTAACAGCCTCATCACTTGACCGGCCGATTAAATCTATCTGGCCCTCTGCTTCAGCCAGCAGAAAGACTGTCGGTAAGTGATAGAGCTCTTTAATTCTTGAGACCACCTTATTTAAACCTCTCACATACTTATTTAATTTACCAGTAAAGAGGCTGAATTTAACACCATTATAATTTAAATCCTGCCTGGCCGGCAAGAATTGACTCAGGGCCTCTTTTTGATCATTATCAAGTTTCTGCTGGAGAAATTGATTTATAACCTTGATTTTAGCTCCGTTTTTAAGCAGATAAGCCGCTGCTTCTAAATCAGCGGCTGTTGTATTTAAGTGAGCAAAATTACCTGTATCTGCATAAATCCCCAGGGCAAATAATGTCGCCTCTACTGCATCAATATTGATATTTGCTGACATTATTTCCTGGATTAAAATTGTTGTGGCAGAGCCTACCTGTTGACTTAAGTCCCTATCAGCCCAGGACAATTCCTCATGGGGGTGATGGTCGTAAACAATCACTTCTATCTCATCCCAGTTTAAATTATCTTCTAAGGGGCCCAGGCGATCTAATTCTGAGGTATCACAGATTATAACCCTGCTGACCTGGCTTAAATCAATATCTTCAACTTCAAGCACATTTATCTCATCCCGATAAAGTGCCATGAAATCCTTAACCATCTGATGGAGCCTGCCAACAAAGACAGGCCTGGCCTCAGGGTAGAGTTTGGCCACAGCAAACATGGCTGCCAGACCATCTAAATCTGTTAATTGATGGGAGACGACAATCTCCATATAAATACCCCTTTCCTGACTAAAAATTAATTGACCCTGACCAGCTTCTGATTATAACATGGTTTTCTTCCTTCTTTAGCCATATCCTTCCATTCTCCATTGATCTTAACTCTAACAACATCAGCTGTAAAATCATTTTTAGTATTTTCAACTGAGCTATTTGATAATAACCAGCTTCCAATCCCATAAACATCAACAGGTACCTGACTGTTTTCAAACCTCTCTATCTTATCCGGTTTAAAACCGCCGGTAGCAATAATTTTAACGGCTTCGCAATATTCTTTAGCAATTTCTAACTCTTCCTCAGTTTCAAGCTCCCAGTCTTTATAGGCATTATCAATTGCCTTTCTTAATTCAAAGACCAGGCGGGCATTAACTCCATTATCTAATTTCTTATCACCTAATGGTTTAACTGAAACATCTCTTAAATTAGAGCCTGTATCTGGTCTAACTCCAAATAATTTATACTTTTTAGCCTGTTTGACATTTCCATCTTTTTTATGATAAATATAATACTTATACATTTCTCTTAAGACATCAAGGGTTGTACCTACACAGTCATTATCAAAATCAACCAGGGCAATTCTATTAAGGTCTGCCGGCATCTGACGGCAGAACTGCAGCATTGCCTCGGTGGTGTCCCCTAAAAATGTTGCGATATAGGAATGGCTGACAGTACCGGCTCCTTTACCGCCCCACCAGGCACCCTGTTCATCTGTTGAAATAAAGCGGTGACTATTTGCTCCAAACTCTTCATTATAAGCATTTACCCCTAAAGAATAGGCATAACCATGGATTGCCTGCTGTTTATAATGGGCAAATCTGGCTGGAAAGAATAGTATATCTTTACCCCTGGCAGCCTCCAGGACTAAAAAGACATTGGTAGCTATTCTTGAAGCCTCAGTTAATGATCCAATCATCGGTGTTTCCAGAATAGCAAAATGACGATATTTACCCCTGATTTTGATTGCCGGTTCAACATTTTCTGGGTCCCCTTTATAGAATGCCTTATCTCCATCATGCATTGCCTCAACCTCTAATTGATCAAAGGTATTGACGAACTTACCCTTTTCATCAATATAACCGGTACAGGTCTTTAAGATCGCCAGGGCCTCATCTACCCCTCCAACAATACAGAATGGGCTCCTCCGGGGAAATATCTGCATTTCAACTTCTATTTCTCCGATATCAACTTCATGGCCCTCTGAATCCTTATAAATATAGTTTTCTTTGGATAACCGGTTTAAAATCCTGCTAATATTTCGGAAATAGGCATCTGAATACCAGCCCTCAACCATTCTTTCTCGATCAATCTGAAAGATTTCAATTGGCAGGCGCTCTTGATTAAAAACTGTCATTATTTTCACTCCTTAACTGACCAACATAAGTTCTAATTTTATTATTCAATTAGGTCTATTATAAACTCTAACTCTTCAGGTTTTTCAGGACTAATTTTATAGGCATTTTGCAAACGTTTAATCTCCTCTTCAGGTTTTTCAGCTGAATTATAATGGACTCTGGCCAGGAGATCTCCAGTCTCAACCCTGTCTCCTTTATTTACAGTAACTTCAATTCCAACCCCAGGATCAATAGGATCTTCTTTCTTAGCTCTACCTGCCCCAAGGGCCATTGCCACTAAACCGACTTCCCTGGCTGTTACAGCTTCTATATAACCTGCCTGCTCAGCCTTTAACTCATAAATATTTTGGGCCTGGGGCAATAATTCAGGGTTAGCCACTATCTCTGGATTGCCTCCCTGGGCCTTAACTATCTCTTTGAATTTAGCCGCGGCAGCCCCATTCTCAATCAGGCCTGCAAGTCTTTTTTCTGCCTCAACTAAATCTGATTCATACTGGCCGGCCACTAACATGGCGGATCCTAGTTTAAGACAGAGTTTTTTTAGATCCTCCGGGCCACTGCCCTTTAAGGTTTTAATGGCTTCTTTAACTTCTAGAGCATTACCGACTGCCTGCCCCAGGGGCTGACTCATATCAGTTAAGAGAGCAATTGTTTTCCGGCCTAATTCTGAGCCTATATCGACCATCAGTTCAGCTAATTGCCGGGCATCCTCCTGCTTTTGCATAAAGGCTCCACTGCCAGTTTTAACATCTAAAACAATCGCATCGGCACCGCCGGCAATCTTTTTACCCATAATACTGCTGGCAATTAAGGGGATTGAATCCACAGTTGCAGTTACATCTCTTAAAGCATACAGTTTCTTATCTGCTGGAGTTAGATTTCCGGTCTGGCTGACAATGGCTGCCCCAATCTCCTCAACCTGTTTAAAGAAAGCTTCCTTTTCTAATTCACAGGTAAAACCAGGGATTGATTCTAATTTATCAATGGTTCCTCCAGTGTGTCCTAAACCTTTGCCAGACATTTTAGGTACTGGCACCCCGGCAGCGGCAACCAGGGGAGCTAAAACCAGGGTAGTTGTATCACCGACCCCTCCTGTGCTGTGCTTATCCACCTTGACACCAGAAATCCTGCTGAGGTCTATCTGATCACCTGAGTTAACGACTGCATCAGTTAAATTGGCAGTCTCCCTGGCATTCATCCCTTTAAAAAAAACTGTCATTGCCCAGGCAGAGATCTGGTAATCAGGGATATCCCCGGCAGTATAGCCAGTAATAATCCAGTCTATCTCTTCAGCAGTTAGCTCTTCACCTTCTCTTTTTTTATAGATCAGATCATACATTCTCATTAGAGTTTCAGCTCCTTAAGCAGGCTCCTAACAAGTTTAATAAACTGGGGCCTGACTTCTTCTGCAATCTCAACTACCTCGCTATGATCAAGAGGTTTTGGCAGAATCCCGGCTGCCATATTGGTAATACAGGAAATACCAAGCACTCTCATCCCCTGATGATTGGCAACTATTACTTCTGGAACCGTTGACATGCCCACAGCATCCGCTCCTAGATTTGTTATCATTCTGACCTCTGCCGGTGTTTCATAGGTAGGTCCTGAACAACCGCAATAAACTCCCCGGCGGAGGACAATTCCATTTTCAGCAGCTATATCTGTAGCTATTGACTGCCAGGTGGGATCATAGGCAGTTGACATATCAGGGAACCTGGGACCAAATTCGTCAAGATTTTTCCCGATTAAAGGATTATCTCCCATGAAATTAATATGATCACTGATCAGCATAAAATCACCTGGGTCAAAATTCCGATTGGCCCCGCCGGCTGCATTGGTAACGATTAAACCCTGACAGCCAAGGAGATTCATCACTCTAACCGGCAATGTAATCTCGGCCATATCATAACCTTCATAGTAATGAAACCGGCCCTGGAGAGCTACCACATTCCTGCCTTCAAGGCTACCGACAACCAGTTGATTACTGTGACCCTCAACATCTGATTCCAGAAATCCAGGTATCTCACTATAGGGAATCCTGGTTGGATTTTCTATCTCTTCAGCCAGAACCCCTAAACCTGAACCTAAGATTAGGCCAAATTCTGGTTCTATCTCAATCTTACTTCTTATATATTTTTCTGCATTATTGATTTTTTCAACAATCTCCATTAAAAGATCAACCCCTTTGTCTTTAATTAATAATTTCTTCTACAAATGACCTGCCATCAAATGGTGGCTCTAAATCATGTAATTCTGCAATTGTTGCCGCTAAATCAGCAAAACTATCCCTTGTTTCCAGTCTTCTGTCAGCTTTTAAGCTCTCCCCAACCATTAAGAGGGGTACATATTCTCTGGTATGGTCTGTGCCCTTATAGGTGGGGTCACAGCCGTGATCTGCTGTTATTATTAAAAGATCTCTTGGCTTTAATGAGGCCAGAATCTCTGGCAGTCTATTATCAAAGTCTTTGATCGCCTGATAATAACCATCGACATCCCGGCGATGACCGTAGATCATATCGGTTTCAACAAGGTTTGTAAAAATCAAACCTGTTTCTACTTTATCCAGATAATCAAGGGTGGCATCTACACCTTTCATATTATCAATAACATGGTTGGATTCTGTCACCCCACTGCCGGCAAAGATATCAATAATTTTGCCAACACCAACAACAGCCTGGCCGGCATCTTCAAAGATATTTAATAAAGTTGGTTTAGGAGGCGTCAGGGAATAATCCTTTCTCTGATCTGTTCTTTCCAGACTGCCAGGTTCTCCGACAAATGGCCTGGCAATAACCCTGGCAACACCATGCTCCCCGGTTAAGATCTCCCTGGCTATTTCACAGATCTCATACAGCCTTTCCAGAGAAATCACATCCTCATGGGCTGCTATCTGAAATACGCTATCAGCAGATGTATAGACAATTGGATTACCGGTCTCCAGATGTTCATCAATTAGTTCTTCGATAATTACTGTCCCTGAGGCCGGTTTATTGCCTAAAACCCCATCATACCCTGTCTTTTCCAGGAAAGGCTCAATTACTTCAGCTGGAAAGCCATCTGGATATTTAGGAAAGGGGGTATTGGATACAAGTCCAGCCAGTTCCCAGTGGCCTGTGGTGGTGTCCTTACCCCTGGAGGCTTCAGCCATTTTACCGTAGACCCCCCTGGCCTTAAGGTCGCTATCCACACCTTCCAGCTTCCGAATTTTCCCCAGTCCTAGCTCTTCTAGATTTGGCAGGTCCAGACCTCCTACTGCCTTAGCCAGATTTCCCAGGGTATCAGCACCTAAATCGCCATATTCTTCTGCATCAGGCAGCTCGCCAATTCCAACACTATCAAGAACTATCATAACAGTTCTATTTATAACAGACATCCTATCAGCTCCCTTATAAAATTTTTTATCTTAAATTTTCCAGGTTGTTAAGCCATTTTCCTATCTCATTTTATCCAGTTTTTTAAAGT
>CAZLCX010000024.1:0-29062 GCA_964558325.1 uncultured Halanaerobiaceae bacterium | reverse complement strand
AGGAGGTTTTTTATAAATGGGTTTTTTGAATGTAATAATTTTAGGGCTAATTCAGGGCATAACTGAATTCATACCTGTTAGCAGCTCCGGTCATTTAGTTATTTTTCAGAATTTTTTGGAAGTAGATGGAGGTATAACCTTAAATGTCTTTCTCCATTTTGGTTCTTTACTGGCAGTTACTTATGTTTTTAGAAAAGAAATCATAGGAATTATAACTTTAAAGGAAAAATATCGAAAGCTTACATATTTAATAATAGTTGGTTCAATACCTGCTGGTTTAATCGGTATTCTTTTTGAAGATTTTTTTGAAGAAGTATTTTCAACATTAACTGTTGTTGGTATTGCTTTACTAATAACAGGAATTTTACTCTGGCTGTCAGATAAAATCAAGACAGAAGAAAGACACCTGGAAGAAATGAAGTGGGGGGATGCAATTTTTGTTGGAATAGCTCAGGCCATGGCAATTTTCCCTGGTATCTCAAGGTCTGGTTCTACAATTGTTGGAGGGTTATTTAAAGGCCTGAATAGAGAATTGGCTGCCCGTTTTTCGTTTTTACTGGCATTACCAGTAATTGGAGGAGCTACCTTATTACAGGCAAGAAATATATTTTCTGTGGGTCTTGACGGAATTACAGCAATTGAATTAACTGTTGGAACTTTTACTTCTATGATAGCTAGCTTTTTTGCAATCAAGGTGCTTTTAATCTTAATAAAAAAAGAGAAATTGAGTATCTTTGCTTATTACTGCTGGTCTCTGGGGTTAACTATAATTTTTATTGCTTAATTAAAATATCAGTTAACTTATCAGAAGGCCAAACTATAAGGGGAGTGGGATAATGATTCATTTTTTAGAAGGATTAACTTTTAATATTTCTCATTTATTAATGGCTATCCTGGAATTAATGGGAGGAATAACTTTAATATATGGAGCAATAATGATTTTCTGGCATTTTGTAAAATTAGAATATGAAAAATCTTCTACATTATTAAGAATTAGAATGGCCAGAACTATAGCACTTGCTCTGGAATTCTATCTGGCAGCAGAGATTTTAAAAACTGTCTTTGTAAGAGATATGAGTGAACTTTATATTATAGTAGCAATTATTGTCATCCGGATAGCTATGGGATTTGTTATCCATCACGAGTTAGACGTTGATTTAGAACAGCTCCAAAAGGAAATCTGTGATATAGATAATATTGAAGAATTAAAAGAATAAAAAACCCAGGCGGATATAATTTCGCCTGGTTCCATTTATTGAAAAATCTAATAATCAGCCAGAGCCTGGAAGCCTGGCTTATTTGTTTTGGAATATTAATTGTAAAATATTAGTTTGAAGTTTATGCTAATACTATCTGCTTTCTTCAAGAGTTATACCTAACCCCTGGGCAATTCTGTTTTCATAATTGCAGTAAGATACAACCTGAGTAATATCATGAATATCTCTGTCTGACAAACCAATTTCCTGAAGCTTTTCAATATCAGATTCAATCATATTTGCCGGGCTAATAGTCAATTTTCTGGAATGATCAAGAATTGCTTTCTCTCTTAATGTTAAATCTGAAAGTTTTTCCTGCTGGTTCTTTTCTGTCTGCCCAGGCCTTTGATAGGCTTTGGCAATATCTTTAAATAATAATTTCTGATCTTCATCAACAAGCTGTTGAAGAGCTGCACCATGATGAACCAGGCAGTAATGGCAGTTATTTACTGCTGAAACCACCACCCCAATCATTTCTCTCTCTTTACGAGTAAGTCCTGATTGCTCAAGCATAATACTCTTATATAATTTCAAATGGCTTTCTAGAATTTCTGGATTGATGGATTGACTCTTTAATAGGTTTGAAATTCTATCTCCTTCTTCTCCTAAAAGTTCATTATAAACTTCTTTAAGCCTACCGGTAGCATTTTTTTCGTCAGTTACTTTTATAAATGACATATTATTTAGCCTCCTGTTATGATCCTGATCATTGAAATTAAAGAATCTACATTGACTAATTATAGCATAAATTAGAGGATAATTATAATTCAATTTTTATCTTTGACTTACCATTTGTTTTTGCTTTATAAAGGGCCTGGTCTGCTTTTTTAATGATTTCTTCAGTATTAGTAGTCTGCTCAGGAAGTATATTTGTTAATCCGATACTAACCTTAACTGTCTTATTAATGGTATTATCTTCTAGATCTATTTCCTTAGGATATTCAATTGCTTTCTTTAATTTTTCTGCAATTAATTTTGTCCCCTCCAGACTGGTATCATATAATACTATAATAAACTCATCGCCGCCATACCTGGCAATAAAATCAGTCTCTCTCTGGAGAACCTGACTGGCCTGCTGACTGATAATCTGAAGGACTTTATCTCCTGCCTGATGGCCGTAGTTATCATTAATTTCTTTGAAGTTATCAAGGTCAAACATTATCAGTGATAGCTCTGTATTACCTCTAACACTAAGATTTAAAAGTTCTTTAAATTTTCTATTAAAGTAATGGCGATTATAGATACCAGTTAAAGAATCAGTAAAGGATAAACTTTCCAGTTCTCTATTGACTGTCTCTAATTTTTTATTTAATTCATTAAGCTCGGAATTTTTTTTATTAAGCAGATAACCTTCCCTAAGCTTAACTATTATCAGGATAATTGTAATGAAAATCATTGAATAAAGAATATAGGCCGGCAGGGTTAAATACCAGGGCCTGTCTATTTCAAAATCAAAACTGGCTATATCAGTAACTACCCCTCTTACTGTTATTGCTTTAACATTAAAGCTGTAATCCCCGGGAGGCAGATTAGAATAAGAGGTATAATAACGATTACCGGCATTTATCCAGTCATCATCAAATCCTTCTAATAGATAGGAATAATGAATCTTTTCTGGGGAGTCATAATCCAGGGCAACATATTCAAAACTAATAAAATTTGAATCCGGTTTAAATTTATAATTTTTATCGTTAAAATGCTGCCTGCCATCTGCTATGCTTTCCTGAAAAAGTTCAACATCTGTAATATAAATCGGTGGGGCCTGATAATCCCTGTTGACAAAATCAGCCGGAATTCTTGTTATACCATGAATCCCACCAAAATACAGATTGTTATTTTCATCCATTGCATGACCGAAATTAAATTCCCAGCCCCCAATCCCATCTTCTGGTGTCAGATTAAATATCTGCTCAGTCTCCGGGTTAATAATTGAAATTCCATCATGGGTCCCAGCCCAGATCTGACCTTCCTGATCTTCCAAAATTCCTGTCACAAGGTTCCCGGAAAGACCATCAGTTTCTAAAAATGTTGTAAAAGTTCCATCTTCATTGTAATAGGAAATACCGCCACCAACAGTCCCCACCCAGATTCTTCCCTTTGAATCCTCAAATAGGGTCCTAAAAGAGCTGCTAGCAGGCAGGCTATGATTGCCACTCTCCTGGAATATCTGCTTAAAATCAGGGCTATCTGGCCCCCTTAAATTCAAACCATTATTAGTGGCCAGCCAGAGCCTGTCTTTACTATCAATCATGATATCATAAATTAAGTTATCAGAGATTTCTCCCTTATTATAATGCTGAAGATTAGTTGTATCTCTATTAAAAATAAATAGACCTTCTGTATAAGTCCCGATATATAATTCCTCTTCTGTGGCAGCAAGACTATAAATTATTTCTGGTTCTGGCAGAATTTCTGCATTGACAAACTGATCATCTTCTCTGAGATATCTTACGACTCCTCTATCTGTAGCCAAAAGCAGGTCACCTTCATCTATTTCAACAATATCCATGATTGAGTCAGCAGTTAAATTATCATTATCGGCTTCAGGATTACTATTATATTTAACCAGTCTATTTTCAGCTGGTAGATAGCGATTAAGTCCTTTACTATAGATAGAAAACCAGAGATCTCCAGTCTTATCTATAAAAATATTATTGACTTTGCCCTGGCTGAGACTACTTGGATTCTCGGCATCATGGGCCAGTATTACAAAGTTCTGTTTGGCCGGATTAACTCTGTTCAGTCCTCCTCCATTTGTACCAAGCCAGATGATCGATGAATCATCCTGAAAGATAGAATAGATAATAGGATGAGAGGGATTGGCAGAGGTATTATCCGGTGAAAATTCAAGGATTTCACCAGTGGCTGTAATAATATTTAATCCGCCACCCCAGGTTCCAACAAATTCCATGTCCTGATAGGGACCGGTTGCAGGCTTGCTGTCTATTTTAAGAATGCTATAAATTCTATTATCTTTAAAGGAATAATTGTCGATAATCCGATAGGGTTCTTCAGAAATATCGACTTTAAATAAACCCTCTTCCCAGAGGCCTAAAGTTAAAATACCAGGAGTATATTCTTTTACTGCCATAACAAAATCTCCAGGCAGATTAATATCTACTATAGCAATTTCATCTTTACTGGAATCATAGCTGAGAAGGCCGGCATAACTAGCTATTAAAAGCCGGCCGCTAGAATCAATAACTAAATCTCTAACAACCTTCTCTGGAACTGGATAATGTTTGATTTGATTGGTTTCTGGATTAAGTCTGTTTAAACCTTCCATAGTTCCAAACCAGATCTGGCCATTATCATCTTTTGTAATTGCAATAATGACCGGGTTAAAGCCATTCTCCTCTGGGTGATAATTAATAAAGGTTTCAGTAGAAATATCAAATTGAGATAGGCCCTGATAGGTGCCTAACCAGAGCTGGTGATTATCTTTATCATAATACATGGTCTGAATAAGGTTATGGATTAAACCAGAGTCAGAGTAGGGATCACTTTTATAGGTTTTAAATTCTCGGCCATCATAGCGGTTCAGACCATTCTGAGTTGCAAACCAGAGGAAGCCATAGCGATCCTGGGTAATTGAAGAGACAGACAGATTGGCCAGCCCATCTTCCCTGGTGATCTGGTCGAAGACAGGATAAATCTGGCCACTTTGCTGGATTTCAGCTGAAGCCTGGGCACCAAAAATTGTTAGAATCAATATAATTATTATGTTAATTTTTGTTAACATGGGAACCACCCTGCCAGCAAGCTAGAATAGTATTATTATATCATAGCAGGGAGAATATTTATACTTTTTGAAATATATTTATTTTTGAATAAGATCTTATACTATAATTTCTTATCTTTTAAAGCAGGAAACTGTTTTCTGATCTTTTTAACAGCAGCTGGATCGATCTCTGCTGTTAAGATTGTCTCTCTGCTGCCAGCTGAGGCTATCTTGATTCCCCAGGGATCTACCACCATTGAATGACCTAGATGTCTTTCTCCTTTTACTTTTCCTACTGCATTACAGGAGATTAAATAGGCAACATTTTCAGTTGCTCTGGCCTGATTTAGGACGACCCAGTTTTCAAGCCTGGGAAATGACCAGCAGGCTGTCACCAGAAAAATTTCAGCTCCGGCTTCTACTTGGCGACGATATAATTCAGGAAAACGGAGATCATAACAGGTTGTCAGTCCAAAATTAAACAGATCTGTCTTTATAACTACAGATTCTTTTCCTGGAGTTATATATTCACCTTCCCTGGCACCAAAATGAGTAAAAAGATGAATTTTTCGATATTTTGCTAACAGCTCTCCTTTTGGACTAATAAATAATGCTGTATTATATAAATTACCATTATCCTTTTCAACTATTGTTCCTCCATGGATATAAGTATTGTATTTAAAAGCTTTTTCTGCCAGGGCATTATAGGTTGGTCCATCAGGACTTTCTGCCTCTTTCTTGAATCTTTCGTGCTCAAAAAATCCGACATTCCAGAGCTCTGGTAGAAGTATTAAATCGATATCTGGCTCTCCCTGATTATTAAGGGCAGCTTTATCAATCATATCTTTAGCATGAGCTATTCTGCTGGTTTTAGACTCACCTTCTATCATCTCAAGTTGAATTGAAGCTATCCGCATTTTATTTCTCCTTTCTAACTTTTATTACTTTTATTATAACATAAATTATTTATTGAAATTTAATAGATTTATTAAGCCAGTGACGGAGGTGGTAACCGTCGGGTAACCAGGGGATTAGATTCATTTCTTAAAATATTAGGTTATAGTTGGATTTAATTAAAGAAGATGGCCAGGAATAATTTGACACAGTAAAGCGTTGTTGTTATAATATAAAAGACATTTGTGAATTTAATTATTAAACTTTATGATTATACTCAGTTTTATTAAGGAATGGTAATTAATAATGGAAAATAATGAATCAAAAGTTAATTTAACAGGCAGAGAGTATATTGACTTGCTCTATTATTTATATAGAGCTAATTTTGATATCAAAGGTGAACAGGAAATAGCCGGTAAGAACTTTGATTATTATGCATTCTGCGAGATCGCCAATGAAAAATATATGGGTCATAAATCAGTTAAAATTTATTCTTATAATGATTATGAGCATTGTTTTGTTGACAATCAACAGATTTTTGATTTAAGTTTTTTGACTAAAGAGTTTTTCAATGACTCTATTGATGAGCTAATAAAAGATAAGAAAAATCATCATCAGAGTTATTTAACATATATTTTATTAGTTGAAGGGGGTGTTGGTCAAGAAGAAATCTCTAAAATCAAAGATTTGAAGTTAAGTAAATCTTTCTGGTTTGGGATCAGAGGTTGGGTGGATTTAAGGCTTATAGTAGTTGATCTTTATAATAATACTGTTTATGCAAATAATAAAGGCGAGGATGTTATCGACAATTACAATCCTTGCTGGTTAAAAGAAAAAGTGGATAAAATCAAAGGAGGGAATTAAATAATGTCATCTACCTGGTTAATTTTAAGTTCTGTTTTATTCTTTTTAATTGCCTATTTTACTTATGCTACAAGGCTGACAAAAAAATGGGGGATAAATAATAATCAGATCACCCCGGCCCATGCGAAAGAAGATGGCATAGATTATGTTCCGGCAAAGAAACCGATTCTTTTAGGTCATCACTTTGCTTCTATTGCTGGAGCTGCTCCAATTATTGGACCAGTTACTGCATCTGCATTTGGCTGGCTGCCAGTCTTTGCCTGGATTGTTATTGGCGGTATCTTTATCGGTGGAGTCCATGATATGGGTTCTATCTTCAGTTCTGTCCGCCATGGAGGCCGTTCAATTGCTGAGGTCATTAATAATACAATGGGAAGATCAGGCAAACAGTTATTTAGTATCTTTGCCTGGCTGACTCTTATTTTAGTAATCGCTGCCTTTATGAATGTTACTGCAGATGCTTTTGTGAGTACACCTGAAGCTGCGACTGCATCTGTTCTATTTATTGCTGTAGCTTTATTATTTGGGATAGTTCGTCAGAGGACAAATTTATCATTACCAGCTTTAAGTGTAATCGGAGTTGCATTACTCTTTGCCTGTATCTGGTTTGGAATTAATAATCCCCTTGTCCTTGAAGCAAATACCTGGAATCTAATCTTTGTTGTCTATATCTTTATTGCTTCAGTTACACCTGTCTGGATTTTATTGCAGCCAAGGGATTATTTAAATTCATTTTTACTATATGGTATTTTAATTGGATCATTCATTGGCATAATTATTGGAGGTCCTGCCATTGAAATTGAAGCCTTTACTGGTTTTCAGACCGACCTCGGCTACATGTTCCCAATCTTATTTGTTACTGTAGCCTGTGGAGCTATCTCAGGTTTTCATTCCCTGGTCTCATCAGGAACAACTTCCAAACAGCTGGATAAAGAATCTGATGCCAAGATGATCGGTTATGGTGGAATGTTAATAGAATGTGTTCTGGCTGTAATTGCTCTAATAGCAGCTTCTGTAATTACCAGTGGTCAGTCAGCTGAATTATTAGCTGAAGGTGGACCAGTTTTACTATTTGCCCATGGAGTTGGTGGATTTTTAAATAACTTTGGAATCCCAACTGATATTGGTATTATCTTTGGTTCATTAACTGTAGCTGCTTTTGCCATGACAACCCTTGATACTGCAACCAGACTTGCCAGATTTATTTTTCAGGAATATTTCATACCTGAAGAAGAGGAAGTTACAGCTGAAAGTTCTAATATCTTAGGAAATATGTTTGTCGCAACTGGTATAACAGTGGCAATTTCTGCAGCACTGGCTATTTCAGGAGCCTGGCAAGAAATTTGGCCAATCTTTGGTTCAGCCAATCAGATGCTAGCTGCCCTGGCCTTAACCTCGCTGGCTGTCTGGCTTGCTTCTAGAGGTATTAAAAATATGCATGTAATTATTCCAATGATATTTATGTTTGCTGTAACTCTTGTAGCTTTAATCTTTGTTGTTAAAGATAATATAGTAGCTGCAAACTTCATATTAGCTGGACTTGGGGCAATTCTTTTTGTACTGGCTATTGTATTAGCTAAAATGGCCCTGGGTTTATTAAGTCCATCAGAAACGGCTCAGGAAGTTCAGGAAGATTCTGCAATTTAATAAATCTCAATTAAAGTCAACAGGCCATGATGAGTGCATGGCCTGTTTTTGTATTTTACTTATTCTTCTTTCATCGAATAAATCCTGCAAACTTTCTTAAAATTTAAAATTAAAAATCCGGCTAAATAAATAGCCAGATTTTAATTATTATACAAAAATTTTATTTTATTATTATTTTTTTAGGATATTTACCCGGAACCAACCGGGTATATATCCTTTTTAATTTATTTCTTATTAATTCTTAATTATTCATTCTTAAGTGGTTTTAAAGCAGTTTCAAATTCTTTTACTACTTGGTCTGTAGGTTCTTTTCCTACTCCACTAACAAAGTAAATTGCTAGAATAGAAAGGGCAAAAGCAGGTATTATTTCATATAACCCTGTACCGGCTAATGCTCCTACATTCTTCCAGATAAGAACAGTAGCTCCACCTGTAACTATTCCAGCTAATGCTCCATTTTTGGTAGTATGTTTCCAGAAAAGAGAGAATATAATTGCCGGACCAAAGGAAGCACCAAGACCAGCCCAGGCATAAGAAACTATGTTTAAAACACTACCTCCAGAAAGTGCAAAAATTAAACCAATGAGGATAATAACTATAACAGATCCTCTACTTACCCACATTAATTCTTTTTGTCCAGCATCTCTACGGAAAATAGTATATAAATCTTCAGCTAATGCACTTGAGGATACTAAAAGCTGGGAATCAATTGTACTCATGATAGCAGCAAGTACTGCAGCTAAAAATACACCTGAAACCCATGGTGAAAAGAGTTTATCAAGTAATTCTAAAAACACTTTTTCAGAGTCTGCTAAAGGTTCAAGAACTACTATACCAACTATCCCTACTAATACAGCACCTATTAAAGAAATTGTTACCCAGGTAACTGCAACAAATTGTGATCTTGGAATTTGTTTTGCAGATTTAATACCCATAAATCTTACTAAAATATGAGGCATACCAAAATAACCAAGTCCCCAACCAAGCAAAGATATTAAGCCAATAAAAGATAGACCACTCCCTGCTGAAATCCATTGTACATCAGCACCTATATCAAAAGTAACGCTTTTACCGGCGTGTAAAAGGTCTGGGTTCACACTTGAAACAGCCCGCCAAACTTCAGCAAACCCTCCAAAATTAGTAATAACAGTTATAGGAACGATAATAAGGGCTATAAACATTAATCCCCCTTGAACAAAATCCGTCCAACTAACAGCTAAGTAACCTCCTAAAACTGTATATAGACCAACGATAACTGCTGATAAATAAACTGCTATTGTAAAATCTATATTTAATAGGCTTTCAAAAAGCTTACCTCCTGCAACAAGACCAGAAGATACATAGATAGTGAAAAATAATAAAATAACCAATCCTGTTACAATTCTCAATACTCTACTATCATCTTTAAAACGTTTTTCAAAAAAATCAGCTATTGTTATAGCATCTATTACTTCTGTATAACGACGTAATCTCTGGCCAACAAATTGCCAGTTTAAATAAGTACCTATTGCCAAACCTATTCCAATCCACATAGCATTAAACCCACCAGCATATACTGCTCCTGGGAAACCCATAAGTAACCAACCACTCATATCACTGGCCTGAGCACTTAAAGCAGTTACATAAGGATTAAGTGAACGATCTCCAAGAAAATAATCTGAAGTAGATTCATTTTGTTTATAAAAGTAATAGCCAATTCCCAACATACCAACTATATAAATAATAAAAGTAATTATTTCTGGACTCATTCATTATCACCTGCTTCTTCCTTAATAACATTAATTAAAGATAAAATCACAATTGCTAAATTAGGTGCAAGAAGCCAAAATGACGTGAAAAAAGGTAAACTACTCTTCATACTAAATTACTCCCTTCTCTTTTAAAATATTTTTTACTTGAATTATTCTTAACATAATGCTTAAATCGAATTAAAGACTATTACATCAGTATTTTATTGCGATTAAATCTTTCACCCATTGGGTGATAAAAAATAACTGAAATTATTTCTTAATAAATGTAGAAAATTGAACCCTCATCCTTTAGAATAATAGTAACAGAAGGCTCCTTGTGTTTACTATATCTGAAAAATGGACTGAAACATATAAAACGACTAGAGAAAGATGGTTAGGTGATATTAGAGACTGGTCATTACCAGAATATATTACTTTAAATCCAATGGATGAATCTCAGGTAGAGCAATATTTCAGCCAACAAAGTTTTTAAATCAATTACTATCTGAGCTAGGTACAAAGAAATTTTTTAACTAAATGCGACAACTTACTTGACAAACACCACTAACCAGGTATATTTCTCTCCCATAAAACCACGAAAAACCCCAACATTACTCAAACGGGATTTGCGACCCAGGAAAATTCAGATATAAGCAGTAGAGTTGCCCAGATTATTACCGCTATAGTTAGTGCAAATAAAAAGTTTCACCACCCCACATTCCTACTATTCCAGGAAAACGCCAGATATTTCCTGTACCAACTGCCATACCAATAGATGCTTCCACGATTGCATACCGACTTGAAAATTGATCACCATTATTCTCCAATATACTCACTCCTCATAAATGGTGTAAAAAAATTTAATAATTTAACCTACTAAATAGTTCTACATAAATATTAAAATACCTGCATGATTTCATAAATATATTAAAACCCTACCGTTTTTAAAGCGATAGGGCTAAAGTTAATAATTAATCATTTTGATTAAAGATTAATTTTCTGTTTTTGGAGCCGGAGTAATCATAAAGTTGAAATCTACACCTGGTTCAACCTGACCCCAGGGCCTTTCTAAATCCTGAACAGCCACATGAGTTAACCAGTAACCATCATCACCTGCTTCACCGCCATGTCCAGCTGAAAGAGATTCTGCAAATAATTTATGAAAATGAGTATAAGCAGGGTTTGATGGTCTCTATTCAGCAAAGAATCTACCTCTTTTTGCCAGTCCAACATACATTAAATTCTCATTTAAAAAATCAGGATCAAAAGGATCATCAACATCTTCTAAAGATTGATTAAAATGAAGAAAAAACACTTCTTCTCCACCGCCAAGATCAACCCATAAATGATCAGGTAACGGTGATGACAAAGGCCAATCATTTTCCCACTGCCAGTCAGTTATCGACACCTGGCTAGCATTAACTGCTCCCGTAAATAAAACAGTATTATTACCCCCAGGCAAGTATAAATATTGATGATACTCTGTTAATTATAACTTCTCTATTTATTAATAAATTCCTTCTTACTATCATTTTAAATTACTTCTTTTAAATATAATAAGACCTGAGGGTAATAAATTGATTGTTTAGTTTACAAATCAGTTCCAAGATAGTCTGCTACTGAATAAACATCCTTATCACCACGTCCTGACAAATTAACAATAATAATCTGATTTTCATCCAAAGTAGGAGCTAATTTTTCTAAATAAGCAAGTGCATGCGAAGACTCTAAAGCCGGAATTATTCCTTCTTTTTCAGATAATAATTTTAAAGCTCTAACCGCCTCCTCATCAGTTGCCGATTTATATTTTGATCGACCGCTATCCTTTAAAAAACTATGTTCTGGCCCAACTCCTGGATAATCCAGGCCTGCTGATATAGAATAAACTGGAGGCACCTTGCCAGACTCATCCTGAAGCAAATAACTTTTATATCCATGAATAATACCTGGATTACCTTTAGTAAATGTGGCTGCATGTTTCGAAGTATCAAGTCCCTGACCTGCAGCTTCAACCCCTATCATTTTTACTGATTCATCTTCTAAAAATGGATGGAAAAGCCCAATCGCATTACTGCCTCCACCAACACAGGCTACTAAATAATCTGGCAATTTCCCTTCTGACTGCAATATTTGACTTCTGGCTTCTTTACCAATAACTGATTGAAATTCTCTAACCATTACAGGATAAGGATGGGGTCCAACTGCTGAACCTAATAGATAAAATGTATCTTTTGAATTCTCAACCCAATGACCAATAGCAGCGTCAACCGCATCTGTTAATGTTTCTGTTCCTTCAGTAACTTCATTAACCTTTGCTCCTAACAATTTCATTCTAAATACATTTAAAGCCTGCCGCCTGGCATCCTCTGCTCCCATAAATATCTCACATTCCATGCCAAACATTGCAGCAACTGTTGCTGTGGCCACTCCATGCTGACCAGCACCTGTTTCTGCAATCACCTTCTCTTTACCCATTCTCTTGGCTAAAAGTATTTGACCAAGGGTATTATTAATCTTATGGGCTCCCATATGATTTAAATCTTCCCTTTTTAAATAAATTTTTGCTCCTCCATAGTGTTCAGTTAATCTTTCTGCAAAATATAGTGGATTCGGTCTACCTACTGATTCCTTTAAATAATAATTAAATTCTTCTAGAAATTCTTCATCCTGATAATACTTAAAAAAGGCATCTTCTAACTCCTGTAATGCTGGTAAAAGTTGTTCAGGAACATATCGACCGCCATATTCTCCAAAAATACCATCAGCATTCTTAACCTGTCTCTTTTGAATTTTCTTCTTACTTGGTTGTTTTCTCATCTCTTCTCATCTCTCCTCTTTAGGTTTTTATTTATACTTTTCATTCCCCTTAATATAAAAAACCACAGAAACTGAATTCTGTGGCTAAAATAAGGCATAGTAATATCTTACCTACATAATGCACCTAGCTAATCTCCACTAATCTCATCCAGTCCAATCTCTTCTAGTCTAAATCTATATTCAATTTTATGTTTATTTTTATTCAGATTCAATTTCTCCATGTTTTGTTAATATTTTTGCTTTTCCTCTAATTTTCATAGCTGAGGTGTTTTCAGTAAATTGGGCTATCATAATTTCGCCTTTATCCAATTTCTCTGTGTGGTGAAATTTAGTCTGTCTACCTCTTGTCAGGCCAATTATTGTAACACCATCTTCAAGGGCTTTTATTGTTACATAATCACCATCGGCTGATTCTAATGCCATTTTAATCACCTCTTTATTTTAGTAAGTTAATAAGATGATATATTATATATCTTACAATGTCAAGATATATTTACTTATTTTTTATATCAACTCCACCGAATATCGCAAGACAACTAACTGATAATACCTTTAAGTTTTCTTGATTAATATTCTGTTTGGTAAGATTGTCCCAGCCGCCAAAAATAGGCAGACCTTTAACAACTACTTTCCAGTCCTCAGGCACATAAATGTCAGCTCCACCAAAAAGAGTAAAAACATCAAGCCTGGCTTCATCTTCTGAGATATTTGCCCCACTTAAATCTATATCTGCTCCACCAAAAATAGTAATTGAACTACCACCTCTAAAGTTATTTGAAATTATTCTATACTCACTACCTGAAAACATATTAAAAATATTCAATTTTTCTCTATCAATTTCTTTCCCTTTCCCGGTGCTATCAAAAAGCAAACTAACCCCAATTAATATGAAAATAACTGGCCAGAAAGAAATATATTCAGATGCTACAATATAATCTAAGTTATTCATTTGAAAAAAAAGTCCAATCAGTAAAACTATTAATCCTCCAAGTCTACCAGCTGGATTTGTTAGCAGATTATAAATACCTGCAAATATCAAAATTAATGGCCAGTATGTTGAAATAATCTCACCAAATCCAATATCGACAACACCAGCATTATTCAAAATTATAAATCCACCTAGTAAAATCAAAATCATCCCAAAAATCCTGCTCTTACTCATAATATCTCCTCCATTTCAGCTTATGATTGAAGTATATAGCTATTTTCTAATAATGTCAATATCATAAAAAATAATTATCATAAAGAAAAGCCAGCAACTTAAAATCCATTGCTGGCTTGTATTATTCTTACTTATTTAGTTGATTAATTTAGCAATTAAAATACTTCCTTCATATAATAAAATCAATGGTCCTGCCATAAATAACTGAGTAATTATATCTGGGGGAGTTAAGATTGCACTGACAATAAATATTAAAACAATTATATATTTACGAAATAAACTTAAAGCCTCAATCTTAACCAGTCCTAATTTGACCATCAAATTCAATACCAGGGGTAATTGAAAAATCAAACCAAATGGCAACAGCAGAGTTAATAAAAATGAGATATAATGACTAATAGAAATCATGGCGGAAAGCTCTTCACTACCGAAGTTTAATAAAAATTTCATCCCTAAAGGTAATACAACAGCAAAACCAAAAGCTATACCTAATGCAAACATAAATAAAGATATTGGTAAGAGTATATTAATATACTTTTTTTCATGATCATGTAATGCCGGCAAGATAAAACTCCAGAATTGATATAGTAAAAATGGCAAAGAAACAATTATTCCAGCAAAAATAGAAATCTTAATATAGGTAAAAAAGGCTTCTGTCGGCCTTAAAAAGACCAGTTCTCCAACTGGCCTTGTAAGAATCTCCATCAATTCCTCAGAAAAGAAATAAGCTGCAAAACCTGCAATCACAACAGCTATTATTGATTTTATCAGCCGATCTCTTAACTCTTCTAAATGTTCAACTATGGTCATTTCATAATTATCTGTCTCCATCTGATCCTCTCCTGCTAATAACTAATTACTAATTTATTATTAAAAAACTTAAATTTAAGAATCATCTTTGTTTTTATCTTTATCTTCCTCTTCATCAAGAGAGGCAGCATCTTCTACTTCTTTTGTTGCCTTCTTTAATTCTCTAATTCCTGAGCCAATCGCATTACCTATCTCTGGTAATTTGCTAGGACCAAATAGAATTAAAACTATAACCAAAATAATAATTAATTCTGGCGCTCCAAGTCCAAACATACGGATTCACCTCCTGGGTCTCAAAACACTATTAAAACTCACATAATCTTAAATAATTAAAATTTTACTTTCTTCTACTTTATATTATACCAATAAAATAATAGTTTCTCAAACTTATTTTGTACTAATTTAATTAAATAATTTAATGAAATCAAAACTGACTATCCATGATTGCATCATTAAAATCCCCAAATAGAAGCAATTCCTATTGTTATTACAACAGTTAAAATTAATTGTAAAGGAAATCCTACTTTAAAAAAATCGCTAAATTCATAATTACCTGGACCATAAATCATTAAGTGAACCTGGTTTCCTATTGGAGTTAAAAAAGCTGTACTAACAGCAAAAGTAACTGCCATTATAAAGGAAAATGGTTCAACACCCAATCTCATGGCAACATCTACTGCTACAGGTAACATTATTATAACACTCGCTCTATTACTAATTAAATTTGTAAGCAGAGCAGTAAAAATATAAAAAACAGCAAGTATAATAATCGGGGGTAAATCACCTGTTAAATTAATAATATGACTGGCAAGAAATTCGGCAGTACCGGTCTCTTTCATTGCTGTACCCAGGGGTATCAAACCGGCAACAAGTATAATAATCTCCCAGTTCACTGTTTCATACATCCTGGCCGGATTAACGCAACCAGTTAAGACCATCGCCAGAACTCCACCTAAAGCTGAAATGAAAATCGGAATTATATCCAGAACAGCCAGGGCAATAACTGCAAACATTATTCCTAAAGTAACTGGGATCTTCTCCTGAGAATAATCTTCCCTTTCCATTTCTCTGGCTACAATAATATCACGACGATTTCTCAATCTTTTTAGGGTCTGCTCATTAACTAACATTAAGAGAACGTCCCCTGGCATTAATTCCATCTTATCTAACTTATAATGAGATAACTCACTTCCCCTTCTAATTGCAAGAATACTACAGCTATATCTATTGGCAAAATTTATTTCAGACAATGTCTGATTGGCAAATGTTGAACCACTGGTAATTACAGTTTCAACTAATTTCCTACCCTGGGCAGGCTTTTGTAATTGCTCTTCCTCAACTGAAAGATCTTCTGGAATAATCCTCAAACCCTGCTGACCTATCAATTTCCTCAGTGTTTCTCTATCAGATCTTATTATTAATTCATCACCAGCTTCTATCTGCTTGGCCTCCAGAGGTTCAATAAACTCCTCTCCGTTTCGGGTAATCATTACCAAATCCATATCTAAATCACTTTTAGACAGACTATCACCAACACTTTTATTAATTAATGGCGAATCTTTTTCAACAATTACTTTGGCCATAAAAAGATCCATTTCATATTCATCAACAAGATCATCTTCAGGCTTAACCCTTTCTGGTAAAATTCTATGGCCAATTGTAATAAAATAAATAACTCCAGTTATAAGTACTATAATGCCAAGGGGAGTAAACTCAAAAAACCTAAATGAACGACCAATTAAATCATTAGAAATATTACTGGCAATCAGGTTATTAGAGGCGCCGATTAATGTTAACAATCCTCCCATTGTTGAAGCATAGGATAAAGGTATTAATAATTTAGACGGTGAAACCTTTGTAGTTCTGGCTAAATCTGTAACCATAGGAATAAAGACAGCTACAACTGGGGTTTTATTTAAAATACCAGCAATAAAACCTGAAATAAATGTTATAAAACCAACCTGCCTGGTTTCACTATTACCAGTTAAGTTAATAATTTTATCCTTTAATAATTGAATGACTCCACTATTTTGTATCCCTTCACTGAGAATAAACATTGCCATGATAGTAATGGTAGCACTATTAGCAAATCCACTAATTGCTGTCTCACCATCTACTCCTGTCCAGGTATTTAAGATAACCAGAACAACAGGGATTGATATGGCAATTAAATCTACCCTTATCGGTTCCCAGATAAATAAAAATAACATAAACCCGATAATTGACAACATAACAGCAATTTCAGGAGCTAACAAAATAATCACCTACTTTAAACTAATAATAATGCCTAATTCAATTCTAAATCATTAATCAACTATTTTCAAGCAAAAAAGGCCAGACAGTTTCCTGCCTGACCAGAATAATTATATTTATTTTTCTGCCTAACTGGCAGTATATTAACCACCTCAACTAAAAGTCGCTGAACCTGACGAGCTACAGCTCATAATTCCAATCCCAGCAAAACTCTGAAAAACATCATTACTCCCACATTCTGGGCATTCCACTTCTAAATCTTCTCCAATCTCAGACATCTTGGCCGTAATAGAAAACTTATTATCACAATCACGACATTTAAAACTATAATTTGGCATTGAACAATAACCTCCTGCTAGTTGATATTCTATGTTTTAATTACCGTTTATATATTACATTAATTATAAAATATATTCTGTAAAGTACTTATCATTCTATAGCTTTAACTTTTTTCTCAATAACTGAGGAGGTAATGAGCCAGCTTTTAAAATATTATCATGGAGTTCCTGCAGAGATAATTCCGGTCTATTTAAACGATAATCTCCAATAATTTTAGTTATTTCTCTCTTGCCCATTAAATAGGATTGTGGTTGAGTCGGCGAAGTAGTATATCTGATAACTTCAGTTCTTGCATCATCTCTTTCCAGGCGACATTTATTAACTAAAAAATCTACTGCTGAGTCAATTGGCATTCCCAGACAGTGAAGTTTAACATCTAATATGATTCTTCCTGCCCGCCAGAGTTGGTCAGACAGTCTAGCTAACTTCTGAATAGGACTGTTAATATAACCTAAATCCTCCATCATACCCTCACAATAAAAAGCCCAACCTTCAACAAATAGAGTCGATAGAAAAGACCCAAGTTTTCTAATATTACTATTTTCAATTTTAGCCCAGCTCAATTGGAGATGATGGCCTGGATAGCCTTCATGGAGGGTTGTAATCGGCAATTTAGCATAATAATGTCCCTTTAACTTTGATTCCTGCTGTTCTTGAGATGCATTATTATCTACTGGAGTAACTAAAAAGAGTCCTTCAAGTCTATCAGCAAAAAGCTCAGGCTGAATATAAGCCGCATAGGGAACTAAAGGTCTCAAATAACCTGGGGTTTCAATTACCCTTAAACTCTCAGCTTCAGGAATTGTAGCTATACCCTTTTCTTCAACAAAATTTCTGCTTGCCTCTATTGATTCTCTGTATTTATCGATGAGTTGATCAGTTGAAGGGTGGTCTGCTTTGGCATCTTCCAGAATCTGGCCAATTGATTTGCCAGGTCCAATCTGCTCTGCCAGCTTTTTTAAAGCCAGCTCAGTTTCAGCAAAAATCTCTTCTCCAATTTCCAGCAATTCAGCAGCATTATAATCAACTAAATGGTTTTCCTTTAAAAGTTTATTAAAATATTCTTCTCCAACTGCAAAATCTCCTTTAGCTTTATTGCCAAGTTCATCCTTTAAGTAAGATTGAAAATCTACTGCCGCCCTTGCCGCCTGCTCACCATAGTTAGCAAATTCATCTTTAAGCCCTGGAACCTCCTGGTCTGCAATCCCAGGTAATAATTCTATAAATAATCCAGGAGCCATTTTCAACTGCTGCAAACTCAAGTCCACCCAGATTGGCGGCACCCTTTCAGGAACAAGATTCTTTTTTGCCTGAGCAAATAATTCTGGCACCTGTTTCATTCGCTCTAAAGCCGCCTTAACCCTAATATTTATTGGAGCATAATCTTTCATGATAAGTGACATTATGCCTGAAAATACTTCATCAAGATAATTATTGGGATTCTTTTGATAGGTTAAATTAACTTTATGATCTCTAATAATTGATTTTAATAGCTGCTTTAAAAGAATATAATCTATTTCTGCCTCTTTACCAAATGATTCTTTATTAAAATCTCTAAGCTCCTCTAATTTAATCTCAAGTCTTTCGTGAAAATCCCAGATTGACTGTTCATCATAATCAGCAAGTAATTGATCCTGTTCATGAACACCTAATTGAGTGGCTAAAACTGGCCAGCGTTCCATCAAACTATCAATAATTTCATCACCAAATTGATAAAATTCTTTTTCACTCATTATATATCCTCCTTGGGATTACCTTTAAGAGTATAAAAACCCCATAAGATTGCCATCATACCAACACCAACAAAAATTATTTCTAGCCTGGTAACAATCAAAATCAGACCTAATAAAAACGGTGATAGCGTCATTCCAATAAATTTCATAGTATTAAAAACTGAGATTACAAGTCCAGAAATCTCAGGCGGGGGAAGCTCTGTGGCCTGGTTATAAATTGTCGGTGAAACAATCCCCATGCCTGTTCCATAAATAATAAAACTCAGACTAACTAAATAACTGCTATTTGGCCAGAAAGGCAGCAGCAGGAAACAGGCCCCGATCAAAAAATAGCCAAGGGTTGAACGCTGCCGCCAATTTAAAAATTTAGCAATGAAACTGGCCCTGGAAGCTAAAATCGCACTGAATAAACCCTGTAATGAGATGGCCAGGCCAGAGAAAAACTCAGAAAAGCCATGGCCTGAGACTAAATATATCGGCAAAAAGGTCACCAATGCATATAACATAAAATAGATAGTCAGTGAATGAATCATTATATTCCTGATTTCAGTTATCTTAAAAATATCCAACAATGATTTAAAATATTCCAGGGGTGAATTCTCAATCTTTTCATTCTCTATTTTAGAATCAGACATACTGGCAAACCTGGGTAAGGTCTCCGGCAACTTAAATAAAAAGATTAGTCCCAGTATCAGGGATAGACTATAGACTGCAAAGACCAATCTCCAGTCAATCGATGCCAGATAGCCTCCTAAAGAGGGGATTATAACAGCACCAATAGAGATTGCCCCTGTTAAATATCCCATCAACTTCAATTTTTCATCACCGACAAATAAATCCTTAAAAATTGTCATTGCCACAGGTATTAGCCCGGCAATCCCAATCCCCTGGAAAAATCTCATAACAAGTAAAAGGGGGAAATTTGAAACAAAAATGATTGCTAATCCACCAATTCCATCAATGAAAAGACAGACCAGGCCAACCTTCCTCCGGCCTATTCTATCTAAAAAATAACCGATAAATGGCAGGCTGATTGCAGCAGCAAAGGTATATAAACTTAAGACCAGCCCAATATTTTCTTCAGAGACTGAAAAAGCTGTCCCAATAGCCGGTAAGGCTGGAGCTATTAAGCCTCCACCCATAACGCCAAAAGCCCCCATTATTAAAACTAATATTATTATGTAATCCGGGATGTAACCCTGTTCTGTCTGCAACTATATCGCTCCCCAATATAAATACTTTAATAATTGTTTCCATATATCATTTTACCATTTTTAGATAACATTAAAAAGTGGCCCTTTCAGGCCACTTTAATTGATTGGAATATTTGTGATTTTTAACCAGGTCTTAAAAATCCAAACCTGCCAGACTTAAAAATTTATACAATTGGACAGGTAGTTGAATTCCAGGCTATCAGACCACCTAATACAACTCTCTGATTAATAAACCCATGATTCTGCATTAAACTTGCTGCAGTCATTGATCTCCGGCCACTGCCGCAGAATATATATACTGGTAAATCCTCTGGGAGCTCATCATAATGTTCAGGCAGCTGGGTTAGGTGAATGTTTTCTGCATCCTGAATCTCACCCTCAGTTTCAATCTCATCTTCAGAACGGATATCAAGAATAAAACGATCTTCTGGTTCAGTATCCAGCAGGGTACAGAGTTTATCAACAGTAACTGTATTAATCGAGGCACTCTCCTTACCAGCCATATGCCAGCTGATAATTCCTCCACTTAAATAGCCAACAATATTGTCATAGCCAGTCCTGTATAGATGCTTAATAGCCTCTTCTGGATACTCACCTTCAGTTACCAGCAGAATCTTAGCCCCAACTGGAATAAACCAGCCAACAAAACTAGGAAGATTCTGTAAGGGAATCGAAATTGAGCCTGGCACATGGGCCGATGCATAGCTTACTTCCATTCTAACATCTATAATATAGGTATCATCATCTTCCATGGCCTCAGCAAATTGACCAGGTGAAAGGGGTGCTGGTTTCTCATAACTGGAAAGAGGGTCGCCACCGGTTAAATTTGATGCTTCCATATTCTCAAAATATGGCGGATATTCCAGCATCTCTCCATGGAGTTCAATAAATTCTTCCTTACTTTCAACCTGGAGCTTGGGATTCAACTTTCTTTCTATCCCAACAGTTGTCAAGTTTCTCTCAGCAATCGCAGAGGCGCAAACTGAACCGGCACCATGGGCAGGACAGAGAATAACTTCATCCCCTAAAGGCAGAATCTTATTAAAGATAGAATCATAGAGCCAGCTTCCAGTTTTCTCTAAATTTTCTTCACCTAAAAAGTCAATTCTCCCGACATCACCGGCAAAAATAGCATCTCCAGTAAAGACCATCCAGGGATCACCTTCATAGCCATAAAGGACATAACTCATGGAACCAGGGGTGTGTCCTGGGGTATGCATGGCCTCTAACTTCAGACTCCCAACTTTAAATTCCTGGCCATCCTGAACAGGCTTACCATACTGATAATCAAGCATCTTATCTGCATGCCAGATCTCAGCTCCGGTTTTTGCTTTAAGTTCAGACGAACCGATAATATAATCTTCATTCCGATGGGTCTCAAAAATCTTAGTAATCTTATAACCCTCTTCCACAGCCTTTTCTAAGTAAATATCAATATCTCTTCTGGGGTCAATTACAACAGCCTCATTACCATCACCAATCAAATATGAGATATGGGCAATACCTGGCGATTCAATTTTTTCAAATAACATTAATAACCACTCCTTTTTAGTAATTTAAATGTAAAATAGATAGACCATCAGACTTGCAATTAAAATATAGGCTAATGATAGGAAACCTCCAGCCTTCAGATAATCACCGCTTTTATAATCTCCGGCTGACATAAAGAAGGCATTAACCTGATGGGTTGGCAGTACAAATGAATTTGCAGCGGAAACAGCAGCCAGCAGGGCAAGCCCTCTGGGTGCAACTCCTATCTGACTGCCAATGATCATTACCAGCGGAACCAACACAACAGTTGCAGCAACATTAGACATAAATAAGGTAAAGATACTTGCCAGCAGGGCCACAGCCAAAAGTATCAAAAAGACCGGACCGTCCTGGAGGGGCATAATTATCAGGTTAGCCAGATACCGGGCAGCCCCGGTATTCTCCATAGCAGTTCCTAAGGGAATCAAACCTGTCAATAAAAAAACCGTCTTCCAGTCAACAGCCTGGTAAATCTCATTAAGCCTGACAATTCCAGATAATATAATCAATACTGCCCCTGTAAAGAAAGCCAGACCTAAATCAAAGCCTAAAATTATTAGTAAAATCGAAAATAAAAATGACCCAATTGCAACAAAGGGCTTATTCCCCTCAGTTTTTTTAGGCTGCAGGGAAGTCAGGAGAACTAAATCAGTTTCAGCCTTTAACTGCCTGATATTTTCTTCCGGGCCATATACGACTAGGGTATCACCTGGGCGAAAACTGAAATCAGAAAAGTCTCCACTAATTTCCTTTTCTCCTCGAATTAAATGAACAGGATTAACAAAATAATTCTTCCTGACTGCAATTTCTCTAATCGATTTCCCAGCCAACTCTGAACGGGGAGGTATCATCAACTCAGCAAAGGCTGTATCTTCCAGCTCATTATTCTCCCGGTAATTATCATACTCTTCCTCTGGAATTAAGTCATAATCCTCTGCAAACTTACATAGATCTTTCTTCTCTCCCATAATTATTATTTCCTGACCGGCGGCAAACCTGGTATAACGCCAGGGGGCATAGGAAATATCTCCGTCTTCTTTTAAAGCCAGTAAATAGAGACCATAATCAGACCAGAGATTTGATTCTTCCAGGGTCTTATTTAACAGCTCACAATCTTCAGAGATTCTATAGGTATGAACAGTAGTTGCCAGTTCCCAGTTAGAAATTAACCTCTGCTGCCTTTCCCAGAAACTTTCTGCCTGCCTCCTATCTGAGGGCAGCACCCTGTCTCCAAAAAGATAAAAATATCCAATCCCAAATAATAAAACAGCCAGCCCAATTGGAAAGACTGCAAAGAGATTAAATGGCGCTGCCTCCTGCTGGGTCAAAAGATCATTTAAAATAATCAAATTACCAGCCCCAACCATAGTCAGGTTGCCACCTAAAATAACAGCAAAGCCAACTGGCATCAGGACCTTTCTTAAAGATAAATTAAGTTTTCTGGTCATCTTTCTAACCACCGGCAAAAAGAGAGCAATCACCCCGATATTCTGCATCAGACCAGATAGCGCCCCGGCAGATAATGAAAGAATAACTGTCAGCTTCTTCTCACTTTCACCGGCAATTGCCAGTAAAGGCCTGGTTATCTTCTGCATCACACCAGACTGCTCCATTCCATAACCAATAATCATAATCGCAATTATAGCTATAACAGCATTACTGGACAGACCGGAGAAGGCTTCTTCCGGGGTAATAAGTCCAGTCCAACCCAGGGTTAACATTACCAGCATTGCAATAATATCCACCCGAAAGGCTTCAGTAATAAATAATATAATAGTTATTACAAGAATTATTAAAGTTAATGCTATTTCAAAATCCATCTTAAAAACCTATACTTTCAAGCAAGATTAAAAATATAATTATCAGCACTGAAAATGGTATAATAACCTTCCAGTGATTAACCTTTAAGAGTTCAGGAAAGGTATCGACCTTAAATTTATTTTTATCTATGGAATTACTAAATTTCTCATAAAAGGCTGCAAAGAAAAACGACCCTGTAAAAATACCTAAAAGCCCTGGTATCAAGGCATCTAAACTGCCATTGCCAATAGCCCCGGCAATAGTCCCTGGGCAATAACCAAGGAGAGCAAAGCCGGCACCGAAGATCAACCCGCCAGGGATCGTCCTCCGTAAAGAACCAGATTTAGGCTTAAGCTCAATTATATCCCTATCACTTAAAAAATAAACTCCAATCATTCCCACCAAAATTGCAGTTAAAATTATTTTGGCAACAGTAAAATCCTCTAAAACTAACTGGCCAACCAGTACATTATAATCAGTCACCCCACCTCGTTGGAGCAGAAAGCCAAAAATTATTCCAGTGCCAAAACCCTTTGCCAATCTAGCCTTACTTTCCATTTATGTTCACCTGCCCCAGTTAAAGAATTAAAAGTGCAGTTACAACGCCACCGATAAAAAACATAATCAGACTGATCCAGCTGGCAATGCTTAGCTGAAATGCTCCACTAATCCCATGGCCACTGGTGCAGCCACCTGCCCAGCGGGCTCCAAATCCTAACATAATCCCGCCGGTAAAGGCAGAAAAAATTCTACCTAATACATTCTGGTTTAAAACTGACTCAAATTCAGTCAGCGGAATAAAACTCAAACTAAACTGGCCGGAAAGTACTGCTGAAATAAAACTTCCTATGACAATTCCAATCACCAGCATTGACTGCCATTCAAGTTCAGGTTTATACTGCTGATAATATTTCCAGTCAAAGACAGCAGCCCCACAACAGAAAGAGCCCAGTCGGGCAGAACCCCGGGCATAGGAAGTAGATGTCCCTAATGGCTTCTTGGAAATTATAAAAGAAAACCAGCTTAAAATCCCAATCAAAGCACCAACAAGATAGGGCGACCAGCTTCCTGAAAAAATCAACTGACTCATCATTAATCAGCTCCTTTATATATGAAATCATCCTTTAATAATATTAATTAGCATCTGTCTTTTAATATTTCTAGACAGATTGCTTTATTCCTGCAATAAAGTAAAATAAAATAAATATTACCTAAAAATAAAAAGTCCCGACTGCATAATACCAACAGTCGAGACAGTTAACTGCTATTAAATTAGTCCAATTTCTCTCCACGCTAAATTCCGCCTAAATACGATCAGCCTTCGGTCCAGCCTTGGTTCAGTTTCGCTCCAACTTCGGTATAATTATGGTATAAATCCAATACATAAATTATTTAACTCTATAATTCCTCCACTTTTCCTGCGGGAATCCTCCGGCTCTACTCCGGCAATCCTGCGGGAGTGCTCCGGGAATGCTCCGGCTTTGTTCCAGGAATTGTTCCAACTCTCTTTTTTAAATAACCTTAAAATTCTCTAATAATCCTCCAGCTTAGGCCTGACTTTATCCAGGCAGTCACTATCTTTAATTAATACCAGCCTTTTAAATATATAATAAATTAATCATATCAGAAAACAAACCAGAAAGTAAATAACTGGCTAGTGCAAAGAAGAAAAACCCTGCAAAAAATCTACAGGGTTCTCCATAATCCACATCATTCTATAATTTATAGCTGATAGCGATCAACAATTTCAGCCAGTTCTGTTGCCATCTCCGCAAGATCCTCAGATGCCCTCACTATCTCCTGGGTGGAAGCAGCCTGTTCCTCACTGGAGGCGGCAACTTCCTCGGCATTGGTGGAAGCCTCTTGACTGACCTTGGCAATTTCTTCAATTGCTTCGTTAACCTGTTTATTGTTCTCAATCATTTTCTGATTCTTCTCTGAAATCTCATTAATATAAGCATTCAAACTCTCAACTGCCTGATCTATCCGGGCAAATGATTTTTCAGTATTCTCAATGGCAGATACACTATCATCAACAACCTCTTCACTCTCATTCATCATATTGGCAGTATTATTGATATTCTTTTTAATTTCATTGATCAAATCATCAATCTTTTCAGTCGAAGCAGTGGTCTCTTCAGCAAGCTCTCTAATCTCATCAGCAACAACACTAAAGCCTCTACCAGCCTCACCTGCTCTGGCCGCCTCAATGGCAGCATTTAACGCAAGGAGATTAGTCTGTTCAGAAATTCCACTGATAAGTTCAACAATATTTTCAATTTCCTGTGATAATCGCTCTAAATCAGTTATCTGCTCGGCCATTTCCTTAACATTGGAATTAACCTGGTTAACCTGCTCAATCGAATTATTAACATCTTTGTTTCCAGTTTCTATACTCTCACTCACATTCCGGGCCTGTTCCTCCATTTTTTCAGCAGTCTCATTAATAGATTTAATCTGAGCAGAGAGGGAACCAACTATATTTTTAGTTTCATCAACCTGAGCTGACTGCTCCTGGGAACCAGAAGCCACCTGCTCAATTGCAGTACTAACCTGTTCAGCTGAAGCTGAAATCTCTTGACTGTTAGCTGAAAGTTCCTGACTGGAAGCTGCCAGATCATCAGAAATCCTGCTTTCCCGTTCAACAGTCTCATAAAGATTCTGCTGCATCTCAGCTATCGATCTGGTAATATCTCCAATCTCATCCTGCCGGTCTAAGTAATTATTTGCTTCATGTTCTTCATCAAAACGGAGATCAAAATCAGCAAGACTATTTACTACATCATTAAGATTAACTATCGGTTTAAGAACCTGCTTTCTAATGAAATATGAAATAACAAGGGTAATAGCTATAATTGCCAGCACAGAAATTATCATAATTATATTTCTTAAAGTTGTTGCAGATGCAAAGGCTTCAGATTGATTAATCTGGGCAAAAACTGTTGCTTCAATCTGTTCCAGGGGAGCATAGGAAGCAATCGAATCTACACCTTCATATTGATATTCAAGATTACCTGTCTCCTCTGTTCCCAAAATTCCCGAAGTATCAAAAACTTCAGAGATATTAAACTCCTCTTCAACCATATCTGAATCTGGATGAGCTAGTAAAGTACCATCATTAGTGGCAATGTATGGATAACCAGTCTCACCAATTTCATAGGTTTTAACTAAATTACTCATCAACTGGAGTGAAATATCACCTGCCACAACTCCAATAAATTCATCATCTTCATCATAAGCCGGCACTGCTGCCGAAATAATCAACTGGCCTGTCCCGGCATCAACATAGGGCTCAGTCCAGATCGCTTCACCCTGATCAACTTCCCTGGCCTCCTGATACCAGGGCCTATCCCTGGGGTCAAAGTCCTCTGGCAGTTCAGTTTCTGGCCGAATATGCATCTCACCGTCCTCTGTTCCTAAATATATATGTAATAAATCCGAATTTACATCTATTGCATAATTAAAGTCAGCAAACATCTCTTCCTGATCTATCTCCTGAACAGAATCTAAATTAGAGGTTGCAATTAAAAGATCCTCCTGGTTTGCAAAGAACGTTTCAAGGTCATCCTTAAAGGCGCTGACTGCCTCCTCATTCCTCTCAATAGCAATCTCTTCTAATTCAGATCTAATTGTCCTGACAACAAAAGCACCCATAATAACAAGCCCAATCAAGATTGAAATAAATAAAAGTGAATTAATTTTAAAAATGATACTATTCTTAAGTTTATTAAACATAGTATTTTCCTCCTTTATATATATTTATTCGATAAATATCCCTGATATCCTTTATAATGAATTAATTTTCTAGGATTTAAAAAAACTTCTATATTTTAATCAATTATTTCGCCCCCAGAAATCAATTGATTTTAAAAAGCAAAAATGTAATATCATCTCTACCATGACTTTTACCTGTAAAAGATTTATGGTCTTTAACGAGCACTTCCTTCAACCGCTCAGCCGATAATTCAATATTCTCTTTTAAAATATTCTCTAATCTGGCCTGGCCATAATCTCCCTGCTCATTTTCTTCCTCCACTAAACCATCTGTAGTTAAGAATAACAAGTCTCCTGACTCTAAATTCAGCCTGCAAACAGCCTGCTCCCTATAGTAATCTTCAGGAATTGCACCGGAGAATGGTAGATCTGAACATTCAATTTTAATACTTTCACCATTAGATTTTATTATTCTGGGGTAGATATGAATCCCTGAATTGCTTAACTCCAGATATCTCTCTGAAATATCATAAATACCAATAATCAAGCTGAGAAAATAATCATCTGGAAAATCCTCTTTAAAATACTGATCAGCAATAAATTTAGTAATCTCTCCAGGTTTTAATTCCTGGTCTTTATCAATAAACAATAGATAGTTTTTAACTGCTTCCCTTAAAAATATATTTATAATGGCCCCATCAAGGCTATGGCCTGTAATATCAGCCAGGTAAAAAAGTAATTTATCACCTATCTGATAAATATTATAGAAATCTCCTCCAATTCTCTCAGCTGGTTGATAGAAACTTTCAATATCTAAACCAGCAATTTCTGGTAGTTTTTGGGGAAGAAACTGCTGGTAAATCTTTCTGCCTTTCTCAAGAATATCTTGCTTTTCCTGATTGGCCCTTGCCAGTTCCTCACTCTGGAGCTTAACCCTTTCTTCAGCCAGCCGCCTGGCTGTTATATCAATATGGAAAACAACAACTTCGCTAGGCCTCTCGTCCTTTAAAGGTGTAACTTTCATTAAAAACCAGCGCTGCGCTGCAGGAGAATGGCAGGGATACTCCATTGTAAATAAATCCTCTGTACCGTTAATCACTGATTCAATTCCTTTAGCTGCATCTAAAGCAGTTTCATCTCCAGCTTGAAAAGACCTCCTGCAAACCTCTAAATAATTAACTTTTGGAGATACTTTGCCAGGCTCACCAGCATTAGCAAGATTAAAATCAACCCAGTTCTGATTAATCTTAATAATTTTTCCTTCTATATCAAGAACTACTATATTAGCAGCCAGGGAATTTAAAACTGTCTCTATAAAATTATTATCCTGAATTAAAAAATCTTTATCCTGTTTCTCAATCATCTAATCACCTATTGTTCTTATTTTTATTAATACAAGCAACATTATTTTACCACAAAAAACCGATTACTTCCATAATAGAATTTAGCAACTAAACTATAAATTTTAAATAAATAGTTAATTTAATTTCAAGTTTGCTTGACATTATTAAAATCTGTGATATAATTTATTTTGTTGGGTGTCAAAAATCTAGTAGTATAACCCAACCGATAAATTAG
>CAZLCX010000023.1:19951-29619 GCA_964558325.1 uncultured Halanaerobiaceae bacterium | reverse complement strand
TCTCATATTCGTAACAATTAGCTAAATATTATTAATCTCCTGCAAGGATTAAAAAATAAATCTGATATATAGATTTTTGATCAGTAATTTTCCAGTCCTGGCTTCCCTGCCTCCCTTAAGATAATTATAACACAGGTTAAGACAGGACTAACAGGTTTAAATTATAGTAATAGGTTTAAACAATACTAATAGGATTAGACAATACTAATAATATAAATATATCTTTAATGGTATTTTTTGTCAAGAGAAAATAAAGGATTATGTAATCAAAAAAGCCCCCTTGATGTCTTATCACTAAGGGGACTTTAAGTAGCTTTCAGTAATTCAGTTGTCTTTAATTTTATTTTTATTAAGTCAGGGTTTATAATTGCTCTGCCAGCTTTCATAGCTTAATCATCTCACTCCACCTCCTCGTTAGCTTTTCTTAAAAGATCTGGCCCTGATAGTTCTTTAAACCGTTCTGGATATGCTCTTCTCTGATATTTTCGCCATTGCTTAACTTAATTTTATCATCTCTTTTTAGGTTAAATAAATTCATAATGTTTAACATTTTCATCACTCCTTATATTTTTAATTTTTCATGATTAATTTCTGAGCTTTTCATACTTCCGCTACCAGCCTTTTGCTTAGTTTAATTAAAGCATGAAATTCTGACCCTGCTTTAGACAGTCCTGAACGTGCTGCTGGTAAAAATCTTCTCGCTGGTCATGCTTCATTTTGATTTCGTTATTTTCTAGCTTTAAAATGTTGTTTAGGATTCCCACTTCGATCACCTCCTTTAATTAGTTTTTATCATTTGTCTATATTATAGACCTATAAATTAAATTTGTCAAGCATAAAATTAATATTTTTAATAAAATATTTAAAAAGTTTAATTAATCGTTTAATATGTTAAAGTATTTTAGACTGATCAATTTATTATTTGAAAGCTTATAATCCCTCTTATATCAAGCTTTTATAGCATTTTATCTGCTGTCAGACTGGCTCAGATAATAACTGAAAAATTAATTAAATAAAAACTTTAAATTAAGATATTTAATATTAAAATTAAGATATATCAGATATTATTAAAACATGATTTAATAGTTCCAGAATCGAATGATAGCTTTTTAATTAAATTATGGCACTATTATGATAAGCTGGTGATAGGTGATAGAAATAAGATAAGGAGTGAGGTTATACTGGGCTGGTACTGGGTTAATACTGGGGAGATACTGGGGTGGTACTGGGGAGATAAACTATTAGAGTAATCCTGAGCAGGTTTGGTACAGGTTTGGTACAGGTTTGATGCAGGCTTGAATGCTGACCAGTTAATTCCCAGAGGGCTGATCTTGATGGCCTCTACTTTTTTTAAATTCTAGAGAACAGGATAAAATCTACTTTAAATACTTTGTGAAATTTGCTCAGAGATACCGGCAGGTAACCGTCAGGTAACCAGGAGGTGATTTTAAAAAAGTTCCTTAATTTCTAGTTGGGATTCTTTTGCTAAATCTATAAGTTGATCAGATATCTGAATAATCGGGGATTCTGGATTTCGGGGATTAATGAAAACTATCTTACCCATTCGACCATCATTGAGAATGACATTTTCTTTGATAAAATAGTCAGGCAGATGGGCTAAAAACACCTCTTTTAATGCCGGATCAAAGTGGGTGGTCTCTTCATTAACAAAAATTTCCATCGCCTGGAATGGTGAGCTTTTTGATTTATAAACTCTATTTGCTGTAATGGCATCAAATGCATCTATACTGGCCAGAATTCTGCCAAAAAGAGCATCCTTTTACTTTTAAGTTAAGGGATAGCCCTCTCCATTAAAATGTTCATGGTGGGTAATTACAGCCTTTTTAACTGCTGCTGGGATTTCATTAACATCTTTTAACATTTCATAGCCATAAATGGTATGCTTTTTCATCTCTTCAAATTCTTCAGGGCTGAAGTTGACAGACTTATTTAAACCTGTTTTTGCAGGGATAAAAATACCATTACTGTCATTCTCTATATCTCTGGCTGTTTTCATCCCTGGTTTTAAGTTATTTACTTTTATTTTTATTGACCTTTTTCTTTTCAAAGTCAACTATCTCACCACTTTCAATTATCTGAGCACAAACTTCTTATAAAGTATTAATAATAGAATTAATCCAAAGACTGTGGCAAATCCGGCCAGTAAAAATGCCGGGGTGAAGGATCCAGTCTGATCAAGCAGCCAGGAACCAACCAGGCTGGTGATAGCTCCCAGACCAAAGGCACTAAAGACCAGACCATAATTCATGCCAAGATGTCTGGTTCCTGAAATCTTTGCCACGACCACAGGAAATAGTGCAAAGGTGGTTGCATAACCAAGGCCAAGCAAGAGCGAACAGATAAAGAGTAATAGATAATTTGTTGCCACCCAGGGGAACATGATAAATACTGAACTCTGGATAATATAGACAGCGATCATTACTTTTATTGAGCCAAAACGGTCAGCCAGCCAGCCCATGACTGGGCGACCCATTCCGTTGGCCAGAGAGTAAAAAGATACTGCCAGGGCTGCAAAAGCAGGGGCCAGCTGAAGTTCTATTTCACCATAGGCGGTTAAAAGACCGATAGCTGTTAAGCCTCCACCAATTACTGCAGCAAGGGCCAGCCAGAGTATATAAAATCTTGCAGTCTTTATAAATTCCTGGGGCGGAACCTCTTCGATTATTTCCGGGTCTTCTTTATGCTGAGCATTGGAATTGGTGCTTACTGGTGCTGTCCATTCCTGGGGAGGGTTTCTTATAAGTCTGGCACCAATAAAGGATATTATAGTTATAAATATTCCCAGGGCAAGCAGGGTTCCATCGACTCCCCAGAGTTTAATCATCTCTTTTTTAAGGGGAGCAAAAACTACCGCTGCCAGGCCAAAGCCCATGACTGCCAGAGAGACTGCAAATCCCGGGCGGTCAGCAAACCATTTGCGGGCTGTTGGAGCTATTGTGGCATAGGTAAGGCCACAGGCTATTCCCACTCCAAGCCCATAAGTCAAAGTCAACCAGAGGGGATAGGGGAAAAATCTCATTAGGGCTGCCAGACTGTAACCTATCAGGAATGTTACTGAACCAATCATTGCTATCTTCCTGGGGCCAAATTTATCCTGGAGCCAGCCTGCTGGAATCATAGTTACAGAAAATACTATGATCATTACAGTAAAGGGCAGATTGGCCTGAGCAGTTGTCCAGCCCCAGTTTTCTGCCAGGGGAAGCACAAATGAACCCCAGGCATAACTCATACCTCCCATCAATGAGAGGAGAAATCCTCCCAGTAAGACAATCCAGCGCCTCCGCAAGAGCTCCTGCTTAACTTTTTCATTATTTTTCATAATCTGCCTCCTGGTTTAATACTTATTTATGATTTAATTTTAGGATAATCAGTTATAATCAGCCCCGATAAAAATTAATTAAATTTTATATCAGCGAGGTTTTACAATAAATTTAATTGCTGTCCTCTCTTCCCCATCGATCTCAATATCTTTAAATGCTGGTATGCAAACTAAATCTACGCCTGAGGGAGCTACAAAGCCTCTGGCTATTGCTATTGCTTTAACTGCCTGATTAACTGCTCCTGCACCTATTGCCTGCATTTCAGCTAAACCTTCTTCTTTGATAACACCGGCTAAAGCGCCTGCTATAGAATTGGGACTGGAATTTGCTGCTGCTCTTAATACATCCATACTGCTAGAATACCTCCTTAGAAACTTAAATTGGGGCTGATAATATTATAATTGTCTATTTTTCAATAAATTCCTGCATCATTTTAAATTATAACTGATATTTAGAGCCAGAAAGGAAGATAAAAAGCCAGGGCCTCTGCCCTGGCTTCATAGATTATCTATTATATTTTACCAGCGGGGATGAATACTCTCTCTTAAATATTTATCATAAATTCTATCGACTTCGGCCATAACCTTATCAGAAAGGTCATCGGCCTCTGAGGCTGCAGCATTATCTTCAACCTGCCATGGTTTCTTACCGCCTGGAATAACACAGCTAACTGCATCATTCATTAATATCCATTTAAGGGCAAATTGAGCCATTGTTAAACCCTCTGGCTTTATCTCCTTTAATTCTTCAACTGCTTTTAAGCCTTTTTCAAAATCAACACCGGAGAAGGTCTCTCCTCTATCAAAGGCCTGGCCATCTCTATTGAAGTTTCGATGATCATCTTCAGCAAAGGATGAGTTTTTGGTAAATTTCCCAGTTAAAAGTCCACTGGCTAAAGGCACCCGACAGATAATACCTACATTATTTTTCTTGGCCTTTGCAAAGAGTTGATCAGCCGGTTTATGTCTGAACATATTATAAATTATCTGGATAGTGGCCAGATTATCATAATCCAGGGCTTTAAGGGCCTGATCAACCTTTTCCACGCTGACACCAAAATTGGCAATCATGCCTTCTTCAACCATTTCGTTTAAAGCTTTAAAGACACTTTCATCATAATAGACTTCGTCAGGAGGACAATGGAGCTGCAACAAATCAAGCCTGTCGACATTTAAATTTTTTAGACTTCTTTTTACGAATTTCCTCAAGTTGTCTCTGTTATAGCCCTCAGCCAGATGGGGGTCAAGTCTTCTTCCGGCTTTTGTGGCTACATAGATATCTTTGTCTGTTTCAGCTTTAATCTCTCCAATTAGCTTCTCACTATGACCATCGCCATAAACATCTGCTGTATCAAAGAAATTGATTCCATTTTCCAGGGCTGTTCTTAGGGCTTCTTTACTCTCTTCGTCTTTGACCGGGCCCCAGGAACCTCCGATAGCCCAACCACCATAGGAAACTTCAGAAACCTTAAAACCTGTTTTACCGAGCATTCTATATTTCATTTATCACCACTCCTTTATAATTATATTTCTAGCTTTGAATACATTTCCGGTAGATCCCAGCTTGTTAAAATATCAAGTAACTTTTCTGTTTTTTTGCCATTATTAGTAATAAATATAGCTTCCAATTTCTTGCCCTGTTTCTGAGAATCTTCAAACCTATCGATTACATCAACTATTAATGTATCTCTGGAAATAAACTCATAGACACTGCTTTCTTCTTCATAATCCAGGACATCCTTTACTAAGGCTTTCTCAAATAAAATTTGAGCTCCTTTCTGCTCTCCAAGGCTTCCAATCCAGCGAGAAATAGCATTGTTGGTGATTAGATCCAGAAATTGATTATCATCATTTACAACAGGCACCTGGGAATAAGATCTCTCCTTCATAAACTTAATAACCTTTATGATTGGCTCATTATCTCTAACTGTTTCAACTTTAGAATTGAATAAAGGATATACTTTTGGAGGATTAATTATTCTATCTCTAATATTTTTAATTTTTTCCAGGGAATATTCGTTTGGGATAGCATAATAATTGTTATTATGGACAAGCAGATTTCTAATATCCTTTAGATGCATTAAATCGCCGGCATACTGGCGAATTATTTTATCTCTATCCTGATATTTACCAATTAACCGGGCGAAACCCAGGTTGGAATTGCCATCTTTATTATTAAGATGTTTCTCTATCTCATTGAAATATTCTAAAAAATGCTCAATCTGCTCCTGATTATTGCTCATTTTAATTCTCCTCTTTTATTGATCAATAATAATCATGTTTTAAATTATTCAAATTTCTGGATTTAGAACGTTATTACTTTACCCTCACCTTTAAGATATGAGGTTAGTGGCTGGCCCATATACTTAACCTCAATACCCATTTCTTCCAGCCGGTCAGCTACATTATAATTACTGGCGCATGCCCGACAGGCCTCTATGGTAATTCCTAGTTCCAGGCCTTCTTCTATTTTTTCCTGAATCTTTCTATCTTCGGCTGCCAGTTTAGCAGAAGGCCCCCAGATGATTAGATTAACCTCTTCCCACCAGTCATGTTTGATGGAGTTTAAAATATACATAAACATCATATTTAAAGCTACCTCTTTATCACCACTTGTCCAGAGTACGTTTAATTTTTCTTGATTCATTTTAATTACCTCCCTATTCTGATATTTTAAAGCTATAAATTATTTCCTTATTATTTTCTCTTAAATTAATACAAATGACTTTAAGGAAATATAATTAGATAGTTATTAATTATTAAAAACATTACTTTCTAGTAAAAAAGCCCGGGCTGGTGCACCCTCTACACCTTTCAGTTTCAGGGGAGCAAGTATTAAAGTATAATCGCCGGCTTCTATTTCCTGGAGGCGGAGACCTTCAATAATTATTATCCCTGCTCCTAGCAACAGTTTATGGGTGGGGTGGTCTGGTTGGGCCCGTTCAATTCCCAGGCCATCAATTCCTATGCCAATTGGGCTGGCAGCTGTCAATCTCTCTGCACCGCTTTCAGCCAGATAAATAAACTGTTCTGGATAATCCTTTAGATAATCTGGCTGAGAGTTTTTGGTTTTCAGTAAATAATAATGGTCTGGTTTAAAATCAAGATAGGCCAGGTCGGCAGCTGTAATTTTATCTTCAACCCCGGTTAGATCAAAAACCTGACAGGGAGCGATTAACTGCTTGCCCTCCAGATAGGCAACATCATCTCCACCGGCAAGCATATGCAGGGGGGCATCAAGATGGGTGCCGGTATGGAGATTTAGGGTTAACTCAGTCTCATGGGCTGAACTATCTTTATGACTGGCCACCGTTGTAAATTGGGGCTTCTTTTCTTCCCGGCCTTTATAGACTGGCATCTCAGGACTGATCAGCATTGAAATATCATGTACTTGCATCGAATTCCTCCTCATCCCACCAGCGTCGACCATCTCTAGCCATCAGTTTTTTAGCAGAGACTGGACCACTGCTGCCAGGAATATATTTTTCCGGTTTTAGTTGATACTTTTCAAGATAATCTCTTAACCTATCGATATAAAGCCAGGAGTTTTTAACACCTTCCCAGTGGGTAAAGAGGCTCTGCTCTCCTTTGAAAAGGGCTACCAACAACTCCTCGTAAGCTTCAGGGGTATTCTGAAGATCAGGGGCCTGCTGACAGAAGTCCATAAAAACTGGAGTTATCTTATCCTGGCTGCCTGGCTCTTTGGCGTTAAACTGCAGGGAAACACCTTCCTCTGGCTGAATTTTAATGATAAGCAGATTAGAAGCTGGATCTCTCTTCTGACTTAAGTCAGGATGGAAATCATCTTTAAACTGAACAAAAATCTTGGCAGTCTTTTTATGGAGGCGTTTGCCTGTTTTAAGATAAATAGGGACTCCACCCCAGCGGAGATTGTTAATCTTTAGTCTTAATGCTGCAAAGGTTTCAGTCCTGGAATTACTGGCAATATTATCTTCATCCTGATAGCCAGGAACTGACTTATTATTAACAGTGCCGCTTTTGTACTGACCAATAACCAGGTTTTCTTTAATATCGCCAGGAGATGGGCTCCGGGCCAGGGTCTTAAACAATTTTATTTTCTCCTGGCGGATTGATTCAGTAGACATATCTGCTGGGGATTCCATGGTGATTAAGGCCAGCATCTGGAGCAGATGGCTCTGAATCATATCTCTAAGGGCTCCTGCTTTATCATAATACTTACCCCTGGTTTTAATGCCCTTTGTCTCAGTAGATATAATCTGTATATTATCAATGTAATGTTTATTCCAGATTGGCTCAAAGAACATATTGGCAAATCGCATTACCAGGATATTCTGGATCATCTCTTTGCCTAAATAATGATCAATCCGATAAATATTTTCTTCTGGAAAAACCTCACTTATCCTGGAATTGAACTTTATAGCTGACTCGAGACTGTAACCAAAGGGCTTTTCAATAACCAGACGGGGCCAGCCAGGTTCCTGGGATTCACTTAAGTTATATTCTTTGAGCTTTTCTGCAATCACAGGAAAGAAATTAGGGGCAGTGGCCAGATAATAGATAAAGTGCCGGTCTGCCTGGCTGCCTTCCTGTTCTTTTAGTTTATGACGGAGCTTTTGATATCCGACATCCTCGGTAAAATCCAGCTGCATAAAATCTAAATAACTTTTAAAACCAGCCCAGCTTTCCTGATTATATATTTCAGGATTTTCTTCCTGAAGTGAAGCTGCCAGACTTTCAAGATATTCTTCACGGTTACTAAAACTTCGGGCCAGTCCAAGTACAGAAATATGCTCCGGTAATGCTCCTCTTTTATATAATTTGTAGAGACCTGGGATCAACTTAGTTCGAGTCAGATCGCCAGTTCCGCCAAAGATTACCATCTGAATCCTGTCAGGCTTTGTTTTGCTGATCATATCAACTCCTCCTTGTTTTGCCCTGCTTAAATATTATGAATATCCTGCCACTCTGTATGAAAGCTACCTTCTTTATCCCGGCGCTGATAGGTATGGGCTCCAAAATAATCCCGCTGGGCCTGGATTAAATTGGCCGGCAGTTCTTTACTCCTTAAGGTATCAAAGTAATCCAGGGCTGAACTTAAGGCTGGAATAGGCAGACCGAGAGTTTTCACCTGAGAGACCACATCTCTTAGAGCTGGAGCCTTTTCGATAAAATCAGCCTGGAATTCATCAGCACAGATTAAATGGACAAAATCTTCATTTAAATAGGCAGAGCGAATAGGTTTTAATAAATTGGAGCGAATAATACAACCAGCCTCCCAGATTCTGGCTATCTCAGCCAGGTTTAAATTATACTCATATTCAGAGGAAGCCATCTCCAGCAGACTCATTCCTTCACTATAAGCGATAATGGTTGCTAGATCAAGAGCTTGCTTAAGCTTATCCAGAAATTCTGTCTCTTCTTCATCGGACTTAGACCAGCCTCCAAAACGGCTGCTTATTTCCTGACGTTCAGATTTAAATGATGAGAGAGAACGGGAATAGACTGCGGCAGTTATTGTTGGGATAGGCCAGCCCAGGTTCAGAGCTTCTTCTGCACTCCATTTGCCTGTACCTTTCTGTTTGGCGGCATCAAGGATTATATTGATTAGAGCCTTACCAGTTTCAGGATCTTCTTTTTTCAGGATTTCAGCTGTTATTTCCAGTAAATAAGAGTTCTGGGACTGATTCCAGTCCTGAAATAACTCGGCCATGACTGCTGTTTCTAAATCCAGAGCTTTACGCATGATATCATAGACCTCTGAAATCAGGGCCATCACTCCATATTCAATACCATTATGAATCATCTTTACATAATGACCGGCAGAACGAGAACCAAGATAAGCGACACAGGGCCCATCTTCAGTCCAGGCTGCAATTGAGGTGAAGATTTTTTCAAGTTGAACATAAATTTTTTCTTCGCCTCCTGGCATTAAAGATGGGCCATGCAGAGCGCCATACTCTCCGCCACTGATACCTGTGCCTAAAAAATGAATCCCATCTTTCTGAAGCTCTTCAAAACGGCGGTCTGTATCGGCAAAATGAGAATTCCCCCCATCTATGATAATATCACCTTCATCCAGATAGGGTAACAGACTTTCAATAACCAGATCTACTGGCTGGCCGGCTTTCACCATTAAAATTATTTTGCGGGGGCAGGACAATGCTTCAACAAATTCTTCCAAACTGTAACTGGCTTTAATATTTTTATCTTCCCCCTGATTGGCGGTAAAGTTAGTAGTTTTCTCCAGGCTGCGGTTGTAAACAGCAACTTTATAGCCGCTGCTTTCTATATTCAAGGCCAGGTTCTGTCCCATAACAGCCAATCCAATAACTCCAATATCATACTT
>CAZLCX010000023.1:4202-19851 GCA_964558325.1 uncultured Halanaerobiaceae bacterium | reverse complement strand
TCAAGGCCAGGTTCTGTCCCATAACAGCCAATCCAATAACTCCAATATCATACTTGTTTGCCATAGCTATCTCCACCTCTCTTCTTTTGGTCTCGTTGATTTAAATATACTAAAGAATATTTTTGAGATTATTATTTTAAAATTTATAGATTGATTGAGCTTTAATCAAACCTTATATTTGATAAACCGATTAAAGATTTTAACCCACCATGAATTAAAGCAATTGGAGTTATTATAAGACCAACTGACAGCATCTTTAATTCGTAGGTTAATGAACTATCTTTATATTTTTTCCCTTTTAATCGTGACTTAAATGCACTATAGGGTATTCCAAAAATGTTTCCTGCCATAATCAATTGTATTGCTGAAATAATAATCTCTGTTTTTTCTTCTCCGTATTCATCTATTATTGATTGATAAGCCTCTTTTTTAGGCAAACCTCTTGTATCTGCATAATGCTGAGAAAAAACAATTGCTTTTGATTCTTCCTGATTTATAAATCTACCATCCCCACTTAAAAAACTGTTTATCTCTTCATTACTCATTCCTTTCTCTAAAGCCATCTGAGCATGAGCATAGGAACAAACAGCACAGCCATTCACTTCAGTCACAGCTAAATGCAATCTCTCAATAAAATCTTCTTTAATTATTTCTTTTTTCTTATTATCAATCAACTTAGCCAGGGCACCTGGTACATAAATAAAAGCCTGATACATTTCTCGTAAATTGAACTTTCTTTTGTATTCACTTCTAGAACTTATTTCATTTGGAATACCTGTATCTGATTTTTTATCCATTTTTTAATTAACCCCCTTATTAACCAGATTCACCCCGATAAAGCCTATAGTTTCCAGACTCTTGTATAAATAAATTTATTAGAATGATTAAGAACTTTAAAGTAATTATTACTATAAAATTTCATTTTTACTTACTAATTTAATTATAACATAATTGAGTTTATTCTAGTAATTATAAAAAGCAGGGGAATAATCTCCTGCTTTTTTATAAAAATTATTTATTTTTACTACTTAATCTTAATTTAAAACCCATTAGACTTTAACCAATTATTTATTTCATTTTCTCTAGCTTCTAAAGAATCATCTTCTTTATTATATTTTCCGGCATTATATTCAGCTTTAATTTTACCGTCTGATAAGTAAATAATTTTTTCAGCTCTAGTGGCAACCTTAATATCATGAGTTACTATCAGCAAGGTGGTACCCTGGGAGTTAATCTCATTTAAGATATTTAATATTTCCTGGGAAGCCGAAGAATTAAGAGCTCCAGTAGGTTCATCTCCAAAAATAATATCAGGTCGATTGATTAAGGCCCTGCAGATGGCCCCACGCTGTAACTGTCCCCCTGAGATTTCTGTGATATCATTATCGCCAACTTCTTCAATTCCAACCTGTTTCATTAAACTATTGGCCTCTTCTGATATCTTATCTTTAGGAATCTTTGCCGCCTTTAGAGCTGGAAGCATTATATTTTCTTTTACTGAGAGAAATTTTAGAAGATGTGAATGCTGAAAGATAAATCCCATTTTGTGAAGCCTGAGGCTGCTAATTTCTTTATCTGAAAGGCCTGAGATATCCTGGCCTGCAAAAATAACCTCTCCACTGGTTAGATCATCCATCCCGCTTATATTGTATAGCAAAGTAGATTTACCAGAACCAGAACGGCCCATAATGGCCACAAATTCACCCTGATTAATCTGGAGATCAATCCCCCTTAATACCTTTACCTGATCATTCTCTGACTCACCAAATACTTTAGACAGGTTTTTAGCTTCCAGTATCTTATCCATATTAACTCCTCCTGAATTAAACTATTGATTATTTATTCGTTAATAAGACTAATTATATTATATTTTTTAAATTCTTTTGAAGAAGACCAGGTCATAAATATTATTACACTAAGAATCAGAACAGGATAAATAAGATAGGCCATTATTGGATTAATAATAAAAGTTATTCTAGTTATCCCCATGCCCATAATATTCATAAAACTACTAATCAAATATTCTCCAGCAGTATTGGCCATAATTGTCCCGGCTATTATTCCTAAAAATGCTACCAGACTGATCTTTATTAGATACTGCTTTCTAATATCAGATACTGAAAACCCAATGGCTTTAAGTATTGCTATCTGGGAATATTCTTTAGCTGCCTGAAGTTTAAAGAATAGGACTGTAATTAAAGCAGCCAGAATGATAGCTATGATTACAATTACCTGAACAACCCTGCTCAACTGACTTGCAACGCCGCCTAGCGTCTGATTAACAAACTCTTCCATGGTTGTTATATCAGCATTAAAGGTTAATTGATTTCTATACTGATCAACTTTTTCAGTTATATTAACATTATCTGTTAAGTTAACAAATAAAGAATATGATTCTACCTGTTCCTGACTATATGGTCTTATCATTTTAGCAGTAAAACCGCCAGCTGTTACATCCTGATAAATACCTGAAACAGTGCCGATGAATTCTTCTCCATTCTGGTTAAGCTTTATTTGATCACCTGGATTGACTCCTAACCTGCTGGCATTCATCGTTGATAGGGCAATTTGATCTGCCTCTAATGGAATATCGCCCTGAAGATACTGAATCTGATCATCAGCAGTTTTAGAACTACTTACATGAAGGTTTACTGGTTGTCCATCTAGGTCAGTTGTTTCATAAATTACCCTGGCCTCTGAGCTGTAATCCTTGATATCATTATCTCCCTCTAGAACCCCTAATACCTGATTATACTGTTGATTCAGTTCAGAAGAACCAGGAATTCTTATCATTATATCATTCATTGACTGGCCCATATAGGTAATAAACTCAGGTGATTCCATGGTATTGAGAAGATTTATCGGAACTAACGTAATTGCTGATGTAATAAGCATTACAAAAAAGATAATAAGCCAGCTCTTATATTTTAAAACCAGCGGCTTTAAAGTCAAAAAAGAATCTGCTGACAGATGTTTGAAACTATTCAGGGAAATAAGCTTACTGAATTTAGAGGTTTTAGTCACCCTTCTTTTACTTCCTGTTACAAGTGCCTCAACAACTGTTATATCTTTGATATTTTTCATTATCCTTTTACAAAAATAGACTTCAAGAAAATAGACAGCTAAAACCATCAATACTGGAATTAATACTGTTAAGAATGTGATATCCGCTCTGCCAAAGGTTTGATTTATATTTGCTAAAAAAATCTTATTGGTAGCTAAGGAAATAAAATAACCAGTGATACATCCAGCAGTAATTAATATTTTATATTTTAAGAGATAGATCTGACTAATATCTTTCCAGTTCATCCCAATGGCCTTCATTGTACCAATGGCTGTTACCTCTTCTTCCATTACAGTCAGGATTGTAAACCGCAAACAGAGAAAGACTATCAGGATAATAAAGAGACTGGCAATTAAGATTATAACTGTCATAAAAATATTGGAGAAGCCACTAACAAGCCTGATAATATCCAGGGTGATAGCCTGGCCGTTGACTGGCATCCCTGCATTTTCATAAGTAGTCTGGAAAGCTGAAGCCCTGGAGGAATCATCAAAATAAAATTCTATTAAATATTCTATATCTCCTGTATTATCTCTAAGCTGATTGAAGTCTTCCTGATTAACCAGAAATCTCGTCGATGAGGCCAGAGTTGAGTTCATCTGAGAGTCTCTAACAAAGGATGAAACTTTAAAATCTTTATTATAATCGCCATCTCTAACTCTGATAGTATCACCTATCTCTATATTATAGCGATTTAGTAATATCAATGGAACGGCAACTTCACCCTGTTCTGGATATAATGGCTGATTGTTAAGGTCAAGGAGGATATCATTATCCTTATTTGGTGTTACCCAGTAATTATCAATTAAACTATCTGTCATTAAATAACTGTTGCCATCTGAACCTATTACCTGAATATTATTGCCAAAGATATCAATCATCTCGACTGTCTGCCAGGCTTCAATATAATCAATTTCCCTGGCAAACCTGTCAACATCGGCCTGACTGAAATCTCCAACATGCATCTGCATAAAATGAGGTGGTCTGGCTATTTCGTACATGTTATTAATTGAACTAAAAAGTTGAATTGGGATCATAGTTCCCAGTGAGACCAGAAATGCTGAAAGAACAATAAATACTAACAGAGTAATATTTATTGTCTTATTCCTTTTTAAATCATTTTTTACAATTGAAAGGTTCATGTCAGGCCTCCAGGGTATTTTTTGTTAAAAATTTTACAATAATATCTTATATTATACTATTATTATTTATCTTTTTCAACTCCTGCAATTATTTTTAAGTCTGCAAAAATATATTATAGACATTCCTAATATTGTATATTAATATGATGATACTTCAACCTAATCTTATTTTGAAATTTATAGGGATGGGGGCTGATAATTTACCAGGAATAATCCTAATCGTTAACGGAGGTGGTAACCGTCGGAATAGGAAGAGCTATCTTATCCTATCTGCCCTGGAAGTTATAAGTTTCAAAGATTACATAAAAAAGCAGGGGAATTATCCCCTGTTTTTTTAAAGTCTTTATAATAAATTAACTGCCTTAGCATTTAATCCAGTCTTATTCCAGAAAATCTCCTGACTGTCAGTCCAGAACTTCAAAGATAGCTTCTAGCGTTGAAAATCTAATGGTTTCCAGCACTACAACTGATACTCCAATCCTTCTCGTGAAACTTGGATTCTGATAGTCAAATAATTCTTCATTGTTTAAATTTTTAAATATTTTTATAAATTAATGTTTATAAATAAAGTTATAATTAAATATAAAAATTACCCTGATAATTTTACCAGGGTTGTTGTTAATATTTTTTAGTAATTTCAAATAAAGGGAGAATCCCCACTAAACCAGCCCTGCTCTTCCCAGTAGGCTTTATCGAGATTGGCATTTTCATATGTTTTTATAAGTCGTCTCATTGCCAGAAAAATCAACCTGGTCTTAGGTCTATACCATAATTTCTCACGATTTAATGTGGCTTTATAAAATTTTGCTGCCTGTTTAGTTAAATCTGCTTCTATCTTTTCTTTTTTCTTGATGCTGACTCCTGACCAGTCTGTGGCTGCTATATTAACTCCATAGGAATAGATTCTCTTAAAACCTAAATAATCCAGACTTAATTTTAAAGTTTTATTGGTCCTTCTGGTTCCGCTACCTGCTGCAGTGGAAAGCACAAAACCAGTTTTACTAAAAAATTCAGCATTGGGGCGATGGGGCATCCACATATAACAGAGGTGATCCAGCAGGTTTTTCATCGAACTTGAAACATCCAGGGCATATACCGGCGAAGACAGAATTATTCCGTCTGCCGCAAGCATCTTAGCTACAATCTTTTGAACCTGTTCGCTATCAGGGCAGGTTTCTTCCCCTTTAAAAAAACAGTTAAAGCAGCCTCTGCAGGACTCAGATAATTCAGCCGGCAGAAATATATCAGTATATTCGATTGCTCCATGCTCATTTAATTTTTCTTTTAATACCTGGACTGAATTATAAGTGCTGCCCTTTCTGTTGTTACCATAAATCGCTGTTATCTTCAAGCAAAACACCTCTATTCTCTAAATAATATTAATTATATCATTTTAAAATTAGATTTAATAGAGGTGAGTGAATTTTGTCAGAATTAATTTTCTTAAGAGCCTGATATCATCTATTATAATTAAAGATTTTTTCATTCAAATATTTAAGTCTATTTAAAATCAATGAATTTAGCTAAAATTGCCTGGGTTGCAAAGAGAATACAGGCTACCAGCAGGCCAGTATTATAGCCAAAATTGATAATTATCGGTGTTACTACAAAGGGAAAACCAATAAAACCTCCCATATTCATCAAAGATGAAAGCATTCCTGATGCTCCCCCTACATGTTGAGCCTGGACTGGATCTGATTTAATATCTGGCAGATAAACAGGTACTGACATAAATATTGGCAGTGATCCACCGGCAATATATCCTGCTAAAATTGTTCCACCCCAGAGTATTATCATCGACTGACCGCCAATCAGCCAGGTTAGATACATAAAAATAGGAAATCCCAGGATTAATAAGATAAGGTTCTTTTTAAGTTTACCTGATTTTTCCGCCAGAGCTGGTAATGTCAGAGAGCCAAAGACTCCAGCATATGTTATTAAGGAGGCAACCTGGCCCCCTGCTCCCATTTCAATACCATAAACTGTATTTAAAGCAGCAGGCAGAGAGCTTTGAATCGAGACCATACCAGAAAGACCAAAAAATACTGCCATAGCTGCAAGCCAGCTGTTCTTACTTTTGGCTGCAGTCTGAATACCTTCTAATAATGGTGTTCTCATAATCTCTTTACCTGGAGGAGAATCTCTGACTATTAAAAAAAATAATATTCCTAAAACAACTACCAGACCTCCCAGCATTAAATTTCCCTGAGACCAGTCAGGTAATAAGGGGGCAATCACTAATCCAGTTGAAATTCCTCCCATTAAACCTGTATTGTAAATTCCTGTCGCAAGACCAGTTTCTTCTGGTGGAAACCAGATGCTGACTAACTTAGGCAGATTGGGCATAATCAGGCCAAGTCCGGTACCGATAAGAAACATGGCTAACAGTAAAATCTGATAACTGGCTGTGCTGGCACGAACCATAATTCCTATACCTGAAATTATTATCCCCAGAGAGGCAGCCTTTCGGAGGCCAAACCGGTCTGCCAGCATTCCACCTCCAATTGAAAGAATACCGGCAATTAAAAAGGGCAGGGTTAGAGCTCGAGAATACTGGGCTGTGGTAATGCTATAAATCTCAACAATCTGATATTCCAGTGTCGGCATTATGTACCAGGCCATGGCCAGACCAAAGAAGGAAAACCAGGCTATAGCCAGGACTAACCAGCGATACTTGGGATAATCTGAACTGCTATTTTGCAAAATAATCACTCCTTATTTTATCTGTCCAGATGAACTTAAAGGTTCAATCTGCCGCAGTTTTTCATAGGTTACTTCCTCTCCTGATTTTAAGATTAAAAACTGCTCTTCAGGATAGGGACCAGTCAATAATTTTTCCAGAAAACTTAAATCACCATTAACTTTAACCGGTTCTAACTTTAGAGTTTCAGCTATCTCCAGAATATCCTGATAAAATTTATCATAATCAAAGGCCCCTGTATCAATGGCGGCCAGGTGGTGATAGTTCTTTAACATTATTTCAAATACTCTATCTGCTCTCTCCTTTCCATATTTCTTAACAACATACTGATATTCTTTCCAGATATTCTCTTCATTTTCCAGCCAACCCTCAGTTAAAAAGTATGTATGGGAAAGATCGATGGTCTCACGTCTTTTTTCATTTGAACCGAGTAACAGCGATATACAATCTTCAGCCCTGGGAATAACCAGTTCAAAATCTCCTGTTCTTAGACCAAGGACAGCATTCCCGCAGAAGCCAAAGGCTAATAGAATTCTATCAACTTCATCTATTTCATCCAGTTTTTCCTGGAGATGTTCTTTTAATTTATCTGGATTTTCATGGAGACCGGACTCTATCCAGGTTACTGGATAAAGCTCCCCGGTTTTAGCCATTGCCAGTTCTATTTCTTTTTTAATTGTTTCACAGGCAATCATTATTGTTTTCATTGCTACTTTTCCCCTTCCTCTTAATTAAGGACTGGCAGAGCTCAAGACCTTTAACTGCATCTTTACTCCAGTATTCTATTTCTATATAATCTGCTACATCCTGATTAAGCTGGCTTCCTCCAATTACTATCGGGGGACAGGTTTCAGGAAAATTATTTTCAAGGGTCTTAATTATTTCTTTCATTCGATCATGGGATGATAACATTACCCCTGAAAGCCCTATTATATCAGGTTTATGATCATTAACCGCTTTAATAAAACTATCTGCCGAAACATCAACCCCAAGATCAATCACCTGAAATCCATGGCAGTTAAGGAGTATTTGAAAAATATTTTTGCCTAAATCATGGATATCCTCGGCTACAGTTCCTAAAACTATTTTCCCTTCTATATTATTATCTTCATTATTTTCCTGGATATATGGTTCTATAATTTTCATTACTTCTTTTAAGATCTCACCGGCCATAATCATTCCAGAGAGATAATATTCTTTGGCTTCATATTTCTGGCCGACTATCTGCATTCCCCGCTGACAGTCTTTAATTATCTCTAGAGGGTCTACTCCATTTTCCAGGCGTTTTTCAACTAATTTCAGAACCTGGTCTTCTTTGAGTTCTGCTGTTAATTCTGTTATTTTACTTGCTTTTTTATTATCTATTCTCTGCTGCACTGAAATCAGCCCCCAATTCCTGATTGTCATCTTTGATGCCAATATGTGTTTGAAGGTCCAGCTTATTATCGCTACAGTAGAATTTGCCCCAGTTTATAGGCTGGTCTTTATAATCATAGAAAATATGTTCTAAATTAAACCCTGGAGTACCTGCTTTTAAATTAAGATATTCAGCCTGATCTGATGAAAAAATTACCGGTTTCAACTTGAGAAAACCATTCATTATCTCAGATGAACCAGTGCCATCAAAAAAACCTTCCAGTGAAGTTACTTCTAACTCAGATTCAACGATCGGCCGGGTTGGGTCATATAAAAGAAATTCTTCATGCAAAAAATAGGGAAGAGAATTTTTTAATAAGAGTCTCTTTAAGTAAATCACAGAATCTCCTGGATTAATATTTAATTTTTCTGCAGTCTTTTTATCTGCATCTTCAACTCCAACAGCCAGTAATTTAACTTTAATTTGATTGGATGAGAAAAACTTTTTTAATGCAGTTAGTTCAAAATTTGCTGAGCCAATTTTAATTTTTCTAATATAAGTACCCTTACCCTGTATCCCATAGATTATATTCTGTTCTATCAATACATCAAGGGCCCGGCGAACTGTCATTGGACTGACTGAGAATTCCTGACAGAGTTGACTTTCTGAAGGTAATTTATCACCTGGTTTGAAATAGCCAGCAGAGATTGCTTTTTTTAAAATTTTTACTATTTGCATATAGACTGGTTCATATGAATCACGATCTATTTCCTGGTTTAACACTTACAATCACCTGCCATCTTTAAAGTTTTAAAAAAATAAGCCTGCCAGTAAAACTGACAGGCTGATTAATTAATATTTACCGTATTTTCTGCCTGCACTAAGCATTGCTTCAACATTTTCGACTTTACCATCATCAAGGACAACACCATTTGCCAGAATATATCCTCCATCTGCTCCTACATTTTCAATTAAGTCTCTAACATACTCTTCTACTTCTTCAGGAGAACCGGTCTGGAGAAGCGATCCCGGTACATTGCCGCCGATACAGGCTCTATCGCCTATAGCCTCTTTAGCTTTCCTCATATCAGTATCATCAAAAATCCAGATGGTCTGTTTTTCTGGAATCTCAGCTTCTGTAGCCAGATATTCTAATCTATCATTATATCCACCTTCAACAAACAAATAGGGAACTATCCCTTCTTCAACAAGACCCTTTATAACTTTTTCTAGGGTTGGCCAGTAAAATTTACCAAACTGCTCTTCTGACATAAAACCATCAGCACCCTTGTGGAGGGGGATAAAGATTATCGGGTTATTATTTTGATTGGCTGCCCGAATTCCCATCTCAATATTTATTGCTGTCAGAACTTCTAAAGCTTCTAAAAGCTTTTCAGGACGCCTAAACATATCAGTCATTATAGGCCTTGTTCCCCGGAGGGTATCGCCTAAGGTATCAAAAGGAGCTTTGGCAAAACCACCAAAAAGTGGTGGAAGCCCATTAATAGCTGATACCTCTGCATCTATTTGAGAAAAAGCTCCAGCCCATTCCAGTGCAGCTGAACCTGCTTCCATTAATTTTTTCAGCGATTCCTGAACATCAGGCATTCCAAAGGGTATAAAAGTTGGCCCCATAAATGGCAGTTCAATTATATCTGTCCAGGGTGATAATTTACCCCAGGATTCCATTGCCCCAATAATCCTGGGCATATAAAACCTCATCCAGAATGCAGAAGGGTCATTTATTAATAGGTCATACTCATCTGCTTTCATATACTCTTTTTCGATACATTGATAGGATCTCTTCTCATCTACTCCATTACCTGGCCAGTCATAAAGCTTATATTCTAGAATATCAAAAACCCTGGCAGGTCCCATAAGCATTGAACTGGCTGCAGCATCTACCTCAAAATCTTTATGAAACTTTTTAAAGGCTTCTCCTAATCTTTCATAATTATACATCATATCCTTAGCTGTATAACCGGCATAATCTGCTACAAAAACACCCATATTGAGACATTGAGGAACTCTGACAGGTTTCTTTAACTCGATAACATCTTTAAGCATCTGAATTCTTTCCTGGTAGGCTTCTTTTACAGATTCATCTGGAAAATCAAGATCAGGTTTGCTAAATTTCTCAAAGCGTTTCTCATACTTTTCTCTTGGACTTAATTGATCCCAGTTATCTATTCCTAGCATATTTAACTCACCCCTACCCAGGTTTTAGACATATTTACTGCCTCGACAGCATCTTTTGCCCAGCCATCAGCTTTAGTATGTTCTCTGATTTTTTCATTAATTGGAGCTCCACCTATTATGATTTTAACCTTATCCCTTAAACCTGCCTCTTCAATGGCCTCAATTGTAGCTTTCATCTGATCGAAGGCCAGGGTTAATAGAGCGCTCATGCCAACTATATCAGGAGTTTCATCTTTAATAGCCTGAATAAAATCTGCTGCTGGAACATCTACACCTAAATCAATAACTTCAAATCCATTAATTTCAAGCATAAATGAGACAATATTTTTGCCGATATCATGGATATCACCTTCAACAGTTCCTAAAAGAATTTTTCCTAAAAACTCCTCTTCATCCTGATTGGCTTCAATTCTATTTCTGGTAAGATCAGAGATAGCTGTTAAAATCTCTCCTGCCATAATCAGTTCCGGCATAAAATAATCACCAGACTCATATCTATCCCCTATAATCTCAACACCTTTTCTACATTTTCTCAAAATTTTAATAGGATCTTCCCCATCCGCCAGCATTTTTTTAACAATAGTCAGCGCCTCATCTTCTTTGACATCAGCAATGGCCTTAACAAGTTGCTCTGACATAAGCAGTCCTCCTGTTTAAATTTTTTAAAATATCAGAAAATTGATTATATAATAATTATACACTTCCCTATGGAAGTTGTCAAGAGTTGTAACAGGCTTCAGAAACAACCTGAATTCTAGATTTATTTTAAAAAAGAAAAATCTCATATTGAAGCTTTTGGTAAGAAGATGGGAAAAGAATTAATAAGTAACTATACTCGTTGTTTAAATGCTAGAAAAACTATTACTTATAAAAATTTTTGAATCACTTAAACCAGGTGATTTATCAGTCCTCTTTAAAATCTTTTAAAATAGTTTCCAGCCTGACTTTTAGCTGGCTGTAAATCTCCATGAGCTGGTATCCTTTAGGAGTAAGCTCTGACCCACCACCATCTTTACCGCCAACTTTCTTCTCGATGACTTCGGCTCCAACTCTCTCTTCTATTTTTTTGATTTTACCCCAGGCAGTCCGATAGGACATATTCATTTCTCTGGCAGCCTGGTTTAAAGATCCTGTTTTTTCAACCTCAGTTAACAGTCGGTAGAGACCAGGGCCGACAATCTGCTCACCCTGGTCATTTTCAAGCCAGCAGCGAAAATTTGCTTTCATGATAAACCCTCCAGTTAGATCAATAGATTAATTCGCCATTTAAGAATTTTTCAGTCAGGTTTCTTTCTGGGTTGTTAAAAAACTTATTTTTTTCTGCAACTTCAATCATTTCACCTTCATAAATCAACCCAACTCTATCAGCCAGCCTTTTGGCCTGCATAATATTATGGGTCACCATTATAATGGTTTTACCAGGCTTTTTAATATATCGCTGAATCATTCTTTCTATAATGCTGATATTTGAAGGATCGAGATTAGAAGTTGGTTCATCCAGCAATAAAACATCTGGCTCAAAGACAACTGCCCTGGCCATGGCAACCCGCTGAGCCTCACCTCCAGAAAGTTTATCCGCCCTCTGGTCTTTAATCTCTAGAAGTCCTAAATATTTGAGAAGTTCTTCAATCTCCTTTCTTCTCATTTCATTTATTTCAATTCCTCTTATTTTTAAAGGATAGATCACATTTTTCCAGACTGATTGATGGAGCAGAGCTGACTGCTGCAGTACTGTTGTAATGGATCGCCTTTTTTTAAGATCAGGTAATTTGCCGTCAATATAGCCATCGCCATTATACTTTATTCTGCCTGAAGTTGGTTTTTCCAAAAAATTTAGAAGCCTGAGAAGTGTGCTTTTACCAGCTCCACTGGGACCAACCAGGCCAAAAATTTCACCGGTCTTAAATTCTAATTCCCTGATATTTAAGATCTTTTTTTCATCATACACTTTACTTATTCCTTCTAACCTATATGTAATAGACATAAGCTTAATTCCGCTCCTTCTCCTGAAGATTAAGCATTAAAATATTTATAATAAATGTTATTGTCAAGAGGATTAATCCCAGTGCTATTGCCAGGCCAAACCTTCCCTGCCTTGTTTCCAGCATAATTGCTGTTGTTAAAACCCGGGTCTTGCCCCGAATATTACCACCGACTAACATTACAGCTCCCACCTCTGAGATAACAGCACCAAAGCCAGCTATTATTGCAATTAAAGCTCCTAATCTGGCCTCTTTAATGATAGTCCAGATCATCTGAGCCCTGGTCACACCTAAAGACCTCAGCTGGAGTAAGAGATTCTTATCTACCCCCATGACTGCAGTCATGATAAAACCTGCTACCAGAGGTAATGCTATTACTGTCTGAGCAACAACTATCGCTCTGGTTGTAAATAACCAATTTAAATCTCCCAGGGGACCGCTATTTGAAAATATTATAAAGACAAAAAGTCCAACAACGACTGGTGGAAAGCCCATACCGGTATAAAGAAAGGCGGTAATAATCTTTTTCCCAGGAAAATTTCCTAATCCAAGAATTGTTCCTAAAGGCAGACCAATAAAGACAGAAAAAACCAGAGCTGTCCCACTCACCTTAAGCGAGACAGCAATGATCTGTAAAACTTCTCTATCTAAATTCACTAATAATCTTAATGCTTCCTGAAGACCCTCAATTAATGTATTCATTTAAATCACCTGCATTGCAAAAATTATCAATCACCCTATAATATCAGTTAAAAATTTACCAAAAATAAATTTAGTCCGCATCAGGGAAAAATAAAGGCTGACCAAACTTTTCAGTACCAAACTCACCGATTAATTCCTGAATATCATCACTCACCATAAAATCCACTAATTTTTGAGCAGCTTCATGATTAACATTTTCAAAAACTTCCGGGTTAAGTGGAATTATACCATAAGGATTATTTAATGCATCATCGCCTTCATAAAGTATCTTCAGATGAGCTATCTCTTCGGCCATTGAGAGATAAGTTCCCCGATCAGTTAAGGCATATCCAGCCATCTCATTAGCAGTTATTAATGTTGAGCCCATACCCTGCCCCAAAGAATCATACCAGTCACTTTCTGTGACATCGTCAATTCCAGCAGCTTCCCAGAGTTCCAATTCTTTTTGATGAGTCCCAGAATCATCACCTCTGGATAAAAATCTAAGACCCTCGCTATTACCAGCCTCATAGATTTGCTCCATGGCAACTTCTACCCCCTGGTCATCTTCAGCCAGATCACTAATATTAGCTGGATCTTCAGTAGGACCAACAATTACAAAATCATTATACATAATATATGTTCTCTCAGTTCCATAACCCTCTTCTACAAATTCCTTTTCTAAATCAGGGGCATGAACCATTACAACATCAGCATCACCTCTCCGGCCAATTTCTAAAGCCTGGCCGGTACCAACTGCTATTACATCGACTTCAATTCCAGTCTCCTCAGTAAAAATAGGTAGTAATTCATCTAATAAACCGCTATCTTCTGTACTGGTAGTAGTTGCCAACCTGATTGATTCTGCCTGAATGCCAGGTCCCGCAAAAAGACCTACTCCAATTACAAGTACTAAAATTACCCCAATTTCTAACAACTTTCTCATTTTATCACCCCTGTATAATTTTAGACGTTATTTAGTTATTAACATAACGCCTTGATATTTTATTCTCGATGCAGCTTAGAATTCCTGCATATAATTAATTTTTTTATAATTTCTTCAGTTACTGTCTCTACTCCTGAGTAATTTTGAATGAAGTTGTATTTAAAATTTTAAGAGTTTGGCATTGATTGCTACAATTACAGTGCTCATTGATATTAAAACCGCCCCTACTGCAGGAGAAATCATAATTCCAAAACCAGACAGTACTCCTGATGCCAGGGAAATGGAAAGTCCAAAGGCATGAGGACAGGTAGCTGTTATCGCCGGCCTTCTCAATTCTGGTTCTAATAGAACTACCACCATTAACTGAACCACCTATTACTTCTTCATCCTCTCCTCTTTCTACCGGTTCTGATTCACCGGTTAGCACTGCTCCATCAATAGAAGAACTGCCTTCATAAATTAACACACCAGCAGGAATCTTCTCTCCTGGCTTAAACAGGACCTAGTCTCCTTTATTTAATTTTTTAATTTTTATAGTTTTTGTATCGCCGTCGGCTATTTTGTGGGCCTGGTTTGATATTAGTTTAGCCAGTTCCTCTAAAGCCTGGATAGCTCCAATTACAGATCTCATCTCTATCCAGTTACTTAAAAGCATAATTACAATTAGAGTCGCAGTAAGAATAAAATCTTACAATCCTCTCATTTTTAGCAGTTTCCTAGAAGGTCGGCGATATCACAAGCCCATTTTAATAATCTTTCATCTAAGCCATAGCCTGCAGCCAACTGTAATCCTAATGGTAAACCTTCCTCAGTTTTCCCTGCTGGAACTGTAATAGCTGGTAATCCGGCATTGGTCCAGGGTAAATTCATAACTGGATCCCCTGTAGAATCAATCCCCTCAGGTGCCGGACCTGGTGCTGAAGGAGAAATGAAAAGATCTATTCCCTCTTCATCCATTACCTTTTTAAATTTATTTCTTAATTTTAGCCTCTCAGATTTTGCCTGGAGATAGTCTTCCTTTTTAATCTTTAAACCCTTTTCAATCAAATCTGCTGTTTCTTTTCTGTAAAGATCCTTATATTCTTTATACCATTCTCTTTGAACTCTGGCAAACTCATAGGCAATAAGTGTTCTATGGGAATTATTAATATCAGCTATATCTTTTAAAACAGAAGTCTGCTTAATTTGATAACCTGCCTTTTTTAAAATAGATTTACTGGATTGAAAATTACTCAAACCAGTATCATCAGCCTGGTTTATAAATGCCGAATCAGGCTCACCCAGAATAGGTCGAGAAAATTCTTTAACTCCTTTAAATTCTCCTGATGGTAATAAGCCCTCAAATGCTATCTCCATATCCTTTATATCCCTGGTGAAAAAACCTATATGATCTACAGATTTAGAAAACTTAATCAGTCCTTCAAGAGGAATTCTACCATAACTGGGTTTAAAACCAATGATCCCACAAAAAGCTGCCGGTCTTATAATTGAGCCGATTGTCTGAGTTCCTAGAGCCAGGGGGCAGTAACCAGCCGCCACCGCTGCTGCCGAGCCACTGCTGGATCCTCCTGGAGTAT
>CAZLCX010000023.1:0-4102 GCA_964558325.1 uncultured Halanaerobiaceae bacterium | reverse complement strand
CAGTAACCAGCCGCCACCGCTGCTGCCGAGCCACTGCTGGATCCTCCTGGAGTATGCTCAAGATTATGGGGGTTTCTGGTAGGGCCAGGCTCAAAATAAGCAAATTCAGTGGTTACTGACTTGCCTATAACTAGAGCACCCTGGGAGTGCAGCTTTTTAATAAGATAACCTTCTTTCCCAGTAAGTAGATCAGGATCCAGCCTGGAACCGGCCCTGGTTTTAAAACCATTGACATGAAAAATATCCTTCACAGCTACTGGCACACCATATAAATCAGGATTTGAAACTGCAGAGGAATAATTATCCTTTAACTTTTTAATATCTTGCTCCAGCCGTTCTTTACGATCTTTTTCAGGTAATAAGGCCGCTATTAAATCTTCCTTTTCTTCTATTAACGCTAAAGAGCTTGCAATTATCTCATCTATTTTCTGGTTTCCCCTGTTTAAATTTTCCTTGATTTCAGATATAGATAATTTTGTATTATTCATTTTGCCACCTCAACTTAATCTTGATTTCTTTTTAAATATAAATGAAATTAATGAGAATTAACTTAACTAAAATTAGTTAATTTATATTAAGCCAGACAGCATTATGCATTATAATACATATCATAAACAATATAGCCCTTAACTGAATCCAGTGAACCTGGATAGGTTTCCTGACACATCATACACCTTGGCTCTTCCATAGGATACCCACTTGTTGGATAAATGTCATATTTAGATGAAGTTTCAAAGCCAATCTGATTATAGAAATTAAAATCGCCTTCAACTGTTATCCCTCTATATCCTAACTCTTTTACCCTTTCAATCCCCAGCAGCAGCATAGAAGAACCTATTCCCTGCTTGAAATAATCTGCATGTACTGCTACTGGAGCAAGCATCACTATTTCTGATTCCGCTTTATCTTCATAGCCACCATCTCTGGTTGGTGATATTGGAAAATGGGAAAAGAGAAAATGGCCAACCACTTTATTATCAAGTTCAACCACAAAGGATAATTCAGGTATCCGATATTTTGAGTCTCGAATTTCTTCAATTAAAGCTATAATATCTGTACCATCTGAATACGGAGTCCCCTCCTTAAAGGACCTCAGAACAAGACTTACTATATCTTTATAATCTTTACGCGTTTCTGGACGGATTGAAATATCTCCTCTTATCGCCTTATTCAATTTTTTTCCTCCTCTTAATTTTCATGCCATGATTAATCTTAAATTCTGCTGAAAGATTCATGCCAATTTCTAATCTAAAATTATTATACTCATCTTTTTAAATATTTATCCTGATACAATTTAACTTTGCCGTCATCAGGTTTTTATTTGTTTGGCATATTCTAAGTCCATTTGAACAAATTCATAATTCACTTATTCTCCTCTTCTCAAAAAACATTTTTATTATATTTTACTTATTTATGACAATTTAGAGAAAACCTCTAAATGATTACCTTCAGGATCCTGAAACTCAAAGACTAAATTATTTAATATTTTTTCTAAAGGGAAAACTATTTTCAAACCACGCTGTTCAATCTTTTCTTTTGTTTCTTTAGCATCCTCAACTTCAAAACTTAACAGGCAATTATCCCCATATTTTACCTGCTCTTTTTCATTTTTATGATCAAATAAAAATAAACGAAAATCATCAATCTCAAAAAGATATAAACTATTCCCCTTCTTAACTGCCTTTCTTTCTAAAAACCATTCATAAAAATTTATAGCTCTTTCAACATTTTCTATAGATAAATAAGCTGATTCTAATTTTGGTTTCATTAATAACTCCATCTCCTAATAATAAGAAATTATTTCCGATATATCTGTTGCCAGATCCAATAAAGACAGGCTCAGCAAATAAGCAGACAGCCCAGAAAAACTCAATTAAAAGTGTAATATTTTAAATCTTAAAGTGGTTTTCCACTTTCCTGATATTTTGATTTAAAGCATTACCACCATCTATATGAATAACTTTATGTCCTAATTCTTCAGCCTGGCTTTTAATTAATTTCCCAAATATATAATCCCTTTCCATCCAATTATTAAAAGCCTGCTCAGGATCTTTACATTCTGATAATATATCATGAATCCAGTTTCTTTTAGAATAATTCCCTGTCAGAAATTCTTTTGATGAAACTAAATAAATTATTTGGTGCTTATCTATTTCTAATTTATCCAATTCCTCCGGTAATAGAGCTGCACCTTCTAAAATTAAAGTTATGTCTTCTGGAAACTTTTCAAGGTCAGATATAATCATATTAAATCTTTCCCTGTAGAAATCAAATAACTCTTCAGCCTGTGTTTGAGGTGGTCTCATCAATCTTTGATCCCAATTCATTTGCAAGTAATTAAACATAGTCGGCTCATTTTCAGAAGTGGCCTGCTCTATATGCTCCATTTCATAATCATCAATTTTATAATAATTAAAATTATGTTTTGTAACCAAAGCCTCTGCTATCGTACTTTTACCACTGCAGGTAGAGCCCCCGATAAAATAAGCACTGTCTATGATATTTTTAATATTTGTGTTCATTAAAAACTCTCCTGTTGAGATATTTTTTTGCTATCATTTACTCTATGATATAAACTTTTTCATAAGTTCCCCATAAACCCTTTCAGTATTAGGTACTGATATTCCATACTTTGAAGCAGCATCAATTATGCTTCTGGCAAAAATATCTAACTCATTTCTCTCTTTTCCTTTAGCTATATCCCTTTGCAGAGAAGTCTTTGTATCATAAGGAAACTCAGCTGCCTTCTCCAGGCTTTTTGCAACTATATCATCATCAAGTTCAACCCTGGATGCCTCCGCTACCTGCAAAATTTCATCCATAATATTAGAGGTTAAGGTTTTTAAAGAGTCACTTTCTAAAACTTCACCAATTGTCTTATTTTTTAAAGATGTAACCAGAGAAAAACTTGCAATAAAAATATACTTGTTCCAGATTTCCGGGGCCGGGTCATCAGTCCACTTATAATTGATTCCTGCCTGATCAAATACAGAAATCAATTCTTCTGGATAATAATCTGACTTCGTATTGTCTTGCCCAAATATAATATTATGACTGGCACTTACCTGTTTAATTACCCCGGGTTCATCGATTCTGGCAGAAATATAAATCAAACCAGGCAGAATATGGCCTTTATTGATTATTTGCTTAATTTTATCTGCTATATCAAAGCCGTTTAACAATGGTAAGACAATAGTATCATCAGCTATTTTCGGCTTTATTGCCTGACAGACTTCATTAAGATCATAAGATTTAACAGCTATAATAAAGATATCAATATCTTTAAGTTTTGATATATCCTCAAAGGCATCAGTAGGTCTAACAGTAAACTCACTGGATTTATCTTCAATAACTTTGAGGCCATTCTTTTTGATTGCCTCTAAATGGTCACCCCTGGCAATTAAAAATGAATTTATATTTTCTGAAGAGTTATTAATTAGCCTGCCGGCTAGATATCCTCCCACTCCGCCAACACCAATAAATGCAATTCTTGTGTTTCCCATTTTTAATTCCTCCCTCTTTAAAATCCTGGGTTTTATTAATTTTATCCAGGTCTCCAAAAACAGTCTAAACTACCTTCTCTTTATTATAATTTAACTATCAACTTTTCTGCCAGCATCAATATAATTATACTATAAAATATTTTTCATTTCTGGCAAAATCAAAAACTTTAATTTTTCATTTAGTTTCTAAATTCATTATTATAAAAAATAATTTCATCTCTACTTTTCTTTTCTGTAACTTTCATCTCATCTTTAGGATATCCAAAGGCTATAATTTCTGCTGGAAGATAGCCCTCAGGCAGACCTAATAATTTAGATAATTCTTCTACTTTGAAATAAGAAACCCAGGTAGAACCAACCCCCTGTTCTAAAGCTGCTAATACCATATGAGTCCCTGCTATCTTAGTCTGATGTTCCTCTTGATTTAACTTACTGTAAAGTTCTTGATCCAGCTTTTCGATTTCAGTTTTAAGCTCCTGAAATCTTGCTTTTTAATATCCCTACCACCCCGTTCATCAGACACTATATTAGTACATAAAACAATTAATAACTTTGCACTGCCTATCCAGTTTTGATTATATGCTATTTTAGAAATTTCT
>CAZLCX010000022.1:8191-29984 GCA_964558325.1 uncultured Halanaerobiaceae bacterium | reverse complement strand
TCTGGTTATATTTTTTGGATTGTTTATTTATTGGAGATATCCAGGAGTATTGCCGTTAGATAGCCGCAGCACTGCCGGAAGATTCCCGGAGCAAAGCCGGAGCACTGCCGGAGGATAACTGGAATATATCTGAATTGAATATTTATTATTAATTCTCATGAGCTTTTAATTTACTGAGCTTTAGCCGCAGCTAGACCGTAATTAGAGCGAATTTAAACAGAATCAGGACCGAAGCTAAAGCGAAGAATAACCGAATCTTGAGGGTATTTAGTCTGGAGGAAAATTGGTTTTTTTTTAATAGCTTATAACTGCCTCTACTGGGTCTTTAATCTGGTAGAGTTTTTTATGTCTGGTTACATCTTGATATATTGACAGATTAATGATATTGTGCAATTAGATTATAAATTTTATAAATATTTTAGTGATGAGATTATATGAAGGTTTTAGGCATGATGAAAGCTGATAGGAGAGGGGAATTCAATGAAAAAGGTATTTAAGAATCTGAGGCTGATAGATGTTGAAAGAGAAGAGATTATCGAGGATGGACTGATTGTAGTTGAAGATAATAAGATTAAATCTGCTGGCAGTTCTAAGAGGGGTTATCCTGAAGCAGGAAAAGTTATTGATCTTGGAGGCAGGTCTGTTCTACCAGGGATTGTAGATGGCCATATTCATTCTTTACTGGACGCTTCTCCTGATCCCTTTAGCTCTCTTGAGGAAGAGTCTGATTCGATGATTACGATTAAGGCAGTTGGATTTATGGAGGAGACTGTCAGAAATGGGGTCGTTGCTGCCAGGGATATGGGTGGCCTGGACTATCTGGAATTTGGATTAAAAAAGGCAATTGACAATGACCTTATCCCTGGGCCGAAGCTGCAGCTTGCTGGCAGGTTAATAACTATGACTGGTGGTCACGGCCACCTGATTGGCAGGGAGGTTGATAGTCCTGCTGAGGCCAGGAAGGCTGCCAGAGAACAGTTAAAGGCTGGAGCTGACTTTATTAAGATAATGGCAACTGGAGGAGTTATGACTGAAGGGGTTGAACCAGGTGCCCCTCAGCTTACTGAGGCTGAGATGGCTGCTGCCATTGCTGAGGCCCATAAAGCCGGCCGGAAAACTGCCACCCATGCCCAGGGTACTGAGGGCATTAAAAATGCATTAAAGGCTGGAATAGATAGTATTGAGCATGGTGTCTTTTTAGATGATGAGGCTATTGAGCTTATGCTGAAAAATGATGTTTATCTGGTGCCGACCCTGGCTGCAGTTCACTGGATCGTGGAGGAAGGTGTTGAGGCTGGTATTCCTGAATATGCTGTCAGGAAATCAGAGGCTGTCCTGGAAAGCCATATCAGAAGTTTTCAGATGGCCAGGGATGCTGGAGTTAAGATTGCAATGGGAACTGATGCCGGGACACCACTTAATCTCCATGGTAACAACTTATATGAACTAGAGTTGATGGTTGTACATGGGATGGATCCCCTTGAGGCGATTAAGGCAGCCACCCTGACTGGAGCTGAAATGATAGGATTGGCTGATGAGTTAGGTTCTTTGGAAGCTGGCAAGAAGGCTCATTTTGTTGTTGTTGATGGTAATCCAGATAAAGATATAAGGGATATCTATAATATTGATCAGGTTTATAAGAATGGCAGGCTGGTCAGATAGATATCCAGGTGGTTATTTCTAACTGGAAATATTTCAATAGGGGTTGAAATTATGGCGATTGAGTTTAATCTGGCAACAATAATTGTTTTTATGCTAGGCTTACTGACAGATCATTTTTTTAAGCAGTATAGTAAAAAGAAGCGGAGACAGGAGTTTGTCAAGCATCTACTAATAGATATGAATAATATCTATCAGGGTTTTGAAAGAAATGCTATAGAAAAAATTGATATGAGTATCTGGGAGGATGTTGAAGATAGATTTTTTAAGGCTGCCAGCGATAACCAAGAATACTATCACTTTTATGATTTTTATAGTAAGTGCCATGAATTTAATAATGGAAATAATCAGGAGAAAATCAAAGAGAAGTTATTAAAAATTATTGAAGAGACCTTTGCCAGGGAAAATTATCAAAAAATTATATGATTAAACTTTTCCCCTTCCTGGAAGAGCAACAGTCTGCTGCCTTTTCAGGAGGGGGTTTTATATTATTGCCTGGACAATTTCTGTATAATACTTGACAAATTCACTAAGAAAACTTATACTAATTACATAAACCCCTCAGGGGGTATCTGTAATTAGGATGAGGAGGAAATAAAAATGGCAGATAAAAAGATTACTTTTTCTGTTGAGGGCATGAGTTGTGCGGCCTGTTCTCAGGCTGTTGAGAATGCTCTTGCTGAAACTGAAAATATTAGTGAAGCTTCAGTAAATATAAATACGGAAAAAGCTACAGTTTCATATAATCCTGAAAAAATTAGTTATGCTGATTTAGAGGAAGTTGTTGAAAATAGTGGATATAGTGTGCAGAAACAGAAAATAGAGTTGCCGATTGCAGGGATGAGCTGTTCATCCTGTGCCCAGGCAATTGAGAAGAATATTGCTAAATTAGATGGAGTTATTAAGGTAAATATTAATTTTGCCACAGAAAAGGGCACTGTTGAATATATGCCTGATCTTGTTGGGAAGAAAGAAATGATTAAGGCTATTGAAGATGCCGGTTATCAATTAAAGGAATCAGAAATCTCAGATGACGGCCAGGAGGAAGACCTGGAGGAAAAGGAATATGATCAAGCCAGAAAAAAGGTAATTGCTGCTTTTACCTTAACGATACCGGTATTTATTTTGATGTTTGGAACTTTATTTGGTTATTCACTGCCAGTTGCTGGCTGGGTTCAGGGTTTGATCGAGGCAGCTCTGGCCTTTCCAGTTGTATTTATCCTTGGGTATGAGACCCATAAAGGAGCTATTAATTCTCTCCGTCATGGTGGGGCTAATATGGATGTCTTAATCACCCTTGGTACCTTTGCTGCCTATGGTTATGGAATTTCGGCTTTCTTTTTTGATGTTGACCGTTTCTTTGGTCTGGCTGCCGGGATTATGGCCTTCCATTTAATCGGGAAATTTCTGGAGGCCAAGGCCAAGGGCCGGGCTTCTCAGGCAATTAAGAAACTGCTGGAATTAGGAGCTGATACAGCCAGAATTATAGTTGATGGTGAAGAAGTTGAAGTTCCAGCAGAAGATGTTGAAATAGATGATATTATGGTGGTTAAGCCTGGTGAGAAGATTCCAACTGACGGAAAAGTAATTAGTGGCAGGAGTGCAATTGATGAATCAATGGCCACAGGAGAATCAATGCCTGTTGAAAAGGCAGAGGGCGATGAAGTTATTGGTGGAACAATTAATAAGCAGGGTGCCCTAAAAGTGAAGGCGACCAAGGTCGGCCAGGATACTTTCCTATCCCAGGTTATTAAGATGGTTGAGGAAGCCCAGGGGACAAAGGTTCCGATTCAGGCTCTGGCAGATAAAGTAACCTCTTATTTTGTGCCAACAGTTATCGGACTTTCGATTTTGACATTTATTCTCTGGATGATTTTAGGTGGTTCTAATATTGTTACTAAGGCCATCTTTGCCAGTATTGCAGTTTTAGTTATAGCCTGTCCCTGTGCTTTAGGTCTGGCAACACCGACTGCCCTGATGGTTGGAACTGGTAAGGGTGCAGAAAATGGAGTTTTAATCCGTGATGGCGAGGCCATTCAGACCATGAAAGATATTACGGCGATTGTTTTAGATAAGACCGGTACCATAACAAAAGGCCAGCCTGAAGTTACAGATGTTGTTGCTGCCGGTGATTATACTGAAGATGAAGTCCTGCAGTTTGCCGCCAGTGCCGAGAAATCCTCAGAACATCCTTTAGGAGATGCTATCTTTAAGAGAGCTGATGAGAAGGGTCTTGAGCTTAAGGAGATTTCAGATTTTGAGGCAGTTGTTGGCCGGGGAATTAAAGCCAGTATAAATGGAAAATATATTTTAGTTGGAAATCAGAGATTAATGGAAGCAGAAAATATTGATATAGAAGATTTAAAAGAGAAAGTTATTGAGTTTGAAGAAGAGGCCAAAACAGCAATGCTGGTAGCTTATTCAGGTAAAGCTGCTGGTGTAATTGCTGTTGCTGATACTTTAAAAGATGATTCTATTAAGGCAATTGCTGAATTTAAAAAGATGGGGCTAACAACTATTATGATTACCGGTGATAACCAGAGAACAGCTAAGGCCATTGCTGAGGAAGTCGGGATTGACAGGGTTATCTCTGAGGTTATGCCTGATGACAAGTCATCTGAGGTTAAGAAACTCCAGTCCCAGGGAGAGATAGTGGCCATGGTTGGAGATGGCATCAATGATGCTCCTGCTTTAAAACAGGCAAATGTCGGGATTGCAATTGGAACCGGGACTGATATTGCCATTGAGTCTTCTGATCTAACTCTGGTCAGAGGAGAATTAAGTGCTGTAGTTTCTGGATTTAAGTTAAGCCGGTATACCTTTACTACCATTAAACAGAATTTATTCTGGGCCTTTATCTATAATACGGTGGCAATCCCAGTTGCTGCTTTAGGGTTTCTTAATCCAATAATTGCTGCCGGCGCAATGACAGTCAGCTCTATCAGTGTTATTTTAAATTCTACTAGATTAAAGAATAAGGATATTTCCATTCAGACAAGTCAAAATTAATATTACTAAACCTGCGGTCTGTCAAAGGCTGCAGGTTTTTTAGGTTATTGACATTTATAGATATATAGGTTATCATTTGATTAAATTCAGATAAATGAATTTTAATTACAAGATGGAGGAATAATCATGGCCGACTTACTTAAGATAATTAAAGCTTTAGGGCAGGAGAATAGACTTAGAATTTTAAATCTGTTGAATCAGCAGAAACTCTGTGTCTGTGAACTTCAGAATATAATGGATGAAAATCAATCAAATATTTCCCGGCATTTAAATGTTTTAAAGAATGCAGAAATCATCTCCAGTGAAAAAGATGCCCTCTGGATATATTATTACCTAAATCAGAAGACATTAAAGGAGTATCCTTTTATAGTTGATGTTTTAAATAATGAGCTTGGAAAAGTTGAATACTGTCAGGCTGATAATAATAGATTGGAGATTTACCAAAAGAGCAATTTAGATTGCAGTGACCTAAAAGATAGTGATGTCTTTGAACCGTTAGAAAAATAATTGATATTATTATGACTGCCACCGATTACAGCCCGGTGGTCTTTTTTTATTTAATAGGTTATAATTGTAATATATTAATATTTTCAGGGAGGATGATAATGATGATCTCTCAAAAATTAATTGATAAGATTGAACAGCGCTTAAACTGGCTAAAAACTTACTTTTATAAACCTGTTGAGTTTCTTGGAGTTAAAATAGCAGAATCAGCTGATTATATAGATAAATCTGAGATTAATCAACTTGAATTTAGAGAGATAGCCCAGGGGGAAGACTGGGGTGAGGAATGGAGTTCAGCCTGGTTTAAAGCAGAATATGAGATTAATAAGTACTATAAGGATAAAAAATTACTGCTGGCGGTTGATTTAGGTGGCGAATCACTTGTCTATATTGATGAGCTGGCAGCTGGAGCTATAGATCGGGAGCATAATGCAATTCCTCTCCAGGGGTCTGAGCTGGAAGCTGGACTTCATCAGGTGCTAATCCAGACATACTGCGGTCATCAAGTTCCTGCTTATTTTAAGCCCAGGCCGACTGATGTTGATAGGAATAAAACAGCTAATTCTGAGTCGATTTATGAGATACCATCGACCTTTAATTACATAAAGTTAGTAGAGAGAAATCAGGCTGCCTGGAATCTTTATTATGACCTGGCAGTATTATTAGGAACTGCCAGGGAGCAGAATGAAAATAGTCTCCGCTATAATCAGCTAATCAAGAAGCTCTCTCAAGCTGTGGATTTAATTGATTGGGAGACAGAAAATAAGGTTAAGAGAAATAAACAGTTCAGAGCTGCTGCAGACTTGATTAAAGCTGAATTAGAAAAGAAGAATTCTCCCTCAACCCCTTCTTTAAACCTGATTGGCCATGCCCATATTGATGTTGCCTGGCTCTGGCCCCTTAAAGAGACCAGGAAGAAAGCTGGCAGGACCTTTGCCACCCAGCTTCGGATGTTAAAGGAATATCCAGAGTATTTATTTCTGCAGAGTCAACCTCAGCTTTATCAGTATTTAGAAGAGGATTATCCTGAGATATTTAACAGAATTCTAACAGAGATTAGTAATAACAGCTGGGAGCCTGAGGGAGGGATGTGGGTGGAATCAGATACCAATCTCACTTCAGTGGAATCTTTAATCAGGCAGTTTCTCTATGGCAAAAAATATTTTAATGATAAATTTGGAGTTGAATCTAAAGTTCTCTGGCTGCCAGATGTCTTTGGTTATAGCGGAAATCTGCCCCAGATTATGGCAGGCTGCGAAGTTGATTACTTTATAACCTCCAAGATAGGCTGGAATGATACAAATCGTTTCCCCTATGACCTTTTTAGATGGCAGGGGATTGATGGTTCAGAGGTTTTAACCCATTTTATTAAGACTACCTATAATGGCGAGGTTGACCCCCACAGCGTCCAGCAGATCTGGCAAGAATTCAGTCAGCCAGAAGCTAGCGATAAAGTTATTCATTCAATTGGTTATGGTGATGGCGGCGGTGGGATTACCATGGAGCATCTTGAATATGCCAGACGACAGCAGGACCTTGAAGGCCAGCCGAAATTAAAGTTTGGCTCTATCAGAGATTTCATGGCTGAATTAAATGAAAATAGAGAAGAGTATCCGACCTGGCAGGGAGAATTGTATTTAGAATACCATCGAGGAACCTATACCAGTCAGGCAATAATAAAGTGGTATAATAGAAAATTAGAAATTAAACTCAGAAATGCTGAAGTTTTAGCTGTTATGGCCAGGAGTAATGGTCTGGATTATCCTGCTAGAGAATTTAAAAATTGCTGGAAAGATCTACTTGTCAATCAGTTCCATGATATTCTGCCAGGAACTTCAATAGCAGAGGTCTATCAGGATACTCTTAAGATGTATCAGGAAATAGATGAAAAACTGGACGATATTATTGAAAATTCAATTAAAACTTTATCAGAAGACAAGGGTGATAGAGAATATATCAATGTCTGGAATCTGTTAACCAATCAAAGGGATAGGATTATTAGACTGGATAATTCAGTTATTGGTGGTAAAATGATTATCGATCAGGCTGGAAGGACTTTGCCAGTTCAAAAAGTTGAAGACGAGATTATCTTCAAACCAGCTGAGCCGCTGCCAGGGTTAGGCAGCAGGAATTATATAATTACAGAGAAAACCAGTGATCTTAAAGAGAGTTATAAAAATATTGAAGGCCTGGTTAAAATAAGTGAAACTTCTGATGAAGACAGTTTGTATAGGATTATAAATAATAAGCTTGAATTAATAATCGATAGCTATGGTAGAATTAAGTCATTATATGACAGGGACAATGAAAGGGAGATAATCAAAAAAACAGATAGCTTGAACCAATTAATACTGGCCGAGGATATTCCGAGAAACTGGGATGCCTGGGATATTGAAGATTATTATCTGGATAAAGCAGAAAATGTAAAACCTGATTATGAAGTAGAGGTAATTGCAGACGGTCCAATAGAGGCCAGAGTTAGATTTCACGGTGAATTAGGTGAGAGTTCCGAGATTACCCAGGATTTAATCATTCAGGCTGACAGCAGCAGAGTTGATTTTGAAACTGAGATTAACTGGCAGGAAAGGCATAGGCTTTTAAAAGCTGTATTTCCCCTTGATATTCATACAGATCAGGCAGTTTATGAGATCCAGGGAGGTTATTTAAAAAGACCTACCCATAATAATACTTCCTGGGATAGGGCCCAGTTTGAGGTGCCTGCCCAGCGCTGGGCTGCCCTGGAAGAACCGGATTACGGAGTGGCCCTGTTAAATGATTCAAAATATGGCTATCAGGCAATTGAAAATAGATTAATGCTAACATTATTAAAATCCTCGACTGGGCCAGACCGCCAGGCCGATCAGGGCTGTCATCAGTTTATCTATTCAGTTTTTCCCTATCAGGGAGATGTTAGCAATGGTAAAGTCAATCGAGAAGCCAGAGATTTAAATAATAATTTATTAATTAGCAGGGGGAGGTCTATTTGTAAAGAAGGCCTATTTAAATTAACCCCAGCTTCAGAGGGTATAGAGCTCCTTGCTTTAAAGGAGTCTGAAAATAATGGTGATTTAATAATAAGACTAAATGAAACAACTGGCCGGAGGCAGTCTGTTAAAATTAAATTCATTAAAAGATTTCAGGAGATTAAAGAAACCAATATGCTGGAAAATGATCAGGTTCTAATAGCTAATAATACAGATGAAATTAAGGTTAAATTCAGACCTTTTGAGATTAAAACATTCAAATTAAAGGATTAAAATCTTACTAAAATACTCATCCCCTCTATTTTTTTGGTAGAGGGTTTTAAATTTATGCAGGAAAATTTTCTTTAAGGGCTAATTATAAGCAGAAACTATCAAAATAAAAAGGGGATGATTGATTTGATTAGTAATTCAAAGGTGATTACTGTAAGGGGTTCAGGTAAGGTTTCAGCACCTCCAGACTGGATTGTAATAGATCTGGATTTAATGGCTGAGGAAATGGAATATTCTGATACTTTAAACTCTGCTGCCAGGCAGTTAGATCAATTAAGACAGTCTCTTTATTCTGTTGACTTTGCAAAAGAGGATATTAAAACTAAAAGATTTTATGTTGATACTGTTTACAGTAGTTATAAAGATAAAAATGATAATTACCATAGAGTTTTTGAGGGCTATAAAGCCCGGCATGATCTTTATATAGCCTTTGATTTCGATAATGATAGATTAGAAAAAATCATTAATGCCCTGACTAATTCAGCAGCCAATCCAGAATTTTCCCTTAAGTATACAATTAAAGATAAAGTAGCTGTAAAAAATCAGTTACTGAAAAGTGCTGTTAGTGATGCCAGAAAAAAAGCTGAGATTTTGGTTGAAGCAGCTGGGGTTAAATTAGGGGAAGTTTTAAGAGTTGATTATGACTGGACAGAAGTTAGATTCAGCCATGATTATAGTATATCCAGGGAACACAGTATGATGCTGTCAGAAAGTCTGGATTTTGTGCCAGAGGAGGTTAAAGCCTCAGATAATGTTACTGTTGTCTGGGCGATAGCATAATAAGTTGAGTTAAATGTAGCTATTTAATATAAATTTTCTCCTTTATATTATATAATAAAAATATAGGAGAAGTATTAATATTATAGGATAAAAAGATTTAGGAAATAAAGATAAGTAAGTTTATTATAGAAAGGGTGAGATATATGTTAAAAAGCTCAATAACAATTACCAGAGTTGCCGGGATTCCAATCAGAATTCATGTGAGTTTCCTAATTATTCTCCCCTTCTTTAGCTGGGTAATTGCCAGTAATATTAATCAGATAGCAGATATGGCTGGAATTGACCCGGCAGGTATTGGCTTAAACCCTTTAATTATTGGACTGATTCTGGCCACCATGCTTTTTATCAGTGTAACCTTTCATGAACTCTCCCATTCATTAGTTGCTAGAACTAAAGGTATAGAGATAAATAGTATCACATTAATGCTGCTCGGTGGAATTGCCCAGATGGATGATGATTTCCAGGACCCAAAAGCTGAAGCCTTAATGGCCTTTGCCGGCCCATTATTTAGTCTGGTTTTCGGCGGTTTCTTACTCTTTATCATTCGGCCGATAATCACTGGCCTGAATGCAGATATCAGATTGATGGTCTATTATCTAGGCTATATCAATATTTTTCTGGCAATCTTTAATTTATTACCGGCCTTTCCCTCTGATGGCGGAAGGATACTCAGATCCTTACTAGCCCTGAAAACCAGCCATTATAAGGCGACAAAAATAGCCACAGCAGTTGGTAAGGGCTTTGCTTTTCTTATGGGTTTTTATGGGTTCTTATATGGGCAGATAATTCTGATGTTAATCGCCTTCTTTATCTATATAGGTGCCAGCCAGGAAAAAGAGACTAGTCTGATGCGGGATGTCTTCGGCTCATTTAAAGTAAAGGACCTAATGACAGAAAAGGTAATCACAGTTAGGGAGGATATTACAATCTCAGAGTTACTGGATAAGATGCTTAATGAAAAGCATTCTGGTTATCCAGTAGTCGATAATGAGGGTAACTTAACCGGCTGCGTTACCCTGGAAGATATCAGAGGTATATCTGAACAGAATAAAGAATTAAAGGAAGTTGAGGAGATAATGGCCTGTAATATAATCTCAGTTAAGCCAGAAGAGGAACTTTTTGAAGCCTTTAAAAAGATGTCCCAGGCAGAAATTGGAAGATTGATGGTCATAGAAGATGGAGAGCTGGTTGGCATTTTAACCCGCTCAGATATTATGAAGGCCCACCAGTTAAAAATTATTAAAGATAAACAAAATAATAGTTAAACTGGAGGGCCTGTTTATAGATAAATTATTTTAATCAGGGATTATTTAAGTTGTTTTAGATAGAGGCTCCGCATATATTCAATGGTTTCTCTTAAATTTTCTTTTTCAGGCTCAGTAATTACTGAATTATCTTTATTCTGACCATAATAACCGATCTTTTCAAATCTATTTTCACCAAATAAATAGAGTTGATTTTTATATAATACCTGGGGAACCTCATGGAGGAAAAGAATTGGATATTCCTCATTGTCAAAGATAGATCTCCCTAAAAATTCTTCAGGCATCTCTGTTTTTCCCAAAAGATCAAGAATTGTAGGCGATAAATCAAGAATACTGACAGCCCTTTCATCTATTTTATTCTGGATTTCTGGATGGATAATAAATAACGGGACATGTTCAGGTCTTTTAACATTCCTTTTCAGGTTATAATCTCTTCCAGAGAAATATTCATCTCTATTGAGCAGGGATTCATGATCAGAATAGATAATAATTAGACTGTTATCTTTAAGGCCCCTCTCATCAAGCTGGTCAATGAACATTTCCAGAGAACTATCAAAAAAAGAAAAAGAATTAAATAAATCTTTGACCAGCTCATCTTCGATATCATTAAAGGCAGCCACCTCTTCTGATTTGGGATAATAATCAAAGGGATTATGACTGGAGACAGTAATGAAAAAACTAAAGAAAGGTTGTTCAGCTTCCTCTAAATAATCCAGGGACTGTTTAAAAAAGTCATAATCGCTGATTCTCAGATTATTTTCTGCCTCCATCACAATATCTTCAGTAGAGTAATCAGTTTCAGAATAATATCTATCAAAATTCAGCTTAGAAAAGGCAGTATTTCTATTAAAGAAATCTCCATCATAATTATGAAATGCCAGGGTCTTATAACCATCGTTATTTAAAACATTGACAATTGACTGAAACTCTTTTAAATCATTTTCTCGATAAGGATAGTTTCTACTAATTGGATACAGTGAGGTTAAGAATGAAAAGTCGGCATTATAACTACCCTTAATATGCTGAGTTATGAAATTAGGAAAATAAAGACTCTCATCCTTTAATTGGTTTAAAAAGGGAGTAACCTCCTGGCCGTTATATTTATAATCGATTATTTTCTCGTCCAGGGTTTCAACCTGGATTACAATAATATTTGTCTCCTCATCAATTAAACCTCTGCCTGCTAATTCTCGCTCGTAAGAATCAGGAAATGGCTCTGTTTCCTCAATCTGATAGGGATTATAAAATTCATAAAGTTCAATTAAATAAAGGGGGAAAAAGCCATAGGTGTTGACAAATTTAGGTGCTGATCTATGATAGAGCTCATGGGGATTATAATTTCCCAGCTGGTTATTGGTATAAAGGATCTGGCCTGCCAGTAAGAGTAAGATGAAAACTACAGACAAAACCCGAAACCTTCGCTCTTTAAAAAATGATTTTTTCCTACCACTTTTGTCTTTAACCTTAAATAAAAGTAGAGCTGCCAGGATAAAGTCTAAAGCAAAGCTGTATAAGCAAAGAGGATTGATATTCTCTAAGTAAATTCTCATATTACCGGTCCGGCCAGTATTCTCGCTCATCAGGTAATCTATTATACTAAAATAATTTCCATAATAGGAGTAATAGAGATAGCCTATTATAAATACAATTCCAAAGATAAGATAAGCCAGGAATAGTATTTTAAGTCTCTTCTTATCACCATATACCTGAGTAATAATAAATAAACAAGTCAGTATCAGGATTATATTTTTGGCGATCAGCCCGGTGGTAGATGGGACATAAAATATTCTCAAAAGAATATAGTTATATTTTATTAGAAATCCTAAAATTATATATAATAAAAATGAATTTTTAAAAAGATTACTTCTGGTATTAATTTTAATAAAAATCGCCTCCAGTTAGCTAGAAAAATATAATCACCTGCCGGTTACCCGACGGTTACCTGCCGGTATCTTTTTGTATATTTCACAAAGTATTATTTGAACTATTTATCCTTAATTAAAGCCTGCTCATGGTCACCGATTAGATCCTCTCTACCGGCTTTTTTTAGGGCTTCATAGACCAGATTATAATTCCTGGAATATTTATACTGGAGCAGGGCCCGCTGCATCCTTTTTTCTTTGCTGGTTTTTGGCACATAAACTTTTTCCATTGTTTTAGGGTCGTAACCGGTATGATACATTGTTGTCGATAAAGTGCCAGGAGTCGGATAAAAATCCTGGACCTGCTCAGGCTGATGGCCGATATCTCTTAAGTATTCAGCCAGTTCAATGGCTGATTCCAGGGTGCTGCCAGGATGGCTGGAAATTAAATAGGGTATCAGGTACTGTTCTTTATCTATGCTCTCGTTGATTCTATAAAATTTCTCTCTAAATTCATCAAAGACCTGGCTGTCCGGTTTTCCCATTAACTTAAGCACCTCTGGTGAGACATGCTCTGGAGCCACTTTCAAGAGACCACTGACATGATGTTTGCAGAGTTCTTTAAAGAAGGTATCGTCATTATCAGCCATGATATAATCATATCTCAGGCCTGAACGGATAAAGACCTTTTTTACACCCTCCAGATTCCTTAAAGACCTTAAGATATCAAGGTATTCACTGTGGTCAACCTTAAGATTACCGCAGGGTTCAGGGAAGAGACATTCCTTATCCTTACAGACCCCTTCACGGAGCTGCTTATCACAGGCAGGATTCCTAAAGTTGGCAGTCGGACCGCCGACATCATGGATATAGCCTTTAAAATCATCATCGGCAATTATCTTTTTGGCCTCGGCCACAATTGATTCTTTACTCCGGCCAGTAACCATCTGGCCCTGATGGAAATTCAGGGCACAGAAGGAACAGCCGCCGTAACAGCCCCGGGAACTGGTTATACTAAATTTAACCTCTCTGATAGCCGGGACACCGCCAGCAGACTCATAAATTGGGTGATAATCCCGCTGATAAGGCAGTGAATAGACTAAGTCCAGCATCTCCCTCTCTAAGGGCATAGCCGGCGGATTCTGGACTAAATAGCGGTCCTGATGGCCCTGGATTAAAATATTACCCTGGATTGGGTCCTGCTCATCGTACTGAACCTTAAAACTTTCGGCATATTTCTTTTTATCTGTGGCTACTTCTTCATAGGAAGCAAGTTCAATCCCGCCATAAACTTCGGTTTTATCTCCTATAATATAACAGGTGCCTGGGATATGTCTGATATATTCTACAGCAAGTCCATTAGCAAGATTCTCGGCAATCTCAATAATCTGCCGCTCCCCCATGCCATAGACCAAAAGATCGGCCCGGCTGTCAAAAAGAATAGAGCGCCTGACCTCGTCATCCCAGTAATCATAATGGGCAAATCTTCTAAGGCTGGCCTCAATTCCGCCAATTATAATAGGAACATCTTTATAGGCTTCCTTCAGGCGATTACAGTAAACAATGGTAGCCCGGTCAGGCCTTAAGTCAGACTGGCCTCCAGGGGAGTAGGCATCTTCCCGTCGGGGCCGCTTATTTACTGTATAATGGCTGACCATTGAATCCATATTGCCGGCAGTCACTAAAAAGCCAAGCCTGGGCCGGTCAAGTTTCTTGAAATCAGCGACAGACCGCCAGTCAGGCTGGGCAATAATTCCGACTTTAAAGCCGGCATCCTCTAAGACCCTGGCAATGATGGCTGTTCCAAATGAAGGGTGGTCAAGATAGGCATCACCTGAGACAATAATAAAATCAAGCCGCTGCCATTTCCTTGCTTCCATGTCTTCTTTATTTATAACCATAAACTGGTTTCGATTCATAAAATTACACTCCTGGGTGGATTATTTAAAGATTAAAGCAGATTTCTTTTTATTATAACATTTATAATAAATCTCTACAATTGCAGGTATTTTAATTTAACTAGAGAATAATATAATAGGATGTTTAAAGGCTAACTTTGAGGTGGTATTAAAAATGAATAATAGTCAGTTAGATATTTCAAACCTGCCTGAAATTTCAAATAAAGCAGCAGACCAGTATAAAGAAAATCTTAATCTGATGATAAATAAAGTTAATGATCTTTTAAACAGCCGGGATGATATCAATCAACTGATCAGCTATAATTCCCTGAGTATGATGCATGATAATCATGAAAATAATGGAAAGTTTATGAGTAATATTTTCCGGATTAATGATTATCAACTTTTTAAAACAACTCTGCCCTGGTCTTATAGAGCCTACCATAATAAGGGTTTTAATTATGACTATTTTAAGGCTGAAGTTAAAGCCTGGATTCAGGCTGTTAAAGAATTTATAGAGCCTGAAATCAGAAAAGAGATAATAACTGTTTATCAGTGGATTCTAGATAATCATGAAACTATAATTAAACTCTCGAAAAAAGCAGAGGACAATATTGAAGAGATTCCAGGAAAGTGGCAGGAGATCTATAATAAATATTTACAGTATCTGTTAGCTGGAGAACACCTTAAGGCAGATAAACTTTATCAAGAAACTATTGATAATAGAGAGGATGCCAGGAATTTTTATGAGTTTGTAATTAAAAATGCCCTTTATCAGGTAGGTGATCTCTGGGAGGAAGGCAAGGTTTCAGTGGCTGAAGAGCATATGGCGTCATCAATTACTTCAAGAATTCTCTCAAATATTTACATGAGTTTTTTAGATAATTCAATTGAAAAGGGTAAAGTAGTGATCACCTCAATTGCCAATGAGTTCCATGAGATTGGGGCCAGAATAATTGCCGATTCCCTGGAATTTGAGGGCTGGGATGTTAAATATCTAGGGGCAGATACGCCGGCGACTGATTTGATTAAATTATTAAAAAAAGAGGAGCCCTTTGTCCTGGGTTTATCAGTATCGATGAGTTTTAATCTGGAAAATATTATAAAAGTAGTTGAGAAGATAAGGAGAATACCTGAACTTGAAGATTTAAAAATTCTTGTTGGTGGTAAGATATTTAATGAAAATCCAGGACTCTGGGAGAAGACAGGGGCAGATGCCTTTGCTAAAAACTCAGATGAAGCAGTTCAAATTGTTGAGGACTGGTGGCAGGGGGAAAGCAAATTATGATAGAAAAAATTTATTTAGACAGTCCCCATCCCTTTGATACTTATCTTGAGAGGTTAACCAATATTATCATTATATTTTTTGATCACCAGCAGAAAATTCTTGAGTTTAATCATGGCTTTAAAAAGGCAGTTAATATTTCTGAAGAAAAGCTATATAATCAATCTTTAGGTAATATTTTCACTGTCGATAGCATGGAACTGATTAACTTTTCAGCAGACCAGAATTATAATAAAACAAATTTAGAATTAAACCAGAATGTCACAATTAAACAGGTAGATAGAGAGTTTATCTGCCATATCTTTCAGCTTGAAAATTGTTACTGTCTGATCGGCGAAGATACAGGTTCAGAGGATGAAGAGGTTTTAAATAAAATATCGAAGTTAAATAATGAGCTTTCCAGTATTACCAGAGAGCTCAGCAAGAAAAATATGAAGCTGGAGAGGGCCAATCAGCGGATTAAAGAGCTTTCCAGGAAAGATTCACTGACCGATCTCTATAACCGCCGGGCCTTCATTGAATATTTTGAAAAGCAGTTAGGCCAGTCTCAACGCCATTCCCATTCATTATCTTTAATTATTACAGATATTGATGATTTCAAAGAGATTAATGATACCTATGGCCATTCTGCCGGGGATGATGTTTTAGAGGTATTAGGCCAGATCTTAGATCAGGAGACCAGACAGGAAGACATGGCTGCCAGAGTTGGAGGCGAAGAGTTTGCAATTCTGCTTGTAAAGACTGATTTAGAAAATGCCAGTAAATATGCAGAGCGGGTAAGCGAGAAAATAAAAGACCTAGAATTTGAATCTATCCCAGAACCCTTAACTTTAAGTTTTGGAATTGCTGAAGCCAGAGCAGAAGATGACCATGATAGTCTCTATAAGCGGGCAGATAAAGCCCTTTATAGAGCTAAAGAAGCTGGAAAAGACAGGATAGAGATAATAGAATAATCAAAGAAAAAAATAGCTAAAATTATATCCAGCCAGTAAAATGGTTGGATTTTTTCATGAATATTTATTTATTATACATACAATTCTAAAAAAACTTAAAATTTTTAAATTAACCAATCCCCTTGACTAAATATTGCTTATATGTTCTAATTGTTATTGAGAACACAATCACAATATTTAAAAGGAGGAGATTTAATGGATATTATGTCAATTTTTCAGAGCATTAATGGTGTGCTCTGGGGTCCAGTGATGCTCATTTTATTATTAGGAACAGGAATTCTTTTTACTTATAAGTTAAGATTCATCCAGTTTAGAAGATTTAAAGATTCAATTAAACAGACTTTTGGCAATATGTTTGATAAGTCTATTACAGCTGATGAAGGAGGTATTTCTTCATTTCAGGCATTATCAACTGCTATTGCTGCTCAGGTAGGGACAGGTAACCTGGTTGGTGTATCAACTGCAATAACAGCCGGTGGACCAGGTGCAGTCTTCTGGATGTGGGTTAGTGGTATCTTTGGAATGGGTACTATCTTTGCAGAATCAGTTCTTGGTCAGGAATATAAGGAGAAAGTTGGCGGTGAAATGACAGGTGGTCCGGCATATTATATAAGAAATGGACTTGGCTCTAAATCACTGGCAGTTCTTTTTGCTGTTGCAATTGTAGTGGCATTAGGACTTGTAGGAAATATGGTTCAATCAAATTCAATAGCTACTGCTATGAGTGAGGCTTTTGCAATAGAACCGATTTATATTGGTCTAGCTCTTGCCTTTCTTGCTGGCCTTGTTATTATGGGTGGAATTACCAGAATAGCCAAAGTAACTGAAAAAGTAGTCCCTGTTATGGCAGTCTTTTATCTTGTTGCTGCTTTAATAGTGGTTATAATGAATATTGAAAATTTAATCCCAACAATTAAAATGATTGTACATGGGGCTTTCAATCCGAGAGCTGCAACGGGTGGAGTTATTGGCGTTAGTATAAAGCAGACTTTTAGATATGGAATTGCCAGAGGATTATTCTCAAATGAAGCTGGCATGGGTTCAACTCCTCAGGCCCATGCAGTTGCCAAGGTTAAACACCCGGCTCAGCAGGGTTTGGTTGGAATTTTTGGAGTTATTTTTGATACATTTATTGTCTGCACCATGACAGCGATGGTTATTGTTACAACAGGTGTATTTGAAGCAACTGAGGCCAGGGGTGCAGCATTAACCCAGGCCGGTTTTGTCCAAAGTTTTGGTGATGTTGGCGAAATTTTCATAGCATTTGCCTTATTTTTCTTTGCTTTTACAACTATCATTGGCTGGTATTATTTTGGGGAGTCAAATATTAAGTATTTATTTGGTAAATCAGGCTTAACTCCTTATAGAATAACTGTTTTATTATTTGTTATTGTTGGTGCAACCCTTGAAGTTCCAATAGTCTGGGAAATGGCTGATACTTTTAATGGAATTATGATTATCCCTAACTTAATAGCTTTAATTGGAATGGTTTCATTAGTAGTTGATATTTATGATGATTATGAAGATAACTTCTTGATGAATCAATCAGCAAGGTATGAAAATGAGAATTATAAGGCAGGTTAAATTATATGATATTATAATTATATTGCTAAAGGGCAGGGTTAATCACCCTGTCTTTTTTATTTATCAACAACTTTATGCTTTTTAGCAGGAAATAGTTAACTAATCGAGAATTTAAAGATTAGAGTAATACAAATTAATTATATTTGATAATCAAGAAATAATACTGCCTGTCTTTTAGAGGTAGATATGAAGTAGAGGTGTAGTAGGGATGCCAGATCAATTAAGGGTTATTTTATTTTCAATTTTAATTATATTAATTGTTTCTGGTTTTACTGCCAGTTCTGGCCAGGCTTTAGACCTCTGGGAGTGGCAGAGTTATCAGACCGAGCATTTTGAAGTATTTTTTCCTGAAGGCTATCAATCCCAGGCAGTTGAGACCCTCTATTATCTTGAAAAGCATCGAGCTGAAATAGCCGACCTGACCGGTAATTCCCTTGTTTATCAGATGCATTTAACCCTTGAGGATATCGGTCTTTTTACCAATGGGTATGCCAATCCTGTTTATAACAAGATGGGGATATTTACTAATAACCCGGCCAGCATTGCCGGGAGGGCAAATTATCAGAACTGGTTGAGAAGAGTTGGCATTCATGAACTTACCCATATGGCCCATCTCCAGAATATTTCAGGGGGCAGCAAAATCACGACAGGGATTTTTGGCGATTTAATGGCTCCTAACATTCACAGCCCCCTCTGGTTGATTGAAGGGCTGGCAGTTTATCAGGAGTCTCAGCTGTCTCCTGCAGCAGGAAGGCTAAATGGCGGCCATTACCGCTGGTTTGCAGCCAGAGCCGCTGCTGAAGGCCGGCTGCCAGAGTTAGCAGAAATCATCTATAATCACAATTTCTTCCCTGTCGGCCAGCAGTACCTTTATGGGGCAGTTTTTATTGATTACCTGGCCAGAGAATATGGGGAGGCTAAATTTGCTGAATTATTCAATGTTTATGGCTCATATTACTGGGCGGCAGCTGCCGGCAATTTTCTGCCTGGAATTGGCCTGGATAAAGCTGCTGAAGAAGTTTATGGCAGTTCCTTCCCAGAATTATATCAGGAGTTTAAAGAATCCCTGACTGCTGAAAATGAAGGTCTTAAGGTCTCAGGCCAGGAGGTATTGGAGAATGAAAACGGCTATTTATCAGGCCTGACTGCTGAAAACGGTAATTTATATTATTTTAAAGCCAATAATTATAGCTCTTCACCCTTTGAATATCACAGGCTTAATCGCCTGGTAGAGTTTAATCTGGAGACCGGTCAGGAAGAGGTTATAATGGAAACTGTGGCAGGTAATTATGGCGGGATAGAGATTAATGACGGTTATGCTTATTTTCTTTTAGGTGATATTCAGACAGGCTATCCTAATATTTATAATAATACTCGAGGGATAGTGACTAATTTATATCGGCTGAATCTGGAAACTGGAGCTAAAGAAAAACTTGTCAGGGACGAGATTAGAGATTTTACAATCTTAAATGACAGTATTTATTATGCAACTGCCAGAAAAGATACTTATGGTTCCAAGCTTTATCGATATCAGGAACAGCCTGAACTTATTGGCCAGCTTCCTGAGTTGATCGGGGAATTGAAGGCCTATCAGGATCGGCTTGTAACTGTCAGTAAAGGTAATCAGACTGCCTGGAATATTAAGCTTTTAAATCCTGAAACCCTTAAACTAAAGCCCCTGGTGGCAGCAGCAATGCCAGAAAAACAGATCAGTCTTGCCGGAGATACTATTTATTATGCAGCCAATTATTCCGGTGATGAGGCGATTTACAGTTATGATTTAAAGACAGAGGAATTCTATCGGCTGACAGAAAATATTTATGTTAGAAATCCAGTATTAGCAGGTGATAGACTCTATCATTTAACCTATAATTCTGAGGGGATGGCGATTTACAGTCAGGAGATTAAGAGGGCAGTCTACGATCCTGATGAACTGACTGAAACCTTAACTGCTGGGTCAGAGACTGATTATGACTTAGCTGAAATTGGCCAGGAGGTTAGAGAAAACAATGGCCTTACAAGTAATCTTGGTTATCTCCTGAGGCCCGAGGTCAGGTTATTGCCATTTTATTTATCCAGCCAGGATGGAACTGGCATTAATTTCTATCAGTTAAATTTAAACCAGGAGGGGAGTTTTGATTTTAATTTCACCACTGGATTGCTGGCCCCACTAACTATTAGTTATAATAATACTGGTCAGAGTTCAGGCAGGCATCATCAGCTTGACTTAAACTATCCCCTCTATCGTTCCAGTCTCAATGGCCTGGCAGCAGTAGATATTTTTTATCAGACAGATTTTGCCTATCATAGATTTGGAACAGAAGTTGGTTTCCGTTATCCAAACCATCGTTTAGCACTGGGTTTGCAGGCAAATCTCTTTAAGCAGGAATATTCTGGACTGGCCAGATATCAGAGACTTTTTCAGGAGGGTAAACTAACTATCTCTACTGCCCTAAATCAGGGTTTAAAGCCAGGTTATTCAGCCAGAGAGTTTGAAGTAGAGGGCAGTAATGGTTATAAACTTGGGGCAGATTTTACCTATAAATTATTGGAAATTCGCCAGGGGTCCTGGAACCCAAATATATTCTTAGGCGACCTCTTTATTAAACCATTTATTGATTATCAGAGTTATGATTCCAGGCTGGTAAGTGGCGGGGTAGAACTGTTATTAGAGACAGGAACTGGCAACTGGTTACATCTTGCACCCCACCTGGGTCTGGCGGCCAGTTCTGAAAAAACAAAAACATATTTTGGTATAGAGTTTAAATTTTAGTGATTGAGGTGTAATTAATGACAGATAGAATTTATTATAATGATTCATTTATACAAGAGTTTAAAGCAGATATCATTGATTATTTCGAAGTTGAGGGCAAATATCATCTTAAATTAAATAAAACTGCCTTTTATCCTGAAGGCGGCGGCCAGCCGGCAGATCATGGAACTATCGGTGATAGCAATATTAGCCATGTCTATGAGAAAAATGGAGAAATATTTCATATTGCTGACAGGCTGCCTCCTGAAAAATCCGGTATAAGTTGTAATCTCAACTGGGAGAGGCGTTTTGACTTAATGCAGCAGCACTCAGGCCAGCATCTGCTTTCAGCAGTTGCCGAGGATTTATACCAGGCTGTAACAGTTGGCTTCCATCTAGGAGAATCAAGCCTGACAATTGATACTGATATTCAGCTTTCTCAGGAGGAAATCGAAAAAGTTGAAACTAAATGCAATCAATTTATCTATGAAAATAGAGATATTTTAGTTGAATATCCTGGAGGAGATAAAGATGATACCAGGATTATAAAGATAGCCGGGCTGGATAGAAACCCCTGTGGCGGTACCCATCTTACCAGCACCGGCCAGATCGGGATTATTTCAATAATTGACTCGGAAAATTATAAGTCAGGCTCCAGACTCCATTTTGCCTGCGGGCAGCGGGGAGTTAAAGATTATCGATTTAAAAATAAATTGACAGCTTTTCTCATAGACAGGCTGTCTGTTAATGATCAGAATATCACAGTTGAAATTAAAAGACTGTTAGCAGAGTTGAATAATAAAGCAAATACTATAGCTAATCTTAAAGAGCAGCTTTTAGAATTTAAAAAAGCTGAATTATTAAAAGAGGCAGATAAGATAGGTAATTATAATCTTATTGTCAGTAGTTTTACTGGTTTTGGTTTTTCAGATTTAAGGGATCTGGCCAGCCAGCTTGTGACTGATAATGGGATAATAGTGATCTTCGG
>CAZLCX010000022.1:0-8091 GCA_964558325.1 uncultured Halanaerobiaceae bacterium | reverse complement strand
TAAGGGATCTGGCCAGCCAGCTTGTGACTGATAATGGGATAATAGTGATCTTCGGACAGCAGGATGGTGATACCACCAGAATGATTCTGGCAAGATCTGAAGATATAACAGAGCTTAATTTGAATTCAGTAATCCAGGAAGTCATGCCGATATTGGCTGGTAATGGCGGCGGCAGGCCTGATTTTGTCCAGGGTGGCGGCAGTAATCCGGAAAAACTTTCAGAGGCAGTCAGCAGGGCCAGAGAAATAACTATTAAAAGACTTAAATAAAAGAGTTGATATTATGAGTTCATTCCAGTTAAAGATGGTTGCTATTACAACTATGTTAATCGATCATATCGGGGTTATTATATTTCCAGATCTGATTATCTTGAGAATTATTGGCAGGCTGGCCTTTCCGTTATTTGCATTTTTAATAACTGAGGGTTATCATCATACTTCAAATTTCAATAAATATCTGGCCAGGCTGGCCTTACTTGCATTAATATCTCAATATCCATTCTGGCTGGCCTTTGGGTTTGATTCAGGATTGAATATATTTTTTACACTGGTTTTAGGATTATTGGCAATAGCACTTAGCGATAAATTTGGAAATATTATACCAGCTATATTATTGGCTGTGTTAGCAGATATTATTGGAGCAGATTATAGATTTTTCGGAGTCTTTTTAATTTATCTAATCCATCATTTTAGATATAATTATAAATATCTTTTAATCTCAGTAACAGGATTATATGGTTTTTTCTATCTTTTTATTGGTTTAATGGCCCCTGGAAATTCAATATTTTATTATATTCAATTTTTTGCTCTGATTTCTTTTATCTTAATAAAGTTCTATAGTGGTAAACAGGGCCCAAAATTGAAATATTTCTTTTATCTATTTTATCCTGTACATTTATTGATTTTAGGCTTATTATTTTAGATAATGGAATTAGAAGGTCAGGTGAGAAGAATTAAGATATTAGTAGATGGAGACGGTTGTCCAGTTGTAAAAATAACTGAAGAGGTTGCAGAAAAATTTAGCTGCAGGCTGATTATCTTTACTAATTATGCCCATCAGGTTAATTCAGATTATGGTCAGGTCAAAAAGCTAGATATTGAATCTCAGTCTGTTGATATGGAGATTATAAATGAAGCTGAACCAGGGGATATAGTTATTACTCAGGATTACGGTCTGGCGGCCCTGGCCTTAGGGAAGGGAGCTGCTGTAATCAATAATTCAGGCAGAAGATATACAGATGAAAATATTGACAATCTTCTGGCCAGGCGTCATTTTTATGCCCAAATGAGGAGGGCAAATAAGCGGCATCCAACTCATAGCAAACGGACTCCAGAAGAAGATGAAAATTTTAAAGAGAGTTTAATTAGATTATTAGAAAGGCGTGAATAATATTTTTAAAAATAATAAATTTTTGATTTTAATATTTACCCTGTTATTTTTATTAGTATTTAGCCTGAATGTTTCAGCAGATCTAACAGTTCATTTTATAGATGTAGGTCAGGGAGATGCTATTTTATTACAGCATCAGGCGGGTGATACAGTTTTAATAGATGGAGGAGATAGGTCTGCAAGTGTGGAAGATAAACTAATTTCCTATTTAACTGAGGCCGGTGTTGAAAGTTTTGATGCAATTATCTCCACTCATCCTCATGCTGATCATATTGGAGGACTGCCTGCTGTATTGGAAAACTTTCCTGTTGATGCTATTTATGATAGCGGAAAAGTTCATACTTCTCAGACTTATGAAAATTATCTGATGTTGATAGATGAAAAAGATATTCCCTATAAAACACCGAGAAGAGGAGATAAAATAGAACTTGATAATCTGACTTTTGATATCATTCATCCAGGTGAAGATGTTGACGAGTATAGCTTAAATGATGCTTCTATTACAGCTCATCTTCAATACGGTCAGATATCATTTATTTTTACTGGTGATATTGAGGAATCAGCTGAAAGAGAGATTATTGAGACTGATATTGATATTAAATCAACAGTTCTTAAAGTAGCCCATCATGGCAGTAAAACTTCAACTAATGATTATTTTCTAGATGCTGTTAACCCAGAAGTAGCTATAATCCAGGTTGGCGAGGATAATAGGTTCAAACATCCTGCTCCAGAAGTAATAAATAGGCTCCAGGCAAATAATATTGAGATATTCAGAAATGATTTAAATGGAGGTATAGTTATTAATACAGATGGAGAGACTTACTCTCTCGAGACAGCCAGTTCAGCTCAGGAAGAAGTAGATAAGGATTTATCTGAAATGAATGAAAATGAGGAGGTTCCGGCTGATACCTACTTGCTTAATCTTAATCAGGCTTCAAAATCTCAGTTAGAATCTCTCTGGGGTGTTGGCTCTGTTACAGCAGATAAAATTATTGAATATAGAGAGGAAAACGATGGTTTCCAGACAATTGAAGAGATTAAAGAAGTAGATGGAATTGACGAAAATAAGTTTAACAGATGGAGAGATCAGATAACTATATAATTTAGGGGCTGTATACAATGAAGGTAACTGTAGATAGAATTGAAAATGGGATTGCTATTTTATTGATTAGACCAGAAGAAAAATATAGCCTGGAAATACCAGTCGAATATCTTCCAGCAGAAACAGGAGAGAGCGACATTCTTTCAGTTAATTTTAAAAGAGAGAACAGAGAGACTGAGGAGGCTAAAAAGAGAGTTAGAAGCCTGATAGAAAAATTAAAGAATAAATAAAAAACCCCACCTGAGGGTAACAGGTGGGGCAAATGAAAATTACTGATGTTATTATTATAACATTAACTTCTGAATTTAGCAAGGGTTTTAATCAATTATAAAAAGATTAAATTTAAGATCATACCTATAACAAAGGCCACTGATGGAGTCCCAATCCAGCCAAATAATATTTTTTTAGCCATCTCAAAATCCATCATATTGGTCCCTTTAACCAGACCGATACCTAATACAGCACCAACTATGGCCTGTGATGAAGAAACCGGTATTCCGATTCTGGCAAATATATAAAGAGTAATTGAGTGGGCCACGACTGTAATTAAAGCTGTTAAAGGAGTTAAAGCAGTAATTCTTCTACCTATGGTTTCCATCACACCTCTACTGAAAAAAATTCCAAGCCCGATAGCCATACCACCGATAATACCGCCTAACTGAGGTTCAAACATGCCAGCCTCAACAAAGACACCGATGACATTGGCAACATTATTGGCCCCTAATGAGTAGGCTCCATAAATCCCTGATATAATCAAACCAATTCTAACAAAGGTTTCAAAATATTTTAAGCTATTAATCCTCTGTTGAATAAAGCTATTATATAATTTATATAATATAAAAGATATTGCCAGCCCACCTATTGGGGTTAAAATCCAGGCAGATATTATTGGTATCAGGGGTGTAAAATCTACTGTACCTGTTAATAAATTACCACCAATTATGGCCCCGACAACAGCCTGGGAAGTTGAAACTGGCAGTTCAAGTACAGTCATTAAGGTAACTGTAATAGCAGCAGCCAGTGAACTTAAAAAGGCTGTTAATAATGACTGATCAGCCAGGCCTCCAAGGGTTTCCATACCACCTGCTCCCTCTAATCCGGCGCCAATAATCACAAATATTATACTTAAAAGAACAGCTTTTTTAAATTTAATTGCTTTGGTTACAACTGCTGTACCAAAGATATTGGCAGCATCATTGGCTCCAAGTGTTCCCCCAAGATATATTCCTGATAATAGATACCACATAGAAATTCCCCTTTCTTAACTACTCTATCCTCGTCTTACTGAGATTACTATCTCGATTACATCCCCCACTTTCTCAATAACATCTGCTAGATCTGATATATTTTTTATCAGGTTTCGATGAGAAAGCTTACTGGCGGTATCCAATTCTTTATTTTGGCCCACGTTTCTAATTAATTCTTCCTCTATGTCATCAAGCCTGGTTTCGATCTCTTCAAGCTGGTGGGCATAGACTAAAGCCTGATCCATATCTTTAAAAAGTAAGTTCAGGCCTTTAGTTAACTTATTGTATTGTTCTAAAAGTAGCTTTTTCATTTCTTTTGTCTTTTGGATTTCAAGATGCTCAAATTTTAGCCCAAGAAAGATGATTTCATCTATAATATCCTCTGAAAAGTCAGCTATATCATCAATGGATTCTATTAGATTTAACATGTCACTTCTGGTATGGGGCATTAAGCTGCCATTGAGAATGCTTGTGATTATATCCCGTCTTTTTTCATCAGCATTACTTTCAAATTCATGAACAATATTAGTAAGCTCCTTAACCCTTTCGCTTTCACCCTCTTTTAAATAAAGAAATAAGGCTTCCAGTGATTTTGTCATACAGGTTCCAACCATTTCAGCAAAATCATCAAAATCTGCTTCCAGTTTGTCAAATTCTCCAAATAATCTCGCCATTTTATTAATACCTCCAGTTATTTATATTTTAAGTTAATAATAAAAGCCTTTTTGACACAGAAATTCGAAATGGAATTTACTGTCCAAAAAGACCTCTTAAATCTCTAAAAAGATATCTTAATTTTTTAACAATTTGCTTGCTAAAATTATACTATAAGAATTATTTATTTGTCAAGTTGGGCAGGTTTGATATTTAAAATATTTATGATATATTAAATTAGAAGAATTAAATATTAATAGTATTAAAACTTACTTATTGGAGGCAAAAATGAACTATCTTGAAATAACAAAAAAATTTAATTTAGATAATAATATAAGTAAAATCTTAATAGAGAGAGGTATTGATACTGAGGATAAGCTAATTGACTTTCTGAATCCTTCGCTTGATAAACTACAACCATATCATGACATTCCTAATCTAGATAATGTGATTCGATTAATAAAAGAACATATTCTGCAGGGAACAATAGTTATTTTCTGTGACTTTGATTGTGATGGCCTGACCTCAGCTGCTATTTTATATAAAGCTATAAAAAAATATGATTCTGGGGCCAATCTTAAAATTTTAAATGGAGATAGATATCGGGATGAATATGGACTTTCAGAAAAAGCTGTTGAAATAATCAAAAATGAATTAAAACCTTCTCTGGTTATAACCCTTGATTGTGGTATCTCTAACCAGGAAGAAATTAAAGAGTTAAAAGATAATGATATTGAAGTAATAGTAATCGATCATCATGAAAATAATAACCTAGAAAGTATTAAAGTTTTTGAAAATAAGTTTATAGACCTTAAGGTGAAAAATGGCAATTATCAATTCAAAGAATATTCTGGTGGAGGAATTACCTGGCGGGTTGCTCAGGCCTTATTAGGGGAGCCATTTTTAGAGGTTCTTGATCTAGTAACTTTATCGACTGTGGCAGATGTTGTTCCCCTTGTAGGCGAAAATAGATATATTGTTGCTGCTGGTCTAGATAAGTTCCGTTCCGGTGATATTAACCCTGGTTTGGAGAAGTTAATCTCCTTTTTAGCATTATCCAGTGAAGCTATAACTGCAGCAGATTTAGGTTATCAGATAGGTCCTGCCCTTAATGCGACAGGAAGGTTGGGCTCTCCTGAACCTGTGCTTGATTTACTCTTATATGATGAAAGAAGACCTGCCCAGGATTTAAATCAACTGGCTCATCAATTAATTTCAAACAATGAGAAACGGAAAGAACTGACAGCTAGAATAATGGAAATAGTAGATGAAAAAATCAAACCTGAATTAAATGTGATTTTAGTTAAGGGCAAAATTTTAAGAGGGTTAGTTGGTTTAATAGCCGGAAAACTCTCCAGTAAATATAACAAACCAGCTATTGTTATTGATTCTCAGTCCTTAAAAGGGAGCGCTAGAAGTATTGAACCATTTGATATCTATAAAAGCTTAAAAAAGTGTCAGCAGGAAGGTTTATTAGAAAAAACCGGAGGCCACAAGCTGGCCGCCGGTATAAAATTAAAGGCTGGAAGATTTAGAGATTTTTTTGAAAGAATGAATCAACTTGCAGAGGGTATTCAGTATCAGGAAGATCTGTTTGATCTTAAGTTAGATATCAATAAAATTGATTCAAACTTTCTTGATAGTCTTTATCGTCTTGCCCCTTTCGGTCATAAAAACAGGCATCCTATTTTTTTATCAGAGAATGTTAGAATAGATAATCCTGATCTCATTAATGACAGCCATCTAAAGTTTTATTCTAATGATATTGAAAGCATTGCCTTTTATATGGCTGATAAATTTGAGAGAGTTAAACCTGGCTCAGCAGACCTTCTTTATCGGCCAGAATGGACAACTTTTAGAGGTAAGACTTATCTGAATTTAATAGTTAAAGATATACTGTAAATTTAATTAAATAAAAGTTCTGTTGCTCTTTTGGCCATTTCCAGCGGAATATTAATAGGTACAAGATCAAAAATAACAGTTGATAAAGCTAAGACAGTAATTGGAACTAGCATTCTCCAGGAAGTTTCATCTCTATAATTTTTTATCTTATCGTTAACACTTTCTCTAAAGAAGGCAGATATAATAATAGGTGAATAATATACTAAGTTTAAAAGACTACTGGTTAATAAAAGGATTATATAATATGGCTGGCCAGACCTAATTGCACCTAAAGATAATTCCCATTTAGTTATAAATCCTGTTAAAGGTGGCAAACCAATCATGGCAAGAGCTGCCAGAGTAAATGATAGCATTGTAATAGGCATCATCTTTCCCAGACCACCCATTTTTCTAATATCTCTTTCTCCTGTTTTATGTATAATCGCTCCTGCTGCAAGGAAGAGACAGGATTTCATCACTGCATGAGCAGAAAGATGAAAGACATCACCAAGTAAACCATTATAATTTAATAAAGCCATTCCTAACATTATATAACCAATCTGACCAATACTGGAGTAAGCGAGACGCCTTTTGATGTCAAATTCAAAGACGGCTCCTAGAGAACCTAAAATAATCGTGATTCCTGCAATTATCAATAAGTAAATATGCCAGTTAACTTCTCTAATCATATTTATGTCATACATATTATACATAATCCTCATCATACCAAAAGCCCCTGTTTTGATCATAATACCTGATAAAATAGCGCTTGCAGGTGATGGCGCTGTTGGATGGGCAACTGGCAGCCAGATGTGAAAAGGAAATATTCCAGCTTTAATTCCAAAACTTAAAAGACTTATAAAGAAAGCAAAACCAAGGAGTGGAGTTGCTTCTGTTATATAGGCTACATCAGCAAAGGTTAATGTGCCTGTATGATTATAAATTATAATTAACGCTGAAAGGATTCCTAGGCCTCCTATAAGGCTTAAGAAAATATAACGATTAGCAGCTTTAATGGCTTTAATAGTTTCATCATGAGCAACAAGAGCATAAGAAAATACAGTTAAAGCTTCAAAAAACAAGAACATAGTTAATAAATCACCAGATAAAAAGAAGGCAATTGCTCCTGAAAAATTTAGTAAAACGAAGAAATGAAATCTATTTCTTTCTCTGTCCATTTTCATGTAATCAACTGAGTATAACATTATTAAGGACCAGATAAAAGCTACTATAAATACCATATAATATGATAAAGCATCAAGTTTAAAGGAAACTCCAAGCATTAATAATCTTGGAAAAGATATTTCAAAGGTTTCTCCAGCATTAATTACATAGGGATAAAATCCTGCTAAAAACACAAATGTTATTAAGGTAGATACAAAAATGATAAAATCATTAATTCGATCAGTCATTTCAATCTTTACAGGCATAAAGTTTTTTGTTAATACTATTAGTAAAGCTCCAATAAGTGGAAAGAGTATAGGTAATAAAATAATATAGTCATTCATTTTTAAATTTTGGTTCCCTCCATAAAAATATAACAGATTTTTGGTTTTTCCCCACATTTAATATTACTCTTCTTATATTGAAATGTCAAGTTGAGCAATTTTTGAATCTTTATAGATTTTTATTGAAATTAATTCATTTAGCCTATTGTTGTTTTAGATTTATAATAATATAATATTTATAAATATAATATAAACCTAAGATAAAGGCACTCCTGTTGAAAGGCAGGTTCGCAAAGCTAGATACCCAGATTGAAGGGTGGTTCGGCTACCGGAGGGATTTTTTTATTTAACTACTCTTCGGAGTAGTTTT
>CAZLCX010000021.1:18049-32345 GCA_964558325.1 uncultured Halanaerobiaceae bacterium | reverse complement strand
ACAGATAAAAAAGGGGTAAATAAAATGAAGAATATAATAAATTCATTTTTAATAGTTTTCTTTATTATGATATTAGTTTTAAGCTTAAAGTCAAATGTATTGGCCCATATCCCATTAGATACCTCTAGCCCTGCATCTAAAGAAGAGCCCATCTTTGTAGAGGACCATCAAATTTCCTGGGCTGCCTATAACCAACTTAGTGAGCCAGAAGATGTAGATTACTATAGTTTTAATGTCAAACAGGGTGAAGAGATTTACTTTAGTATGGTTATTCCAGTAATTGAGAGATATAAGAGTTTCAAACCAGATGTCGCTCTGATCGGTTCAGGTTTAGAAAGTGATTACGCTGGATATGATAATAGTTATATTAATTCCAGATTAAAACTTGAGTCAGATGAAAATGTAATTATTGTTAGGGATTATCAGGATAATCCAGATATGTTCTTTGAACCATTCACCAGAACCTCTTACTGGGAGAGGCAGGAGTTTTCAATATCTGCTCCAGAAACAGGGACTTATTATCTGGCTGTATTTTCAGAAGAGGATCAGGGCAAGTATACTCTAGCAATTGGGAAAAAAGAGGTCTGGGGTTTAAAAGATATTATAAGAATGCCAAAAATCTGGTGGGATACCAGAATTTTTTTAGAAAAAGAAACTTCAACTTATTTAATTACAGGCCTTGGTGTAGCTATAACCTCTTATTTAATCTTTAGGTTTGTATATAAGAAATAATATTTTATGTCAAGTAACTATTTGTTTGACATAAAAATAATATATTTGTTATGATTTTAGTAATATTAAGGGGGAATTATTATGTCAAAGCAAAAACCGGAAATTGAAATTTATTCATTAGAATGGTGTCCTTACTGTGAAAAGGCTAAAGCTTTAATCAAAAGTAAGGGTTTTTCTTATGAAGAGTTCAAGCTTAATGATGAAGGCATAAAGGAAGAAATGGAAAAAAGGACCGATGGTGCTAAAACTGTACCCCAGATTTTTATTGATGGGAAGCATATTGGCGGTTATGACCAGCTTGTAGAAGTAAATACATCAGGAGAGCTTGATCCTCTTTTAGGACTTGAAGAAGAAGATTCTTATTCTGAAAAATTTTGGGACCTAATTATAATAGGTGCTGGTCCTGCAGCCTTTAGTTCCGCACTTTATGCAGTCCGTAAAGGTTTAGATGTTTTAATACTGGCTAAAGATATGGGAGGGCAGATTTTAGAAACAGATGTAATAGAAAATTATCCAGGAATAAGTTCAATAGCTGGCTCTGAGCTTGCTCAAAGCTACTGGCAGCAGGTCCAGGATTATGCTGTAACACTTAAACTAGGTGAAGAAGTAACAGATATAGAAAAGTTAGCTGATAAAGAATTTAAAGTTATGACCAGCTCAGATAAAGAGATTAAATCTAAATCCATAATTATTGCCACTGGAGCCCACAGCAGAAAATTAGGGGTTATGGGTGAAAACAGATTTAAAAGTAATGGAGTTCATTACTGTGCTATCTGTGATGGCTATATGTATGCTGGTAAAAAGGTAGCTGTAATTGGTGGTGGTAACTCAGGTCTGGAAGCAGCCCTGGATCTTGCCAAAATAGATTGTCAGGTAAGTTTAGTTGAATTTGAGAAACAACTAAATGGAGATAAAGTACTTCAAAAGAAAGTTGCAGAAAATGATTCAATTCAGGTTTACACTGGTTCAGCTATTCAGAGAATTATTGGTGAGGATAAGGTTGAAGAAATAGAAATACAGGATAGGGAAACAGAAGAATTTAACAAACTAGAAGTTGAAGGTGTATTTATAGAGATAGGTTATGAACCTAATAGTGAATTTGTAGAAGGTATTGTTAAAATAAATGATTATGGGGAAATAATAATTAATAATAATAATAATATGACCTCAGTTGAAGGTATCTGGGCAGCAGGTGATGTCACCAATATAAAAGATAAGCAGGTAATTGTAGCTGCTGCTGAAGGTGCAAAGGCTGCATTAAGAGTTAACAAATATCTTTCTTAATATAAATGTATATTTAAAGGTCTATAAATTAATAAGCAGGAATCCATAAGAATCTATTGAATAATGGATTATAGAATAGTCTTTAAAGGAGTAATAATAAAAGAGAATAAATTATATATTCTATAATTCTGTTTTGTGGCTGGAGGAAGATTATATGGCAATAAAAGTTTTAACAGTCGATGATTCCAGGTTTATGAGAAATTTAATTAAAAAAGCTCTTGAAAAAGAAGAATTCAAGATAGTGGCTGAGGCCTCCAGTGGTGAGAAAGCAGTTAAATTATATCAAGAAGTAAAACCTGATATTGTTACATTGGATCTGACTATGCCAGGAATTGGTGGATTAAAAGCTTTAAAAAAGCTTAAAGAAATCGATCCTGATGTCAGAGTAATAATCTGTTCTGCAATGAGTCAGGAACCTCTTGTAATTGAAGCGATGAAATCAGGAGCTAAAGAATTTATTGTTAAGCCCTTTAGTGAGGACAGAATAATAAGAGCAGCCAGAAATGTAATGAAATAATTGTTAAAAAGTAAAAAGCCTGTAGAATATTTTATTCTACAGGCTTTATTATTTTGATATTTTAAATAATCTGTTATATTATAAATTCAGATTTAAATAAAAAACTTGTTTTCTGGAGGGATTAATTATCAATGATCCTCAAAGAATAAAAGATGGAAATGGAGTGAAAAAGGATAGATCAATTCCCTTTATAATAACAAGTTCCTATCTACTCACATTTATATTTATTCGCCTTGCAGTTATAATAGCAGGTTCAGCCGGGAGCGCCGCATCTCAGGCAGTTAAAGATGGTGAATTAATGTTTTATGTAGGAACCAATGTAGTTTTATTTGGTTATCATATTCACCATCTGTTTTTTGGGATCTTATTAATCTGCCTTGCCGGCTGGTTTGCAATTACCGGGTCTAACTATTTTAGCAAAAGAGATACTGCCCTGATGTATGGTATTGGTATGGGTTTATTCATGGATGAAATCGGCCTGATTTTATCCTGGGGAGATTACTGGTCCAGTACGACCTACTTATTGGTTCTGCTGCTTGCTGGAATCTTTCTTAATATAGTATACTTCCCTGATTTCTGGGCTGATGTAAGAGGTCAATTATCTCAGGTAGATCCGAAAAGAATGACATCTTTAAGTGCCAGCAAAAGTTTTGTGTTAAGGAGGGTGGATATTGTGGCTGAGGAAACAAGTAACACAAGTAAAGTAAGTCTAACATTTTCAGGTTTATTATATATAGTAGTAGGAGTATTGGTATTAGCATTTCCAGAATTAGTTTATTACTGGGTGGCAGGTGGATTTTTATTACAGGGACTAACTTCACTTGTCCAGGCCTGGAAAACATAAAGTTAGTTTTTATATGCCCGGCATAGTGCCGGGTTTTATTTATTATGATATAATTTAAGCAAATAAAATTAATTTAGGTGATGAAAATGGGATTAAGAAATAAATTAAATTCTCCATTCTTTTATGTGAATTCTAAAGCCTACCTGTATGGAGAAAAACTTTTAGCGTTTGCAAAAAAAGCAGATAAGTTAGCAGTAAAATATGATATCCAGATAATTATTTCTCCACAGCCGGTAGACCTCCGTCTGATAGCCAGTAATACAAAAAATTTATTAGTTTTTGCTCAGAATATTGATCCGATAAAAGAAGGCAGAGGACATGGATTAATTCTCCCGGCAGCAATTAAAGCTGCAGGAGCGATAGGGGTAATTTTAAATCATGGTGAGTATCAACTTAAACTCTCCCATATTTCAAAGTCAATTGAAATTGCAAAAAACTTAAATTTATTGACTTTGGCTGCCGGTGAATCACTAACAGAGCTGGCCGCTTTAGCTAAATTAAACCCGGATATTATTCTGGCTGAAAGATCAGAATTAATTGGTTCTGGAAAAAGAAGCAGTCAGGATTATATAAAGAATTCAATCGAGGTAGTAAAAGAAATTAATCCAAAAATAATGGTTATGCAGGGTGCAGGAGTAAGTACAGCTGAAGATGTTAAAAGCATTATAAATATAGGTGCCGATGCAGTTGGAGCTGCCAGTGGAATTTTTCAATCTGATAATCCAATAAATGTTCTAGAAAATTTAATTTCAGCTATGAAATAAAAGACTTATCTACAATAATCAAATAAATTTTTGCGTTAATGAAATTATTGACAGTATATAACCTTTATGATAATATAATTTATATCAAATATAAAGTTGACTTATATTCTTAGATTAATTTTTTCTTAATTATAAGATATTATTTTAATTGAGGTAAATAATTCAGGAGGTGAAACCAACTCTTGAAATCATATATATTCAAAAGATTACTTTCATTGATCCCGGTAATAATTATTGTAGCAATCATCACATTTTTTATTACAAATTTAATGCCTGGAGACCCTGCTAGAGTTATTTTAGGCAATATGGCTACTGAAGAACAGGTGGTTCAATTAGAAGAAACTTTGGGCCTGGATCAGCCTTTAATATATAGATTTTTTGATTGGTCAGGAGATATTATCAGGGGAGATCTAGGAGATTCTTTATACTTAAACTCCTCAGTTAGGGCAGCAATATTAAATAGAATAGAACCTACTTTTTTAATTGCGTTAATGGCTCAGATTATGGGAGGAGTTTTAGGGATTTTTCTGGGTATACTGGCTGCAGTAAATCATAAAAAAGTATTAGATAAACTTTCTATAACTATTTCTCTTCTAGGCATTTCAGTTCCTAGCTTCTGGCTGTCAATTATTTTTATCTTAATTTTCTCAGTCTGGCTAAGGTTGTTTCCAGTAAGTGGATATGAGCCCCTTGCTGAGGCAGGACTTTCAACATTTAAATATTTAATATTACCATCGACAGCTTTAGCATTTATGCAGGCAGGGATAATAGCAAGAATTACAAGAAGTTCTCTTTTGGATACATTTAAAGAAGATTATATAAGAACTGCCAGAAGTAAGGGACTTTATCAAAGAAATATTATAATAAAACATTCTTTAAGAAATGCTATGGTCCCAATAATTACAGTGATAGGTCATAATTTTGCGATTCTTTTAGGGGGAACCTGGATAATTGAGACAATATTTTTTATACCAGGGACTGGCTATCTTGCTATAAATGCAATCATGCGAAGAGATATTCCTGTTATTCAGGGCTGTATTATATTTGTTGCCTTAATTTATATTTTTATTAATTTTTTTGTTGATCTAAGTTATGCTTTCTTTGACCCCAGAATAAAATATAGTTAATAGGGGTGATAAATTTGTATTTGAAAAACCTCAATAAACTTATTAAAAAAAATAACTTTCAAGTGGCATTTGCTATAATTATAATTATTTTATTTCTGATAATTTTCACTTCTTTTATTACTGAGTTCAGTCCTTTAGAAAATAATAGCAGAAACAGGTTACAAAGCCCTTCATCTACTCATTATATGGGTACTGACGAATTTGGTCGAGATGTATTTTCCAGGGTTCTATATGGCGCCAGGAATTCAATTCAGGTAGGTATTTCAGTAGTTATTTTAACCATAATTTTTGGTGGAATAGTAGGGATATTAGCTGGTTATTATTCAAAATTAGATAATATAATAATGCGAATACTTGATGGAATTATGGCTTTTCCTGGTATTATAATTGCAATTTCACTTGCTGCAATCTGGGGCGGAGGCAAAAATAATATAATAATTGCCCTAACTTTTTCATATTTTCCTAAGATGGCCAGGATAGTCAGGTCATCAATTCTCAGTATTAAAGATTTAGAGTATATAGAATCTGCTAAAGCTATAGGGGCAAGCAATTCTCGAATAATATTCAGGCATATTTTGAAAAATTCAGTTTCTCCAATTATGGTTCAGGCTTCCTTTAATTTTGCTAGAGCAATTTTAGATGAAGCTGCCTTAAGTTTTTTAGGTGTCGGCATTATGCCGCCCAATCCCAGTTTAGGTGGAATGATTTCAGAAGCAAGGTCGTTTTTAACAGTAGCCCCCTGGATTATAACATTTCCAGGTATTTTCATTGTAATTATTGTTCTTAGCTTTAATTTAATCGGGGATGGTTTAAGAGACCTTCTGGATCCACATTTGCAAAAAAACTATTAACCTTGAAAGGGTGAAAATCATGAAAAGAATAATTAATATTTCTGTAATTATATTATTGATTTTAATATTAAGTATAATTGTAATGCCTGGTGATTTAACAGAAATAGAAGCCCGGGATAATGAAGAGAGATATGGAGGGACAATGAATATTGCTCAGAAAATGGCAGTAGCCCATTTAGATAGTGATAATTCGACTGACTGGCTTATCACTGCAATGATGAACCATGTCTATGAAGGACTTTTTGAATTTGATAAAAATCTTGAGGCCCAGCCCCATCTGGCTAAGGATTATGAAATAACTGATGATGGTCGCAAATATATTATTGAACTAAGAGAAGGTGTTTTATTTCATAATGGTGATGAAATGACAGCTGATGATGTAATCGCCTCATTTAATAGGTGGTTAGAGGTTAATGGGGCAGGAAGTACAGTCGCTCCATATTTTAATGAAGTAGAAAAAGTTGATGACTATACCCTGAATTTTATCTTCGAAGAACCCTATGCTCCATTTATTAATATTCTAGCCTCTCCAGTTTCAAATCAGAAATTCGTGGTGAGACATCGAGATATCATTGAAGAATTTGGTTCCAGTGTTATCACAGATCATATAGGAACAGGTCCATACAAATATGTAGATTGGGTTCCAGATAGAAATTTAAAGCTGGAAAGATTTGAAGATTATCAACCAAGCCCTCTGGAGTCTTCTTATTATGCAGGAGAGAGAATTCCCTATATTGAAAATATAGTCTATGAATTTATAACTGAGCCTACAGTAAGGGTATCTGGTTTGCAGACAGGTCAATTTGATTTTGCAGAAGAAGTTCCAACTGATCAATTTGAAATGTTTGAGGCCAATCCTGAGATTGAACCAGTTGTTATTTATCCAGACCAGATGGCCATGTTTATAATGAATAACGCTCAGCCTCCATTTAATAATAAATATGCCCGGCAGGCAATGGTATATGCTCTTGACCTGGAAGAATTGGGGTATTCAATGATCGGAAACTCAGAATTCTGGCGGCTTGAAGCTTCTCTCCATGAGGAAGGGAACCCATGGCACAGCAGTACAGCTGGAGAGGGTATTTACAATAATTATGATCCAGAAAAAGCTAAAGAATTATTAGAAAAAGCCGGATATGATGGGACACCTTTAGTGATTTTAAGTGGCCAGGATGATAGAGTTGAGCGCCAGGGAGCTATTGCTATTAAAGATCAATTAGCAGAAATCGGAGTAGAAGTTGAATTAGAACTTTTTGATCGGCCGACAGTAGTTGAAAAACGGGCTAAAGAAGAGGGCTGGAATATTCATCTGTCAACATTCTCTAAAATAGTGCCTGATCCCCAGATCCATCAGGGCTGGACTGGAACCAATAAATGGATTTTAAATTGGGATGATGAAGATTCTGCTAAAATGGATGAGATCTTTGCCAGAATGATGAAAGAAACAGATTATGAAGCAAGATATGAAATAGTAGAAGAATTCTATGATTTCATGTGGGAAACAGTTCCCTACTTTAATATGCTAGATTTCAGCAGACTGAATATAGTTAATAGTTCAGTTCAGAACTTTCAGGAGGCCTGGCAGCCATTTTTCTGGAATATCTGGTTTGAATAATAGAATAAAAATATAAAAAAGTAAAAAGGCCATTTCCAAAGAGGAATGGCCTTTTTTAAGCTATAAAAAATGAAAAAAGCCATCGGTCTAACCAATGACTCCTTCCAATCTATTCCGAAATATCGGAAGATAGATATAATATACTATATATAAATTGAAATGTCAATATTATTTTGAAAATTAATAATATCATTTATTGACTGTTATAATTCTTAAAATAATATTGACTAATCATAATAAATTTGATATTCTTTTCCTATAATTAAAGAATTAAAGCATGAAAAAAGTATTGTTTTTATATAAAGTTAAATATAGTGATAAGCCTGTAAAGGGCTTCATAAATAAATTAATTAAAAAGGGGGATAAAAATGATAAAGAAAATTTCAACACTAATTTTAGCAGCTTTTTTAGTCTTCACATTAACAGCAGGTGCAGCAGCAGAAGCGAATATTGCAATAGTTTTTGCTACAGGTGGTCTGGGAGACCAGAGCTTTAATGATGCCGCTTACAGAGGAATTCAGGAAGCCGAGGAGGACTTTGGGATTTCTTATGATTATGGAGAGCCTGATTCCATAGCTGATTATGATAATTTTCTTCAGCAGTTTGCATCCACAGGTCAATATGATTTAATTATCTCAATAGGATTTGATCAGGCAGATGCACTCAGTGAAGTTTCACAAAATTATCCAGATCAGAAGTTTGCCCTCATAGATGCAACAACTGAAGGTGATAATATAGCCTCTTATGTTTATACAGAAAAGGAAAGAGGATTCCTGATGGGGGCTGCAGCAGCCATGATGACTCAGAAGACAGATGAATTTGAAATGATGAACGATGAATATCATATTGGAGTTATTGGTGGCATGGAAATTCCACTAATTAATGCTAATATCGCGGGATTTCAGGCAGGAGCAGAATATATAAGTGAAGAAGTAGAAGTCAGTCATTCCTATGTTGGAGCCTGGGATGACCCTGGTAGAGGCAAAGAGTTAGCCATTTCCATGATTGAAGATGATGCAGATATTATCTGGGCAGCAGCCGGTCGTTCAGGTCTTGGGGTTATTGAGGCAGCAGAAGAAAATAACATTTATGCAATTGGTTCAGATGCAGACCAGAGTCATCTAGCTCCAGAGCATGTAATTACTAATGGTATGAAATTTGTTGATAATACAGTATATATAGCAGTAGAACAGATTTTGGATGATGAATTTGAAGCCGGGGTTCATACATTAGGAGTTGAAGAAGATGCCCTTGGTTATACTGAGACAATGTTACCTGCAGATGTAATTGAAAAATTGGAAGAGATAAAATCTGATATCATTGATGGTGAAATTGAAATTCCAGAAGAATTGTAATAATTATCTATTTCAATATAATCATTTAATTTCAGGAGGCAGTACTGCCTCCTGAAATATTTATCTTCACTACATAATTAAGAAATTTTCCGGAGGTAGTAGATAATGAATGCTGTAGAACTTAAAGGGATAACTAAAAAATTTGGCGATGTTATAGCCAATGATAAGATCGATTTTTTAGTCGAAAAAGGAGAGATTCACTGCCTTTTAGGGGAAAATGGTGCTGGGAAAAGCACTTTAATGAAAATTTTATTTGGTTTGTATAGTCAGGATGAGGGTCAGATAATAATAAATGGCCAGGAAATCAATAAGATAACTCCTTCAGAAGCAATTAAATATGGTCTTGGTATGATTCATCAACATTTTATGCTAGTTGATAGATTAACAGTGACTGAAAATGTTATTGCAGGCAGAGAGATAGTTAGAAATGGCTTAGTAGATCTTAAAACTGCCAGAAGTAAAATCAAAGAATTAAGTGAAAAATACAATTTAAAGGTTAAGCCAGAGGCTAAAATAGAAAACATTTCAGTTGGAGAACAACAGAGAGTAGAGATCCTAAAAGCACTTTACAGGCAGGCTGAAATCCTTATCTTAGATGAACCAACAGCAGTTTTAACTCCTCAAGAAACAGAAGAATTATTTCAGATTATGGAAGACTTAAAAAATGATGGAAAGACTATTATCTTTATAACTCATAAACTAAAGGAAACTATGGAAATTTCAGATAGAGTAACAGTATTAAGGGACGGTAAGTCAGTTGGTACTGTTAAAACTTCAGAGACATCTCCAGAGAAATTGGCCCGTTTAATGGTAGGTCGTGATGTAGTTTTGAGAGTAGAAAAAGATCAAAAGGAGGCAGGAAAAGACCTGCTTAAAATTAAAAATTTAAGTCTTAGCGGAAGTTATGGTTGTGGACTTAAAGACCTTAATTTTACAGTAAAAGAAGGAGAAATCTTAGGTATAGCCGGGGTGGAAGGAAATGGCCAGCATGAATTAGAAGAGACCCTGATGGGACTATTAAAGTCAGATGATGGTGAGATTTATTTTAAAGATCAGAAGATAACAAATTTCAGTACTTACCAGCGCAGACAGAAGGGGATAGCCCATATTCCTTCAGATAGGTTAAAGCGGGGATTGGTAAGTCAGTTTAATCTTGACTGGAATTTCATTCTTGGTTCAGAATGGCAGGAACCCTTTGCTAATACAGGGATTTTAAATAAGAAAAGTATAAGGAATTATGGAAAAAAACTTATTAAAGAATTTGATATTAGAACTCCTGGTCTTCAGATAAAGGCCGGTCAACTATCCGGCGGTAATCAACAAAAAGCAATTATTGCCAGAGAATTAAGCTCTTCTCCAGATTTAATTCTTGCCGCCCAGCCAACCAGAGGAGTAGATGTTGGAGCCATTGAATATATACATAATCTATTACTTGAGATGCGAGCCAAAGGTAAAGCTATTCTCTTAATATCAGCAGAATTAGACGAACTCCGTTCCTTAAGTGATAGAATACTGGTTATATATGAAGGTCAGTTTATAGCAGAAAAAACTGATGATTTCGATGAACAGGAACTGGGGCTTCTAATGGCAGGAAAGAAAGATGGTGATGTAAATGACTCAGCTTAAAGAAATTATAAATAAACTTAAAAATTTAGAGTCAATTTCAAATTTAATTTACTCACTTGTTGCAATAATTATAGCCTTAATTCTAGGAGCCTTATTTATCATAGCCTTTGGGTATGATGTCAAAACAGCCTTTTATCATTTATTTAATGGTTCATTTGGCAGTTTATATAGCCTATCTCAGACTTTAATTCAGACTACCCCTTTAATATTTGCCGGTTTAGCAGTGGCCATAGGTTTTAAAAGTGGGTTATTTAATATTGGGGTTGAAGGCCAGCTATACTGGGGAGCCCTGGCCAGTGCTGTAATCGGCCTTAAAATAGGCTCACTGCCAATAGCCATCGCCATGCCTGTAACATTACTTGCAGGTGTTATTGCAGGAAGTATCTGGGGTTTTATACCAGGTTTCCTAAAAGCCAGGACCGGAGCCCATGAAGTCATTACAACAATTATGCTTAATGAAATTGCAATCCTTGGGACTACTTTTATGACTGTAAATTATTTTAAAGTAGAAGGTCCTGTAGACCAGACTGCCAGGCTTTCAGAATCAGCAAGGATTTCTTCGATTTTACCTGGCGGCCAGATATCATCTGGTATAATTATAGCTATAATAGTTCTTATTCTGACCTATTTTTTATTTAATAAGACCTCGCTTGGCTATGATCTGCAGACAGTCGGTAATAATTCAGGAGCGGCAGAATATGGCGGTATTAATAGTAACAAGATGACAATTCTGGCCATGGTTATTAGTGGTGGAGTTGCCGGGCTGGCTGGCAGTGTAATTGTAATGGGACAATTGGGTAGATTTGTAACTAACTTTTCCCCTGGTTATGGATTTACCGGGATAGCAGTTGCAGTTCTAGCCAGAAATAACCCGGCGGCAGTTCTCCTGTCAGCACTACTATTTGGAGCTCTGGAAGCAGGAGGCATGTCCATGCAGCTTTTTGCCGGCATTCCTAATGATTTAATAGGCGTGATTCAGGGAATGGTAATTCTTTTCGTGGCAGCCCCTGGGTTCATCAAATTATTATCCAGGATAACTGGCAGGGAAACAGGTGATATATTATGATATCAGAAATACTCAGTGTAATATTTAGTATAAATACCTTTAATGCAGCCTTAAGACTTTCGATTCCCATGGCCCTTGGGGCAATGGCCGGTGCTTTTTCAGAAAGGTCAGGTATAATTAATATCGGCCTGGAGGGCATGCTTTTAATAGGTGCATTTGCAGGGGTTTTAGGTTCATTTATAACAGGGAGTGCCTGGCTGGGAGTTATCTTTGCGGCGATTTCAGGAATTTTAACAGCTCTGATATTTGCGGTATTTATTATAGAATTTAAGGCAAACCATGTCGTTGCCGGAGTTGGCCTTAATATTTTAGTCCTTGGTTTTACTACCTGGATGATGCAGATAATCTGGGGGACTAAGGGAGCTTCTCCATCAGTAAATTCAGTTCCACCAATCAAAATCTATATCCTTGAAGATATCCCTATAATTGGGCGCCTTTTAGGAATTCAGTCGCCATATGTCTATCTCATGCTGGTATTAATTATAGCCGGCTGGGTTTTAATGTTTAAAACTCCGCTTGGTTTAAGAATTAGATTTACAGGAGAACACCCTGAAGCAGCAGATAGCCAGGGGATTAATGTAAAAAGGATCAAATATTTCAGCCTCTTACTCAGCGGGTTTTTATGTGGTATCGGTGGTTCCTATCTCTCTCTTGCCCATTTAAGTCAGTTCAGCCGTAATATGACAGCAGGTAGAGGTTATATGGCCCTTGCTGCTAACATTTTTGGTCAGTGGAATCCCTTAGGCGGATTGGCTGCCAGTCTCTTATTTGGTTTCACAGATGCTCTGCAGATGCGACTTCAGGGTTTAGAGATCGGCCTGGCCAATGATTTAATCCAGATGTTACCCTATATCTTAACAATTGCAGTCCTGGCTGGAGCAGTAATTAAATCCAGGCCGCCGGCTGCTCTGGGTAATCATTATGAATCTGGTGAATAACTTTGTTTGTTTTTTTCATCTATAAATAAGTCTGATCTTAAAATATGCTATATATTCAGGCAGGCAGTTCTCAAAATCCAGAAATTATTTAATGAATAGGTAAGACAAGAAAATATCCAGGGGGCTCTAGATAATGGAAAAACTTAAAATAAAGATTATCGATCTACTTAAAAGCACCAAACGAGAAGGAATTGATGATTTAATAAAATATCTGGAAGCAGAAAAATTCTTCAATAAACCGGCCAGCATCAACCATCATTCTAATTTTGATGGCGGCCTGGCCCACCATTCCTACAAAGTTTACCAGAATTATAAAAAGTTAAACGAAGAAAACAATACCAATATCCCTGCAGAGAGCATTATTATTACAGCCCTGCTCCATGATCTCTGCAAGCTAGATGACTATATTGAAGGTCCAGGCCAGAGGCCTTCAGAAAAACAGCTTGATTATCTAAAATCACTACTTTCCAGACATAATAAAACCCTGTCAAATCAGCTGGATCAACTGGGCCGCTCCCAGGTTAGCGATCTGATTGGCTGGCTTAAAAATAATCCAGACCAACCAGAACCAGAATTTGAAAAGGTCTGGGATTATAATCCCAATAAAGCAATTCCCCTTAACCATGCAGAAAAATCAATAATTATGGCCAGTCGTTTTATAAATTTAGAAATGAGAGAAATTCTTGCAATCCGTTATCATATGGGCAGCTGGGATGACAGCCTTAATTATAAAGATTACAATAAGGCCAACCAACTTTATCCAGATGTTAAACTAATTGCCATAGCTGATGAACTGGCCACCTTCCAGGAAAACTGGGTAGAAAATTAAAATTGATAATTAAAAAGCAATACAATTTATCATTTTATTATAGAAGGATTATATCAAGATAGGATATCTTAAATAGACTAAATGTATAAATATACAAAAATGCTTCCGACTCTCCTCCATACCCGACGGATACCCGATGGTATCTCTTTACGAATTTCACAAAGTTTAATATGTATATTATGCAATATAAATGCATAAATACACTAATGTTTTAATGATCATGCAAAGGAATAAGGGGTTGGCCTAACTCTGGCCAACCCCCTGACAAACTCAGATTATATTAATCCCTTTTAATCATTAAAACCGTAATATCATCATCGATAGTCTTATTACCTCTGTGATTTTTATAATCCTTGCCCAGTTCTTTAATTATATTATCGGGTTTATTCTTATAATGCCTGTTTAATACTTTAATAATTCTTTCTTCTCCATAAATTTCTCCTGTTTCATTTGTCTGTTCAGCAACCCCATCGGTATATAGAAATAGACTATCTCCTTTTTTGAATTTAAGCCTGACTTCACTATATCTTTTTTGAGATCTGATATTTGCAACTGGCAGTCCCCGATTGTTAATATTAACAACTTCACCATCACTGCTAATAAGTAAGGGTAAGAAATGGAAACCGGCATTACTGATCTTCATTTTAAAATTATTAAGATCTATAATCCCAATTACCAGGCTGATAAAATAATCGGCACTGAAGTCTTCCTCACTAAAACGATAACTAATATATTCTAAAATTTTAGC
>CAZLCX010000021.1:0-17949 GCA_964558325.1 uncultured Halanaerobiaceae bacterium | reverse complement strand
CGGCACTGAAGTCTTCCTCACTAAAACGATAACTAATATATTCTAAAATTTTAGCTGGAGAAGTTTCCTCAGGAGAACCAATTTCCATTAAAAGAAAAGAGTTTACTGCTTCCTTTAAGAATATATTGAGCAGAGAACTGCTGAGGTCATGACCGCTGACATCAGAAACATAAAAAACTAAATTATTCTTATATTCAATTAGGTCATAAAAGTCTCCACCTATGCATTCAGCAGAACGATAGTAGCTGCCAAAGGAGAGGCCATCAATTTCTGGTAGCCTATCAGGCAAAAACTGCTGATGAAGCTCCTTGCCTCGTTTAAGAGTATTACTGAGTTTATTATTAATTTCTATTTGTTGTAAGTTACTTTCAATGAGCTCCTTAAATTGGAAAACCAGATCCTTTTCAGCGTTACTAAATTTTCTTTCTTTATCATCTTCAACACAGATAGTCCCGATCACCTGACCAGATTGGTTCTTAATTGGATAGCCAAGATATGAGATGAGTTGGTGTTTTAGGGCAGGATTGTCATCCCAGTCTCCTTCTTTTAAAGCATCGTTTACTTCAATCATCTCGTCTTGATTATAAACCTTCTCGCAGTAGAGGCCAGATAGCTTATAATCATAATTTAAAGAAAATGGATTAGCTTCATCTTCATTTTTATATAATACTTCAATTAAATCTTCTCTAATATGTTTTTCTTCATCTCTAGGTTTGATTTTATTAATCAGAGCTACCTTTGTGTCAAGTAATTCTGCCAGAATATTTGTGATTCGCTGCCAGCTTTCAGAAAATCTTTTGTTATCTTTTACATATTCCATAAGTTTATTCTCCTATATAAATATATTAATAAATAATTAATCTAAATCAGTATTATAATTAATTCTATATTTTCGGCGGATATCCTTTTTTTAATTATCAGATTATAGCAGACTATTCGACATTTAAAACAGAATATAACGATATCTTATAAAACAGAAAAATTTCAAAATTTTAAAGGAGTTTTTAGTTTAATCTATAATATTAAATAACAGACCAAAAATATGAAGGGAGTAAATAATGTTTAACTTAACAGAAAAATTATTAAATAACTTAGAAGAAAAAATTATTTATTTAGATAATGAGATGCAACTAATCTGGTCCAATCAAAAATCAGATGAAAAATACTGTTACCAGCAGTGGGGTTTTGAGGGAATCTGTAAAGACTGTCCAGTAGTTGAGGCCAAAGAAAAAAAGCAGGTTATTCAGCGGATTATGGTTAAGCCTAATAGCCAGATTTATCTCGTTAAAGCTATTCCAGATCTGGATGAAAATGGTGATGTTAAAGGTTTTTATGAAGTATCATTAAATATAACTGAAATTAAAGAAAAAGAAGAGAAGCTAGACTATATCAGACATAATGATCAACTGACCGGGCTTTTTAACTTTCCCTATTTTAAAGAAATTATGAAAGAATTTGATGAGCAGAAAAAGGTTCCAGTTGGAATAATGATTGTTGATATTAAAAGATTAAACTCAATAAATACAGAGTTTGGTTATGATACTGGCAACAAAATTATAACCAATATTTCAGCTATCCTTATTAAATCAGCCCCGGCTAATGCAGTTATCTCCAGAACAGCCGGTGGAGAATTTATTATCCTTTTACCTGCATCAGGGCAGGAGGCAATTGATTCAACCTATGAAAAAATTCACTGGTATCTCAATAATTCTGAAGATAGAAATATAATAACTGTTAAAATCGGCAGTACTGTTAAAGTCAATCCAGACAAATCCATTGCTGAATTAATAGCTAAAGCTGACAAAAATAGTATTACTCTCAAGCCAGCTGCAAAAGAAGTTAAGTAATAGCAAAAACATAAAAAATGAAATAAAGTTATTTAACACATACTCGAACCTTCTTATCATCCTGTTAATTTTAAGGGATAAGGGTTTAAGGTATGTGTTATTTTTTTTGAGCAATAATATTTAACTGAGGATAAATTGCAATAATTCAGCGGAAGAGATTATTATATATTAATATGAAGCAGCAATAAATACTTTGAATCTTAATAATTCTATCAGGGCATATAATAATTTTAATCCTGAAATACCCTGTTTAACAATGCTTACAGCCTTTTGCATATAATTAATAGTGAATTTATTTTAAAAAAAGCTTGACATTCAGAGCCAACTGCCATATAATCATATTAGTGAAAATTAATATATAATAAAGGAGAAATACTATGGAAGATTTACTCAGATTTTTAAAATGTATAGCCGATGAAAATCGTCTTAAAATCCTTAAGTTACTGCTGGATAGTCAGCATTGTGTCTGCCAGCTTCAGGAAATATTGGATAAATCTCAATCCAGTATTTCACAGCATCTTGGTTATTTTAAAGATTTAGATCTTTTAAATGAAAAACAACATGCAAAATGGACCTATTATTCAATTGATAGGAATGTTTATGATAGTTACTTAGCCAGGTTAGTTGCCTTAAAAGCTAATTCCCTTGCTGAATTAAATTTACCAGAACTGGAAGTCAAAATTAATAATTTAGAAGCCGCCGAGGTAATAGATACAGAAATAAAAGAGAGGAGTTGCTGTTAATGTTTGCAAAGTTCGCAGATCTAGTCGCCTATAATTTATTTGGATTAGAAGCAGGTACAAGGTTAGGAGAATCAGTTCACTTTTTTTTCTATGACACTACCAAAATTATATTTTTATTAGCAATCATGATATTTTTTATCTCAATAATTAGAAGTTATTTCCCACCAGAAAAAACTAAAAAACTAATTAGCAATTACAAAAAAATAACAGGTCATATTATGGCATCACTGTTAGGGGTTGTAACCCCATTCTGCTCCTGTTCCTCTGTACCGATTTTTATCGGTTTTGTTGAATCAGGAATACCCCTGGGGATTACGTTTTCTTTCCTAATAACCTCCCCAATTGTTAATGAGGTGGCCTTAGTCATGCTTTATACAATATTTGGCTGGAAGATTGGAACCCTTTATCTCATTAGTGGTATTGTAGTCGGTATTGTTGGTGGGGTTGTAATTGAAGCTTTAGGTATGGAAAAACATGTAGAAGAATATGTCTATCAAATCAGTGCTGAAGAGAGAGAAATTGAAGAACTTGAATGGAGTGACAGAATTACCTTTGCCAAAAAGGAAGTTAAGGATATAGTTGGCCGGGTCTGGAAGTATGTTATTATTGGTATTGGAATTGGTGCAGCCATTCATGGATATGCACCGGCTGAACTATTAGCAGAATATGCCGGTCCTAACAATCCATTGTCAGTAATTGCAGCAGTTATTGTAGGAATTCCACTTTATGCTAATGCAGTAGGGACTATCCCAATTGTTGAGGCTTTGATGGGTAAAGGCGTTGCTCTAGGAACTGCTTTAAGTTTTATGATGGCAACAACTGCCCTATCACTACCAGCAATGATTATTCTCCGTAAGGTAATTAAACCTAAATTAATCACAGTTTTTATTACAGTGGTTGGAGTCTCTATTATTGGAGTTGGCTATATGTTCAATTTCGTAATGAATTTTATTTAAAAAAATTACTATAATTGATTGACAATCAAATTTATAAATTAAGCAAAATAATATTCTAAATATAGGAGGGTTAAATTTATGAAGGTGACAATTTATGGCCCAGGCTGTAAAAATTGTGTAAGCCTTGCCGATAATGCTAAAAAAGCATTAGATGAAGAAGGAATTGAAGCTGAAATTGTAAAGGTTGAAGATATGGCAGAAATTGCCCAGGCAGGTATTATGAGCACACCGGCCCTGGGAATTGATGGAGATGTTAAAGTCAGGGGTAAAGTTCCAACTGTAGCAGAAATTAAAGAATTACTCTAATAAAATATTTTAAATTATCAAGCAGGGATGCCCTTAAGACATGTTTTAGGGTATCCCTTTTAAGTTTTTTATAATATTGCTAAAGTTCCTAAGTTATGATAGAATTTATATTAGCTAAGGCTTTAGTCTGATGATAATATCTTAAATAGGGGGAGTTTTTTGATGAATAATCCAAGTATATTATTTGCCTTAATTTCGGTCTTTCTATTTCTTTACATTATTTATTTACATAATAATAAGGATGAACAATCCAGTCAGAAAGTCAAACAGGCTGAAAATGAGGACCTTGGAAAATTACTTACATATTTATATGAAGTAGGTGATAAGCTTAATCTACTCAGTCGTCAGTTAAGTCAGGATATTATAAAAGAATCAGAACTTGCTGAAGAGCTTTCTGCAGGCGGTCAGGAGCTGGCAGCTTCGTCTGAAGAACAGTCTTCTTCATTACAATATATTTCAGAACAGGTTTCTAATACAGTTGTTGAATTAAATGAAGTAACCTCTGAAATAGAAGATGTTCTCCACCGCAGCCAATTAGGTCTCGATAATTTAGATCAGGTTGACAAAAGTATGGCTGAATTGTCAGAGACTATGGATCAGGGTGAATCTGAATTTCAACAGTTAACAGAGAGGCTGGAAGCTTTTAATGATCAGATGGCTGAAATCGAAGAGACTCTCTCAGAAGTTGATCAGGTCTCCAGTCAGACTACCCTCTTATCCTTGAATGCCTCAATAGAGGCAGCCCGGGCCGGCCAGGAAGGCAAAGGCTTTGGAGTAGTGGCAGATGAGATTAGAACTCTTTCAGAGCGAACTGAAGAGCTTTCTGAAAATATTAAAGAAATCACCGGGGCCAGCAGGAAAGAACTGGCCAGGATCACAGAACTTGTTCAGAATTTTTTAGATCGATTTCGGCAGTTAACGGGAAAGAGTGAAGATGTAGAAGAAAAATCTGGCGAAGTAAGGGATATTATGATAGAAGCGGTTAATCTTTTTGAGAAGAGTGCCAATCGCTTAAATAATCAGCAGGAAAATTATCAAGAAGTAGGGGATTATGTTAAGGATGTAAGTAAAACCAGCGATGATATGGCAACTAATATAGAAGCCATGAGTGAAAACACCCTGAACTTAGCCAATAAAATCGAAGGTTTAAAAGAACCATCTTCAGATCTTGCTAAAACAGCTGATGAACTTTATAACAGGGTTAAGAGTGAAAATCAACTTGATGACATTAAAATCAATCAAGAACTTATTTCAAAAGTAAAGGATGAAATATTAACTCTTGCTAGCGATAAAAAGGTGATTTCTAAGAATATTGATTATACAAAAAATGAATTCCAGAAATTAATTAATGAATATGATCAGATTGAAATTACAGCTCTTTTTGACAGTAGAGGCAAGACAGCTATGGATTTAGTCAGTAACAAGATAGATACTGAAGGCACATCAGGTCTTAATAAGAAACATCGGAGTTACTTTCAAAAGCCAAAAGAAGGTCAGAATTTAGTTGTCTCAACCCCTTATTTTTCAAGTGCTACCCAACAGCCCTGTGTCACAATTAGCTCCAGGCTTGAAGCAGATGGTGAATTTAAGGGTATAATTTTAGCTGATCTCCAGGTTTAGTTAACTAGTAACTTAATTTTATCAAAATAACTTTATACTTATTTAATTAGGCCTCCGAATATGAATTTTTCTTTGTCAAATAGGCGGTTTTTTGTTTTGTTAACATTCTTTTAACATAAGAGAAATATGATTGTAACATTCGGATGTTATTATTTATTTGAAGTAAGAGAAATCAAAATATTTAAGGGAGGTTATTATTTATGTCAATGAAAAAAGTTAGCGGAATCTTGTTGGTAGCACTTTTAGTTTTTCTCGTTTCTGGAACAGCCTTAGCAGAGGTATCTTTAGAATCAGGTGGAGCATCTTTCCCCTATCCACTTTATTCTACCTGGATGGATGTTTACACAGAAAACAATGATGTCAGGATTGATTATCAGTCAATAGGTTCTGGTGGAGGTATTAAAGGAATTATTGATAAAACTTTTGACTTTGCCGGCAGTGATGCTCCAATGAAAGATGAAGAACTGGAATCTGCAGATGGTAATATTATGCACATTCCAACAGTTATGGGCGCAGTTGTTGTAACTTATAATTTAGAAGGAGTAGATGAACAGCTTAAATTAAAATCTGAGACAGTTGCAGATATTTATCTGGGTAAAATAGATAAATGGAATGATCCTGAAATTCAGGATGCAAATCCAGATGTTGATCTACCGGACAAATATATTACAGTAATTCGCAGATCAGACGGCAGCGGTACTACAAATGCATTCACAGATTATCTATCAAAAGTTAGTTCCGAATGGGAAGAGCAGGTTGGTTTTGGTAAGTCAGTCTCATGGCCTGTAGGAATGGGAGCTAAAGGTAATGAAGGAGTTGCAGGTCAGGTAGGTCAGAATGATGGCGCTATCGGTTATGTAGAGCTTGCCTATGCTATAGAAAATGACCTGTCACATGCTAAAGTGAGAAATAAAGACGGTAATTATGTTGAGGCTTCTCTAGAGACCACAACAGAGGCAGCTGCAGGAGCAGTAGAAGATATGCCAGAAGATATGAGAGTTTCAATTACCTGGCAGCCAGGAGAAAATTCATGGCCAATTGCAACCTTCACTTATTTATTAGTCTATGATGAGTATGAAGACGCAGAAAAAACTGGTGAAATGATAGATTATATCTGGTGGGCACTTACTGAAGGTGATGAATATGCAACTGAATTATTATATGCACCTATACCAGAAAATCTAGAAGAAATGGTAAAAGAAAAACTGGAATCAATTACAGTTGATGGTGAAGCTGTAAGACCAGATTTAGAAATGTAAGTATAGTTTAAAATAAATAAAATATCTGATAAAGCAAAAGATCCCCTTTTTAAAAGGGAGGTCTTTTGCTTTATCATGTTTTTATAAACTCTAGAATCAAGGAGGTTTTTAAATGATTAAATATAATTTAAAAAATAATATTAAAGACAGACTATTTTATCGGGGCAGCAGATTAGTTGGCTGGTTTGTGGTTATCTTAATAGTTCTAATGCTGGGAGTAATGCTAAGTTATTCCTGGCCTGCAATTAAAGAATTTGGATTTCGATTTATTATTTCTCAAGAGTGGAACCCTGTAACAGATAAGTTTGGAGCACTCCCATTTATTTATGGGTCACTGATAACTTCAGTTATTTCTCTGGTAATAGCAATTCCACTTGGTATAGGTTCGGCAATTTTTTTAACAGAAATTGCACCTAAAAAGATAAGGCAGCCACTTGGTTTTGTAATTGAGTTATTAGCAGCAGTACCAAGTGTAATTTACGGTTTTTGGGCTCTTTTTGTGTTGACACCAGCCATAAGGGATTATATTCAGCCCTTTTTAAATAGGCATTTAGGGTTTTTGACATTTTTCCAGGGTCCAATGGCCGGGGTTGGGATTCTTGCTGCAGGAATTATTCTAGCAATCATGATTTTACCAATTATTACTTCTATTACCCGGGATGTTTTAGAGGCAGTACCAGAAGAACAGAGACAGGCTATGCTGGCTATGGGGGCCACCCGCTGGGAAACTGTCTGGCATATAGTCCTTCCCTATGGGAAAGCAGGTATAATTGGAGCAATAATTCTGGCATTTGGTAGAGCTGTTGGTGAAACAATGGCAGTTACTATGGTTATCGGTAATGTTAATCGGATATCATATTCCTTTTTTGCAATGGGAAACACAATGTCAAGTGTAATTGCCAATGAATTTAATGAGGCAGCATCAAATCTTCATTTAGGTGCACTGGTAGAATTAGGACTTGTACTTTTTGTTATAACTTTGATATTAAATGTTCTAGCACGAATTTTAATTTATTATACCACCAATAGCTATGAAAAGGAGGTTTAAAATGTCAAACTTAAAAAAGAGAAAATTAATTAACTGGCTGGTCTTTGCAGTTTGTGGAGTAATGTCAGTGGTTGCAATTTTACCTCTAGTTAGTATTTTAATTCAGGTAACTATCCGTGGGGCTGCATCTATAAATTTAAACTTTTTTACAGAACTTCCACCATCTCCGGGTAAGCCTGGGGGAGGACTTGGTAATGCAATATTGGGTAGTATCTATTTGGTGGGTCTTGCTTCAATTATTTCCATTCCTTTTGGTGTAATGGCAGGAATTTATCTAGCAGAATTTGGCCAGAGTAAGTTGTCATTTTTAGTAAGACTAATAAGCGATGTACTTTCTGGGATTCCAAGTATTGTAATTGGTATTTTTACCTACATAATCTTAGTCAGAACCCTCGGTGGATATTCAGCTTTAGCCGGTGGAGTGGCTCTCTCAATTATTATGCTTCCAATTATAATAAGAACGACCGAGGAAATGCTCTTAATGGTTCCAGATTCAATACGAGAGGCTTCTCTTGCCTTAGGTGCTAATACAGGTGAGACCATATTTAAGGTCGTTCTGCCTTCTACTTATAAAGGGATTATTACTGGAATCATGCTTTCGGTATCAAGGGCAGCAGGGGAAACAGCACCACTTTTATTTACAGCTCTTAATAGCCGATACTGGCCAGGAAGTCTCTTTTCCAGTACAGCTTCGCTTCCAGTTTATATATTTAATTATGCAATTTCTCCTTATGAAAACTGGCAGGACTTAGCCTGGGGTGCAGCATTTATTCTGATAATGATGGTATTACTAACCAATATTATTACTCGCTTATTATCAAAACAACAGTATTAAATTAATAGCAGAAAGGAGTTTTAAAATGGAAGTAGAGAATAAGATCGAAATTAAAAATCTTGATTTTTATTATGACGATTTCAAAGCTTTAGAAAATATATCCATGGATATAGAAAAAAATAAAGTAACCGCACTTATAGGACCTTCAGGCTGTGGCAAATCAACATTTATTAGAACTATCAATAGAATGAATGATGAAATAGATGGAACTAAAGTTAAAGGGGAAATTCTATTAGATGGAAAAAATATTTATGATCCTGATGTTGATGTTGTTCAACTGAGGAAAAAAGTGGGAATGGTTTTTCAACAGCCTAATCCTTTTGCCAAAAGTATTTATGAAAATATTGCTCTTGGTCCGAAGTTACATGGGATAAGAGATAAAAATGAGCTAGATCAGCTTGTTGAAAAAAGTATGAAACAGGCGGCAATCTGGGATGAATTAAAAGATAGACTGACAGAATTAGCTATAAACTTATCTGGAGGCCAGCAGCAGCGTTTATGCATAGCCAGAGCTTTAGCGTTGAAACCTCAGGTTTTGTTAATGGATGAACCAGCATCTGCTCTGGACCCGGTGGCAAATTCCAAAATAGAGGATTTGATTGACGAATTGTCCAAAAATTATACAATTGTTATTGTAACACATAATATGCAGCAGGCAGCTAGAGTTTCAGATAAAACTGCATTCTTTTATATGGGAGAATTAGTAGAATTTGATAAAACAAATATAATTTTTGAGAATCCTGAAAAACAGAAAACAGAAGATTATATTACCGGTCGTTTCGGTTAAACCAGAAATAATAGTCAAATAGCTTGATGGTCTAGGAAATTTTATCTGGAATAATTCTGTTAATAGTTAGATTATAAGTATTATGTTAAAAAGAAATTTTATCTTTAAATTATCTCAGAGAAATAAACTTTGAAGATAAATAGTCTAAAAATAGGGGGTAAATTAATGTCAGCTAAAAATATCATGAAAGTTAAGAATTTAAACTTTTACTATAATAATTTTCAGGCCTTAAAAGATATTAATATAAATATAATAAAAAACAAAGTTACAGCTTTAATTGGACCTTCTGGCTGTGGAAAATCAACTTTTATACGAACTTTAAATAGGATGAATGATTTAATTGAAGGAACTAGAATTAATGGAGATGTGACCTTTAAAGATAAGAATATATATGATGAGAATATCGATGTAGTGAATTTGCGCAAAAAAATTGGTATGGTCTTTCAACATCCTAACCCTTTTCCTAAGTCAGTATTTGAAAATGTGGCTTATGGTCCTAAAATTCACGGTGTAAAAGATAAGGACAAACTGGAAGAAATCGTTATTGAAAGTTTAAAGGGAGCAGCTCTTTTTGATGAGATAAAAGATCGTCTTGATAAATCAGCATTAGATCTTTCAGGTGGTCAGCAGCAGCGGTTATGTATTGCTAGAGCTTTAGCAGTAAAGCCAGAGGTACTTTTAATGGATGAACCTGCTTCTGCCTTAGATCCTGCTGCTACAGTTAAAATTGAAGATTTAATCAAAGAATTAAAGAAAAATTATAGTATTGTTATTGTAACACATAATATGCAGCAGGCAGCTAGAGTATCTGATATGACAGGATTTTTCTTAATGGGTGAGTTGATAGAATTTGATAAAACTGATAAAATATTTGAAAATCCATCAGAGCAAAGGACTGAGGATTATATTACTGGAAGGTTTGGTTAAAATATTTCTAAAATGGATTTATAAATTAATTAGTATAAATAAACTGGATATCTGCTGTCATGATTCTGACTGACTTTCAGGAATAATTAGTTCTCCTGATATTTTAGTCAGAATTTTTTATTAAATCAATTTACATTATAATAATTTAAATTTTGGGCTAATAACTAAATAACTATGAACCATTGATGGCTGATTATTCTGAGCTTGAAAGACTCTAGCCAGAGCAGGTATTTTTTGAAGATATGATATTTCATCATCTGGAAGCAGTTATGATTTCTCAACAGCTTTCAGTAAGTGGTTTATTAGAACATGAAGAACTAGCAAAACTGGCAAATAGTATCAGTAATGATCAGAGAGAAGAAAGATAGGAGTAGAGGACTATTAAGTGAAAAAATTAATTTGAATAAAGGATTTCTACCCTGAGTCTTGAATATAATATATAGTAAGATAAAAAAATACCCTACAAGGAGGGTGAAGATGGCCTTTCAAACTTTTAAGACTCCTATCGAATCATTAGATCTTCTTGAACTAAGTGATAATGAAATAGTAGAGAGATTTATTGAAGAAGAAAATAAGGCTGGATATCCTAATGGTTTATTGCTTGCAGAAGTTTTAAGGCGAAAAATCCATAATAAAGTTTTAGAAAAAAAGAAAAAATCAAAAAAATAATTTCAAGTATTAATTAATGCTAAATAAAATTTATGTTTGCCATCGATAAAATCGATGGCTTTTTCTCTGTTAAATAAAATCTTAAAGGACTTTTCATTTTTGCATATAAGTATATAATTAAGATATAATTAAGATATAATAAAATGGAGGATTTAAAATGTCTAATCAATTGAATTATCAAAGCTTGAGCGATAAAGTGGCAGAATATTTAAAAAGAGAAATCTTTCTGGAAAACTATCAGGGTGGAGATCGCATTTTTGAGGCTAGAGTAGCAGAAGAACTAAATGTTAGTAGGGCTCCTGTTCGGGAGGCAATAAAAGAATTAGAAAATGCTGGTTTAGTTGAAATAATTCCCCGTAAAGGCAGTTTTGTTATCTCCTTTGAGGAAAGTGATATTAAAGAGATTTTTGAAATTAGAGTTATTTTAGAGGGAAGAATGATGGAAATTATTATTCAAAATGATCTTTTAGATGAAGAAGATTTTAATCACCTGGAATATTTGATTGAGGAGATGCTTTTAATTGTTAAAAAAGATCTTCCAGATAACGAAAAAGTAGTTGAATTAAATAATAAAGATATTGCTTTTCATAAATATCTCTGGGAGAAGACAGATCGGAAATTTACTCAAAGAATTTTGAAAGTTATTTATAACCAACTTAAACTGGCTATGATAATTGACTCCAGAAAAGAAGATAATCTTGAAGAATCTGTCAAGGAACATTATGATATTATTAAAAATCTAAAAGAAAAGAATTTAAATGAGATTAGACAATCCTTAATAGATCATATAGTTTCTTATAACGAAAGTTTAATGAGTCAAAAAGAGATTTATCCAAATATATAATTAGCTGGGGGGATTATTATGTTACAAAAAGTTTTACTCAAAAAGATTTTTAATCAGATTGAAGGTTATATTTTTGGAGTAACATACTGGGATGGTGAAAAGGATGTTTTTGGCGGGACAGCCCAAAATAAAAATCTGGACTTTGAAATCATTTTTAATAAAAAGTTGGACTTAAAAAAGATAAAAGAGAGCCCTCAGTTGAGACTGGGTGAAGCCTATATGGATGGAGACATTGATATTAAAGGCGATCTTCGTGATGTTCTGCAGGCAGGAGCAAAAAATATTTCCAGGTTTAATGATAAGGGTGCAGTTAAAGATTATGATGGTTTTATGCGTCGACAGAGAGAACTCTCTAAACATGAACAGGAAGACGGGGTCAGGTACCATTATGATCTAGGTAATGACTTTTTTCAGCTCTGGCAGGATGAGACCATGACTTATTCCTGTGCCTATTTTAAATCCAGGGATGACAGTTTAGAAGATGCTCAGATTCAAAAGATTGATCATATTTTAAATAAACTCAACCTTTCACCAGGTGAAACACTTCTTGATATAGGTTGTGGCTGGGGAGAACTGGCCATTAGAGCTGCTGAAAAATATAATGCAGATGTATTAGGTATAACTATAAGTCCGGAACAGGTAAAAGGGGCAGAAGAGAAAAAACAGGCTAGAAATCTCAAAGGCAAAGTTGAATTTAAAAAACTGGATTACAGAGACCTGGCAAAAGAAGATATGACTTTCGACAAAGTTATTAGTGTCGGGATGTTTGAGCATGTTGGCAAAGAGCATATCCCTGAATATTTTAAAACAGTCAACAAACTTTTAAAAGATGGTGGTTTGTCCTTACTTCACACCATTACTCATCAAAAAGAAGACCCAACCCACCCCTGGCTGGAAAAATATATCTTTCCCTGGGGATATATTCCCTCATATAGGGAGGTAGTCTGGGAACTGCCAGAGCATTCATTTAGTCTGATTGATGCAGAAAATATTCGCCGCCATTACGCGTTAACTGCAGAACGCTGGGCTGATAATTATGCCGCCAGCAGAGACGAAGTCGTTGATAAATTCGATGAAAAGTTCGCCAGAATGTGGGAATTGTTCTTAGCTGGAGTTGTAGCTGCTTTTCGTTATCTTAATACCTCAGTACATCAATTTCTATTTGTTAAGGGCTACAATAATGAGAGGCCATTAACCAGAGATTACATGTATAAATAGACTTTACTTTATAAAAAAATGCTAAAGAAGAAAATTAACAGTTATACTTTCTGAAATTTAAATTTATTGTAATATCAAATAATTTAATTTTATTGAATTAGCTCCTGCCCTCTAGCAGGAGTTTACTTTTTTCTAGTAAAATATTTATGAAGAAATAAAATTTTATAGTTTTCAAAATTGTTTATATCAAAGGTGATTATTGCTGGTGTTAAAACCAGGAGATTAAATCTTAGTTGTAATGATAACAGCAGTAAATAAAAAAATTTTGTTATTAATTTTAGTTCTATGAAGGATTTTTACAATTAAACTAGAATACTTATAATAGAGAATAAAAAGAATTTATAATATAATAATAAGCAAGAAGGAATTCTTATATAGAAATAGAATAATATTAATATCTTAAAATATTATTGTTTTAACAAATTAAAATGATATCAGGGGCTGAATATAATGATTGTTAGTTTTGACTTAGATGGTGTCCTTATGGAAAATCCTTTTAAAAAGGGACTTTTTCCTATAATAAAGAAAGAACTTAAAAATCAATATGAAGAAAAGCATAATCATTCAATTTCAAAAGATGTAATTTGGAGAAATATTAAAGTTGAATACTCAAAAAGGATTAAAAACAATTTATATACTGCATATGACTGGGATGACATTATAGAAGAAGTTGCTAGTGATTTAAAACTCCCTGGGGGGATTGATTTAACAGTTTTGATAAAGGATTATTTAGAAGAACCTTATATTTATCTGTATAAGGATGGAAAGTTTTTACTTGATAAGCTTATTAAAACTGATATAGATTTATATGTAGTTACCAATGGTTATTATAAATATCAGTTCCCTGTTATGAAAGCTTTAGGCATTGCAGATTATTTTGAAAAAATAATAACATCTGATAAGGCGGAATCAGTTAAACCAGAAAATAAAATTTTTAGTTTAGATTTAGCTAAGGCAGAAGATTGGTATCATATTGGTGATTCACTTTTAATGGATATATATGGGGCTAATAAATTATCTGCGACTACTATTTTAGTTTATAGGGACTTATCAGAAGATTTATTAAAACTTTTGCCTGCTGAAAGGGCAAATGCAGAATCTTTTAAAGAATTTATGAATAAAAAGCTCTCTGACGAGCTTTCCTTAAATAGATGGGAATATGAAGAAGATTTACTTTTTCCAGATTACGTGGTTAAATCATTAAAAGAAGTATTCCCGATTTTAATATAGGTTTAATCTAGATGGATTTTAAATTAGGGAGGTGAAAAAGTCTAAATAGTTATATAAATAGTTGAGTAGAGATAATTTAAGAAAAAAACAGGAGGTAATTAATAATGAAAAAATCAGTAATTATTATGTTAGTTTTAGCCGTGATATTTACATCATCGATTGTAGCATTTGCAGAGAATGGAGAAGATAGTATTGTAATAGGTATGGATTCAGATGGGAATGCAATAGATCCTCGATTTGTAACTACTGCTAGCGGTATGTATATGTCATCTCAGATCTTTAATGGACTTTTGCAACTAGATAAAAATCTCGAATATCAACCAGATTTAGCTGAAATTGAGATGCCTTCAGATTCTGAATATATTTTCAATCTTAAAGAAGGAGTTTATTTTCATGATGGTACTGAACTCACTGCTGAAGATGTGAAGTATACTTATGAATCTATGCTTGATCCAGATATGGGTTCACCGAAGGCCGGTAATTATTTAAACATTATTGGTGCTGAAGAATTTAATGATGGAGAGGCAGATTCAGTTGAAGGAATTGAAATTATTGATGAATATACTATTTCTTTTAAACTAAAAGCTCCACATGCTCCATTTTTAGTTAATATGAATACAGGAATAGTCCCTAAACATCTTGCAGAAGACAATAAAGATGAATTTGAGGATAATCCAGTAGGAACTGGTCCATTTGTTTTTGAGTCAAGAGAAATTGATGAAAAGACTGTTCTTCTTGCTAATGATGATTATTTTGAAGGGCGCCCCAATATTGATAGAGTTGAATATAGAATTATTCCAGAAAGCGCAACAGCAGTAATTGAGTTAGAGACTGGTGAACTTGATGTCTTGATGTCAGTTAGTGAAGATGATCTCTCAATTATTGAAGAAGATGATTCAATTAATTTAGCTTCAATTGCTGGAACTAATTATAATTATGTAGGATTTAATGTCACAAATGATCCTGTTGATAATAAATATTTAAGAAAGGCAATTGCTTATTCATTAGATAAGGATAATATCTCTGATCATTTTAATGGGACCAGGACACATGTCCCTCTCCCTGGAAGTCACCCATGGGTGGAAGAATTTAGAGATAGTGACGCAATCAACCAATATGAATATAATATTGAGAAAGCTGAAGAGATGCTAGAAGAAGGTGGATATGCAGGTGAAACGGTAACCATTAAAACTAGTGAGGGTCGTCAGGAATTAGCTCAGATAATGCAGCAAATGATGAGTGCAGCAGGAATTGAAGTGGAGATAGAGCTTTTAGAATGGGGTACATTTTATGATGATGTAGTAGAAGGCGAAGCTGAAATCTATCTTTTAGGTTGGTATGGAATTATTGATCCAGATGCATACTGGTTCTTCCATTCTGAAATGACACCTCCAGATGGCGGTTCAAATAGGATGTTTTATTCCAATGAAAAAGCTGATGAGTTATTAATAAAAGGTAGAGAAGAAGTTGATGAAGAAGCAAGAAAAGAAATTTATCATGATCTTTATGAGGTTTTAACTGATGATGTTCCAATGATTTTCCTTTATTCTGAAGAAGATTCCTATGCATATAGAGACCACATTGAAGGTTTTGAGGCAGCTCCATATCCAGTAACAATTTTAAATCAGTTAAAGAATGTTGAAATAGTTGATTAAATAAAAAATAATCTCATAAACAACTAATTAGGGGGAGGATAACTTCTCCCCCTCTCTTTATAGGGGGTAAACAATGTCCAAGTATATAATTAGACGAATCTTATTTATGATACCAATTTTACTTGGTGTATCCTTAATAGTATTTTCTTTAATGCATTTAACGCCTGGAGATCCAGTACAGATAATGCTTGGTGATTTTGCACAGCCAGCCCAGGTTGAACAAATGAGAGAAAATTTAGGGTTAAATGACCCAATACATATTCAATATTTTAATTTTATTAAAAATTCTTTACAGGGGAATTTTGGTCGTTCTATTCATTATGATAGGCCAGTCATTGATTTAATTACAGCAAGGATAGGTTTTACAGTTAATTTAAGTTTAGCAGGTCTAATTGTTTCATATTTGATAGCATTCCCTGTTGGTATTATCTCAGCAATAAAAAGAAATACACTTATTGATGATTTTAGTATGGTTTTTGCTCTATTAGGAATCTCCATGCCAAATTTTTGGCTAGGCATGATGTTGATGTTAGTTTTTTCTTTAAGGTTTAGACTATTACCAGCCACCGGTGTGGGGACATTTAGTCACCTTATTTTACCGGCAGTAACAGTTGGAACGGCGGGAGCAGCCCTTGCAACCAGGCTTATTCGATCAAGTATGTTAGAAGTTATTAATAAAGATTATATTAGAACTGCCAGGGCAAAGGGATTAAGGGAGCGGGTTGTTATTTTTAAACATGCATTAAAAAATGCAATTTTACCAGTTTTAACGATTATTGGATTAAGACTGGGCTTTATTCTTAGTGGTTCGGTAATAACAGAAATTGTTTTTGCAAGGCCAGGTCTGGGAAGGCTGATGGTTGATTCAATTTTTAGACGTGATTATTTAGTTGTCCAGGCCTCAGTTTTATTAGTTGCTGTTACAGTTTTAATAGTAAATCTTATTATAGATTTGGTTTATGGATTAATAGATCCTCAGATCCGGTACGATTAAAAGGAGTGAATTATTATATGGCTAACAATACAGCATCAGCCCGAGTTATTCGGCAGTTAAAGAATAATACTAGAGTTAAGGTATCTTTAGGACTTATAATTTTAATCATTGGAGTTGCTATATTAGCTCCTGTTATTAGTCCTTATCAACCAAATGAACTAAATTTGGGGGCATCTTTGCAACCCCCTTCAACTCAACATTTATTAGGTACTGACAGAATGGGTAGGGATATCTTAACAAGAATAATCTATGGTACTAGAATTTCACTTATAGTTGGGGTAATTGCAGTTGGAATTTCTGGTTTGTTAGGGGTTGTTTTTGGAACTTTAGCAGGGTATTATGGAGGTTATGTAGATGGAATTATAATGCGAATAGTTGATGTATTATTGGCTTTTCCAAGTATTTTATTGGCAATAGCATTAGTGGCGGTTTTAGGAGCCAGTTTATTTAATATTATGTTGGCCATTGCTATAGTCAATTGGGTTGGATATGCCAGGGTTGTTCGAGGTGAATTTCTTTCATTAAAAAATAAAGAGTTTGTTAGTGCTGCTAAAGCTATGGGAGCTAATACATTTAGAATCATATTTAAGCATATGCTGCCAAATTGTATTGCGCCGATTATTGTTATGGCAACTTTGGGCATGGCAGGTGCTATTATTACTGAGTCGTCTCTTAGCTTTTTAGGATTAGGGGTGCAACCGCCTACTCCTTCCTGGGGTGAAATGTTAAATACAGGTCGCCAGATTATTAGACAGGCATGGTGGGTTTCAACTTTTCCAGGCATCGCTATAATGTTAGCTGTACTTTCATTTAATATTTTAGGTGATGGTTTAAGAGATGCGTTGGACCCTAATATGATAGATTAATTTTATTTTATAACTTCAGACTTAAAATATATAGTTATTAAATTAAAGTAGATTTTTATAATAAGTATTTTAGAAATCAAAAAGTTTGTGAACCCTCCCTGGATATTAGCAATTAAAGCTTTATCCTCAGGAGGGTTATTTACTT
>CAZLCX010000020.1:25182-32913 GCA_964558325.1 uncultured Halanaerobiaceae bacterium | reverse complement strand
AAAACCCCTCTTTAAAAGAGGGGTAATAAGCTTAATATTTATTAATATATTGGTTTATTTAAAATTCAAAAGAACCATCTTCATTGACTGTAATCCTGCCGTCTAAATAATAGACATTCTCATAACCCATCTCAACCAGTGTCTCAGCAACATCACTGGCCCGGACACCGGCAGCGCAGTGGACAACAATTGTAGTTTCTAAATCTTCAGGCAGGGTATCAGTAAATTCATCAGGGTCTTCATTAATATCACCGCTAGGTATATGGAGGGCGCCTTCAATTAAGCCGCTTTCCTCTATTTCTTCGTCATCCCTAACATCAATTATAGTGGCACCTTCCTCATATAATTCCTCGAACTTTGAGCTTTCAATACCTCTATCAACCTCGGGCTCACCTAAGTCAGCATCAGTGGCATCAGTCCCGAATAGAGGCAGCTCGCTGGCTTCCCAGACAGGAACTCCACCGGCCAATACCTTTACATCATTAAAACCTTCGCTTGCCAGAACCCTGGCAACAGCATGACTATGGCCTCAGAAGAAACCACCGCAATAGGTTATAATTTCAAGATCTTTGCTGGCAGACATATATTCTAAATATTTATCTTCAAAGATAGTATGTTCCATGGAATCAGCAGTAGGAATGTGACTTTCGATATACTTGGAAAAGCCCCTGGTATCAATTATCTGATAGGGCTTGTTTTCAACTTCACCAACATAGCTGTCATGGAGCAGACTTGAAACATATTCTGGTGTGGTTGTTAAATAATTTTCTTTTCTGGTCCAGCCTTCGACTCCAGCTTCATATAAATTTACATCTTTGTAACCTAAATTTTCAGTTTTCTTAATAAATTCATGACAATCAGGTCCGTAGAAGATGATTTTTGTATCCAGTTCAAAGGGCAATCTAACTGGTTTAAAATCTTTATCTTCAGGCATATTTATGGCACCGTTGATATGGCCTTTTTCGAACTTTTCTTTCTCTCTTGTATCAACTAAAGCAAAATCCCAGTCTTCAGGAATTTCATCATAACTTTCTCTTTCTTCAGATGTTTCAGGCAAGATATCCTCTAATTCTGATGTAGTTATTGTCTCGACCTCTGCAGCACTAGCAAAAAACAGTGAGCCTAATTCGCCTTCACCTGGCCCGTCGGCGTCTGCTCAACCAAAAGCAGGAGCAGCCAGAATGAAAATCAGGGCAAAAGTTAGTATGGCTATTTTATAACTTTTTTTAAACATAGTTAATTTCCTCCTCATTAAAGTTTTATACTTTCTCTATTTTTACTAGAATTTCCTGGCGCATAGCATGTCCAGAAATATCTGATATCTGATATGGGACAAGATCATTAGGGTTAATGGCATCAATTTCCTTAGAAGTCTTGTAATATGGTGTTTTATTACCATAGCCAGAAGGCATAAAGACTGTTCCAGGATGAATTCTCTGGGTAACTTTAACTCTGGCTTCCTGGGTTGAGAGCGACGAGGTGACTTTAACTCTGTCACCATCTCCAATTCCCATATCTTCGGCTACCTGCTTGTTAATCCATAATCTATTAGTATCATAATCTTTAGTTATCTGAGCCAAAATATCAATATTGGCAGTAGCAGAATGAGAGTGGAAGCCTTCTTTGCCAGTAATAAATCTGAATTCATTTTCCTTTTCTTCAAGGCCAACCCCTGGTTCCTGCCAGCCAACTATACCAGGTTGTCCGACATAATCGTAAATTTCAGAGAAAAATTCAAAATCGCCTGACCTGGTACTTAAACTTTTATTGCCAAATGGATTATCTGTTTCGACTTTCATTGAACCAATTTCTTTAAATTCAGCCAGTGAAATATCATAGGGTTCCAATAGTGCTTCATTTAAATCATCAAGGCTAAAATTAAAATAATCACCGATGTCAAGTTTATGAGCAAGTTCAGTTATTATTTCATCAAAGCTTTTGGTATTTTCATAAACCTTTGGAATAACCTGTGTTCTCATGCCAATAGATGAGATAGGTCCTGATTCTCCATTAATCATTTCTTCTCTTTCCATAAAGCTGCACTCTGGCAATATATAATCGGCTAGCATAGCTGTTTCAGTCATATTAATTTCAAAGACGACTGATAATTCCAGGCTTCGGAAGCCTTCAGCCATATGTTCATAATCAGGGAAATTTCTTACCGGGTTATGATGTCTGATAAACATTGACTTTAGCTGGCCATCTTTTGATTTTTCCATTAAATAATGGGGGAGACCATAGTTTCCAGCAAGTGGATATTCACCCATTACTCCGGCACCATCAGTTCTTCTTGTATTTGGTGGTTCTGGTGTCGGGTATTTGCTGCTATCTAATTGTCCTAATTCAGGAGTTGGATAGAAGACTAATCCACCCTCCTCATTAATATTGCCCAGGAGGGCATTTAAACAGGAAATTGCCCTGGCAGTTTCGTCACTATTTGAATAGAGAGCACCGAAGCCGCCTCCCCAACCTGGGTGAACCATTGATTTTGGCCTGTTTTCTCCAAGTCCCTTAGCCATTTCCCGAATAGTCTCAGCAGGAACATCACAGATATCTTCAGCCCATTCAGGGGTATATTCAGAGAGTGATTCGGCATAGTCTTCAAAACCGACTGCATGTTCTTTGACAAAATCTTCATCGTAATAGCCGTTATCTATAATTTCTTTGCTCATGGCTAAAACCATTGCCAGATCAGTACCTGGCTTAACTGGAATCCATTTATCAGCCAGTTTGGCTATATCGTTCTGACGGGGATCAACACAGATCACCTCTGTATTGCCAGCTAATGCTCTGCTTACCTTCTTACTCTGATCTGTTCTAATGCCGCCGCCATGGTTCCGGCCAATCAGAATTACATAATTACTATTACCCATATCAGCATAGGGTATACCTCCCATGGTATAAACAAAACCAGTAGTTCTGGCTGCATGACAGGAGCTGGCATGGGTACAGACAGTGCTTGCTTTTAAAGCATTCATAAATCTTTCAATATAAAAAGTTCCAGTTGAGCGAGGATAATGGCCAAATGCCAGGGCACCAGGGCCATATTCCCCAATGATATCATTTAATTTTTCTGCTATTTCACTATAGGCCTGTTCCCAGGATATTTCTTCGAACTCATTTTCTCCGACTCTTTTTAAGGGCTGTTTGATTCTATCTGAATCATAAACCCAGCGAAGGCCACCATGGGAGCGAGCACATAATTTTCCCAGGCTCCTGGCATTATCTTCATGGCCTTCAACTTTCCAGACCCGGCCATTTTTCACATAGGCCCAGGCTCCACACTGACTTCCGCAGGTATTACATAAAGTTGGATATTTTTCAATATCAGCCTCCTGGGCTTCAGCAGACCAGTCAAAGAAATTAAAGCCCTTTAAAGAAAGAGCTAAAGCACCAGCAATCTGGCCTGATTTTTTTATTAGTTTACGTCTAGTTAGTTTCATTGATAGAATTACCTCCTTCTTGTATCTACTAAGTCTAATTCTTTAGGAGCTGTCTTTAAGATAAGTAATAAACCAAAATCATCATTTATATAATCAGCAGTATATAGATTTGCATCAGGATAATCTTCTCTTAATTCTTCAACCCTTGACTTTCCTTTTTCTAACATATCACTATAATCGCCATAATCTAGAGCATAGGCAACACAGGTGTCAACACAGGCAGGAACTTTACCGTCCTTGATTCGATGCTGACATAAATCACATTTATACATTCTCTCAGACCCTATTTCAGGCACGTCAAATGGACAGATTTCCAGGCATCTGCCGCAGGCGATACAGGTATCAGCATCAATGACTGTAAATCCTTCCTCACTTTCAGATAAAGCATCTACAGGGCAAACAGCTATACAGGGAGCATCAGGACAGTGCATGCAGCTGTTTCTTCTTAAATGATATTGAACATCAGGGTATTCACCTTTCTCGATTGAATTGAATTTAATAAAACTATATTCAATATCAATCTCATATTCATTCTGGCAGGCAACCCGACAGGCCTGGCATTCTACACAGAGACTGTTATCCATTAAGATAGCTTTTTTACCTTCAGTGTAATCTTCAGCAAAAACTTTACCATCAGCAATAGCGGCTCCAGATACCAGGGCAGTTAAACCGGCAGCTGCTGAATTTTTTAAAAAATCCCGGCGATTGCTTTTCTTTTCAGACATTAATATCCCTCCAGTTTAATTGGTTTTTAAATAAATTCTATCAGCTTCAACAAAGTCTTTAATCCAGATTAATAATTCAAGAAAAAATTGATCAATTTCAATATCTTCAGCTTCTGCTACCAGATCAGCAAGCCAGTCTAAATGCTGTTCAATAAATTGTAATTGTTCTCTATGGTCTGCCTCCTCAACTAAAATACTCATAAATTCTAATTCTAAGATCAAATGATCAGGACAAAAAGAAAATTTCTCTGGTACTTCAAAGTTTAAAAGCTCATATAAATGAAGCATATGGTGAGCCCAGTCTCCCATGATATAGCCTTTATCCTTAGCAAAGGGCATTCCGCAACTTTCATCAATAGTCCAGGGTTTAAAAACAGATTCAATTAATTTAAGTTCTGGATTATTAATATCTAAATACTCCCTCCAGAGATTCTGCCACCTTTCTAGATCAGGCAAATTATTTTCCTGCCAGCTTTTAGGAATCTTAATTTCAGTAAAATACTCATTATAGTTCTTCCAGAGTTTAATATGTAAACCAGTTTTTAGTTCCTCATAAACTTCAGTTTCTGGTTTTGAAATTAGATTACAAAAAAGCAAATAGACTTCTTTTCTAATCTCTTCCTTTACTTCCAAACTAATCCCCACCTTAATACTATGTTATATTTATAACAAGTAATTAATTTGCAATAATTATATCATACAGGGGGAGATTAATCAATAATAATTGTTATTAAATTATCAAATCTATAAAAATAAAAAGCAGATGGTAATAACCATCTGCCAGGACTTATAGAGTTTCGGCTTTAAGATCATTATTTTTTAGCCAGTTATCCAGGTCTTTAAATTTTTTAGCGGCCAGCTGATAACCTCTCTGGTAAAGGTCTTGCATTTCATCTGGGTCATTTTCAAGGACTTTAATATCGATCTCTTTTTCAGGTCTAAAGACAAAAGCCTTCCCTTCATTTTCAAGTTTCTCAATGTAATCTAATGTTTCACTATAGCGGATATGTCTTTTTTGAATTATTTCTACCAGGTTAGGATATTTCTTATATCTTAGTTTGAGGATTCTTTTTAATTTAGACGGTTTTGGTTTATGGCCTTTGATTTTAGTCAGGATAAGAATGTTTTTCTTATTGCCGTCTTTTACTGCTTTTCTAATTGGAATAGCATCAGAAATTCCGCCGTCGAGATAGCATTTTCCATTAATATAGACAGGAGGGCAGAGCAGAGGTAAAGAACTGGAAGCCCTTAAAATTTTTTTAATAAAAAATTCTGGATCATAATCCTTATGACTGAAATAAACAGGCATTCCAGTCCTGCATTCAGTTGCGACTACTTTGAATTCAGTTCTGGAATTGGCAAAGCTTTCAAAATCAAAAGGGTCAACTTCATATGGTAGGTCCTGAAAAAGAAATTTCATTCCAAGATAACTTCTTTCTTTGACGACTCGGTTAACCCCCATATATCTTTTATCCTGGGAATGTTTAATAAAAATTCTCTTGCTCCGTTCATACTGTTCTGAGATAAAATTAGCTCCATTATTGGCTCCAGCTGAAACCCCTATTACATAGGGTAATTTGATTTCTTTTTCTAGAAAAAAGTCTAAAATCCCAGCAGTAAAAGCGCCCCGCATTCCACCGCCTTCTAAGACTAAACCTGTATCTGCAAAAATTCTAATCTCCTCCTTCAGCTAACTTAAGACATATAATACTCCATTTATTGTAATAAATCAAGAAATTAGAGGATATATTTGACGGTATCTATAAAAAGAAATATAATTAAGATATAAGCTAATAAGGGGGGACTAAAAATGTTATCAAATAAAGTTTTGCTGGCGACTGACTTTTCAGAGACTGCTAAAAAATTAATTAACTGTCTTGATGAACTGAAGGGACTGGGAATAGATGAAGTTATCTTAACTCATGTTATTAATGTTCATCGCTCAAAGGTGGTCAATGCCGACCAATTCAAAAAATCAAATAAGGAAAAATTAGAAAAAGTCAAAGAAAAAATAGAAGCTAAAGGTTTTAAAGTAACAATAAAAGTTCCAGTTGGCTTTCCTGCTTCAGAAATTAATAAAGTTGCCCGTGACGAAAATGCAGCCCTTATTTTAATTGCCTCTCATGGTAAAGGCTTTATTAAGAAAGTCTTTTTAGGCAGTACTACCTATGACCTGATTAGAAAATCAAAAAGACCGGTCTTAATCGAAAAATATGAAAATATTGAAGGGGAGGCCCAGGTCGCCTGTGCCAGAAAATTTAACAGAGTTTTACTTCCGATTGATTTTTCTGACTGCTCAAAGGCGGCAGTTGATTTTATTAGAGAAATAAAAGAAAATAATTTTGAAGAGATTATTCTGTTAAATGTAATTGAGAGCAGCAGCTCAAGTGAAGATTTAGAAAAGGCAAAGACTAAAGCTGAGGTTAAATTAAAGGAGCTAGCTGAAAAAATTAAAAATGATGGTTTAGTCGATAAGGTAACTGTTAAAGTTGCTGAAGGCGCTGCTTCTGATAATATTATTGAAATAGCCCAGGAGGAAAAGGTCGGCTTAATTTTGATGCCGAGAACCGGTCGAGGTAATATTAAAGAGCTGCTTTTAGGCAGCACATCTGACCGGGTTGCCAAAGAATCGCCGATACCAGTACTCTTAATATCCTGCTGAATCAAGATTTTTAGTCAGCCAGGTTTAAACCCCTGGCTGACTGCTATTATCAACAAAATAATGGAAGTGAGGCCTAAGACTGGATGGATGTAGAATTTAGAGAGTTAAAAAAAGCAGATTATCCTGACGTAAAGAAGTTAATTAATGATTTAGAAGGATTTGATCGGCTTATTTCAGATGCTTATTATATTGATAAATTCCTTTCCCTGTATCTTAAAAAGACTCTGGCTGAGAGCAGTTACTGTCAGGTGGCAGTCTATAATGGAGAGGTTGCCGGGGTGATATTTGCCTCTGCTGAGAACGACGAAAATTTTTATAATCCTTTAACTAATAGCATTAAAGCCTTACTGGATTTATTTAAAATTTTTATTTCCAGCAGCAGGCACAGACAGATTCTTAAGGCCTATAAGGAGGGGATCTTTGATATTTATGGGCAGCTGCTGGCAGATAAAAAAGAGCGTTACCAGGGAGAGATTAAGCTTTTTATTGTCTCTCCAGACCGGCAGGGCCTGCATTTAGGTACCGGTTTACTGGAAAGGACTTTTAATTATTTTAAAGAGCAGGAAGCCGGCAGGATCTATCTATTTACTGATACTGATTGCAATTATGGCTATTATGATCATCAAGGATTTGTACAGGCAGGGGCCAGGGCTTCAACATTAAAGCTTCCTGGGGCCGAGAGAGACCTGACAATATTCTTATATGAATATGATTTATAGCCTGTAATCTTAACTCAATAAATTATTAATTGAAATCCAGTTTATTATAGACTGGATTTTTTAATTAGGGTAACAGATTTTTTAGAAGGGCGCTGGAACTGGATGGGGTCTGAGTTGGGACTGGGGTGATACTGGGGAGGTACTGGGGGGATACTGGGGTGGTATTAGATCAAAGTTAATTA
>CAZLCX010000020.1:0-25082 GCA_964558325.1 uncultured Halanaerobiaceae bacterium | reverse complement strand
GATACTGGGGAGGTACTGGGGGGATACTGGGGTGGTATTAGATCAAAGTTAATTATGTCAAACTAGATTTTTAAGTAAGAAACAGGCCGGGGCTGGTGTCGGAAATGCTGGCAGAAAAAAGGATTGCCAATCCTTAAATTTTGTGTTAAACTTAATAATACAGATGTTCGTACAGGGAGGGAGTAAAAATGAGTCTACAACCTCCAGTTGAATATTCCACACTGCCGGCTGGTGATATAGCCTGTTTTGATATTAAATCCTTTTATGCCAGCATTGAAGCAATGGAACGAGGACTTGACCCCTTTAATACAGCCCTGGCAGTTGTCGGTAACCAGAATCAGAAAGGTTCTGTAATTCTGGCAGCCAGTCCCTATATGAAAGATAAGTTTAATTTAGGTACAGGTAATCGCCTTTATGAAGTTCCTGATAATTCGGAAATAATTCTGGTTGAGCCGAGAATGGAACTTTATATGGCAAAAGCTCTTCAAATAATCGATATCTATACCAATTATGTTCATCCAGATGATATTTTTGTTTATTCTGTAGATGAGAGCTGGCTTGATTTCAATAAGACAAAGGACCGTCATGATGGCACCGAAGGTATGATTACAAAAATAAGGACTGAAATTAATAATAAGCATGGTCTGGCCTGTAGTGTAGGGGTTGGGCCAAATATGTTTCTTTCCAAGGTTGCCATGGATGTTGAAGGCAAAAAGACTGGCTATGCCAGCTGGGGATATGATGATATTCAGGATAAATTATGGCCTCTGGAAGTTTCTAAAGTCTGGGGGATCGGTAAACAGCTGGCAGCTAAGTTTAATAAATGGGGCATCTATACGATGGGGGATGTTGCCGGCAGAAGCCTGGAATTCTTTGAAAGACATTTAGGCATTATCGGTGTTGAAATTTATCGTCAGGCCTGGGGGATAGATAATAGCCGGCCTGGTGGGTTTTATGATGATAAGAGAAAGAGCATCGGCAGAGGGGCAACCCTTTATCAGGATTATCAGAAATTAGAGGAAATTAAAACTGTAATTTTTAATTTGAGTGAAGATATTGGTTATCGGGCCAGGGAACTGGGCCTGGCCGGGAGAACAGTCAGCCTGTATATCCGTTACAGCCGCAGCTTTCATAAAAAAGGTTTTCAGGCCCAGCAGACTTTAAAATCGGCCACCAATTTAGAGCATGAAATTATGGAGGCGGCCCTGGAATTGCTTAATCAAAAATATCAACCAGGCAGTCCGGTGCGGAGAATCAGTGTTTCTTTAAGTAATCTTACAGGAGAAGGCAAAATTCAGCTGAGCCTCCTGGAGGATAAAGAAAAAAAGATTAAACTGGCTAAAACCAGGGATCAGATCCGCAAGAAATTTGGGCCAGATAAGCTGGATTATGGTTTAAGTCGGGCTGAGGGCAGTATCAGGGAACGTTTAAATAGTAATATTGGCGGTCATAAGAAAAAATAAGAAGGAAAAAGGTTGAGTCATTTTTTGCAGACAGAAGTAGGAGAGAGCTATTAAATAAATCGCCACCAGAGGGACTATTCGGAAAACCAGTGGCTGTCAGGTAGAGCAGGGTGAGACTACCCAGGTTAATCTGGCAGAGAGCTGGCTGGACCAGCCGGTTATCTGACGGTTACCTGCCGGTATCTCTTAACAAATTTCACAGAGTTTTTATTAAAAATTTAGCTACTTTAGATTTTGAAGGGCTTAATTTTTGCCTGTCAATTTTATTTATATTTGATTTTAGCTCCAGGATAGCTTATAATATACAGGAAAGATATTTTTTTAACAACCATTATATTTAGTTAAGTATAACGCTTAAATATTCAAATGAAAGGGGATAGAAATGGCTAGATTGGTTAAAGTTAATTCGATTATATTCATAACAGTAATATTATCTATTTTTATTATTTCAACAGTTGGAGAAACCAGTTCAACCAGGCAGGTAATTGATATGGTAGGAAGAGAGGTAGAGATACCCTCTGAAATTAATACTATTGCAACCTCCTATACCCCAGCAACGCTTTTTGTTGTTGCTCTGGGAGCCCAGGATAAACTGGTTGCTGCCGGCAAGGGTATGCCAAAACAGCAGATCTTTAACGAGCTGGCTCCTGAGGTTGAAGATTTACCTGAGATATCAGGTGGGTCAGGGATTAATCTGGAATCTGTTGCAGCCATTGATCCAGATTTAATAATTATCTCACCCCATGACAGCGCGGAGTCAGAGGCAGATCGTCTTGAGAGTATCGGCTATCCAACAGTTATAATTAACCCAGAAGGATTTTATCAAGTGGAAGAGACATTTAAGTTTCTGGGCGAGGTTCTTAATTTAGAAGAGAAAGCTGACGAAATTTCAGGGCTTTATCAGGAAATTGAAGAAATTACAGCTAAATCAAGAGAACTCCCTGAGTCAGAAAAGAAAACAGTTTATTTTGCCAATTCTCAACTGCTGGATACTGTTGGGTCTAATATGCTTCAGTCAGATTTAATTAAAATTGCAGGGGGGATTAACCCGGCCGAGGAGGTTAAAAGTGGGTTTATAGAGGCCTCTTCTGAACAGCTGATAGAATGGGATCCAGATCTGGTAATTCTTTCTCAGTTCTATCGTGGTGATCTATCTGAATTAGAGGACTCACCAGATTACCAGGGGATAACCGCCTTTAAAAATGATGATTTAGAAAGGATTCCTTCAAAGCTAGAGCCCTGGGATTTTCCAGGACCATCATCAGGGCTGATATCACTCTGGCTGGCTGAGAAGCTTTATCCTGAGCAGTATCAAGATCTTGATCTTCTGGAGTTCACTGATAAATTTTATCAGAAGATTTATGGTCAGTCCTTCTCAGAGCTTGATGGAGAATTATAATGGCCGGTCAGGAGAAGGGAGCCCCTAAAAATTTTATTGATAAAAAGAAAATCATAATTCTTTCATTTTTTGCCCTCCTCCTGGTTTTTGTATTTTCAATATTTACTGGCAGGTTTAGCCTGAATCTCTCAGAATTAATTCAGTCTTTTTTCCAGTTATCCCAGGGGTTGAAGCCAGAAGAAATTGATAATCAGACCTGGCGGGTCTTTTATTTTATTCGCTTGCCTAGAATTTTAATGGTGATGGCAGTCGGGTCTGCCCTTTCAGCTACCGGGGCAGTTTATCAGAGCATCTTTTATAACCCCTTAATCTCACCGGATATCCTTGGAGTCAGTGCTGGAGCCGGTTTTGGAGTAGCCCTGGGAATGTTATTTGGGGGAGGCTCCTTAATCCATATCTACATCCCGGCTTTCATCAGCGGTTTAATTGCAGTGGCTCTGACCTATTATATAAATAAATTAAGCAGAGGCCACGGCATCATGAAAATGGTGCTGGCTGGAATAGTTGTCAGTTCCCTATTTAACGCCTTACTGGCTATTTTAAAATATCTGGCAGATCCAATGGACCAGCTCCCAGGTATCGTCTTCTGGCTGATGGGAGGGTTTTCAAGAGCTGGCTGGCAGGAAGTAAAACTGGTACTTCCCTTTGTTTTAACTGGCCTGATAATTATATTTTATTTTCGCTGGTATCTGAATGTGATTTCTATGGGTGAAGAAGAGGCCCTATCCCTGGGAATCAACGTAAAAACATTGAGAGTCTTACTGATATTATTTAGTACAATGATGGTATCTGCTGCAGTTGCAACCACCGGCCAGATAACCTGGATAGGTTTAATTGTACCCCATATAGCCAGATTCATTATCGGCTCAGATCATAGAATGATGATTCCGACGACAATGATTCTGGGAGCAACTCTATTATTATTAATGGATGACCTGGCCAGAGTTTTAATAGCTGCAGAAATCCCAATCAGTATTATAACGGCATTAATTGGAGCTCCATTTTTTGCTTACCTCTTAATCACAAGGGGAGAAAGTGGCTGGAGTTAATAAATTCAGGAGGGAATAAGTTATGATGGAATGGACAGATCAGGAGATTAAATGGTATCAAAGAGCCTTAAAGGCCAATGATTACCCTGATAACCTAATTGATTTTATAAAACCGCTGCTATCAGATAGGTCTGATATCCTTGATATTGGGGCAGGTATAGGGGCTTTATCTTTAAAAATGGCAGAGGCCGGATTTGAAGTGACAGCTATTGATCAATCAGAAAAAGCCCTCAGCTATTTAAAAACTATAATTGAAAAAAATGATTTTTTAGGAGAAATTAAATTGGAAAAAGCAGAATGGCCAGGGTTTGCTAAAAATTACGAAGATGATAGCTGGTCAGCGGTTTTTACCTCCTATACAGGGCCGGAGGTGATTGGAGATAGAAGATCTCTTAAAGAGATGGACCGGCTGGCCAGCAGCTATGTCCTGCTCTGGGTGCCTGGGGAGAAACTTAAACATTCATTTAATAGCGATCAGTTATTTAAATACTTAGGCCGTGAGCTCAGACAGTATAATTGCCCTGGCAGCAGGGTGGAAGAGATTCTTAAAGAGCTTGGAATAAATTATCAGAAAGAAAATTTTAACTATCAGTTTGGCCAGCCCTTTGAAGATTTTGAGGATGGGATTAAATTCTTTGCCAATCATTATAATATTGAGACTGAAGAGGAAAAGATAATCTTAAAGAGATTTTTAAAGGAAGAGCTCAGGGAGAAATCAGGTCAGCTCTGGGCAGAAAATATCAAAAAAAGCAGTTTGATTTACTGGAAACCAGCAGATAGAAGGGTGATAAAGAATGCTTCAGGTAAATAATCTAAATTTTAGTTATGATAGAATGCCAGTATTAAAAAATGTCAGTTTAGAGGCCAGACAGGGAGAGATAACCTGCCTCCTGGGAGCCAATGGTTCCGGGAAAACAACGATCTTAAAATGCATGAATAGACTTTTAGAACCTGATAAAGGTAAGATTTCCATAGATGGTCAGCCCCTGGAAGCACTAACTAGAAAAGAAATTGCCAAAAATCTAAGCAGGGTCCCCCAGGAACATAGAGCAGTCTTTTCTTATTCAAGTAGAGATGTGGTAGCGATGGGAATAACGCCTTATCTAACCAGGGGAACCCAGCCAGATGAGTCTGTCTATCAGAAAGCTGATAAAATTCTTGAGAGGTTAAATATCGGCCATCTTGCTGATAGAAGCTATAATTGTATCAGTGGTGGAGAACGGCAGTTGGTTCTGATTGCCAGGGCTTTAATGCAGGATACTAGATATCTGCTTTTAGATGAGCCGACCTCCCATTTAGATTTTAAGAACCAGCATCTCCTTATGGGTAAAATGGAGCAGCTGGCTGCTGAGGGTAAGGGGATTATTACAGCCCTCCATGATCCTAATCTGGCCTTAAAATATTGTGATAGATTTGTAATTATTTTAGAGGGTAGAGTTTTAACCCAGGGGCCCCTTGAGAAAACTATGACAGCAGATAATTTAGCCAGAGCCTATGATATTCCAATCCAGATAGACTTGAATGGTAGAGGTGTAGAGATTGCTTGATAGGATTAAAGGTTCATCTAAATCAAATATCTTTATTACAGGTCAGAAGAGATCAGGCAAAACAACTATAATCCTAAATTACCTTAAAAAATATAAGTTTGAGAATCTGGCCGGTTTTATGGTTGCCAGAAAGCTTAAAGATAATCAGCCAGTCTCATTTCATCTGATTTCGCCAGCAGATTATATTAATTCTGAAAGGGTTCCTGCTTTAAATCAAGATAATTGTTTTGCCCTAAGAGCCAGGCCGGCAGACTATCGCTGGCAGGTTAAGCCTGAAGTATTTAATAATCTAGGTGTCAGGCTCCTTAAGGCCGGCGATAAAAATTCGCTGGTAATAATGGACGAACTAGGCCGCTTTGAAAGGAATTCATGGGAATTTCAAACCCAGGTATTCAAAACGCTTTTATCAGAGAGACAGGTCTTAGGTGTACTTAAAGCTGAAAGCAATCCTTTCCTTGATAAAATAAGGGGTAGGACTGATACTGATATTTTTCATCTAAAATAATTATAGAATAAAAAAGGAGATTTAATTTTTATCTTGAATATTAATTATTAGACAGCAAAATATAAGATATTATCAGGTGCCTCTGGCCACGGCTGGAGGAGAATAGGGAATCAGGTGTAAAACCTGAACGGGCCCGCCACTGTAACCAGGTGATTATTTTAAAATACCACTTGCTTTTAAAAGCAGGGAAGGATAAAATAATCAGAATAACTGGGAGTCAGGAGACCTGCCTGATAATATTATCTACAGGGACCTCGACGGCAGGTATGGTAGATAAATAGCCAGTTTAGCAAGTGTTTTAGCTGATTTAAGGCAGTTCAGGCCTTAAATCAAAGGGCGAACTCTATCTATTTATGGTTATTTATTCCTTATACTCAACCTTCGGGTTGGGTTTTTTTATTGCCTAAAATTATAGGGTTATATATTAATCAAATTTAATAAAAATCTAGCAAATAAGAAGGAGAATTTCTAATGGCTAAAAATTCAATGGCAGTTATGGTTCAGGGGACTTCTTCAAATGTCGGGAAGAGTTTAATCGCAGCAGCTTTATGCAAAATTTATAGTCAGCAGGGCTTTAAAACAGCCCCCTTTAAAGCCTGGAATATGTCTTCGAATTCATACCTTACTGAAGATGGTATCAAGATCGGAATTGGACAGGCAGTTCAGGCAATAGCAGCTGGCTATAAACCAGATTTCAGGATCAATCCAGTTTTAGTTAAACCAGTAGGCAATGGGAAAAATCAGGTCTTTCTCAATGGTGAAGACCAGGGTCAATTTAATTTCGGCCAATCTGATAAAAACCTAAATGAAAAGATAACTGCAGTAATTAATAAAAACTTAAGCAGCCTTATGGCTGAAAATGACCTGATTATCCTTGAAGGTTCAGGGAGTCCGGCTGAACTTAATAGAGTTGGCCCAGATTTTGGTAATATGTTTACAGCTAGATTAAAGGATATTTCAGTTCTTTTAACAGCTGATATCAGCAGAGGCGGGGCTCTGGCAGATATTGTTGGGACCCTAAAGCTTTTAGCTGACGAAGATAGAAAATTAGTTAAAGGGCTCTTGATTAATAAATTTAGAGGAGACTATAACCTTTTAGAATCCGGTCTTCAGTTCTTAGAAGATTATACAGCTAAACCAGTTGTAGGTGTGCTCCCTTATCTCGAGCAGCTTAACCTGCCTGAAGAAGATACAAGTCCCAGGCTTCAATTGGACCAATCGACAGATCTTAGTTATCTAGATCATGAAATAGAAAAGATGGCTGTTAAATTAAAGGATTCTTTAAAGCTTGCTAAAATACTTGAACTGGCCAGGAGGGATAATAATGGCTAAAACCATAATGTTTCAGGGAACTGCATCAGATGTAGGCAAAAGCCTGTTTACTCTGGCCATCTGTAGAATCTATAGTCAGCAGGGATATAAAACGGCTCCCTTTAAATCACAGAATATGGCAGCTGATTCATTCATTACTAAGGCAGGCCATGAAATAGCAGTAGCTCAGGCCCTTCAGGCGGAGGCTGCTGAAAGTCAGCCTGATGTTAGTATGAATCCAATATTAATGAAGCCTCAGGGCGATAATAATTCAGAGATATTTATAGAAGGGCGCTCAGCTGGATTAATGACTGCTGAAGAATATTACGCTAAAAAGGATAGATTACTTGGGGCAATCAATAAAAGTCTGAGTAACTTAAAAGAAGATTTTCAGCTGATAGTTTTAGAAGGCGGCGGCAATCCAGCAGAGGTCAATCTTAAAGATAAAGATCTGGTCAATATGAAAGCAGCGGAAATAGCTGACGCACCAGTTATTTTGATTGCTGATATTGAAAGGGGCGGAGTCTTTGGTTCAATAATAGGTACGCTGGAGTTATTAGAACCGACTGAAAGAGAGCGGATTAAGGGAATCATTATAAATAAATTCCGTGGGAATCCAGAGCGATTTAAGGAAGGGCAGCAGTATATAGAGGAATTAACTGGCCTGCCAGTTTTAGGAGTTATGCCTTATCTCGATCATCTGGCTATTCCAGATGAAGATAGTTGTGGCCAGCAGCGGGAAAAGTTAGATTATAAGGAGATAAGTTTAGATGAGAGGTTAAAAAATTATGATATTCTGGCAGAAGAATTCAAAAAGAATATTAATATGGAAAAGCTAGAAAAGATAATTTTTAATTAGGAGGCGGCAAACTTGCAAGATAATAATCCTGAAAAAATTGAATCTAAAAGCATGAGAATAATTGAGAGAGAACTCAATCAACTAAATGGTTCTGAGAGAGAAAAACAGGTTATCAAAAGGATAATCCATGCAACAGCAGATCTTAATCTGGTAGATAAGGTAAAGTTTTCTCCAGGTGGTATCAACCAGTTAAGGTCTTTAATTGAAGCTGGCTCCGATATAATAACGGATGTTAATATGTTGAAAGCTGGAATTAACAGTAGAAAGTTAAATAAGTTTGGTGGGCAGTTAAAATGTTTGATAGCAGCTGAAGAAATTCGGAAAGAGGCTGAAGCTGCCGGGCTTACTAGATCAATAATCTCAATGAGAAAGGCAGTCAGACTGCCTGGTAAAAAAGTATTTGCAATCGGCAATGCCCCAACAGCTCTCTTTGAATTGATAAGATTAAGTGAGGAAGAAGATATAAAGATAGACTTTATTGTTGGAACTCCAGTTGGTTTTGTTGGGGCAGCTGAATCAAAGGCTAAATTAATTGCCTCCGACATTCCCTATATATCATTAGAGGGGAGAAAGGGAGGAAGTGCAGTAGCGGCCTCAATAATCAATTCAATCCTCTATTTTTAGGTGATAAATATGGCTTTTAATAAATATATTAAAAAGGGCGGAAAAGAATACCGGTTAGGTTATACCACTGGAACTGCGGCAGCCGGGGCAGCTAAAGCAGCCGCTGAACTTCTTTTTGAAAATCAAAGACCTGAGACTGTTATAATTTCAACTCCAGCAGGTATAGATGTAGAATTAGATGTTAAAAATTATAAGCTAGGTAATAAGACTGCTTCAGCCTCTGTCAATAAAGATGGAGGCGATGATAAAGATATAACTGATGGCCTTGAAATTTCTGTTAAATTAAAAGAAATTCAGCAGGAACAAATAATTATTACAGCTGGCAAAGGTGTTGGAACTGTTACTAAACCTGGCCTGGCAGTAGAAGTTGGCCGGCCAGCAGTGAATCCAGTTCCTCGAAAGATGATAAAAGACGTTTTAAGTGGTTACTTAAAACCTGGTCAGGGACTGGAAGTAGAGATTACAGTTCCAGAAGGAGAAGAGGCAGCTGCCAAAACCTTTAATCCAGATCTCGGTATTGAAGGTGGTATTTCGATTATTGGGACCACTGGTATTGTTGAGCCGATGTCTGAATCTGCCTATAAAGAATCTTTAGCTTTAAAGTTAAAACAGGCAGTTAGCTCTGGCAGGGATCAGTTAGTCTTTGTCTTTGGCAATCATGGCAGGGATAGGGCCATTAAACTGGGTTATCAGGAAGAAGAGGTAATTAGAATGAGTAATTTTGTTGGCTATATTCTGGATATAGCCAGTGAACTTAAATTAAAAAAGGTTCTGGTTATCGGTCATGTCGGTAAGATAATTAAAATAGCCGGCGGCATCTTTAATACCCACAGCAAAATGGCAGATTGTCGGAGAGAAATTATAGCTGCCCATGCTGCTCTTAATGGAGCCGGCCAGGAAATTATCATCAGGGTGATGGCAGCCAATACTGCTGAAGAAGCAGCAGCTTATTTAATTGGGGCTGGATATAAAGATGTATTTAATCAATTGGCGGATAAAATTAGAGATAGGGTCAAAGCCAGGCTGGATAATGATATAGCAATCGATACGATGATTTATACCTTTGAAGAGGGATTTATCGGATATTCAGAGGCTATTAGGAAGGATGGGGAAGCTATTGGCTAAAGTAAGTATTTTAGGGATTGGTCCAGGGAGTAAAGACTATCTTTTAAATATAACTGAAAGAAAAATTAAAGAAGCAGATACCTTAATTGGGAGCAGCCGGGCTCTTGGGTTATTCTCAGATTTAAATAAAGAAACCCTGGAGATAACAGGAAATTTAAAGGAAGTCAGAGAATTTATTGCAGCTAATTATCGGCATAAAAAGGTAGCAGTTATGGTTTCTGGAGATCCAGGACTTTTCAGCCTCATGAATTATCTAAAAAGAGAATTTCAAAAGGATATTTTTGAAGTTATTCCTGGGATCAGTTCTCTTCAGCTGGCAGCAGCCAGGCTAAAAATGAGATGGGATGATTTAGAAATATTAAGCCTTCATGGCAGTCCTATTAATGAACAGTTTTTAGAATTAGTAAGCTCAAAGTCTAAAATCGGTTTATTCACTGATCAAAATTCTTCACCAGACAGAATAGCTCAATTTCTGATAGAGAATAATATTAAAAATAAAGAGGCAGCTGTCTGTGAAGACCTCTCTTATTCCAGTGAAAATTTAATAAAGGGCAGTCTGGAAAAAATAATAGCTCAGGAATACTCTGATCTAAATGTGATGGTGATCTATGATGAAGAATTGGAAATATAATTGCCCAGGGATTCCAGATCAGGAATTTATCAGGTCAGGGGCTCCAATGACCAAAGTTGAAATCAGATCAGTTATAATGGCCAAGCTTCAGCCAGGTCCTGACCATATTATTTATGACATTGGAGCCGGGACAGGTAGTATTACAGTTGAGACAGCTCTGGCAGCTGACCAGGGCCAGGTATTTGCCCTGGAAAAAGATCCTGAGGCAGTTGAGTTATTAAAAAAGAACCTGAACAAATTCGAGCTTAATAATGTCAGGGTTGTCCCTGGAGAGGCAGCAGAAAATATTAAGGATTTAAAGAAGGCCGACAGAATTTTTATTGGAGGCAGCGGCAGCAGGTTACCTGAAATACTTACTTTAGCTCTGGAAAGGTTAAAGTTAAAGGGCATCCTGGTAATGACAGCAGTTACCCTTGATACCCTAACTGAAGCCAGTCAGTATTTCAAAGAAAAGAGTTTAGAGGCAGAGATTATTAGCCTGGCAGTCAATAGGTTAGAAGAAAGAGGCTCTTATCAGATGTTTGCCCCCTTAAGGCCGGTATTTATCATTAAAATAGTTAAACAGGAGAGGTGAATCAGTTGGCAGGAAAATTATATGGTATAGGAGTAGGACCAGGAGACCCGGATTTATTAACATTTAAGGCAGTTAACATCTTAAATAATGTCGACTATATCTTTGTGCCAAAGGCCAGAGATAAAGATTCGACAGCTTTAAAAATAATAGAAGATAAAGTTGATTATCAGGATAGATTAATCGAATTAAGCTTTACAATGTCTAAAGATCAAGCAAAATTGGCAGAAAGCCGCCAGCAGATAGCCACTGAGATAGAAAATAAACTGGCAGCTGGTTATAATAGTGCCTTTATTACCCTGGGCGATCCTGGTTTATATAGTACATTTATCTATATTAAAGAGATACTTGAAAACCGAGACCAATCACTTGAGATTGAAACAGTTCCAGGAATAACATCGATATCCTGTTGTGCAGCCGGCTATAATCTGCCTCTGGTAGAGGCTGGAGATGACCTGGCAATTCTTGAAGCTGGCTTTACTAAGGATAAATTTAGTAATATTCTGGATAATTTCAATACAGTTGTTATTTTAAAACCGACAACAGATTTAAATAATCTACTCAACATGATTGAAACTCAGGATCTTCAGGCTAAGATAATTTTAGGGAGCAGAACAGGTTTTAAGGACCAAACCTATATTGATGATATAAGGGAAATTAGAAATTCAGATATCAACTATTTATCTACTCTTATCATTAAGAAGGAGGGTATTTAATGAAAGTCTACATAATTGGTGCCGGGGCTGGAGACCCAGGATTAATCACCGTTAAAGGCAGGCAGGCAGTTGAAGATTCAGAGATTATAATTTATGCTGGCTCTCTGGTTAATAAAGATATTCTAAAATATAATCAGACTGCTAAAGTTTATAATAGTGCTGAGCTTGATTTAGATGAAATTATTGAGATTATTAAAGAGGCAAAAAAAGCAAATAAAAATGTTGCCAGAATTCATACAGGAGATCCATCAATTTATGGAGCTATTAAAGAGCAGATTGAACTTTTTAAAGAAAATCAGATAGATTATGAAATTATACCAGGAGTAAGCTCTTTTCTGGCGGCAGCTGCAGCTTTAGAGGTGGAATATACTCTGCCAGATGTATCTCAGACAGTAATCTTGACCAGACAGGCAGGTAGAACACCTGTGCCAGAAAAAGAAGAATTAGCAAAGCTGGCTTCGGCCCAGGCTTCCATGGCTATTTTTCTCAGCGTACAGATGATAGAAGAAGTCCAGCAGGAGCTTCTTAAAGAGTATGCTCCAGAGACTCCTGCTGCTGTTGTTGCTAAGGCCTCCTGGCCTGATGAAAAAGTGATCAAAACAACTTTAATCAATTTACCTGAAAAAACAGTTGAGGCAGGTATCAAGAAGACAGCCTTAATCTTAATAGGGGATTTCCTGGCCAGTCAGGGCGAAAAATCAAAACTTTATGATAAAAATTATAGCCATCAATATAGAGATGCAGATGAAATTAAAAGAGCAGTTTTAGTAGTTAGTTTCGGTACCAGTTATCATCAGACAAGAAAAAAGACTATTGCTGCCTGTGAGGAAAGGATTGCCAGAGAATTCAAAGACTATGATATTAAACGGGCTTTCACCTCACAGATGATTATAGATAAGTTAAAGCGCCGAGATGGTATTTCGATAAATAATCCTAAAGAAGCCTTAAAGGAGTTATATACAGATGGTTATGAAGAAGTTATAGTCCAGCCTCTCCATATTATAAATGGGAGTGAATTTCATGATCTGGCCAGAGAGGTGAGAAAATTTAAAAATCAATTTAAGAAGCTTAAATTAGGCAGAGCTCTTTTAACTGATCAGACTGATTATTTAAAGCTTGTCAGAACCTTAAGTTCAGCCTTAGATACCAGAGATAAAGAAATAGTTTTTATGGGGCATGGCAGTAAACATCCTGCCAATGCAACATATCCGGCATTAGACTATATCTTTAAAGCTGAAGATCACAAGAATTTCCATGTTGGAACAGTGGAAGGTTATCCAGGAATTAACCAGATTATTTCTAATTTAAATAAAACCAACACCAGGGATATAATTTTAACTCCATTAATGCTGGTGGCAGGGGATCATGCCATTAATGATATGGCAGGAGAAGACCAGGATAGCTGGCAGAACATATTGGAGTCAGAAGGTTATAATGTTGAAACTGTCCTGAAGGGTTTAGGAGAGTACCAGGGCATCCAGGAGATATATTTAGATAAAGTCAGAGCTTTAATAAATTCTTAAATGGAGGTTATACAAATGAAAAAGCTTAAACTATTAACAGGCATTTTACTTATTGGTGCATTATTATTAACAGCTGGAACTGGAGTAGAAGCTCTTGAGCTAAAAGATGGAGAGATCTTAATTGATGATCAGGGAAATGAAATTGACATAACTGATGTTGAAACTGTTATCTCTTTAAATCCTGCCATCACAGAATCCCTTTATATGATTGATCAATTTGATAACCTGGTAGGCGTAGCCACATCAGAACGCTCAGCTAATTGGCCGGAAGAAGTAGATGAGTTAAATAATGTCGGTACAATAAGGAATATAAATATAGAAAAAATAGTAGATATTGATCCTGATTTGATCTTAGGAGCAGCCATGAGTGAAGAGGGCCTGGATAAAGCTGAGGAGTTAGGCTATAAAACGGCTTTTGTCTCACCAGATAATGTTGATGATATTTTAAATAATATGCTGATTTATGGTGAAATTCTCGGTGATTTAGAAAGTGCCGAAAAAGAAGTTGACAGGCTGGAAACAAAGATCGAAGAAGCCACAGAAAAATCACCTGAAAAAGATCGCAAGACAGCAGCAATCTTCTCTACTGTTGATCCACCAAAAGTATTTGGGCAAGACAGTGTTGCTGATCAGGTTGTTAACTTTGCTGGGCTAGAAAATGCTTTTCCCCATGATAATGATAGCAGTTTGACTATCTCATTTGAAGAGTTACTTGTTGAAGATCCTGATTATATTATTCTGGTAATGGCAGATAAAGAAGATATTGAATCTGACTCTAACTGGCAGGAACTTACTGCCGTCAGGGAAGGCAATATTATAGAACCTGCAACCGAGCATATTTTGAGGCTGGGACCAAGAGTTATTGAGGGAATAACTATTTTAAATGAGAAAGTATATTAAGTCAAATTAGTCAGGGGCCAAATCATGAATAAAAAAACCTATCTAATAACAGTCATATTATTTTCATTACTTGTTCTGGTATTCCTGTATGTTCTGAGTTTGGGCTCAGTCGATATATCTTATAAGACTATCATTAATGTGATTGGCTCCAGGTTGGGTTTAGTTGAACTTTCGGCGTCCAGAACAGATAGGGTAATAATAGAAAATGTTAGGCTGCCAAGGAATATAATGGCCCTGCTGGTCGGAGCAACTCTGGCGACCTCAGGATTAAGTATGCAGGGCCTATTTCAAAATCCACTGGTTAGTCCATATTTGGTTGGCATTTCGGCCAGCGCTTCTTTAGGTTCTGTTATTGCCTTTACAATGGGCCTTTCACCATCTTATTATGGGCTGTTTGCATTTATACTTTCGATGATTACAGCTACAATTATTTACTGCTTTTCAAGAGTTAATCAGCGTTCATCAGTTGTTCTGCTTTTATTATTAGGCATTGGGCTGGGCTCATTATATAGCGCCATCTCCTCTTTTTTAATATATTATAGTGGGGAAGATTCATTCCAGGTTATCGTCTGGTTGATGGGTTATCTTGGCGATGCTAGCTGGGAGAGAATAAGTTATGCAGCTCCTACAATTCTTTTAGGTATAATAATTTTAAATTGTTTTGGTTCAGAACTTAATATATTTATGAGTGGAGAAGAAGAAGCTAAATATCTGGGAGTCAATGTCGAAAGAACTAAGAAGATTATCTTAGGCATTTCTACTTTCATAGTTGCCATTTCAGTTGCTTATGGAGGCTTAATCAGCTTTGTCGGCCTGGTTATTCCCCATATTTTAAGAATCTTAGTAGGTAATAATCACAAAATTCTTCTTCCGCTAAGTTCTTTAGGTGGTGCATTATTTTTATTGATAGCAGATACAACTGCCAGAACAATTATAGCTCCTATTGAGATACCAATTGGAATTATAACCTCTGTCATTGGCGGACCCTTTTTTATCTATCTTTTAATTAAGAGGAGGGCAAAAATAAGATGATAGTAGAAGCAGAAAATATCTCATATAAATATGGCCAATTGCAGGCTTTAAAAAATCTGGATTTTCAGGTAGAGCCAGGAGAATTACTTGGTGTAATTGGGCCAAATGGTTCTGGAAAAACTACTCTGATTAAAAATATAACAGGAATTTTAAAAAGTGATGGCCAGGTCTATTTTAATAATAAAAAAGTCTCTTTATCAAACTTAGCTAGGAAAGATATTGCAAGAAAAATAGGGGTAGTTCCTCAGCGCAGCCAGCTAAAAGGAGATTTTACTGTTAGAGAGGTAATTGAAATGGGGCGTTACCCTTATCAGGCTAAATTTAAGAAAACTGATAAAGCTGGCAGAGAAGTTGTTGATGATATAATAGATAAGCTTGATTTAAATAAGTTTACTGAAAGATTGACCGGCGAACTTTCAGGTGGCGAATTTCAAAAAGTCCTTGTCGCTAGAGCTCTAGCCCAGGAACCTGAAATTTTAATTTTCGATGAGGCTACCTCACATCTTGATATTAATCATAGTATCGATATTTTTAAAATAGCAAAAGAATTGATAAAACAAAATGAGCTGACAGTTATTGCCATCATCCATGATTTGAATCTGGCAGCCCAGTTCTGTGATAGAATAATGGTTTTAAATAAGGGAGAAAAAATTTCGATTGGCAGGCCTGAAGAGATAATAACTGAGGAGATGCTGGCTAAAATTTTTAATTTAGAGGCTTTAATCCAGTCTAATCCAGTTAATCAGAGGCCATTCATAATCCCGGTAGTTTAAATATAAAACTTAAAAACTTAGAGGAGGCAAACAATTGCCAAAATATGATAAAATACTATATATCACTGGTATCGGTCCTGGTTCACAGGATAAGATGACTGGTGAAGCCATTAAAATTATTCAGAATGTCGAAGTAATTGTAGGTTATAAGACATATTTAAAATTAATAAAAGATTTGATTTCTGAAAACCAGATTACATATACCAGCGGTATGCGGGAAGAAAAGGATAGAATTCAAAAGGCTATTGAATATGCTGCCTCAGGTAATAAGACGGCGATTATAAGTAGTGGAGATGCCGGTGTATATGGGATGGCAGGCCCGGTAATGGAGTTAATAGCCAAAAATAATCTTGAAATAGATGTTCAGGTTATTCCAGGAGTTCCAGCAGCTAATGGAGCGGCAGCGGTATTAGGAGCACCCCTAATGCATGATTATGCTACAATTAGCTTAAGTGATATTTTAACTCCCTGGGAGCAGATTAAAAAGCGAGTTAGAGCTGCAGCTGAGGCCGATTTTGTGACAGTTCTTTATAATCCAAGAAGTAGTCGCAGAAAGAAACAACTTAAATTTACTAAAGATTACTTTTTAGAGAAACGTTCCCCGGAGACCCCTGTAGGTATAGTTAGAAATATTAGCAGAGATGGTCAGGAAAAAATTCTTACAACTCTTAAAAAACTGCCTTTAGAGAAGGTAGATATGCTGACGACAGTTATTATAGGTAATTCCCAGAGTTATATTTCAAAAGATAAAATAATAACTCCAAGAGGGTACAAACTATGATCTGGGTTCTGGCAGGAACAGCTGACAGTCATCAAATAATTAAAGAACTTGCCAGTTTAGATAAAGACCTAATAATCTCAGTTACAAGCAATTATGGTAAAAACCTTTATAAATCTCGGTATCCCTTTAAAGTATATCAGGGCAAATACAATCTTTCTAAAATGAAAGGTTTTTGCCAGAGGCAGAATGTAGAAACTATTATTGATGTGACCCATCCCTTTGCTGAGCAGGCTTCAAAAAACGCAATTGCTTCAGCAGCAGAGCTTAATTTAGATTATATTCGTTTTGAAAGAAAAGAACTTAATTTAGATAAATATTCAAAGGATATCATAATAAAGGTTAAGACATATCAGGAAGCAGCACAAAAAGCCAGTCAATATGAAAATATCTTTTTAACAACAGGTTCAAAAACTTTAGATATTTTCATTAAAAGGCTAGAAAATTATCAAAAAAGATTAATAGCCAGGATATTACCAGTTACAAAATATCTGGAATCAGCTTATAATTCAGGGCTTAAGCCAGTAAATATTCTGGCAGCCCAGGGGCCCTTTTCTTCTGAATTTAACAAAGCCGCCTTTAAAGAATATAATGCAGATGTTATAGTCACAAAAGCAGCCGGCCAAACTGGTGGGCTGGCAGAAAAACTGGAAGCTGCCAGCCAGCTTAAACTGCCAGTAATCATTATTAAACGGCCGGTGATTGATTATCCAGTATGTTATAATAATGTTGACAGTATCATAGAATATCTGGAGGGGATGAAGAATGAAGAAAGAAAAACTACTGGTCAGCAGAAAAAATCTGGCTGTAATAACTTTAACTAAAGGTGGAATTCAGATCGGTTCCCTCTTAAAAAATAGATTAAAAGATCTGGATTTATACATTCCAGAAAAATTTAATAATGGTAAAATAGATTGCAATTATTATGGGTCTTTAAAAAAACTTATAGCAGATAAATTCAAAGAGTATGATGCCCTGGTTTTTGTCATGGCTTTAGGGATAGTAATCAGACTTACTAAAGATTATTTAGTTGATAAAAGAACTGATCCGGCAATTATAACTATTGATGAGCAGGGGAAAAACGTCATCAGCACAGTCTCAGGCCATCTCGGTGGCGCCAATCAGATCAGCCAGGAACTGGCAAATATCTTAGTGGCTAATCCAGTTATCACTACCGGGACTGATTCCCAGGGCAAATTAGCAGTTGACCTGCTGGCTTCTAATTTAAATGCTTCTATAGAACCATTCAAACTCCTAACAAAAGCCAATGCAGCCCTGGTCAATAATAGAAAGCTAAATGTTTATACAGATTATAATCTTAAAATTCCTACCTGGGAGCAGGCAGACTTTTATCCACTTGAGAGGCTCAGTTATTCAGACTCAAAATCTGGTTTTGACCTGATTATTTCAAACCAAAAACATACTTTAAAAGATGACCAACTCCAGCTTATTCCTGAGAATGTAGTTGTCGGTATTGGAACCAGAAAAGGTATTTCTTTAAAGGAGATTGAAAAATCCATTAGCAGAATCATTGCAGAATTAAATCTCCATAAAAAGAGCATTAAAAAACTGGCTACAATTGATCTTAAAGCAGAAGAAACAGCCATAATCGAATATACTAAAAAACACAATTTAGAGCTTGAGATAATTAGTAGAGAGCAGATAAAAAAGATAGAAGATAGGTTAAATATTAAAAAATCAAATTTTGTTAAAGATACCATTGGGGTTTCTGCAGCAGCTTCACCGGCTGCAATTCTGGCTTCTGATAAAGGTGAACTGCTCTTAGATAAAATTAGACTTGGTAGAATGACAGTTTCAGTCTATGAGGAGGAGATGAGCTATGGCTAAAAGAATTGTAATTGGTGGCAGTAAAAGCGGAGTTGGGAAAACCACAGTTGCACTTGCCTTAATGGCAGCTTATAATGCTAGAGATTATAAAGTCCAGCCCTTTAAAGTTGGACCAGATTATATTGATCCAGGTTTTCATAATCTGGCAGCCGGCACTCCCTCTTATAATTTGGATAGTTATTTCCTTCAGGGACTGGCTTTAAGGGAGAGATTTATCAATAAATCAAAAACTGGAGATATCTCAGTTATAGAGGGTGTGATGGGGCTTTTTGATGGGAAAGGTAAGGAGATGACAGGCTCTACTGCTGAGATAGCTAAAAAACTTAAAGCTCCAGTTATTTTAGTTATCGATGCCGCTAAAATGGGTCAGAGCGGAGCAGCTTTAGTCTATGGGTATAAGAATTTCGATCCTGATCTTAATTTGAAAGGTGTAATTATCAATAATGTTGGTAGCAGTCGCCATTATCAAATTTTAAAAGAAGTATTAGAATCCGAACCAGTCAAGGTTGATCTATTAGGCTATCTGCCCCGGATTGAAGATTTAGAGCTTCCTGAAAGACATTTAGGATTAGTGCCAGTTCAAGAAAGCAAACAGTTAAAAAGTTATTTTAAGCGGCTTCAAAAACTGGCAGAAAAATATTTTGATCTGGATAAGATTTACGAAATAGCTAGTACTGGAGGGGATATAACTGGCTCTGGTTCTAAAAATAATTATGAGCCAGAGTTTGCAGGTTTAAAAATTGGCATCGCCTATGATCAGGCCTTTAATTTTTATTATCAGTCTGACCTGGATCTTCTGGAAGAATTAGGGGTGGAGTTGGTTTATTTTAGCCCACTCAATGCTAAAAAAGTTCCAGAAGTTGACGCCCTATATTTTGGCGGAGGCTTTCCAGAAAGCTTTCTCAATGAGCTTGCAAATAATAAAAGTTTCAAAATAGATCTTAAAAAAGAAGTTTTAGATGGATTGCCTGTATATGGCGAGTGTGGCGGTCTAATGTATTTAAGCAATTCAGTTAAAGATAAAGATGGTAAAGCTTATCCAATGGCCGGTCTCCTGGATTTAGAGATAGAAATGACGGATAAGCTTCAGGCTATGGGTTATAGAGAGATTCAGTCTTTAAAGGGTAATTTATTGCTAAAGGCAGGCCAAAAAGCCAGGGGTCATTTATTTCATTACTCTCAGGTGACTAAAAAGTCAAATAGGATACCTTTAAATTATAAGCTGGGTCATCAGCAAGAGGGTTACAGCTTCAAGGATAATCTCCTGGCCAGTTATCTCCATATCAATTTTGCTGCCCAGCCAGAACTTTTAAAAAGGTTTTTAAAGAAAGCCGAAAATTACAGGTCATCAGTCTATAAGTCTTCAGCTCAGAGGTGATTAAAATTAACCCCAGAATAATAATCTTAATAGGGGCAGTAATACTGGATCTAATAATCGGCGATCCCTGGGAGAGATTTCATCCAATTGTACTGATTGGCAGGCTGGTCAGTTGGCTGGAAAGTAAATTGAGGTCAGAAACTAGTTCCAATAAGAGGCAGAAAGTTGCTGGAGCAGTCCTGGTCTTTATTGTTGTAGCAGGCAGCTATTTCCTGACAGCAGCCCTTATTCAGTCAGCAGCCAGTTTTGATTCCCGCTTGGGGTATTTAGTCAGCTTAATAATTTTCACCCATTGTCTGGCCCTTAAAGGGCTAATCAGGGCCGGTCAGGAAGTAAAAGCAGAGTTAGATGCCGGCAACCTAAATGGTGCCAGGGCAGCAGTTAATAAAATTGTTGGGAGAGATTGCAGTCAGGCCTCTCAAACTGATGTAATTAGGGCTGCAGTCGAAAGCCTGGCTGAGAATACCTCAGATGGAATTCTGGCTCCAATCCTGTTTTTCATTATCGGGGGGACACCCCTGGCAGTTGCCTATAAAGCCGTAAATACAATTGATTCTATGCTGGGCTATAAAAATGAGAAATATCTTCATTTTGGCTGGGCTGGGGCAAAGTTTGATGACCTCTGGAATTTCATACCTTCCAGACTTACGGCATTAGCATTTATAATTGGAGCCTTTATTTTAAGATTAAATTATCAGGCAGCTTTTAAAATTACTTTAAGGGATGCCTCCAAACATCCCAGCCCAAATGCCGGTTATCCAGAGGCTGCAGCAGCCGGGGCTTTAGGCCTCAGGTTTGGCGGTACCAATTATTATCATGGTCAGGAAAGCTTTAGGGCTTATCTAGGAGATAAAACCCAGGAATTTAGCCTGGCAGATATCGATAAAATCAGCAGGTTGATTTATAGTTCAGTAATAATCTTTATTTTAGCCGGCCTTGTAATTATATAATCTTAAGCTAAAGGAGTTGAATCTAAGTTGGAGGAGATAAAAGTAAGGGTTCCTGGCAGCTGCGGGGAGCTGGTCCAGGGCAGAATTAATGGCCAGGATTTTTTAGTCTCCTGCCCGATTGATCTTTATAGCCAGGCTAAGGTAAAGCTCAGGCCAGAGTCCAGGCAGATAAATATAGGAAAAGCCTATCCCAGAACTTTACAGGCAGTAAAAAAGGCTTTAAATTATTATCAAAAACCTGAATTAGGTCTGGATATTGAAATTAGTTCAAAACTCCTTATTGGCAGGGGTATGGCCAGCTCAACAGCAGATCTAGCTGCCACAGTCTCAGCAGTAATGCTTCTTTTAAAAGGAAAAGTAGATTACAGGCTGCTCACAAGAATTCTTTTAGAAGTAGAGCCGACTGACAGTACCTTCCTGCCAGGCCTTCATTTACTTGATCATTTAAAGGGGAGTAAACTTGAATATCTGGGCCAGCCTCCAGAATTAGAAGTTATGGTCTTTAAACAACCTGGAATAATTGAGACCGCCTGGTTTAATCACCAGCATAACTTAAAAACTTTAAAACTGACAAAAGAAGCTGAAGTTAAGAGGGCCCTTACTCTACTTAGAGAAGGAATTAAAACTCAGAATAATAAGTTAATCGGCCAGGGGGTAACCCTTAGCAGCCTGGCCCATCAGCAGGTATTACCTAAAGAAGGCCTGGAAAGTATCCAGGAGATTATAATTAAAGTTGAAAATATCTATGGTATGAATATAGCCCACAGCGGCAGTCTCCTCGGCCTTTTAGTAGAACCAGGCTTTAATAGTAATTCTATCAAAAAAGAAATAGAAGAGAAATCCCAATTTAGGTTTTATAAAAGGGTAAACTTAATCGGCGGTGGCATAGAGAGGATGATTTAGATGCAGGGAAATCATGGCGGGAATATCAATAAAGTGGCCAGAGAATATGGCCATCAACCAGAATCAATAGTTGATTTTAGCGCTAATATAAATTTTTTAGGCCCACCAGACTTTATTAAAACAGAGATTCAAAATAATATTGGCTGGATTAAAAACTATCCAGAACCCCAGGCAATAGGATTAAAAAATAAGATAGCTTCAGAATTTGGCTTAAGCCGAAACCAGGTTATAGTCGGAAATGGCGCTGTGGAACTGCTATATAAACTTACAGAAGTTCTAAAGCCTAAAAGAGTTATGATAGTAGATCCGACCTTCTCAGAATATGAACTGGCCAGCAGAGCCGCTGGAGCTGAGATTCTAAATTATAAATTAAATAGGACAGAAGAATTTAATTTTACCAGGGAAAAATTAAACCAACTAATTAATAAATTTGCTAATATAGACATGCTTTTTCTCTGCAATCCCAATAACCCAACCGGGAAACTCCTCAGTCAGCAGCAGATAAATGAAATACTAGCAGAAGCTGCAGGGAAAAATGTTTTTTTAGTAATAGATGAAGCATTTATAGACTTTCTGGAAAATAAAGAAGATTATACAGTTATCCAACAACTAAAAACTTACAACAATCTTTTTATTTTAAGATCATTAACTAAAATTTATGCAATACCTGGCTTAAGATTAGGTTTCGCCTTGACCAACCCTGATCTAGTTAAAAAACTAGAAAACTCACGAGATCCCTGGTCAATCAATTACTTTGCCCAGCTAGCCTGCAAAGAGATCTTTACAGAAATTGCAAAAAGAGATCAATATTTAACTGAAACTATATCCAAACTGGCTAAAGAGAAAGACTATTTATATCAGCAGTTAAATAAATTAGAAGGCTTTAAAGTCTATCAGCCGACAGCTAATTATATATTTATCGATCTTAATAATTCAAGGTTTAGCTCAATGGAATTAACTGACTATCTGGCAGGCAAAGCTATAATGATTAGAAACTGCAATACATATCAGGGGCTAGATGATAATTACATAAGAGTGGCGATTAAATCCAGGACAGATAATCGTCGACTGATTGAAACTTTAAGCTATCTTTTAAAACAAAAACAGGCAGATTAAAGTTAATAAATTATTAAATTAATATAAAATTGAACTGGACCTGCCGGTTACCCGACGGTTACCTGCCGGTATCTTTTAACAAATTTCACAAAGTATTTATAATAAGTTTTAGCAATAAATTCTTCAGCAGTAATCCCACCATTAAAATTACAATATGGTGGGATCATAATTTTATTTGTATTTAATTTTCAAATGGTTTAATAAAATAAAAGTCATTTTCTGTAGATTCCTCTTCATTAAATTTATAACCATCCAGTTCAATTTTTTTAATTTGATCAAGGCTTTCAACCTGGTTTTTTATCAATTGATTGAGCAGTCTACCTCTATTTTGCTTGACATAATAGCCGATTGTTTTCAGGCTGCCGTCTTCCTTTTCTTCTTTGAAATAAAAATCAATTATTTCTCCCTGATAATTCTTCTCGACTACCTTACTATATTCATTTGAGGCCAGATTGATAATTAGATCAGTATCAGCAAAATAAGCTTCCATTACTTCCTGCCAGTATTCATATAGATTAATATCAGCTGGTTTAAGCCTCATTTCTAATCTGTAGGGCCAGATTTCTGTATCAGAATGAATAGGGCCATAGATTGGAGAGAGGATAACAAGCTTTTCCTGCATATATGAGAGCTCTTCCTGGTTAAAGCTGTCCAGCGCAATTTCTTTAAAGACAGCTCCATTATAACATTCGATGGCAGGAATAGTTTGATCAGCAAAACTATGATTCTGATAAAGCTCATAGGTTCTATCTAAAAGGTTTCCCTGAATATCAAGCTCTGCTTTTAACTCTTCCTTTGACAGCGACTTTAGATAATTAAATAATTTTTTTGTCATATCTTTATTTAAAATATCTCTGCCTTTTTCTTCCCGCTGTCTCTGATGATTTTGAGTTTTACTTGGAGATAAAATTATTTTCATAGTTATCATTCCTTTCTATATTAAATTAATTTGACAGGAAGGGGGTAAAACCCTTTTTATCCTGTTAAAAACTTTGTTACAATAAAATTCATTTTTGAAATCAGCCTATTATAGAAATTTTTTATAGATATTTAGAGTTAATATAGAAAAAATTATAAAATTCACTTGATAATGTCTGTAGGATATAGTATAATAATTAACAAATAGATTGTGAAAAATATCATTATCAGGAGGGGTTATCGTATGACTGAAGAAAAGAAGTCTAAAAAGATTGATCGTCGTTCTGCTTTAAAGAAATTGGGTGGAGTTACAGCAGGAGCTGCTTTAGGTGGAATGGCACTGGCCAACCCGGCTAAAGTATTTGCCGGAGAAAATTCAGAATTTCCATGGCCTTATGAAGAACTTGATGTAGAAGAATTAAGGAAGTTAGGACATGAAGGTTATTACTTAGGTAACTGTTCATCTGGAGCCTTTTATGCTATTATGTCAGCCCTCGATGAAAAGGTTGGTGCACCATATGATGAGCTACCTTACACACCGCCGAATAATATGATGCACTTTGGCGGTTCTGGTATGGGACAGGGTATGTGCTGTGGAGCACTTTTAGGGGCATTTGCAGCTATTAATCAGGTTCAGGATTCAGGAACTGCTAAAGAAATTGTTGCAGATTTAATGAGCTGGTATAAAGAAGCAGAACTTCCAACAGAAACTGCAAATGAATATGGCACAAATAGAGAATTCCTTGTTGATGAATATCACAGCGATGAGTATATTGAGCCTACAGTAGCAGATTCAGCTATGTGTATGGACTCAGTTAATAACTGGATGTCAGAAACAGACATTGAGCATGGCGATAAAAGACGTAAAGAAAGATGTGCCCGCCTTACCGGTGATGTAGTGGCTAAAGCAGTTGAGTTAATGAATAATGCCTAGTAATTTAAAAATATAAAAAAGATTAAGATTTCAACCTGAACTATTCAGTTTTTTAGACTGGATAGTTCTTTTTTTTATTATAAACATTTAAGCTTAATTATTGATTATTCCTTCTTTTCAGCATAAAATATAAGCAAAGGAGTTGAGATTATGGCAATCAAAAATAAGATTAACTTTGACAGGGTAGATGAGTTAATAAAGTTTTCAATGGGAATGATGGAAGGTAAAG
>CAZLCX010000019.1:31580-33270 GCA_964558325.1 uncultured Halanaerobiaceae bacterium | reverse complement strand
TAAAAAAGGGGACTATTAAACCATGAAAAAAATTGTGATTATTGGCGGAGGAGTTGCCGGGCTTTCAGCCGGAATTTTTGCTCAGTTAAATGGTTTTGAGAGTCAGATTCTGGAGAAGCATCATACTGTCGGAGGTGAATGTACTGGCTGGGATCGGAAGGGATATCATATTGATGGCTGCATCCACTGGCTGGTTGGAACTAAAGAGGGGACTGCTTTACGACAGCTCTGGGATAGTGTAGGTGCCCTGGAAGATGTAGAAATTTATCATCCAGAGAGTTTTATGGCAGTTGAACATGAAGATGATACAGTTTATTTTTACCAGGATCTTGATCGGCTGAAAAATAGCTGGATTGAAACTTCACCTGACGATAGAGATGTAATTGAAGAGTTCTGTCAGGATATTAAGAAGTTACATTCATTTGAGGTGCCTGCAGGTAAACCTCTGGATTTGATGAATATTATAGATAAGGCAAAGTTTTTCTTTTCTATGGGCAAGGCTGGTCCGGTGATAAATAAATATAATAAAATCACTATTCAGGAGCTGGCTGGTAGATTTAAGCATCCAGCTTTAAGGCATGCTATAGCTTCATTTATGCCTGAGGGCAATTATAGTGCCCTGCCAGTAATTTTCCCTTTAGGAACCTTTACTGGAGGCCATTCATCGATTCCCCTGGGGGGCTCCAAAAAGATGGCTCTCCGGATGCAGGCTCACTATCTTGAGCTTGGTGGATCTATTAGAACTTCTTCTGAAGTTAAGAAATTGGAAATTGAGAATGGTCAGGTGACTCAGGTTATAACTGATGATGGCGAAGTATTTGCAGGGGATTATTTTATTGCTGCCTGTGATGCTAGAGTTTTATATGAGGGACTTCTCAATGGCGAGTATTCTGATCCTGAATTTGAAGCTAGATTTGATAATCCAGAGGATTATCCCCTGGCCTCAAATATTTATCTTGGAATTGGTTATCAGGGTGAAATCAATAATATTCCCCGGACTTTAAAATTCCCAGTTAATAATCTGGATATTAAGCAGAATAATCAGCCTGTAGAGTTTTTGCAGATGACCCATTATAGTTATGAACCGGATTTTGCTCCTGAAGGCCACAGCCTGATAACTTTTGCTATCAACCAATTTGAGCCTGAGCTTAATAAATGGGAAGAACTTGTAAAGGATAAGGCAGCCTATAATCAGGAGAAGACAAGGATTGGGGAGGCTGTTATATCTGCAATGATAAGACGTTTTCCTGAGATGGAGAGGAAATTAGAGCTGCTGGATGTAGCTACTCCTCAGACCTATCAGAGATACTGTAATGCCTATCGAGGTGCCTTTATGGCTTTCTGGCCGACTCTTAAGGGTAAGGAGTTAAATCATACCGGGAGGATTAAGGGACTTGATAATATCTGGTTGAGCGGTCAGTGGCTGCAGCCTCCTGGGGGACTGCCTACGGCTTTAATAACTGGTAAAGATACGATAATGAGAATTTGTAAGCAGGAAAAGATTGGGTTTAGAATTTTTGAGTAAGATTTTAGCTAAATATTATAATAAAGATTCAAAAATTTAATGGGGTTAATAAAAGGACATTTATTTTATGTTTAAAATATTAATGGCTGTAGTATTGATAATAGTTTTAGTAGTTTTGGGAGGTTCAGCAATTTTTAGATATCAATTTGAACAGGAGACAGAAGA
>CAZLCX010000019.1:25867-31480 GCA_964558325.1 uncultured Halanaerobiaceae bacterium | reverse complement strand
TAGTTTTGGGAGGTTCAGCAATTTTTAGATATCAATTTGAACAGGAGACAGAAGAGAAAGTAAATGAACTTTTCAGTAGCGTTTCGGAAAATGAAACTGAAATTAAAACTAATGATTTAAATAATATACCTGTACCTGTGAAAAATTGGTTAGAGGATACTGGTATTTTAGAAGAGCCAGCAATTAATTCTGCCAGATCACTGCAAAGAGCTGAAATGAGGCTAGAGGATCAGGGTACACTGGTTCGTTTTCTTGCTGAAATAGTCTGGATACCTTCAGCAGCTCTTAGTGATTATATTACCTGGGAAGAAATTAATCTGAATTCTGCTCGAGCTACTATGAGTTTTGGAGATATAACTGCTTCAGGAGTCTTTACTTTTAATGATAGGGGAGAACCGATTGGTTTTACTGCTGAGAGGTATAGAGATGTTGAGGGAGAGTTTGAAATGGAAACCTGGTCAATTTCAATGGATAATTACCAGATGTTTGATGGCATAAAGGTAACTGCTGCTGGCGAAATAACCTGGGAGTTAGCTGAAGGGGATTTTACCTGGTATAAGTTTGAAATTAAAGAATTTGAATATAATCAACCGGAAGTTTATTAGATTATATTTAGTTTTTAGCCTTCATTGTTTGGGAAACAAGAACAGTGAAAATATGAAGTGAATTGTTTAGTATTAAAAGTAGAGATCATTAGTGAGTTCGAGAGGAGAATACAACTTGAAAATTAAAAATAAGTTTAAGTATATAATGCTGATAATAGTTTTAAGCTTTCTTTTTAGCCCAATACCTTTAGCTGCTCAGGTAGATGATCTGGATGCAGATGAAGTTGAAACTTTTCTTGATGGTGTTATCAGTGCCCAGATTAATCAGAATAAAGTTCCTGGAGCAGTTATATCGGTAGTTAATGAGGGGGAGCTTATCTTTTCAAAGGGCTATGGTTATAGTGATCTAGAAGAAGGAATACCTGTTAATCCTGAAGATACACTTTTTCGTCCAGGCTCCATTTCCAAGCTTTTTACCTGGACTGCGGTGATGCAGCTTGTAGAAGAGGGTAAGCTGGATTTAGATGAAGATATCAATAGTTATCTTAATTTTACTATTCCTGGAGATCAGCCAATTACTCTGAGAAATATAATGACCCATACCTCAGGGTTTGAAGATATAGGTGAAGGTCTCTTTTTTCTCTCAGAAGAGGAAATGTTAACATTAGAAGAATTTCTTAAAACCTATCAGCCGGCAAGAGTATTTCCTCCAGGCGAAATTATGGCCTATTCAAACTATGCAACTGGTCTGGCCGGTCATATAGTTGAATTAGTCTCAGAAATGGATTTCGCAGATTATGTTAATGAGAATATATTTCAGCCTCTGGCAATGGATAACAGTACTTTTAGCCAGCCTCTGCCTGAAGATCTAGGTGAGGATTTAGCTGGAGCCTATAAATATGCTGGAGGCCAATACCATCAGGGTGATTTTGAGTATATCCCGAATAATGCTGCCGGGGCCATGAGTACAACTGCTGAAGATATGGCTAATTTTATGCTGGCCCATTTACAACTTGGCAGTTTTGGTGATAACCAGATACTCAAGGAAGAAACTGCTCTAGAAATGCAAAATCATCATTTTACTCATCATCCTGAAATCGAAGGAATGGCACTGGGCTTTGCCAGAGAAAAAATTAATGGTGAACAGGTAATTTCTCATACAGGAGCAACAATTCTTTTTTATAGCGGTCTTTATCTCCTGCCAGAACATGACCTGGGGCTTTTTGTTTCCTATAGTGGTGGTTCTCCGCTGCAGATGAGTAAGTTATTTAACAGTTTTATGGACCGTTATTTTCCAGGAGACCTAATTGGACAATCTGAAGCGAGTCAGGTTGAAAATAGTATGGATAAAGAGTTGTTAGCAGGGGAATATCATCCAACCAGGAGCAATTTTACTGGCCTTGAGAAAATACAGGGACTTCTTCAGAGAGCAGGAGTGGAAGTCACAGATGATGGATTCTTAAGACTTAATATATATGGCGATAGTTTACAGTTAAAAGAAATTGAGCCAGGGCTTTATCAGAACCGGAATTATCATGGCGGCCAGATAATTGATAAAGTAGCATTTATTGATGATGAAGAACAGGGATTTTTACTGGCAACTGGAGGTCCAGGTGTCTTTCAGAAAGTTGACTGGTATGAATCCAGTATGCTCTTAGGAGCTTTAACAGTTTTAATCTTAATTTTATCGATCTGGACTGTAATTAGTGGTCTTAGAAAATTTATTATCCAAAAAATATTCAGGCAGAAATTAAGTTCAGTTGACAGGAGAGGAATTACAGGTATTTTCATGGTGCTGACAGGTCTTAGTATTATTATATTTTTTGCAGGGGTCTTAATTATCTTTGGCAGTATTAATCCAGCCTATGGACTGCCAGATATTGTCTTTAGTGACTACGGTACTTTTGAAGAAATAGTCTTTATGCTGCCCTATCTGATTACTGGACTCATTGTTCTTGTCTTTATCTTTACCCTGAGGAGCTGGTGGAAAAGGAATCATAGTTTATACAGACGATTAACTTACAGCTTTTATACTCTTGCCGGATTAGGATTTATCTGGGTTATGTATTATTTGAATTTTATTTAAAAATGGAGGGTAGATGCAATGGGTATACATGGATTGATAGATATAGTCTCAATATCTCTGGGTTCACTTTTAATAAAAAAATATTTTCGAGAAGATTTATCAGGCAGACCTCTGGAAGAACACCTTGACTTTCTGGAGGTGGATTTGCCAGAATTACCAGCTGCAGATTTGGAGGGGGATTATCAGGTTCAGGCCAGCACTCTGGTTGGCAGCCTTGATGCTCTATTTCGGATAGCTCAATGGCGGGGAAATGAATATCCTACTATTATTTATCATCATGGAGCTTCAGAAGTTCCATTTGATTTTGGTTTTAAGAAAATATTTCCCTATGAGAAGCAGGTTATAGAGGCTAATTTAATTCTGATTAGAGCTCCATTTCATGGTTCCCGGAAAGAATATAGCGAAAATATTTTGACAATGGATAATTTTTTAGCAATGGTAGCTACTTCAGTAAGCTTAATTGAAAATTTGATATCTCATCTTAAAGACAAGGACTGCCAGGATATTATGATTGCAGGAACAAGCCTGGGTGGTTATGTAAGTAATTTTCATCATATTTATTATAATACTGCTAGCAAATACATCCCAATTATGGCTGGGGCCAATTTTTATGATACTCTATTTGAATCTATTTATAGGAAAGGGGTCATTAAAACCAGCTCAACAGAGAGGGAACAACTTGAAGAGCTCCTTGATTTTACTGATGAGTTTTTAGACTGTGATAATAGCAATGTCTACCCACTGCTGGCCAAAAATGACCGGATTGTCAGACTTGAGGTTCAAAAAGAATCATATGGCAACCTTTCAGTAGAAACATTTGATAAGGGCCATGTAACTGGTGCTATTGACGGCGAGACAATCAGGAATCATATATTCAGTAGCATTTAAAATTTATTTAGAGGTGATTCTATGGATTATTTACCTGCTATTATAGGTGGGTTTTTAGCCCTTTATTTATATAGAAGATATAAAAGCAAGGAAGAGAATGAAGAATAGTTTTTAATGATATTATTTTATGAGTTTTATCCAGTGCCTGGTGATTCTAATTTCAATTAATATTAGTTTGAGTAAAACTTTTAAGTAATGGAAGGAAGATAATTTGTGATAAGAAGTAGAAGTTATAAAGAGGGCGATTATAGAAGAGTAATGAATTTTCTTAGAGAAATTTATAAAATCAATAAGAATCAGCACTGCTGGTTACCGTCAAGGTGGGAGTATGCAGAGTATCTGGTAAATCCTCTATATATTGAAAGGGGTTATTCCAGCTGGGAGGAATTTATTAGAATCTGGGAAGCTGGAGGGGAGATTGTTGCTGTTGCTCATAAAGAAGATATCTGTAATGCTTTTCTGCAGGTTAGACCTGGTTATAGAAACTTAGAAGAAGAGATGGTTAACTGGGTTGAGGATAATATTTATGAGATAATTGATGCTGAAACTGGCAGGGAGAGAAAGACTGTTATCTGGGTAAATGAAAGTGATAGTTATAGAAAGAATTTATTGGCAGAGTTCGGTTTTGAAGTTGTAGAATCTGAAGATGGTTCTTGGGCTGCCTCCTGTATAATCTGGTATGATCAGGAGCTTAAAATAGGGATGTTTGAGCCTGTTGGGACCCATCCTGATTATCTACGCAAGGGCCTGGGCAGGGCAGTCATACTTGAAGGTTTAAGGCGCCTTAAAGCACTAGGGTCTGAGCGGGCTTATGTTGAAGCCTATGGAGATAAGAGATATGCCTTTTATAAATCGGCTGGCTTTGAAAGTTTTGATATTGATTATCCCTTTACCAAAATAAAATAATAATGATATAATATTATTACAATAATTAATTTTCAAAATATCACAACAGGAGTTGAAATAATGAGATTTTGCTGGATAACTTTACATGTTAATGATCTCAGGGAGTCATTAGAATTTTATCAGGAGATAGTCGGTCTGGAAATAGATAGAAGGTTTGAGGCTGGTGGAGGCAGGGAGATTGCTTTTTTAGGCGATGGTGAAACTAAAGTTGAATTGGTTGATGATAAAAATTTAGAGAAAGTAAATACTGGCAAGGATATTTCTCTAGGTTTTGAAGTTAACTCTCTTTCTGAAAAGATGGATTTTGTTAAGGATAAAGGTATTACAATTCATAGCGGTCCCTTTGAGCCTAATCCTAATCTCAGGTTTTTCTTTATTCAGGATCCTAATGGTTTAAAGATTCAGTTTGTAGAAAATAAAGTTTAAGAGAGGAAAATGTCAAATGAAAACATTAATTGCTTATGCATCCAAGCATGGAACTACTAAGAAGGCTGTTGAGAAACTGGCAGGAGAGTTAACCGGGGAGGTTACGATTTTAAATCTTGAAGATAAGACTGCTTCCAGAACTAATCCTGGAGATTTTGCCAGGGTGATTATTGGGGGCTCAATTTATATTGGGAAGATTCAGAAGTCGGTCAGGAAGTTCTGTGATCTTAATTTAGAAAAATTATTAAAAGCAGATAAACTTGGATTGTTTATCTGCTGTGGAAGCGAAGAAAAAAATATGGAACAGCTGGTGAATTCTTTCCCTGAAAAGTTAATTGAAAAAGCTGAAGTTAAAGGTTATTTTGGTTATGAATATGATCTCGATAAAGTTGGCTTTATTCAAAGGACTATGCTTAAAAAGGCTGCCGGGGTTGAAAAAAGTGAGTCGAATATCAAGTATGATAATATTAGCAAGTTTGCGAAAGAATTTTTAGAGGGGTAGGTAGATTATGTTACAGGAAATTATAGAGGTTGGTAATAGAGGAGTTATTTTTCAATATAAGGATCAAAATCTGGTTTATTTAATAAAGGGGACAAAAAGACTTTATTTATGTGATACTCATTTAGGTCCTAAATCTATGGAAGCCGTAAAGGGTTATCTCCAGGATAATAATCTTACTAACAGAGAGTTAATTATCTTTAACTCCCATTCAGATTATGATCATAATTGGGGGAATTGTGCTTACAAAAATATTTAGGAAT
>CAZLCX010000019.1:8507-25767 GCA_964558325.1 uncultured Halanaerobiaceae bacterium | reverse complement strand
GGTATTTATTATGCTTCAGCCATGGTATGTAAAAATTATATTTGGGGCATTAGTTCTGATTGTTATTATAGTTTCATTTATATTTATATCAAGGATACAGCTTGAGAGACAAGTTTTAGCTGAAAGAGATCTGCTTTATAAAGATTTAGAGAATGGAGAAGAGGTAATTATTGAGGAGGATTTATCAGGGCTTCCAGAGCCAGTGGCAAATTGGCTTGATAATATTGGGGTTATTGGTCAAAATATCTATGCATCGGTTTCCTTTGACCAGACAGGGGCTATGAAGTTGGAAGAAGATCAGAAAGAATGGTATACTCCTGAGGCAAGGCAGTATGTTAATATTAAAAAACCTGGTTATCTCTGGACTGTTGATATACCAAGTTTTTTCACGAAAGGCAGAGATTTATATCATAAAGGTAGCGGTTCAATGCTGATAAAACTGGCTGGCGCTATACCAGTAGTTAACGAGAGTGATAATTATAAAATAAATGAGTCTTCGCTTCATCGATTCTTACTGGAACTACCTTGGTATCCAACAGCTGCTCTAGAAGATTATATGTCCTGGGAAGAAGTAGATACTAATACTGTTAGAGGCATAATAACTTATCAGGATATGACAGCTGATGCAATTTTTAATTTTGGGGATGACGGCGAACTAATAAGTATGGAAGCAATGAGATATAAAGATGTTGATGAAGAGGCTCCTAGATTAAAGTGTATAGGAGAAATCATTGATTATACTGAGGTTGAAGGTATGAAGATTCCTCATAAAATTAATGTATCCTGGATTGAAGATGGCGAAAAGTTTACCTGGTATAAGATAGAGAACTATAATTTTGTCTTTAATGATTATATAAATTAGATTTAAATAAAGATTTCTTTTCCAGCTATAAATCCAATATTTCCCCTATTATGGGAAACTAAAATAGTTGTTATTTTAAATTTATCACATAAAAAAGCTGGACTTTTCCTGTGTAATTAAGAATTTCTTCATATACATATGTTCTACTTTAGGGAGGAATAGCCAGGGGTAAGATTAACCCCTTGTTTAAAATTTTCTCCCTGGGAAATTATATGCAGTTATTAACCAGGCCGAAATAAGTCCTATTATTGCAGAGATTAATTCAGTGCTTAGGAGTAAAATTATTTTAAGCGCACTGCATTTCGAATAATATATAATATTATTAATTTTGTCAGGTTTGTTTTTTGGATTCTAGGCAGGAATAATTAATTATATCGTGAATTTATTAAATGGTAGAAAACATAATAAGTTTTACTGGTTGGCCAGGTGGTTAGTAGATAAGTTTTATAGTTATTTTATTTGCTAACTATTTATTTATAAAACATAATAATTACAGGAGGCAAGAAAAAAATGACAGAAAAATTATTCGGTTATGCAGGCAAGCAGCTGAGAGTTTCTCTAACTGACGGTGAGGTTAAAGAAGAGGATTTAGACCCTGACTTAATGAGAAAGTACTTAGGCGGCTCAGGTTATGGAGCAAAACTCTTATATGATGAGCTGGAAGCAGGGGTTGATCCTTTAAGTGAAGATAATAAGCTGGTCTTTGCAACCAGTCCCTTAACAGCAAGACAGGTTCCTGGGGGCGGCAGCCTTGAAGTCTGCTATAAATCCCCTTTAACCAATACCTGGGGAGAGTCCCGGGTCGGCGATGAATTTGGTTTTAACCTTAAAAAGGCCGGCTATGATTTCTTAATAGTAGAGGGCAAAGCTAAAGAGCCTAGCTATCTGGTGATTGATAATGGCAGTGTTGAAATTAAAACTGCAGATAATTTAAAAGGGAAATCAGCCTCTGAGAAGTCAGATCTAATCGGAGATGAATATGGTGATGATTTTGTAACACTGACAATCGGTCAGGCAGGAGAAAACCTTGTTCGCTATGCCTCAATCATGGTCAATTACAGTGCCGTCGGCCGGGGCGGTGCCGGGGCAGTTATGGGCTCAAAAAATCTCCTGGCTATAACTGCAAATGGAGATAAAGATATTGAGGTGGCAGATAATGATAAATTTAGAGAAGCCTTCAGGCAGGCCCATGATCATATTAAAAACCATCCTGATACCAAAGAATTTGCTGAACATGGAACAACAGGGGATATCCCTGGCTGTGATGAGATAGGTGACTTCCCGACCAAGAACTGGCAGTCAAACTCCTGGGGCAAGGGTGAAGAGATCTATGACCATTACTATAATAAGAACTTAGTAGGCAATGAAGCCTGCTATAAAGGTTGTCCTGTTGCCTGTAAGCGGAATGTAAGGGTTGAAGAAGGAGAATACCAGACTCCTGAATATCAGGGTGCAGAATACGAGACAGTGGCTGCCTTTACTTCCTTTGTCTTAAATGAAAATGTAGATGCAGCAGTCCACTGCAGTTATCTCTGTGATGAATATGGACTCGATACTATTTCAACTGGAGCGGCAATTGCCTTTGCCATGGAATGTTATGAGAATGGTCTTTTGGATAACAATGATACCGATGGCTTAGAGCTTGACTGGGGCAACCATGAGATAATGCCTGAACTGGTCAAAAAGATTGCCAGGCGTGAAGGCCTTGGCGATTTACTGGCTGACGGGGTTAAAGTTGCTGCCAGTAAATTAGGAGATAAAGCCCAGGAGTATGCTGTTCAGGTCAAGGGCCTGGAAGGTCCAGCCCATGATCCCCGTTCAGGAAAGGCCCTGGCAGTATCCTATGCCACAGGGAATAGAGGTTCCTGTCATATCCACCCTGTTGAGGCAATGGGCTATGATGCCGGTAAGATGGACTTTGAGCTATCTGATTTCGGCCTCCCGGATCCTGAAACTGTCGGCCGCTGGGATGAAGAGGGTAAGGGCTCTGTTGTTAAATTACTCCAGGATGGCGGTACCCTCCCTGATATCATGGGTATCTGTAAATTCATGTTCTATGTAGGGGCAGGGCTTAAGGATTATGCAGAGATCCTGGCAGGCTTAACTGGCTGGGATATTGACGGCTGGGAACTTTTAAAGGTTGGTGAAAGATCAATTAATTTACAGAGGTTATTTAACCACCGGGAAGGTTTTGGCAGAAAAGATGATATGATCCACCCGAGAATGGTTATGACCCCTGAGTTTGGTAATTATGGTCAGGAAGAAGACTGTTCAATTAAAGACTTCTCAGTCATCTTAGATGAATATTACAAAGAGCGGGGCTGGGACTTAGAGACAGGTAGGCCTACAGCTGATAAGCTTAAAGAACTGGGCTTAGAGGCTTATATCGACTAGGGAAGCTATAATTAATCATATAAGCAGGTGGCAGTATGGAAATAGAGGTAAAACTGGTAGGTCGGCTGGAAAAATACGGCCAGGATAAGTTGACTGATGACAATAAAGTTGAACTTAAAGATAACCTGACAGTCAATGATCTAATGGAATACTTAGAAATTCCACCAGAGCAAAGTATTCAGGTACTTGTAAATGGCAGGGATGTCAGGAAAGATCATAAATTAACCGGTGGCGATAGAGTTGTTTTTTATAATCTGGTTGCCGGCGGATAAGATTTAAGTTATTAAATAATAGTTCAAATATAATGCCTTTCTTGTTATTAACAGAAAGGCATTATATTATGTTATAATGTTAAGTATAATACTGGAGGTATAAATTATGAAAGAAACTATAAAATTTCTCCATACAGCGGATATTCACCTTGGTCGACCATTAAAATCTGCATCCCAGGCTCCTAATTATCTGTCAGAACTTTTTAATGAAGCAAGTTATAGGGTTTTAGAGAATATAGTTGACCTGGCTATTAAAAGGAAATTAGATTTTATTGTTATTTCTGGCGATCTTTATGATTCAGAAGCTCGTTCTGTTAAGGCAAGCCGCGTCTTTTTTGAGCAATGCCAGCGACTAAAAGAATTTAATATACCAGTTTATTTAATTTCAGGTAATCATGATCCAGGTGGTCAGGAATATGAGTTATTTGATTACCCTGATAATGTATATTTTTATTCAAGCGAAGAAGTTGAATCTAATAATTTTAAATCTGAAACAGGCAAGACGCTAGCACGAATTATTGGTCAGTCTTATCGGAGTAAATTTGAATCAAGGAAAATGTATAGTTATTATACAGTTCCAGACAAAAATTATTTTAATTTAGGTTTAATTCATACTCAGTTAAACCCGGATAATAGTCGTTATGTTCCAGTTTCTCAAACTGAACTTAAATCAAAAGACGATATTCATTATTGGGCATTAGGTCATATCCATCAACCACTGGTTTTAAATAGATCAACTCCAGCTTTAGTTTATTCTGGAACTCCTCAGGGACATAATATTTCTGAAGTGGGAGTAAAAGGTTGTTTTATTGTTGAAGCTAATATCAAAAATCCTGAAATAATGCCTCAGCTTCAGTTTGTTCCAACTTCAAATGTAATCTATAAAAAGATTGAAGTTGATATCTCAGAAGAAAAATCTCTGAAAACCTTATCGGATCTTCAGAAGCTGTTATTAAAAAGGGCAGAGGTTTATTTAAATAGTAATTATAATGAGGAAATAGATTTTTTTGGTCTTGATTATGATAATGTTTCTATTGATGGTAAAGTGCCGGTTAAGGGTTTAATTATTCGCTGGGTAATAACTGGTCATGGACCTCTCCATAAGAAAATTTCAAGTAATCAGGATGAAGCTGAAGTAGATTTAAAGAATTATCTTAATAAATATCTGGCTTCTCCAGGTGTTCGTCCCTTTGCCTGGACACATTCTATTAAGATTAGAACTACCAGAGAACTTCCTGATCTAGAGGAAATTAAAGAAAATGAGATTTATCAGGAGGTAGAAAAAATTATTCAAGAAATATTTAATAACTCAGAATTAGAGACTGAATTATTAAGTGAATGGGGTTCTATCTGGGAAGGTGAAGAGGATCACGAAAATAGAGATAATGATAGCTTTTATCCTGATTCAGAAACAAAGCAGGAAATTATTGAAGCAGCCCGAGAACAAATAATTGCTTATTTATTTACCAGGGGTGAAGATGTATGAGATTAAAGAATCTATATCTCAATGATTTTGGTATTTATAATAATCAGTCTTTGCAGGATATATCTCCAAATATAGTAGTTATAGGAGGACCAAATCGCTCAGGAAAGACGACATTAATGCATATTTTTCGTTATTTAGGCTATGGTATTCCTAAGATAGATAAATTGCCAGGAGCTGCAGACAAGTATGATATCGAAGCTGATATTGAAACTGAAGATAACCTGGCATATCAGTTAAAGCTTAAAGGTTATGCAGATCCTTCTGTAATATCCCTATCAGAGCAGAATTCAGAGAATAAGTCAGCAGCTCAGCTTTATAATAATTTAGATCGTTTTACATATCAACAGTTATTTACAATCAGTCTTGATGAATTAAAAAGAAAACCGGTTGGTCTTTCAACGACTAATGATAAAAGTAGGCTCCAGTCTATACTTTTAGGGGCAGGACTTTCTAAGATTGTTGAACTGCCACAGGCTGTTAATCATTTTGAAAACCAGGCTTATAGGATTGGGAGGACAACTGGTAAAGCTACTGTCGGTGAGTTTAAACCCTATCAAGAAAATATAGCTGAGGCTGAACAAAAGAAAGCAGCAGCTATAAAACAGGTAGAAAACTATGTTAAAATTGTTAATAAGATAGAAAAAATTAATAAGGAATTAGAGGTTTTAGATGATGAACTGGCAGGACTCGAAAAACAGAGGATTAGATTAGATTTGCTTAAGAATAATTATAATGATTTTTCCAGGCTGCAAAATTTAGAGCAGGAGTTAATTAATCATCCAGGAGCTGCTTTTGATGATTTAAATCTTAATGAGAATAAGAAGTTGAAAGCTGAAAATTTACTGAAAGATTTGAAAGAAAATAATGGAAGATATCAGAAAGAATTAAGTATCTTTAAAAGTAGAATTAGTTCTAAAAAAATAGAAGATATTAAATCCTTTTTACTGGAGAAGGCGACAAAGCTTGAGAAGTTTCAGAATACAGCTTCAGGGCTTAAAGAGAAGATCAATAGTTATCAGGAGCAGCAAGATAAACATGACTTAGATTTAAAAAATATAAAGTCAAAAGCAGCTGAATTTAATCAGGACTGGCAGGACAATTTTAAAGAGATTAACGCAATCAGGACAGATCAGATAGAGAGGAGAAAGCTGCTTAATGATCTTGCAGAATATAAAAATTATAGAGATAAATTAGCAACAAAAAAAGAAACTAAGGTAGAACTTGAAAACCAGATTGAGAAAGTTGAAGATAGCATTAGTAAGCTAGCAGATGGTAATCCTGATAGAATTTTTAAATTTTCATTATTGGCTGGTTTGATTTTTATCGTCGGTGGAGCAGCTATAGCATTTATTAATATAATTGCTGCTCCAATAATTGCTGCAGGAGGTTTAGCTTTAAGCTATCTTTATTATTTCAGCAATTACCAGAAAGAATTTAATCTTAAAAAAGAGAAGCAAGAATTAATAGAGGATTATAATTATCTTAAGCAGGATTTAGATAAGTTACAGAATAAGATTAAGTTAATTGAAAAGAAAAAAGTTGGTTTTGAAGAAGAAATTAATCAATATCGGGAATTGCTGCGGCTTGATAATACTGCTGGTCCTGATTTAATTAAAGATTATTTTAATGGCTTAAGAGATATTAATAATAGTTATAATAAATGGCTGAAAACTAAAAAAGAAATAAAAGAAAAAGAGATTAAACTTGAGCAGGAATTGAAGGAAATCAAAGATTTATTAATTGAAATCAACAAAATAATGCCTGATTCAGCTTTAGCTTTGCCTGAAAAAGATGAACTTATAGATAAATCAGAAGAATTATTTTCAGCCCTGGACCAGGCCGGAGAGTTTCTTGACTTTGCCAGAAACCTTAGTGAAGCTGAAGAGGCCAGGGAGCTTGTGAGAGATGAAATCAAAAGGGAATTTCAGTTTTCTTTAGATAAGGCTGTAACAGCTGCTGAAATTTTACAGAAATATATTTATAAGTCCAGGCAGTATCTGGACTATCAGGAACAAAAAGAATTGGTTGAACAGCTATCCAGTCAGCTAGAGGCTAAAATAAGTTCTGCTGACCATATAAAAGAGGCATTTAGAGATTTTGACCTGGCAGAAAAAGATGAATTGCTCGCTGATATTTTTAAAAAAATTTATAATTCATTTACATCTCTAGAAGAAGTTAAAGAGAAACATAATCAGGTTAAAGAAGAGCTTCAGTTAAAGTTTGATTGTAAAAAGCAGAAAGAAGATAGACTTCAAACTTTAAAAGATAAAAGAGAGGAACTGGCTTCCCCTGAAAAAATTGAAGAAGCTCATAGAGAAATTGATAAGAATCAGAGCAAATTGAGAGATCTGGCAGAGGATTATGCATTAAATCGGACTGTTTCCTTTATCTTTAAAGAAGTCCAGAGTCGGGCTATTAAAAAGGCTAAAGAGGAATTGCTTCAACCGGCAGCAGAGTTACTTGCTGAAATGACTGAAGGTGAATATCAGGAAATCAATCCTCCTGAGAATATTCAGGAAAATGACTTTAAAACTAAATTAGCCAGCGGTAGGGAACAGGGGACAGTCAATATTTTAAGTAGAGGTACCCGGGAACAATTATTACTGGCGGTCAGGTTAAGCAGAATTAAGGAAATTGAGCCATCTTTACCGGTAATACTGGATGATTCACTGGTTAATTTTGATGCCAGCCATTTAGAACATACAGTTCAAATTTTATCCAGATTAGGTGATAGTCATCAGATCTTTGTTTTAACCTGTCATCCTCATTTAGTTCGCTTTATCAATGATTTTGCTGATAAAGCACAGTACTGGCATCTTCAATCAGGTAAGTTTAAAAAGGTTGATGGAGAAGTTTTATATCAGTTATTATTAAATTAATTAAAAAAACTTGAATTAATTGCAGGAGTTTCTGATTCTATCTAGAAATAGTACTTTAGTAGCATAATAAATTAAATAAAATTATTTAGGCAAACCTGTTGTGAAACAGGGACGCAAAGCCATGGGTCTTTAAAAGATTGCCAGGTTGCAATTATGGCCACGGCGGCAGCTTGCTGTGGTTTAATTTTTTTATGGGGTGATTTTAATGAAAATTATATCTAGATCAATAATCAAATTATATAATTATATTTTAGAATTAATTTTTGAACTTGAGGGAACAAAAATCTGGTCGTAATTTAAATTCAGGAATATACATTTGATGTTTCTTTAGATGCAGAGGATATTCCTAAGTTAAACTTTTTATTAGGAGCAACTGATTCAGGAGAAACAACTACAATTTATATTGATAATGTAAAGCTTGAAGAAGTTGATTAATTAGCTTAAAAAAAGAAAGGAAAAATAATATATATGACTTATATTCCAGATAAAAATAGATACGATAAGATGAAATACAATAGAGTTGACAAAAGTGGCTTAAAGCTGCCAGCAATTTCTTTAGGCCTTTGGCATAACTTCGACCATGTTGACACTTTTCCAACAGCCGGAAATTAGTCCAGACAGCCTTTGATGCAGGGATTACTTATTTTGATCTGGCCAATAATTATGGGCCTCCTCCAGGATCAGCTGAAGAGACCCTGGGTAGAATCTTAAAAAAAGATTTAAATGGCTACAGAGATGAATTAGTTATCTCAATTAAAACTGGATACGGTATGTGGCTAGGCCCCTATGGAGATGGTGGTTCGAGAAAATATTTAATTTCCAGTCTGGATCAGAGCCTTAAAAGACTTGGCCTGGATTATGTTGATATCTTCTATCACCACAGGCCGGATCAGGAGACTCCAGTAGAAGAATCGATGCTGGCCTTAGATACAATTGTCAAACAGGGTAAAGCTCTCTATGTCGGAATTTCTAATTATGGCCCAGAAGAGACTGAAAAGGCGTATAAAATACTGGCTGAATTAGGCACACCCTTTATTATCCATCAGCCAACCTATTCTATCTTTAATTGTAAAATTGAGGATAATCCATTAAACTGGTAATAAAAATTTTAATAGTAATTTATATAGCCTTCTGAATGGTGTTATGATTCAGGGGTCTAAATTTATGTTATAATTAATAATATATATAATATGGGATTATAATATATGACTTAATCTCAGAGGTGAAAAATGTGTCTGCTAAAAATAAAATTACTAACTTTAAGTTTTCAATTCTTATAATTATTCTGATGTTTTTTATTATCTTTATTTCTGGTAATCAAATTATCAAAGCCAGTCCAGTTAAAAATGAGAGCCCATTTGAAAATAGTAATTTTGTTGAAATAGATGGAATAGTGCTTCATTATAGAATTGATAGGTCAGAAGAAAAACAATCAAAGGGCAAAATATTGATGGTCCATGGAATGGGTGGTTCAACTTACTGCTGGCGTAAAAATGTAGAGCCATTAAATCAAAAAGGATTTGATGTAGTCAGGGTAGATCTTCCTGGATTTGGTTTTAGTGATAGGCAGCCTGGCTTAGATCATACTGCTAAAAACAGGGCAGACTGGCTCTGGGGTCTACTTGACTATTTAGATTCTGAGCAATTTAATGAAACTAAAAATTGGGTATTAGTTGGACATTCTATGGGAGGAAAAACAATTGCTGAAATGGCATTAAGCAGGGATGAAAGAGTTGAGGTATTAATTTTTGTGGCCGGGGCTGTTTATAATTCTCCACCAAATTTAATTGGAAATCTAGCTAATAAAACTCCATTTAACCATATATTTGAATTTGTTATAAGTAAGATTATTCATCAGCGATTTACAATCAATCGAGGTCTAAATTCTGCTTATGGTAGAGAAGTAACTGAAGAAGAACTTTTAAATTATCTGGAACCATTAAAAATTGATGGGACAGCTAGAGCCTGGCTTGATTTAGTCAGAAGCAGTTCTGATGAATTAAATAATTTAGAACAACTAGAAACAGATTCTTTATTAGTCTGGGGTTCTGAAGATGACTGGGTTCCAGTTGAAGAAGCCATAAAACTTGATAATCAACTACCTAATTCCTGGCTTGAGATTATTTCAGATAATCATCATATGCCCATGGTAACAGCATCAGAGCAATTTAATGAGTTGATAATTGATTTTCTTATTAACTTTATAAAGGTTGATGATAATGGTTGATATTAAAAATTGCTTAAATCTTTATAAATATCGTGATATAATTATCCCTGGATTAGGGGGTTAAGGTTTTTAATATATGTAAAATTTATTGATTTTAAAGGAGTTTAATAATAATGAAAGAGGCAGTTACAATTTTAATAGTTGATAAAAATAAGAAGGTTTATAATAAACTTAAAAAAATTTTGAATAAAGACTATTTAATAATAAATGCTAAATCAGGGTTGGAGGCTATAAGTTTAGCTGATAAAATAAATCCTGACTTAATTTTAGTAAATTTAAATTTTTCAGATCTTGATGGCAATAAGTTATGCGAAAAATTAAAACAAGGAATAGGACTTGATGATATACCTCTTATTTTTATAGTTAATCATGAAAATCAAGATATTGGGCTTGATTGTTTGAATTTACCATTATTCGACGTAATCTCTAGATCTTTTTCTGGTGAGTTTATTGCAAAAAGAATAAATAATTATATTTCGCTTTGTAATTATAAAGATTCTGCTAAAAATTCAAATCAGATTATAGAGCAGAGTCCTGAAACGATTTTAATAACTAACACCAGTGGAGAAATTGAATATGTTAATCCAAGGTTTATCAACCTGACTGGTTATAATCCAGATGAAGTGATTGGGAAAAACCCGAGGTTTTTAAAATCAGGTTTTCATTCAGAAAAGTTTTATAATGAACTCTGGGAAACAATTTCTTCTGGGGGAAAATGGCATGGTGAAATTTATAATCGGAAAAAAAACGGTGAATTTTTTTGGGAAGAAACTTCAATTTCTTCTATAAAAAATCCAAGAGGAGAAATCAGTAAATATATAGCAATAAAATATGACATTACAGGCAGAAAGAAAGATGAGAAAAAGTTAAAAGAATACAGTGAAAAAATAGAATTTTTATATGAAAGATTAAATAATGAATTTAAAAAGGGTATCAGGCTTCATAAACAGTTTCTTCCAGAGAAATTACCAAAGATTGATGGTTTTAGTTATGAAGTTTATTTTCAGCCAGCTGAAAGATTAGGTGGAGATTTTTATAACGCTATAAAAATAGACAAATATCTTTTAATATATTTAGCAGATGTTAGTGGACATGGGCTTGATGGATCTATGCTTAATATTTTTATTAGAGAGACAATTAATAGTTATATTTCCAATGAAGTTAATGGGAAGTTAAATCAATCTGTTGATAGTTTATTAAAATATATAATTGAAAGATATCATCAGGAAGAATTTTCAAAAGACTATATGGTCTGTCTTTTAATAGGGTTACTTGATATTGATGAAAGAAAATTTTCATTTATTAACGCTGGTATTCAGGTGCCTCCTATAATAGTTAGAGAAAATGGTAGTTTGAAAACTTTGGAGAATTCAGGAGCACCAATTTCTACGGCTATAGATATCGAATTTTATAATAAGACTTTAAAACATGAAATAGAGAATTTTAAAATCTTTCCTGGGGATAAACTGATGTTAACAACTGATGGCTTAGTTGAAGGAATTTCTTATGATTCTGAGAATAATTTTTCTGAAATGTATGGAGAAGAAAGACTGCATAATCTTTTATTAAAATTTCATGATCATAACCCTGAAGAGATTATTGAGAAAATTAAGACTGATTTTAAAAATTATACCGGTAATGAGATTGGCAACGATGATATAACCTATCTGGTTATGAGTGGGGAAGAAAATAACAAATTTATTGGAGTAAAATAATCTTTTTTTATAATTTATTTTGCCATAAAAATAGGTAGAATTTTATCGAAATTTTTTGATAAATAATTATAAAGACAGTAAATTGATTAATTACTAAAAAAATTATAATAATAAAAGGAATTAATGTATTGATATAGAAGATGTTAGATGGGCTAAGAAATTTCACATAATAATATCTATAGGAGGAGAATAATGGCTAAGAAAAAAACTAAAGTAGAAACAGAGGGGTTAAGTTTTTCATTTAAGTTAATAGCTTTATTTCTGATTATTGGACTTATACCATTAATAATTGTTGCTTACATAACATTGAATTCAGCAACAGAGGGTTTAGAGGAAGCTGCTTTCAGTCAACTCGAATCAGTTCAGAATGTCAGGGCTAATCAAATTAATGATTTTTTCCATGAAAGGTTATCTGGGGTAGAGGTTTTATCAAATTCAATTAATGTTACTGAATCAATGAGAGATTTAGATAGATTATTTGAAAATGATGATAGCATGAGGGGTATTTACAATAACGCTCGAGATGATTATCATGGATATTTTAGAGATTATCTGGATGAATATGGCTACTATGATCTCTTTTTAATTAATCCAGAGGGCCAAATTGTTTATTCAGTTGAAGAGGAAGATGATTTTGGGACCAGCCTGGTTGATGGGCCTTATAGTGACAGCAATTTAGCTGAGCTTTTTCAGCAGGCTCAAGACTCGTCAGCAATAGTTGATTTTCAATATTATGAACCCTCTGATGAGCCAGCCATGTTTGTAGGTGCGCCAATCTCTGGGCGGGATGATGAATTTATTGGAGTTTTAGCTTTACAGATATCCAACGAAGCAATTAATGAAATAATGACAGATACCTCTGGTCTCGGCGATTCAGGTGAATCTTATTTAGTAGGCCAGGATTATTTAATGAGATCAGATTCTAGATTTGCTGAAGAAAGCACGATTCTAGATAGAGAAGTCAAGACATCTGCAGTTGAAAATGCCTTAGCAGGAGAATCAGGAAATGAGATAACAGAAGATTATAGAGGGGTTGATGTTTTAAGTTCATATCAACCTTTTAATGTTAATGGAATTAAATGGGCTATAATAGCTGAAATGGATGAAAGTGAAGCTTTTACAGTTGCAAATTCTCTTCAGGGAACAGTATTCTTATTTGCAGCTATTATTGCTGGAATAATTATTCTAATAGCATATATCTTTTCTAAGAATTTAACCAAACCGATTTTAAGTTGTGTAGGTTTTGCGGAGCAGATAGCCAATGGTAATTTAAAATCACAAAAATTAGATATAGATAGAAAAGATGAATTTGGAGTTTTGATCAAAGCTTTAAATAAAATGCGCTCTGATTTAAAAGATACAGTTGGAGATATCTCTAAAATTGCCGGTGATCTTTCAGCCAATAGTGAAGAGCTTTCAGCAACAAGTGAGGAATTATCTGCCTCAGCTGAAGAAGTTACATCATCTATAGAACAGGTGGCTTCAGGGGCAGAAGAACAGTCAGCCCAGTTAGAGGAAACAAAATCTAATGTAGATAATTTAAATAAAGGAATAGAAGAAGTTACTTATAAAGCTGAAGATATGAATCAACAGGCAGAGATAGTATTAAATGAAGTTAACAATGGTAATAAGACAGTTAAAAATACCAGCAATAAGATTAATCAGGTTAATGCTAAACAGCTTAAAATGGGTGAAAGTGTTGATGAATTAGGAAAACTTTCAGATCAGATCGGTGAGATAGTTGAAATGATAAGTGGAATATCCAAGCAAACCAATTTATTGGCCTTAAATGCGGCAATAGAGGCTGCCAGGGCAGGAGAAGCAGGTCGCGGATTTAGTGTAGTCGCAGATGAGATAAGACAATTAGCTGAAGAATCATCCAGTGCCACTGATGAAATTAATGAATTGATTCAGGAGATTCAAACTAAGGTTAAACTTGCGACTAAGGGTATGAATGAAAGTGAAAAGGTTGTTAATGAGAGTGTTGACGCAATTAATGCAACTGAAGAGAACTTTTCTGAGATTGAATTAGCAGTTAATAATCTTGGCGAATTAATTAATGAAGTTGTAGATAGTGCAAATCATATGGCGAAAAATAGTAAAGAAGTAAATGCTGTAATAGATGAGATAGCCGCTGTCAGTGATAAAGCTGCCAGAAATGCTCAGGATGTTTCAGCCACAAGTCAGGAACAGGCATCTTCTACTGAAGAAGTAGTAAAAGCCTCAGAAGAATTAGCAGATATGGCTCAAAAACTGGCAGAGCAGGCAGATAAATTTGAACTTTAAAATGAACTCATTAAACTAACAATGTTATAACTTAGAGACCCAGACGATTTCGTCTGGGTCTTTTAAAATTAAGATTAATATAAAGTAATTTTCATATTTAAGCAGGAAAAGTTTGCTCGATCAATAATTATTTAATAGAAAAATTCAATTTAAAGTAATAAGGAGTGGTTCTTTGTTGACAAATAGAATGAAAACTTCAATTTTAATTGGTTCACTTTTAGGTGTTGTTTGTATTTTAGGAGCTGGTTTTCGAACAGGGTTTGCAGGTAACTGGATTTTATTATGGGCCCTCTGGTATAACCGCTTTTTAATGGGGGTCGTTATTGGTCTGGTAACAAATAATAAACGCCATGTAGCTATAATAAGAGGTGCAATTTTAGGTCTGCTGGTATCATTTGCATATTATTTCACCACAGGCTTTGCTGATATAATAACATTTTTAGCCGGTGGTATTTATGGAATTATTATTGATTATTTAGCCAGCCGGCATCAGTGGATTATAGTTAAATTTAAAGAAAAGGTTTTAAGAAAAATAGAATAAATATTTAAAAAATTAAAGGGGTCAAGTAATTCTGGAATTAAAACTCCAGGATTATTTCATCTTAGCAGTAAGTATACCCCAGTATCTCCCCAGTACCACCCCAGTATCTCCCCAGTACTCCCTCAGTATCACCTCATTCCCCCTTCACAGGCCCGCTTGAGTAAGTTTTATATTGCTAAAATTTAAATTATTTAGTATAATGATATAATTAAAGTATTCACATATTTTTCGAGGAGGATAAATTTATGAACCCAATTTTGGAGGTCAAAGATGTATTAAAAGCCTATGATGATCTGATAGCTGTTAACAATATATCATTTGAAGTCAATCAGGGAGAAATCATGGGGATCTTAGGTCCAAATGGAGCCGGTAAGACCAGTCTGATCAGAATGATCATGGACATTAATGCCCCAGATCAGGGTGAAATTAAGATAGCTCTGGGGACAGACAACTGGCAGAGTAAAGTTGGTTATCTGCCAGAAGAAAGAGGCTTATACAAAGAGGCTAAAGTTAAAGATATATTAGTATTTCTTGGAAGCCTGAAGGGTTTAAGAAAAAGTGAAGCCCTGAAGCAAGGCAAGTACTGGCTTGATAAATTTGATCTTAATGATAATTTAAACGATGAGATAAAAGAATTATCAAAGGGGATGGCTCAGAAAGTTCAATTTGCTGCCTGCGTTCTCCATAAACCTCAGTTACTGGTCCTGGATGAGCCCTTTTCTGGTCTGGACCCTGTCAGCCAGGACATGATGAAAGAAGAGATAAAAAGACTGGCAGAAAGCGGTGTGGCAATAATGCTGTCAAGCCATCAAATGAACCTGGTTGAAGAAGTCTGTGATCGAATTTTTCTTTTAGATAAAGGAAAAAAAGTTTTATATGATACTCTGGATAATATTAAGAATCAATATGGTAATTATCGGGCAAGACTTCAAACTAATGACTATGAGCCTTTAAAAGGCTGGCTAAATGGTAATGATTTGATCTTAAATTATAATTTATATCGGAATAATTTTAATATACTCCTTGAAGATAATATTGGCCCAAATAATTTTATGGCTGCTTTGCCCTCAAAAATCAATATAGTAGAGATAGAAATTAATAGGATTTCACTCCATGATATCTTTACCAGAGTTGCCCGAGGAGGTCTTTTAAATGATAAAGAAAATATTTAAAATTACCAGCTGGGAAGTAATGAGAAATTTAAGAAATAAGCAATTTATAATTGGAATATTTTTAACACCAGTATTAATCCTGATATTTGGTGGTCTGCCCAACCTTATTCAGAGATTTGATGCCCCAGTCGAAAGAACTTTTTATTATCAAAATCGGTCTGAAGTTCAACTGGACTGGTCAGAAAATATCCTTGAAAATACAAATTTGATTCAGTATCAAAACAGCCAGGAAGAAATGATCAATGAAGCTGAAACAAATGGAGCAGATGGTTATTTTATAATTGATCAGGAATTTTTTGAAACAGGCAATATCAATTTAAATGTATTTTCATTATCTGCTACAAACCATGGTGGTTTAAATGCTCTTTTATCTGAAGAATTACAGAATTATAAATTGGCAGCTCATGACCTGTCTGAAGAAGTAATTCAGGAAGTAACAATGTCAGCTAATCTCCAGGTTGTTAGTCTTGAAGATGATGGAACAGCCATGAGTAGTCGGATTATCACAGCAGTAATCTTTGGTGGAGGACTTTTCTTTTTATTGATAACTTCAGGTTCCATGCTTTTACAGAGTGCCCTTCAGGAGAAAAAGGAAAAAATGTCTGAAATAATCTTATCATCAATTTCTTCTGAACAACTTATGGCAGGAAAAATTATCGGTCATTTCATTTTAGGCATGATTCAGATTGGGGTCTGGTTTGGGATTGGTATCCCTCTGGCAGATTACTTCTTTGATCTGCCCTTATTAGAATCATTTTTTAATCCAGCCCTACCATTAATAGCAGTCTTTGCTTTATTAGGTTATCTGGTATTTGCAGCTTTATTTGTTGGGATTGGAGCGACTATGGAAGATCTTCAGAGTGCCACAAATGCTCAGAGCATGGTATTTATGCTGCCTGTTCTGCCTGTTTTAGTAGTAGGGCCAGTATTTAATAATCCTGGAGGGATGCTGGCAAGAATAGTAACCTATTTTCCTCTAACTGCTCCAGTTATTTCAATAGTTAGAATTGCTATCGGGGAAATTTCAAATTTTGAAATAGCAATTACACTTGTAATTTTATTTATTACCACAATCTTATTTACTCTGGCAGCAGCCAAAATTTTTAGAGTCGGCATGTTAATGTATGGAAAATCAGCCAGTTTTAAAGAAATGCTCCGCTGGCTAAAATATTAATCAATAACTGATATGATAAGCATTATGGCCTATTGTTAAAAAAATAAATAATGCTATAATTTAAGTAAATAGATTAACAAATATTACCGATTATTTTTTGTCAGTAATAAATGTCCCTTCTATTTTAATTTCATTTAATTATTACTTTGAAATTTCAAGAAAAAAGGAGGGGTTAAAGATGGCAGAAAAAAAGAAGGGTAAAATTAAAGACACCTTTAAGAAAAAAATTAAGAGAAAAAGTAAAGAGACAAA
>CAZLCX010000019.1:0-8407 GCA_964558325.1 uncultured Halanaerobiaceae bacterium | reverse complement strand
AATAGACGTCAGTTTATAACTTTATCAGGCTTTACAATTATGGGGCTTTCCCTGTTATCCTTTACCGGCTGGGATAATACTGTAGCTGCTGCTGGCAGAAGTAAGGTTGGCCTGATTAGAACATCTGAAAGAGCAGAGGGTGTGAAGAGAAGTTTAAAACTAATCCAATTACCTGATGTAAGCGGCGATAGTGTTTTAATAAAGCCAAATTTTAATACTGCAGACCCAACTCCTGGTTCAACCCATAACGATACTCTGATAACTATTGTTGAAGAACTAAAAGATGCCGGAGCAGAGAGAATAATTATTGGTGAGAGAAGTGGTCCTCCGGATACAGAAGATGTAATGGAAGAAAAGGGGATATTTGAGATCGCAGAAGAATATGACCTTGAGATAATTAATTTTGATCAGCTCTCTGATGATGAGCTTGTCCATTTTAATCAGGAGGGCCTGCACTGGCCAGATGGTTTTCAGATACCAAAAATACTTAATGAAGTAGATCATATTATTGCCACAGGCTGTCTGAAAACTCATCAATATGGCGGCCAGTTTACCATGGCCTTAAAACTGGCAGTTGGAATTATCCCCCGGGAAGGCACAAATTATATGAATCAGCTCCACAATTCTGATGATATGCGAAAGATGATAGCAGAGATTTCCCTGGCATACCAACCAGATCTTTATCTAATTGATGGAGTCGAAGCCTTTACAACTGGGGGCCCGTCAGCTGGAAATAAAGTTAATTCCAATATTTTCTTGGTTTCTCAAGACCCGGTAGCCATTGATGCTGTAGGTGTTGCCATGCTAAAGAATTTAGGTAGCACCGAGATTATTATGAATACACCGGTCTTTGAATTAGAACAGATCGCAAGGGCAGCTGAAATTGAGCTAGGAGTATCAAAGCCTGAAGAAATAGAGATAATTTCTGATTCAGAAGCAGGGGATAGTTTAGCAGGAGAGTTAAAGAGTCTATTGGTTTAATTATTAAGTAGATTATATTTTTTTAAATTATCTAATGAAATATAAGGAGGCGGCAATCATTAAAGCATTAACTGTAACTGATGGTGAAGTTAAAGTTGAAAATATTGCTAAACCAGAACCGGCAGATAATGAGGTTTTAATTAAAGTTAAGCTGGCTGGTATCTGTAATACTGATTTTGAAGTTATTGCCGGCATGATTGATTTTAATGGGGTTTTAGGCCATGAATTTGTCGGCGAAGTGGTATATGACCCTGAAGGTAAATTAGAGGGAAAGAGAGTCGTTGGTGAGATTAATATTCCCTGTTATAATTGTTCCCGGTGTGAAAATAATCAATATAAACATTGTAAGAATATTAAGGCGATTGGGATGCGGGGTAAAGATGGGGCCCTGGCAGAATACTTAACCCTCCCCAGAGAAAATATTCAGGTTGTGCCAGAAACTGTTAGTGATCAGGAGGCAGTTTTTACTGAACCGCTTGCAGCAGCAGTTGAAATAGCAGAGCAATATCATCTTAAACCTTCAGAAAAAATTATGATCATTGGCGATGGCAAACTGGGCTTAATCATAGCCCGAACACTCTGGGCTATGGGATTAAATGTTGAAATGATAGGCCGGCATCAGAAAAAGTTAGATACTTTAAAACCTCTTAATATAAAAACTTATCTTGAAAAGTTATATCCAGAAAAAGAACCAGACATACCAGTTGTAATTGAAGCAACTGGCAGTACTTCAGGATTGAAAGCAGCTATTGACCTGGTTGCCCCTGAAGGCAAAATAATTTATAAGACAACTACAGCCAAAAACCATGATCTGAATTTAGCAGGCCTGGCTATTAATGAAATTAAACTTTTAGGTTCAAGGTGCGGCCCCTTTAAACCGGCTTTGAATTTAATGGAAAGAAATAATCTTCATCTTGATAAACTGATCACTGAAGAATTTAAGCTTGATGATGCTCTGGAAGCTCTAAAAAGAGCTAGAGAGAAGTCTTCACTTAAGATATTAATCAGACCTTAAGTTGCTGATTACTTTTTGTATTTAATGACAGTAACTAAAATATTTGATAAAGGCATAAGTAAGATAAAAAATGCAAATGGTGCATAGCTAAATGTATCGACACCTAAGACCGCTGTCATCATTAAAGCATTAACATTCCAGGGTATGAGGGGAGAGAAGACAAGACCAGAGTCGCCGAGGGCTCTGGCTAATTCTTTCCGCTCTACCTTTATTCTGTCATAATGAGGAATCAACATTCTGGCCGGTAGAAATACAGCCAGAAACTGATTACAGCCTAATATGGCAGATAAGATGCTTGAAAAGATAGTTATCAATCCAAGTTTGATTTTGCCTGTAATATGATGAACTACTGGTTTTAATATACTATCTAAAACACCTAATTGTTCTAATAGGCCTCCTAAAATAACAGCAAAAATTATTAAGGATATTAGTTCCAGCATACTGGTTAGCCCGCCTCTGGCCATGATATTATCAATAAATGTTATTCCAGAAGTCTCTTCAAAGCCTTTAAACATAATATTTAATAGATTAGACCAGCTCCGTTCTGAAATTGTTATACCTAAAATTAAACTAAAGATTATATTGACGGCCAGATTCAAAATTGTTGGAGTTTTTAAGAAGGCTAAAGTAATGATTAGGATTGGAGGTAATAACATCCAGCCTGAAATCATGAAATAGCTGTCAAGGGCAGTTATTAATTCAGTAAATCCACCTGCAGCCTCCCCGACTTCCCCTAAATTTAATCCTATAATCAGATAAATTATACCGGCAGTAATATAAGGTAATACTGTTGTTTTGACCATACTTTTTACCATATCTAAAATATCGGCTTCAGCACTGTGAGCTGTTATATTAGCAATAGATGAAACAGGGGACATCCTGTCACCTACATAAGCACCTGAGATAATAGCTCCGGCTGCCAGGGGAAGACTCATTCCCAGAGTTTCAGCAATACTGATTAAAGCCAGGCCGATTGTACTTGCAGTACCAACTGCTGTCCCGATAGCCATAGAAACCAATGAAGTTGAAATAAAGCTTAAAACTAAAAAATATTCTGGATTTATAGTTTTTAAACCATATGAAATCATGGTAGGTACAGTTCCAATTGCAATCCAGAGTCCAATCATCATTCCAATTAAGAATAAAATTAAAATTACATTTCCAATATTTTTAAAACTGGAAAACATCATCTTTTCAATTTTATTCCAGCCATATCCCCAGTAAAAAGCCAGACAGGTTATTATAATAATTTCAAAAAATAAAGCAATTTGAATTGGTACATTCCAGACCAATACAGACATAATAATTAATAATGCCATAGTAATTACTGGAATTATAGCCTGTTTAAAACTTAATTCCATGATACCGCTCCCTTTCAAAATTAATTCTAGCTTTTTTGATTATAGCATAAATAGATATTAAATTAAAAGCAATTTATATATTGGTATTCTTAAATTTATTAACTTTACTATTTTAGTAAGTAAAATTAATTTAGTAATTATGCAGGAGAAATCAGATCTCTGTTGAATAATATTATAAGCATTTCAATAATTATTAGAGGAGGGAGACTTATTGGAGGGAAGAATAGAATTAATTATTAATTCAACACCGGCCTTATTAAAAGGTACTATAATAACAATCCAATTAACTATTCTTATTTTGATAGTTGGTTTAATACTGGGATTAATTCTGGCTTTTGGAGAAACTTATGGCAATAAATTAATTCAAAAACTTACTGCATTATATGGAAAAATTATAAGAAGTATTCCAGAGCTGGTCCTTTTACTTTTAGTATTTTATGGTTTACCTAAGTTAGGCCTTAGAATTAGACCATTTAATGCTACTGTTCTAGGACTTGGAATAAGGGCATCAGCCTACATGGCCCAGATTTTTAGAGGGACCTTTAAATCTGTCAGCTCAGATCAGATAACTGCAGCTTATTCGATTGGAATGGGGAAGTATAAGACTTTTTTTTATGTTATATTTCCCCAGGCGATCAGGAGTTTCATACCGCCCTTTGCCAATGAATATGCAATAATTTTAAAGGATACATCACTTGCCTATGCAATTGGAGTGGCCGAGCTTTTAAGGCAGGGCCAGTATATTATATCAGTAGAATACGACCCTCTCACAATATTTTTAATGATTGCCGCAATATATTTTGTCTTGACCTTTGGAGTTACCAGGTTATTGAAATTATTAGAATTTAAATTGAAAGTACCTGGAATAGGAGCTGAGAGTAGATAATGGATAAAAAACCACTTTTACAGGTAAAAAATTTAAAGAAAAGTTTTGGAGACAATCTTGTATTTGATGGGATTTCTTTTTCATTAAATGCTGGAGAAAATAAAGTTATTATAGGCCCCAGCGGGACTGGCAAAAGTACTGTCTTAAATTGCATAAATAGATTAATTATGCCTGATTCAGGGGAAATATGGCTGGAGGATACTGAGATCGTGACTGCTAAAAATATCAATGCAATTAGACAGGAGATTGGCTATGTCTTTCAGGGCTTTGGCCTCTTTCATCACCTGACTGCTAAAAAGAATGTTATGCTGGGCTTAACTAAAGTTAAAAATATGTCAAAGAAAGAGGCAGAAGATATTGCTAGATTCGAGCTAGACAGAGTAGGCTTAACCGATGTCGATGATTCTTACCCGGCCCAACTTTCTGGGGGCCAGAAACAGAGAGTTGCAATAGCAAGGGCTTTAGCAATGCAGCCTAAGCTAATGTTATTTGACGAGCCTACTTCAGCATTAGATCCAGAACTTATCGGTGAGGTTTTAAATGTAATGAAACAGCTTGCTAAAGAAGGTATGACAATGTTAGTTGTTACCCATGAAATGGGTTTTGCCCGCTCAGTCTCAGATGAGATTATATTTATGGAAGGCGGTAAAATCGTAGAACAGAACAGCCCTGAGGCTATGTTTAAAGGACCGGCAAATGAGAGAACCAGGCAGTTCTTATTTAAACTTGATGATCTTTATGGCAAAGGTGGTGAATAGGCTTTGGTTGAGTTTCTTTCACAATATATGATTATAGATATCTTTATAAGTAATATTGGCAGATTAATGAGTGGTTTAAGGTTTACTTTTTCATTAACAATTGTGGTTATGTTTTTTGGAACAATCTTTGGGGTACTGCTTGCTTTAGGGAGAAGTTTTGGTTCAAAACCAGTAGCCTGGCTCTGTACAGCCTATATTGAGATTATCAGGGGGACTCCAATGCTGGCCCAGCTTTTTATTCTCTACTTTGCCTTACCACCATATGGCATAAGAATGACAGCAGTAACAGTTGCTTATTTAGGATTTACAATCAATTGCGCTGCCTATCAGGCCGAATATACAAGGGGAGCAATTGAATCGGTAGGATCTGACCAATTTAAATCTGCTTATTCATTGGGAATGGGCCGCTGGCAGACAATTTTTTTGATCGTATTACCCCAGGCTATTCGCTGGTCAATTCCTGCCTGGACCAATGAGTTTATCTATATTTTAAAGTATACTTCACTTGCTTATGTTATTGGTGCTCCAGACTTAATGACTCAGGGTAAGTTTATAGCAAGTCGCAATTATCAATTTTTTAGGGTATATTTGATTGCAGCTATTATTTATTTAATTATTGTCTGGGTAAGTACCTGGATTATTGATAGAGTAGAAGAGAAGTTAAAGATTCCAGGATTTGGTTAATCTGATAGAGGTAAGTTAATATTTAATTTAGTCAATCTTAATAAGGGGGTAATAAAATGTTAAGAAGAACTTTTGTTGTGATGTTAGCTCTTGCTTTAGTGGTGGCCTTTTCTAGTTTTACAGTTATGGCTGAAACCTATGTAGTCGGTACAAGTGCAGGTTTTCCTCCATTTGAGTATATCGAAGATGGGGAGGTAGTTGGCTTTGATATTGATTTGATGAAAGAAATTGCTGAAAGCCAGGGCTTTGAAGTGGAATTTGAGGATATAAGTTTTGATTCTTTAATTCCAGGGCTGCAGTCAGGAACTATTGATGTAGTTGCCGCTGGTATGACAATTACTGAGGAACGGGCTGAGGTTGTAGACTTTACTGAGCCTTATTATTCTGCCAATCAGGCTGTCCTGGTTAGAGAAGATAGCGATAATAATGTTACTGTTTTATATGGTGATAACCGGATTGCAGTCCAGACAGGAACAACTGGTGACCTGTGGGTAGAAGAAAATTTACTGGATACTGAAATCTTAACTGGTGATGTAACTCATTTTGATACCTTTGTTTTAGCAGTTCAGGATCTAATTAATGAGAATGTTGAAGGTGTAGTTTTAGATACCCCTGTTGCCCAGAGATATGCAGAAGACAATCCAGTTGAAATGGTGGCAGAGCTTATTACCGGTGAAGAATATGGATTGGCTGTAGCCAGTGGAAATACTGAGTTACTGGAAAAATTAAATGCCGGCTTACAGGATGTAAATGATAGTGGAGTTATGGATGAATTATTAGAAAAACATTTTTAACCTAATAAATTCAGAAGACATTTAATATTAAATATATAATGGGCCCTGTAATGGGGCCCATTATTTTGAGATTATACTTTAAATTCTTTAATATTATTTATGACACCATCAGCTATTTTTAGATATGCCTGAGCCAGTTCGCTTTCAGGGGCATCAAATATAATCGGAACCCCTTTATCACTTAATTCCCTTATCTCAGAGACCAGTGGGATTTCTCCCAGAAGTTCTACCCCTAACTGCTCTGCTAATTCCTGGCTGCCATCTTTCCCAAAAATATAATCTTTGTGGCCACATTCGGAACATTTATAATAAGCCATATTACTAACAAGCCCCAGGGTATCTAAATCTAATTTATCTGCTAATTGCCCTACTCTACCTGCCACGCTGGTTGCTGTTAATTGTGGGGTTGTTACCAGCAGGATTGAGGCATCAGAGAATTGCTGCATAATATTTAAAGGCATATCCCCTGTGCCAGGTGGAAGGTCAAATAAGAGATAATCAAGCTCTCCCCAGTAGACATCTTCTATAAACTGCTGCAAAGCTCCCTGCAATAGCGGTGCTCTCCAGATGACAGCATCACCCTTATCTTCAACAAAAGAAGCCATTGACATTACTTTAATTCCATTCTTATCTGGAGGATAGATTTCTTCTTCACTTTTTGCTCTGGGTTTTTCTTTTAAACCAAGGATTCCAGGTACGCTAAACCCATAGATATCAGCATCAACAATACCGACCTTTTTTCCTCTTTTCTGAAGAGCTGCAGCCAGATTAACAGTAACTGTAGATTTACCAACCCCACCTTTGCCACTTGCTACAGCTACCAATCCTTCATTAACTGACCCATGATTTAATATGATTTTTCCGTCTGTAATATCATACATTCTGATAATTTCCTCCTTAGTAATTTTTAATAGATTACTGCCCTATATCTTATAATTAAATAAATAATAAATCTGTTGTATATTTAACTAAATATCGATGTCAGTCATTATAAAACCTGCATAAACAGATGGTCCAACATGGCTGCCCAGGGTCGGGCTTATTCTTGTTTCAAATATTTCTGGATTAATATTATAATTAGTATTAATCTTATCTAATAACTTATTCTTAAATTTTAGCATATCATTTTTTCTATCTCCATGGGCAAAACCGATCCAGGCTGTCTCAGTTTTTGATAGTCTTTCTTCTGCAATTTCAATCATTTTTCTGAATGTTCTGGTCTTGCCTCTAGTTTTATCTAAGGGTTCAACTTCACCAGTTTCAGTACTGATAGATATTATTGGATTAATATTTAAGATACTACCAAGAAAAGCCTGGGCCTTTCCGATTCTGCCCCCTTCTTTCATATAGGCCAGATCATTAACTGTAAAATAGAGAAGAAGATTCTTTCTTGCCTGGGCCAGTTTCTCTTTAATTTCTGGAATATTTTTACCAGCTTCTATTAGTCTGGCTGCATATAAAACCTGGAATCCCAGGCCTAAAGAGATTGATTTTGAATCTACTGGAAAGATTTCGATTTCTGAAAACTCTTTGGCTGCTAATCTGGCTGAAGTTAAAGTACCACTTAAATTTCCTGAGAGGTGAATAGAGATAATCTGATCATATTTTTCGTTGAGTTTTTTGTATTTTTCGATGAAATTTCCAACAGAAGGCATTGATGTAGTTGGCTGTTCATTGTACTGGTTAATTTTTTGAAAAAATTCTCCAGAACTTATTTCCTGGCCATCAACAAAAGTATCATTCCCAAAGTTTACTGTTAACGGGATAACTTCAATATCATATTTTTTGTATAAATTATCAGGTAAGTCAGCTGTACTATCGGTTAAAATTCCAATACTCATAAGATATACCCCCTAACTGTTTTAAATCTCCTGTTAATCATATTCAACAGGAATAAAAATATTCCTTCTATCCAAAATAATAATTTG
>CAZLCX010000018.1:0-33489 GCA_964558325.1 uncultured Halanaerobiaceae bacterium | reverse complement strand
GTACTATACTAACATCTACCTTTTCCTCTGTCAAGACTTTTCTCTTATTTTTATAAAATTAATATAGGGCCAGTTACTGGCCCTATATTAGTTGCTCATCCAAAAATAAAATAAGCTATTATCTATTCATAAAATTTCTAATAGTATTTGCAATACCTCTAAATAATCTCGTGAAAATATTAGCTTGGTTAATTTCTTCAGCAGCAACAATATCTGTTCTTGATATTTCTTTATCATTTAAAACAACTCCAACTTCACCAACATGTTCACCTTCAGAAATTGGAAAGTTATAGTCTTCCTTAGTATAGTAATTTAATTCTGTTTCATAATCTTCATTTCTTGGTATTACCACATTTAAATCTTTACTAGTTTTAACAGGGCCAGTCCCGTCTTTACTGCCTGGAATTTCTATATTATGAATTTCTTCATCACTTGAAACCAGAGTATCTTGACGAAAATTATTGAATCCATAATCTAAAAGTTTAGTTGTCAATTCTTGTCTTTCTGCCTCAGTATCAGCTTTTAAAATTACAGAAATCAATCTCATATCTTCTCTAACAGCTGAAGCCGCCAAACAAAATCCAGCTTCAGATGTATGACCTGTTTTAATTCCATCCAGCCCTGGATAACTTAAAATAAGCCTATTTGTATTAGTGAGCATTGCCTGCCTGTCAGGAAGCTCAATATAATCCACCCATATTTGACCCCATTCTCTTATTTCAGGATACTTAACAACTTCTTGAGCCATTTTTGATATATCTCTAGCTGTTGAGTAATGGTCTTCTTCTGGTAAACCAGTAGTATTTCTAAAATTAGTATTCTCCATGCCTAATTCTTTTGCTTTTTCATTCATCTTATCAACAAATGAATAATAAGACCCTGAAATCCCCTCAGCTAAAGCTACACTGGCATCATTAGCAGAGGCAACTGTAACCGCTTTTAATAACTCCTCAATAGTTAATTTTGTACCCTCGCCAAGAAAAATTTGAGATCCTCCCATTGATTGAGCATGTTTGCTAACTGTCACTGTATCATCAAATGAAGTTTCACCTGATTCAATAGATTCCATTGCAACTAACATTGTCATAGCCTTTGTTATACTGGCCGGAGGCAATTCTTCATCTGCGTTATCCTCATATAAAACCTGACCTGTTTCAGCTTCAATTAAGATAGCAGAATGAGCCCCAAGATCAAAACTATACACATTAGATAAATTAATTGTTAATGCCAAAAATAAAATTAATATAATTAATATTTTCCTTTTCAAAATTTGTCATCTCCTCATTTTGATTTAGCTTCTTGCCATAACTTTTCTAATTCTAATAAATCCATATTTTTCAAATCCATATTATTTTCTTTTGCTTTACTTTCAATATATTTAAATCTTTGAATGAATCGATTAATCGTTCCAAGCAATGCTTCTTCAGGGTTAGAATCAATAAATCTTGAAAGATTAACAACTGCAAATAATAAATCACCTAGTTCCTGCGAGGCAGCCTCTTTGCCCTCAGATTTTAAAGCATCTCTTAGTTCTAATAATTCTTCATCAATTTTACCAAAAACAGGTCCAATTTCTTCCCAATCAAACCCTACCTCTGAAGCCTGTTCTTGTAATTCTCGAGCCTGCAGTAAAGCCGGCTGGCTTTTATTGTAATCTAACAGATTTGAATCATTTATTTTATGTTCATTTTTTTCTTTTGTCTTTACTTTATTCCAAATCAATTTAACATCATTTGAATCTTCAGCTATAGTTTCCCCATAAATATGTGGGTGCCTCCTAATTAACTTTTCATTTAAACTCATAATTACATCAAGAAAACTAAACTCATTTTCCTCTTCTGCAATCTTTGCCTGAAACAATACCTGTAATAATAAATCGCCTAATTCAATCTTTAAAGAATTCATATCATTTTGCTCAATTGCTTCAATAACTTCATATGTTTCTTCAATTAAATGTTTTTTTAACGTATCAAGATTTTGTTCTTTATCCCAGGGACAACCTTCTTCGCCCCTTAATTGAGCCAGTATTTCTACAGATTTTAAAATCTGGTTACTTATTTCTTTTTTAATAATCAATCACACCCCATTCCTTTAATTTTTCAGCTAATTTTTCTCCAATTTTAGGTATAAATTTTAATTCTTCATAACCTATCTCCCCTGCATAAATTAACAAAACAAAATAGCTACCTACGCCAATACCAACAAGCAATATTAAAACCGCAAGTTCTAATAAAAAACCTTGAATCACAAAATTTTTAAATATAAATTCTTTTGAAAAATAAGTAATAAAGCCCATTAATATAGCAACAATTGAAGGATAAATAAATCTTTTACTGTTTCCAACTAAAAACCCTAATTCATCATAAACTGATTTTAAATTTAATAAAGCTGCTACTGCAAAACCAATAACAGTCCCAAAAGCTGCTCCATGAATATTAATCGCAGATATTCCAGTTAAGGTATAATTTATTATAGCATTAAAAGCTGCTCCAATAAATAGGTTTTTAGCCGGCAAATCAGTTCTGCCTATACCCTGTAAAATCGCAGAAGAAGTTTGTTGCAGTGTTATAAACAAAACCCCCCAACTAACAACAGCCAATATGCTGGCTGCTTGAGGTTCATTATAAATAATTTCAGTCAATTGTCTTGAAAGAACAAACAAACCAATAGCAGCAGGCAATCCTAACATATAAGTCATCCTTAATGCTTTTGTAGTTCTATGATAAATCAAATTTTGATTTTCTAATTCATATGCTTCAGAGATAGCAGGAACTAAACTAGTAGCAAGAGATACTGTAATTATAGTAGGAAATTGAACTAAGGGCATAGCAACAGTAGTTAACCTACCATATAAAGTTGTAACTTTCCCCATCATAAAACCGGCCGCCTGCAATCTTTGAGGAACAAAGATCCAATCAACTAAAGACATTAAGGGTTGAACTAAAGCCCCAATCGTAATTGGAATAGCTAATTTTGTTAATTCTTTAACTATTGGTTGGATTTGATATTCTGATAATTCATTACCTTCATTGATAAAATCAAATATAGATTTTCTACTTTTATAATATATGTAAATTAAAGACAAAAGACCAGCAATAGCCCCAGTAACTGCACCAAATGAAGCCCCCGCAGCAGCATAATTTAATCCAATTGGTAATAATAAATAAGCTAATATAATCATTGTAATTGTTCTAACAAACTGTTCTAACAATTGTGATAATGCAGTAGGTTTCATATCTTGCATTCCCTGAAAAAAACCTCTATAACTAGCCATGACTGAAACAATAAAAACTGCTGGAGAAATAGCTAAAATTGCATAATAAGACCTGGGATCTAATTTTAGAATAGAAATTAATGGACCAGCCAGTAAAGCCATAGTGATAGAAGATAAAAGACCAATCACTACACTTAATATCCTAGCAATAGTGAAAATTCTATATGCATCTTTATTTTTGTTTCTAGCAAGACGACCAGCAACCATTTTAGCTAAAGCTACAGGTATACCAGACCTAGATACAACTAACATTATTGTATATAATGGATATGCCATCTGATATATACCCATTCCTTCTGCACCTATTAATCTAATTAAAACTACCCTATATCCAAGCCCCATTACCCTTGACAAAATGCCTGCACCACTTAAAATTGCTGCGCCAATTACAAAATTATTCTTCTTTTTATTAGACAAGGCAACCACCTATTCTTTATTAAATAAGAAATTAAACGAGTTTAATAGCTCATTAAATCATCTAGAAAATTTATTAATTCCTTAATCCTACTATGTTCACCTTGCTTGAACTTATTTGTTTTTTTCAATTTTATAATAGGGTTGCTTTGGGAATTAATATTAATTTGACGCTGATAATCTTTAACCAACTTTAAAATTGAATCCCTATCAACTGAATTTTTATCTTTAAACACAAAATTTACTGATTTATTTTTTTCTATTACTCTAATTATATCCATTTTAGCAGCTAATTTTTTTAAAATGTTAATATAAAGTAAATTTAATAATGGTTCTGGAATATCACCAAATCTATCAATAAGTTCATCTAATAACTCAAAATGAACTTCTTCAGTATCTGCATTCTTTATTCTTTGATAAAATTCAATTTTTTGATTGGAAGAACTAATATAATCATTAGGTATAAATGCATCTATATCTAATTTGATTTCAGGCTCTATAACTTCCTTCTCTACATTGCCCTTTAATTCCTGCACAGCTTTATCAAGAAGCTTACAATATAATGAATAACCTATGCTTGCAATATGTCCATGTTGCTCCGCTCCTAAAAGATTACCTGTGCCTCTAATTTCCATATCTCTCATAGCAATTTTAAAACCAGAACCTAAACTAGAAAATTCTTTGATTGCCTGCAATCTTTTATTGGCTAATTCAGACAATACACGATCTTTTTTATATAACATATATGCATATGCAACTTTATTAGAACGCCCAACTCTGCCTCTGATTTGATATAATTGAGCTAAACCAAAATTTTCTGCTTGATTTATTATAATTGAATTTACATTAGAAATATCAAGACCATTTTCAATAATTGTTGTACAGACTAAAACATCATATTTATGCTCATAAAAATCATACATTAATTTTTCAAGTTTATTTTCGCTCATTTGCCCATGAGCTATTGCTACATTAGCCTCAGGAACTTCATCTATAATAATTTTAGCATACTTATCAATGTTTTTAATATGATTGTGAACAAAATATACTTGCCCATTTCTTTTTAATTCTCTTCTAATTGCATCTCTAATTAGATTTCTATTATATTCTTTAACATAAGTTTTTACAGGATAACGATTTTCTGGAGGAGTTTCTATTAAGCTCATATCTCTAACACCTGATAATGACATATGAAGAGTTCTAGGTATTGGAGTAGCAGTCATAGCAAGTACATCAATTTTCTCTTTTATATTTTTTAATTTTTCCTTATGATTTACACCAAATCTCTGTTCTTCATCAATTACTAATAATCCTAAGTCATTAAATTTAATATCTTTCGATAATAATCTATGAGTTCCAATAATTATATCTACTTTACCATTTTTTAATTTTTCTTTAATTACCTTTTGTTCAGCCCTACTTCTAAATCTACTAATCATAGAAACTGTTATTGGGAAATCAGCAATTCTTTCCTTGAATGTATTAAAATGTTGCTGTGCTAAAATAGTAGTCGGCACTAACACTGCTGTCTGTTTTCCATCAATTGCTGCTTTAAAGGCAGCTCTAATAGCAACCTCTGTTTTCCCGTAACCAACATCTCCACACAACAATCTATCCATTGGGTGAGGGCTTTCCATATCTTTTTTCACTTCTTGAATGGCTTTTTTTTGATCCTCAGTTTCTTCATAAGGAAATCTATCTTCAAATTCTTCTTGCCATACAGTATCTTCACTATATGCATATCCAGTAATAGCTTGTCTTTTAGCATATAAATCTATCAAGTCAATTGCTAAATCTTTTACAGAAGCTTTTACCTTTTCTTTGGTTTTTTGCCAATTACTACCCCCTAATCTATATAACCGGGGTTTAGTATTTTCTCCTCCAATATATTTTTGAACAAGATCAATTTTTTCAGGAGGAACATATAACTTATCGTTTTCTGCATACTTAAGCAGTAAATAATCCTTTTTTGTGTTTTGAATTTCTAAAGTTTTAAGTCCTAAAAATTTACCAATACCATGATTTTCATGGACAATATAATCTCCTTTATTTAAATCCATAAAAGAATTTATTTTTTCTCCAGGATGTATATCTTTTAATTTAAGTTTTTTTCTTTTCTTTTGACCAAAAATCTCACTTTCTGTAAATAATACTAAATCTAAATCCTTTGATTTAAACCCGGAAGATAAGTCTCCAGTTAGCAAATCCATACCTTTTTTTGATAAATCAATTTTATTTTTGTTTTGAGATAAATATTCATGAAAAATATCAAGCATTTTTTCTTTCTTTTTATCGTCAGAAATTGTAAGGATAATCTTAAAATTTTCTTGAAGTAATTTTTCTATACGATTTTTAAATAATGAAAATCTAGACTGAAAAGATTCAATGCCCTCATATGAAAATTCTAAATCAATCTCCTTTGATGGTCCATAATCTTCTATTAAATTAATATGATGATAAGACCAAATTTTTCTATTTAATTCATTAGGATTTGAAAAATTCTCTAAATAATAATCTAATATCTCTCCTTTGTTTAATAGTTCCTTAATCTCTTCGCTAATTTCATCATAATAATTAGTCATGACCTTTTCTAGTTGATTAATATCATCTAAAATTATCGTAGAATTTTTCTTAATGAAATCAAAGATTGTAGATAAATTATTATAAAAAAAGGGCAGATATTCTTTTAATAAGGTTAGATCTTTATTTTCTTTAGCTTTTAAAAATATATCTTTTTTCCTTTTCAATTTTCTGCTTATCTCGCTATAACCATTCTCATTTAATTTAGTAATCTTCTTTTCAAAATTTGCTAAAATACTATTACATCTTCCTTGAAAATTATCAGGTAAAATAATTTCTGTTGCAGGATATATGGAAAAACTATTAATTTTCATTTTAGATTTTTGGGTTTCAATTGAAAATTTTCTAATAGAATCAATCTCATCACCGAAAAACTCAATTCTAAATGGTAAATTTTCACCAGGTGGGAAAATATCAAGAATCCCTCCCCGTAAACTAAATTCACCATTGGTTTCAACTTTATCTTTTCTTTGATAACCTGATTCTATTAATAAAGAAGTTATTTTTTTCAACTTAATAACATCATTCAGGTCGATTTTTAAAACAAATTCTTTCCACCGCCAATAAGGGATTAAAGATTCAAAAATAGCTTTAACAGGCATAATAATAATCTGATAATTTGAAGAATTAGAAGAATTCAGGACCTTTAATCTATTAGCAGTTTGCCATGGGGGAACTTTAATATTCTCATGAGGCATAATATCCTTTTCTGGAAAGTATAATACCCTCTCAGTAGGCATTAATCTTAAAAGATCCTCATATAACTCATTAGCTCTATAACTATTTTTAGTGATAATAACTAGGTCATCTTTTAAATCTTTTTTTAATAAAGAAATAACTAATGAAAATTTAGAACCTTTTAGTCCAGCAACCTCGATGTTTTTTTTACTCAAAATAGCTTCTTTAAGTTTATTCAATTTATTATTTTCTTTATTATAAATAAGTTCCATCCTAACTCCTCCAATAAATTTTAAAAAAACAAAAAATAACAAATAGTAAAAAGACCCCTACTTAATAAAGTACGGGCCATTAAATATCAATTAAATTTATTCATAGTCTCTTCTGGACCAAATTTAACAAATGACTCTACCGCTTTAACAGTTATATCTATTGTTTTATCAATTATTTCTTTTTCTTCAGGTTTGAATTTACTTAAAACATAATTTGCGACATCTAGACCATATTCAGGTTTTCCTATTCCAATTCTTAATCTAGAAAAATCAGAACTTGATAATTGCCGAATAATAGACTTCATACCATTATGTCCACCGCTACTACCTGAAGTTCTTAGTCTTATTTTACCAACTTCTAAATTTAAATCATCATAAATAATCAAAATATCATTTAAATCCAAATTGAATTTTTTTACCAGGCATTTTACAGCTATACCACTTTTATTCATATAAGTTAAAGGTTGCGCTAAAATAACTTTTTTATTCATTATTGTACCTTCGCCAATAATCGCATCACATTTCTGTGAAGACGAATATTCATATATATTGGCTAATCTATTTACTACTTGAAAACCAACATTATGTCTAGTTTTTGAATATTTAAATCCTGGGTTCCCTAACCCAACAATCAATTTCATTAAATGCACCATCCACAACAAGAAATATTTAAAAGCGCAATCCGTATCGGATCACGCTTTTTTATTTATTCAGGTTTTTCTTCCTCTTTTTCGCCTTCTAACTCTTCTTCAACTTCCTCGGTTTCTTCACCAATAACCTCAGGCTCAAGACCTTCAACATCAAGAAGTTCTTCTTCAACTTCCTCTGTAATTTCTTCACTAGGTGTAACAACTGTTACTATTACATCATCTAATGAACTTACTAATTCAATTTTATCACTTACAGCTAAATCACTAACCTGCAAAGAGTCACCAACATCTAAGTCAGTTATGTCTAGTTCAAACTTATCCGGGATATCCGTTGGTAAACATTCAATCTCTACCTCACGCATTAACTGCTGAAGTACTCCGCCTTCTTGGACACCATAGGCCTTACCAACAGTCTCAATAGGTATAGTAACAGTAATAGTTTCATCCATAGAAATATGATGAAAATCCACATGTAATAATTCATTTTTAATCACATGTCTTTGATAATCCTTTATCATCACTGTTTCAGTAGAATCCTCACCATCGTTAGATTTGATTGTTAAGTCAACAATAGCATTTGCATCTAATTTACCCTTTAATTTTAATGGATCAACAATTAATGGTTGTGGTGATCTTTCCCTACCATAAACAACTCCAGGAATTTTTCCTTCTCTTCTAATTTTACGCGCAACACCTTTTCCAGTTTTTTCTCTGGCTTCTGCTTCTAACTGAAACCTTTCCATAAAATATCCTCTCCTTGATTTATTCTCTATATATAATTATTTACTTGCTAATAGAAACCATATAATATTATAACATTAATATTGCTTGGGAGCAATACTTACTTAAATAAAACACTGACTGAGACATCTTTAAATATTCTATCAATCGCTTCTCCTAACAAAGGAGCTATTGACAACACTTTTAAATTATCCAAATTATTATGATTATCTTGTGGTATTGAATTTGTAACAACTATTTCTTCAAAGGGTGCTGATTCTAGTCTTTCCATTGCAGGACCAGAAAATAAAGCGTGGGTTCCACATGCAAATACATCATTGGCTCCTTTTTCTTTTAAAGCAGATGCTGCTGCTGTCATTGTTCCTGCTGTATCTATAATATCATCGAAAAGAACAACATTTTTCCCCTCAATATCTCCAATTATATTCATTACTTCTGCTACATTAGCTTTAGGCCTTCTTTTGTCAATAATCGCCATTGGGATATCCAGGTTTTTTGCAAAGGTTCTTACTCTCTTAACTGAACCAACATCTGGTGCTACAGCTGTAAAATTATCTAGATTTTTTGTTTTAAAATAATCAACCATTATTGGAGAAGCATATAAGTGATCAACTGGTATATCAAAAAAGCCCTGTATCTGAGGAGCATGTAAATCAATTGATAAAATTCTTCTAGCCCCTGCAGTATGCAATAAATTTGCAACTAACTTTGCAGTTATCGGATCTCGTGGTTGCGCTTTTCTATCCTGGCGAGCATAACCATAGTAAGGTATTACAGTCGTAATTCTTCTAGCTGAAGCTCTCTTTAAAGCATCAATCATTACTAAAAGCTCCATAATATTTTCATTAACAGGAGGACTAGTTGGTTGAATCACAAAAACATCAGCACCTCTTACAGTTTCTTCAATTTTAACTGAAATTTCTCCATCCTTAAAACGTCCAATTTCAGAGGAAACTAATTCAGTCCCCAGATAGCTACAAATATCTTCTGCAAGCTCTGGATGACAATTACCAGTAAAAATCTTCATTTTATCCCCATAGGCAGTCATGACTTCAACTCCTTTTATATTATCTCAATTATTTATTTTTGTGCAAACGTGCAGGTACCCCTAAAACCACAGAGTTGCATTTAACATCTTTTGTAACTACCGAGCCTGCACCTGTTTTAGAATTATTACCCAGTTTAACAGGAGCTACAAATGTTGTATTACTTCCCACAAAAACATCATTTCCTAAAATTGTTTCATGTTTATTAACACCATCATAATTTGCAAATATAGTTCCAGCACCAATATTACAATTCTCGCCAATAGTGGCATCTCCAACATAACTTAAATGGGGTACTTTGCTTTTATCTCCAACAAACGATTTTTTTAATTCTACAAAATTACCTATTCTACAATTAGCACCAATCTTAGTTTCAGGTCTTAAATAAGCATAAGGGCCAATATCAGAATTTTTATTGATTTCAGAATTTAAAATAACACTTCCATGTTTAATATTAACTTCCTCTGAAATTAATGAATTTTCAATTAAACAATTTGATTCTATTATTGTTCCCTGTTCAATTCTGGTTCCTGATTTAATATAATTATTTGGATATATAGTTACATCTTTCTCTAATATAACATCTTGTTCAATATATGTAGAATCAGGGTCAATTAAAGTTACCCCTTTTTTCATATGTTCCTTATTTATTCTTTTATGTATAATATTTTCAGCATTAGCTAAATCTATTCTATCATTAACTCCAATAATTTCCTGGCTATCTGCAGCTTTAGTTATAACTTTATTTTTTTCTTTTATATAGTCCATTGTATCAGGAAGATAATATTCTCCTTGATTATTATCGTTGCTAAGATTATTAATAGCATTAAATAATAAATCAGAAGAAAAACAATATATACCAGTATTAACTTCTTTAATTTTTTTAACTTCAGAATCTGCATCCTGTTCTTCAATAATGTCAATTATACAACCGTTTTTATCTTTAATAATTCTACCATATCCTGACGGTTCTTCCAAATAAGAAGTTAAAACTGTCATACCGGCTTCACTTTCTGAATGTTTATTTATAAGGGCTTCTAAAGTGTCAAATTTTAATAATGGTGTATCACCATAAAGAATTAATACTGGTCCATTATGCTTTTCTATCTTTTCCCTGGCTTGTTTAACTGCATGACCTGTTCCTAACTGTTCTTTCTGATAAAAATATTCTACATTTTTATTTTCACTTATTTCATTTTTAACTTTTTCTGATTGATGTCCTACTATACAAACGATCTTTTTTGAAATTTTTTCTGCTTGATCTAAAACATAAGTTATCATTGGTTTTCCTGCTATTTTATGTAACACTTTAATAGTGTCCGAGTTCATTCTTGTCCCCATTCCTGCTGCTAAAATTATAACTAACGTATCCTGCATTTAAACTCCTCCTATTATAATCTCAACTCTTAATCGTAAGAAGTATAACAGAACAATTATCTTTTGTCAAATTTAAATTATAAAGTTAATAAACCGGCCATATAATGACCGGTCTATTATTAAATTCACTAAATAAACTAAATCAAACTGCATTTTTAAGCGAATCTTCGTACTTTTCCATTACTTTTTTAGAAATATCATCTTTGAATTTACTAGTAATAGGAAAACAAACATCATAATATTCATCTTTAAACTTTCTACTTGGCATTGCAACAAAAAAACCATTCCTGCCTTCAACCACCCTTAAACCCCTAATAACTAATTTATCCTCTAAGGTTATTGAAGCAAAGGCTTTAAATTTCCCATCTGCCTTAACAGGATAAATTCTTACATCAGTAATTTCCATCTTGCCCCTCCTTTTTATTTTTTTGTAAATTTATAACAACATTATACCTGTTTAAAAAAGAAGAGTCAAGCATTTTTTTTATTTTGTTCAATAAATTTCCATAAAGAATCTTTCCCGTCCCAGTCAATATTTTTTGTTTCTTTCCCATTATCTATAATTTTTCCTTGTTTAATCATTTCTCCAATCTTAAATGATTTAATCCCAATTTCACTTAAATCATCTATCAATTCATTTGCTTTTTTTGTTGTAATTAATAAACTACCAGAAGAAATCAAAGAATAAGGGTCAATTCCTATTTTTTCAGTTATTTCTTGTACTGCATCTGGTATAGCTTTAATATTAATATTAATCTTAAAACCTAAATTTGATGCCCGACTAACCTCATCTAAAGCACCTATTAATCCTCCTTCAGTAATATCATGCATTGAATTTACTCCTATCTCAGTAGCTTTAACCCCTTCTTTTAAAACACTCAAATATTTATCATAGGATTTTGCTTCTTTAATAGTATTTTTGCTAACGCCTGAGTCAAGTAAATAATCAGTATAATCATTAGCCAAAATAAATGCTCCTTCAAGACCTAAACCTTTAGTGATAATTATTTCATCACCTAACTTAGCTTCCCCGGTAGCAACAAAGTCATTCTTTCCTGCACTACCAATAGCTGTGACTATTATAATAGGTTGATTAACTTGACTCAATATTTCCGTATGTCCACCTAAAATCTGAACATTAATTTCTTTTGATGTATTATCTATTTCTGTCATTATCGATTTTATCTCTTTGTCTGTAATATTCTCAGGCAGCAAAAGAACCACTTGAATGCCTATTGGAACTGCTCCTGTAGCTACTATATCATTACAAGCAACATGTACAGCAAGATATCCAGCTTTTTTCCCTGCTCCTGTAATAGGATCCGAAGATATTGCTAATATTCTATCTCCAAAATCAAGAACTGCACTATCTTCACCAATATCTGAGTTTACTAAAACATCATCACGATATCTTGTTATTTTGCTTAATACTGTATCTTTTAGCCTATCACTTGATAATTTTCCTATTTGCATTATTACATTATTCACTCCCAAAGACTATAATAAAATAATCAATAATTTAATAAATATCTATCCAGTTCCCATCCATGTACTTGAATTTTATAGTCAGACCATTCCATTTCCTTAGCCCTTATGAATCTATCAAAAATATGATTACCTAAAGTTTCTTTCATGAGTTGACTACTTCTTAAGTTATCTACTGCTTCCATGATATTTTCTGGTAAGCTTTTAATCCCTGCTTCATTTCTTTCATTGGAAGACATATTATATATATTTTCAAGAGTTTGACTACCAGGATCTATTTTTTCTTGAATACCTTTAATTCCTGCCTTCAATGTAACTGCCAGTGCTAAATAGGGATTAGCAGAAGGATCAGGACTTCTTAATTCAACTCTGGTTGCCACTCCTCTACTAGAAGGTACTCGAGCTAAAGCACTTCTATTGGTTGCTGACCAGGATATATATACCGGTGCTTCATAACCAGCAACTAATCTTTTATAAGAATTAATAGTTGGATTAGTTATTGCAGTATATTCTGGTGCATAATTTAAAAGACCACCAATATAATAATATGCTACTTCACTCAAACCTAACTGATCTTCAGGATCGTAAAATGCATTTTTCCCATTTTTAAATAAAGACTGATGTATATGCATTCCTGAACCATTTATCCCAAAAATAGGTTTAGGCATAAAAGTTGCGTGTAAATTATGTTTCATAGCAATAGTTTTAGTTACAAACTTAAATGTAGCTATATTATCTGCAGTATGTAAAGCAGGCTCATATTTAAAGTCAATTTCATGCTGACCTGAAGCGACCTCATGATGAGAAGCTTCAACTTCAAATCCCATTTTTTGTAAAGCCAGAACAATATCACGACGAGCTTCTTCTCCTAAATCTACAGGTGACAAGTCAAAATAACCACCTTTATCATTAGTTTTAGTAGTTGGGTTTCCATTTTCATCTTTTTTAAATAAGAAGAATTCTGGCTCTGGACCTGCACACATTGAAAATCCTAACTCCTCAGCCTCTGCAACAACCTTTTTTAAAGTGCTTCTTGGACAACCTATATAAGGGTTTCCAGCAGGCGTATATATATCACACATTAATCTGGCTATTGAGCCTTCCCCTGACCTCCAGGGAAAAATAGCAAAAGTTTTAGGGTCTGGCTTCAAATACATATCTGATTCCTGTATTCTACTAAAACCTTCAATTGACGAACCATCAAACATAATCTTTCCATCTAAAGCAGTAGAAAGTTGTTCAATTGGAATTGCCACATTTTTTATAATACCCAAAATATCAACAAACTGTAATCTTATAAACTTGACATCATTAGCTTCAGCCTTCTCTAATATTTTCTTTTTTTCATTTGATGTCATTTATTTAACACCATCCTTTTATTATATTAATACCCTTTAGTAAATTCTACGACAAATGCTCTTCCTTTATCAACCCACTTTTCAGCAACTTTTTCTGCTTTAACTTTATTATCAAAAAAACCTATTATTGTTGGTCCACTACCTGATAATTGTGCGTGCAGAGCCCCATTATCAATGATCCATTGTTTAACTTCTTCTAGTTCAGGACACATATTAAAAGCCACTGGTTCTAATTGATTAGCCCAACTTTCTTTCCAAGTTATGTTTGTCTCTGTCTCAATTAAATTAATCAACTTGTCTGTGAATATTTCTTTTTTCTCATAATCACCATTAGCATACATCTTAAACACTTTCTTTGTACTAATTCTAAACCCAGGATTTATTAAAATAGCATGATGACCTTTCAATGGCTTTAAATCTTCAACTATTTCTCCTTTACCTTTAACCTGAGCTGTACCCCCTTTTATACAAAAAGGAACATCTGAGCCTATGGAAGCCCCTAATTTCCTCATTTCTGACCAACCTAAACCTAATTGATATAAACGATTAACCCCTCTTATAACTGCCGCTGCATTACTGCTTCCTCCAGCAAGACCAGCAGCAATCGGGATATTTTTAGTTAAGTTTATTTTCAAGCCTTTTATTTTTTCAGGATAGGTATTAATTAATATATCAGCTGCCTGCCAGATTAAATTTCTATTATTAGTTGGCAAATCTAAATTTGAGTCCATTATTAATTTTATACCCTTATAATAATCTTCGATTTCTAAAATATCAGTTAAAGATACTGATTGCATTATCATATTTAATTCATGATAGCCATCATCATATCTACCTTCAATAGCTAATGATAAATTAATTTTAGCCTGGGCTGATTCAATTATTTTCAAATTCAAACCCCCTTTTGCTACTCATAAAAATAATTATAACATTATTCAATTAAAAAGTTAAGAAGTAAAAATCTTAAAACATAAAGATTTTTTTATTGGTAAATTTAATTTATTATTGATATAATTATTTTGAGGTGATAGATATGCAATCAAAATATATTATATGGCACATATACCATAGTGGAGTAGTTATTTATAATAAAAAATCTAATAATATTCATATCTTTGATTATTATATGGATCCAGGCAAAATATTACCTGATATAATTTTTGATTTGAATGACTTAAAAACTGTAAATATATATGTAAGCCATGGCCATCATGACCATTACAATCCTGAAATTTTTAATTGGGACCTAAATAATTATAAAACTAATTTTATTTTAAGTTCAGATCTCAAAGAAAAAATAAATTTAAAAAAGAAACAAAATATTTATTTCATAAAAAGTGGGGACGAAGTAAACTTAAAAAGACTTCACATTAAAGCTTATCCAAGTACTGATTTAGGAATATCTTTTTATATTAAAGAAGATAAAAGTACATTTTTTCATGGAGGTGACTTGAATTGGTGGGACTGGGAGAGTTTCAGTCAAGAAGAAAAAATTAAAGAAGAGAAAGATTTTAAAAACGCTATAGATAAAATAAAAAATAAAGATATTGATATAGCCTGTCTAGCAATAGACCCAAGATTAAAAGAAAGTTTTCACCTTGCTGCCGAATATTTTAATTCAACAGTTAAGCCACAATTTATAGTGCCTCTTCACTTCAAAGATGATTATAAAATAATAGATAAATACATCAACAAAATAGAAAATAATACAAATATATTAGAGTTCAATTATCCTGGAGATAAAGTCATTATTTAAAAAAAGGCCCTTTTAAGGGCCTTTTTTAAATTTAAATAATCTCCAGTTCTTTTCCAATTTTATTAAACTTATCAACAGCAAATTCAAGATCATCTTTTTCATGTGTTGCTGAAATCATTACTCTTATCCTGGCCTTGCCTCGAGGCACAGTTGGAAATCCAAGCGCCTGGGCAAAAATTCCTTCTTCAAATAAGCGCTTGCTAAAACTTCGTGCTTCACCTGCATCTCCTATCATTACAGGTGTTATAGGAGTTTCAGTCTTACCAACATTAAAGCCTAACTCTTTCAATTTTCCCTGGAAAAATTCAGCATTATTCCAGAGTTGTTGTACCAGACTATCATCTTTTTCTAAAAGTTCTACTGCAGCTATCGTTGCTGAAATATCAGCAGGTGTTGTAGCTGAACTAAATAAAAATGGCCTTGCTTTTTGTTTTAAATATTCAACTAAAATCTGACTGCCAGCTATACATCCTCCAACAGTGCCAAAAGCCTTCGAAAAAGTTCCTACCTCAATATCCACTTCACCGTGAAGACCAAAGTGATCTACTATTCCTCTTCCATGGCTTCCTAAGACACCTTCACCATGAGCATCATCTACAAGAACCATTGCATTGTATTCTTTTGCTAGCTCAGCTATTTCGGGTAAAGGTGCTATATCTCCATCCATACTAAATACACCATCTGTAGCAATCAAAATTCTGTTAGCATCAATACCAGATAATACTTCTCTCAATGATTCCATATCTCCATGTTTATAAACTTTAATATCAGCTCTTGAAAGCCTGCACCCATCTATAATACTGGCATGATTTAATTCATCACTAACTATAACATCATCTTTAGTCATAATCGCAGGTATAACAGCAAGATTAGCATTAAAACCAGACTGAAAAGTTAATGTTGCTTCAACTTTTTTAAAATTAGCTAACTTTTCTTCCAATTCATCATGGAGACTCATTGTTCCAGCTATAGTTCTTACTGCACCTGGTCCAACCCCAAATTCATCAACTGCTTTTTGAGCTGCCTTATTTAACTCAGTATGATTGGCAAGTCCTAAATAATTATTAGAACTAAAATTTAGTTTTTCCTTTCCTTCGATCTCAACCCATGCCCCCTGAGGGCTTTCTAAAGTTCTTATAGAGTTAAAATTGCCACTTTCTTTTAATTCTTCCAACTCTTTTTTCATAAAATCTTGAAATTCTTTATTCATAAAAATCCTCCTTATGGAAATAAAATAATTTTGCCACAATTACCGCTTTTCATTAATTCCATGCCTTTAGCAAAATCTTCTAAAGGAAAACGGTGAGTAATAATTGGTTCTAAATCTATCATATTTTCTTTTAATAATCTTCGAGCAATATACCAGGTTTTAAACATCTCTCTACCAGTGACACCTATCAAATTAATCCCTTTAAAAATTAAATCTTCAGTAAGATCCAGTTTTACTTCTTTAGCAGGTAAACCTAATAATGCCATGCTCCCACCAGGTGTAATCTGCTTTAAACCTTGATTAATTGCAGTTTCATTTCCTGACATTTCTGCAACAAAATCAACGCCAATTCCATCTGTTACATTATTAACCAAATCCTCAAGACTATCATTTAAAGGATCAATTAAATGATCTGCTCCTAATTCTTTTGCAAGGTTTCTTCTATACTTATTTGGTTCGCTCACTATAACTTGAGCTGCACCAAATGCTTTTGCAACTGGTATAGATAATAAACCTGCTGGACCAGCTCCTGTTATCAATATATTTTTAGCATTAACATTTCCGGCTCTTATAGTATCAATAGCATTTCCTAATGGTTCTTGAATTGAGGCATATTCCGGTAAAATAGAAGAATCATTCTTCCAGATATTAGAAGCATCAACTACAGCATAATCTGCAAAAACTCCATCTGTATGAACTCCTAAAATTTTGGTATTTACACAGATATGATATTGCCCAGTTTTACACTGATAACAATGTCCACAGATAATATGTGTTTCTGCCGAGACAAAATCTCCAATATTTACTGATTTTACATTTTCACCAACTTCTACAACATCTCCAGCTAATTCATGGCCCATAATTTGAGGAACGTTAACATTATTTTCTGCCCATCTGTTCCAACTATAAATGTGATAATCACTACCACAAATTGAAGTAGTCTTTACTTTAACTAATACTTGATCAGGTCCAGGCTTAGGAATTTCAACTTCTTTCATTTCAGCACCTGGTCCAGGTTGGGTCTTTACAACAGCTTTCATACTGCCTTCCATAATTTTCCCTCCTGTATTTTTTATAATCTACTCGACTACTCTCTATAAGTATCTATGTGAAATTATATCACAGGATAAACCTAATTAAAACTCTTTTAAATAATGTATTGCTATGATATACTTAAAAAGGTTAAAACTGAAAGGATGATATTATGAAACGTTTATCTTTACAAGAATTTATAATGGCATCATTATTTACTAGTTTAACAGTAATAGGTAGTTACATAATTATTCCTTTACCAATAAGCCCTGTCCCCATTACCCTCCAAACATTTTTTGTTTTAATGGCAGGTTTAGTTGGTGGTAAATATATAGGAATTACAAGTCAGTTGGCATATATTATAATAGGTATTATTGGAATACCTGTATTTGCCGGTGGTCTTAGTGGTATTGGAGTTTTATTATCACCTACGGGAGGTTTTTTAATTGCATTTCCACTGGCAGCATACATTTCAGGTATCAGAAAAAATATTACAGATTCAAAAATTCTTCTTATAAAATTGATTTCTGCAAATTTAATAATATATCTCTTTGGAATAATTTTTATGATAGCAGGCTGGGAATTCAATTTAAAATCAGCGCTAACTGCTGGAGTTTTGCCCTTTATCCCAGGAGATATTTTCAAAATTATTTTGTTAATAATTATAAAAAAGAGAATTAAAATTATTAATTCTCTCTAAAAGAAACTTCAATATTTGGCGCAGGACTTGAAACAATTATATTTATTTGATAATCACTTTTATTGTATTCTTCATTCTGGTAAATATTTTCTTCTGTTTCATTAAAACCTGCTTCTGTAAACTCCTCTCTATTAGTAATATTACTGGTTTCTATTTGAATACCAGCATCAGCTGGAAACTCAAATTCAATATTTGAAGCGCCAGAATTTATAGATGTCTCATTAGAAAAATCGTTATAATTTATATATATTTCACTTATACCTGTGTTTATTGTTAACTCTTTTATTAACAGTTCTTTAAGATCTAAATTATATCGACCTATTCCAGACTCAATATTTATGTTATAAATAACTTCTCTATGCAAATTAAGTTTTGAATCATTTATAACATCCACATGATCAAATTCAAGATTTCTCACATGATTTAAAAATAATTGCGCTCTATTATTTTCTTTATCATAATCAAAGTTTAATTTTGGTTCCTCCTGATGATAATTATATGATAACTCAAATAAATTATTTTTATTTGATAGACTATTTATATCTATTCTACCAGCATCTACTGCTAAAAAAACATCAAGATATTGATAATTTTCAATATATTTATGTTCTGATTCAAATAACTCAGTCCTTTGACTTATTTGATGTCTTTTCTCTTGCCTATAATCATCTACTATTTCAGGCATTAGATCAACTGGAACAAATAAAACTACTAAAATAAATATTATTAAAAGAGGACTTATCCACCATAATTTAGTATTTTTAAGCAATATATTCGCCCCAATAATTATTAGAAAAAGTGGCCAATAACTAAATAATTGATTCCAAAAATTATATCCAATGATATCAAGAGTGTTCAAAAGGAATAAAACCCCTATTAAAATTAAAATAATACCTAATGTAATATCATTATTTTTTTTGATCACCCTTTGAAACTCCTTTCACTAAAATAATTACTCCAAGAATTATTAAAATTATTGCCCAAAAATGCCTCCATATTATTAAGGGAAATATTCTACTGACAATAATAAAAACACCAATAACAATTAATATTATTCCTATAAACCTTTGATTAGTCCTATCAAGGGTGAATGAATCTTTTTCATAATCATCTTTTATTTCATAATTATCAGCATTATCATAAGGTTTTTCAGGTATTATTATCCAACCAATAATATAAGCTATAATACCTAATCCATTTAAAAAGAATACAAAAACAAAAATTAGTCTAATGATTAAGGGATCAACCATAAAGTATTCAGCGATACCTCCGCATACACCTGCTAAAATCCTTTCCTGTCTTGATCTATATAACCTTTTTATATCAGCCATTAATATCTCCCCTTTTAATTATCATCTTAAATATATTATATCCTAATATACTTACAGGATGCAATAAAAAGACAGATAAAATTTGCCAGCAGAAAAATCTGCTGGCTTCAGCTTACCATAATCTTAGTTCTTTAGCTTCGTTTCTTAATTTTTCTCTAAAATCAGGATGGGCAATATTAATCATTGCCTCGACTCTATCACTCATTGATTTACCTTTAAGATGGGCTACTCCATATTCTGTAACTATATAATCTATATCATTTCTTCCTAAAGTTACCTTTGAACCTGCCGGTAATTGGGAAACCACTGTTGACAGATCTCCATTTTTAGCAGTTGACCTCAGTGCTATTATTCCCTTACCACCTTGAGATCTCTGGGCTCCTCTATGGGTGTCCGCCTGTCCACCTGTACCACTATACTGCTTATTCCCAATTGCTTCAGAACAAACCTGACCTGACAGGTCTACTTGAAGAGCAGTATTAACACTTACCATTTTATGATTTTGTCCTATTACACAGGGATCATTTGTAATATTACCCTGTTGAAATTCAACAGCTATATTTTTATCTATAAAATCATAAAGTTTTTTTGTTCCAAGGGCAAAAGTTGCTACCATTTTTCCTTTCCAGATAGATTTTTTGCTACCTGTTATTGCCCCTGAATAAAAGAGATCCACCATTCCATCTGTAAACATTTCTGTATGAATCCCTAAATCTTTTTTTTCAGTTAAATATTTAGTTATTGCATTGGGAATGCCACCAATCCCCAGTTGAAGGGTTGAACCATCATCTATCATTTCTGCAATATGATGTCCAATCTTATTTTCAATCTCTCCAGGTTCAATATTTGGTAATTCTATTAAAGGGGCACTATTTTCAACTAGATGATCAATCTCTGAAATATGAACCTGAGTATCTCCTAAAGTCCAGGGAAGATTTTCATTAATTTCTAATACAACTAAGTCAACCTCATCTATCATCATTTTTTCATAAGTGATACCTAATGATAATGAAAAATAACCTCTCTCATCCATTGGAGTAGCTGTCCCCCAGAATATATTTATAGTATCATTCTCTAATTTTTTTTCTCCAGCTTCATGCAAATTATTAGGTATATAACTTATATTGCCATGATGATGATTTTTCCTGTCTGATTGTCCATAAAACCAGGTTTCATTTTTTATATGGCCTATCATATCTGGAGAATGAAAACCATACTCCCCCATCATAAGGCAGGAAACCAATGTCACATCATTTAGCTCATTTGCCCTTTCAGCAAGAGAGGCAAGTAAACCTTGAGGTTCTGAACCTGCCATTGCCACAGTAACCTTATCGCCATCATTAACCATTCCTGCAGCTTTTTCTAAAGATATCAATTTATCATTATAATTTTTTTTGAATTGATTCATCGAATATCACCCCAGTATTTTATTAGCTTATCTCTCTACTAAATATTAAAATTTTGAAACATTAACCATTTAAAAATCTATTAAATACTACCCCATTTAATGACATTTGCTGCCCAGGCATAACCTATACCAGCAGATATCATAGAAATAACTGAGCCTGATTTAATTTTTCCTGACTCTAGACCTAATTTTAATGATAAAATTTGATCTATCTGGCCAGTGTGACCATAATCAGAAAGATAAGTAGTCTGATTTTCATCTAAATTTAATTTATCTAATAAATACTTATGCATTGATCGTTTAAAATGCAATACAATCAAATAATCAAGTTCTGTTTTTTCTCTACCAGATTTTTCAAATGCTTTATCAATGCAGGTTAACCAGTTATCCATTGAAACTTCATTTAATCTTTCTTTCATATGATCAACATCAAATATTCCTAATTTAAAAGCTTCATTAATATTATCTTTTGTTACAGGATTAGCTACTCCGCCAACTTTTACTCCAGCATCTCTTGCCAGAGAGCCATCTGAGATCAAATGACTGCCTTCAAGGATATTTCTGCCTGCATTTTTCTTTAATAATAATGCTCCACCGGCAGCACCAAGATTATACATCATTGATAAATTAGGATCTTCATAATCTAGTAAATCAATATTTCTATATCCACCGGCAATTAAGATAGTATTATATTCCTGGTTACCTAAAAGAAGATCTTTAGCTATCTTTAAAGCAGCTACTGTAGTACCACAGCGCTGTTGTACATCAATAGCCCAGGCGTTTGTTGCACCTACCTGTTCCTGTATATAAATACTTGAAGTAGTTAAGGGATATTCTTTCCATTCCTCCCCTATTCCTAAAACTATATTAATTTCTTTGGGATCTATTTCTGCACTTTTAATTGCATCTCTGGCAGCAGCAACTCCCATAGCCTGGGTACCATCTTTCTCTCCAGGAATTAACTTTTGATTAATACCTAATTTTTCCCTAATAGCCCATTCTTCCCAGTTGCCATTAGTTTTTTCAGAAATTTCTTTGGCTGTCATTCTTTCAGATGGTAAATAGACACCGACCCCTATTATTCCAACATGTTCTTTGTTTTCTTTTGTCATAATCTATGCCTCCTTAATTTGTACAGAAAAAGGGCCCGGCAAACCGGGCCCTTGCCAGGAGTAATCCTAATTAAAATTCCATGAAATCTGTTAACTGTTCAAAGGAATATTCACCATCTTCTTCAACAACTTTACTAACTGCCATATAAGTTACTCCCTGTCTAACACCAGGTTCAAATGAAATCTCTGCAGCTAATCCATCTGTGAACTCTAAATTATTCATAGATTCAATATAATTATCCCAGGTTATATCTCCTTCAAGGTTTCGTAATCCTGCTACAAATGTTTCGCCAGCAACCCAGCCTGCCATTGTATATGCATTCAAATTACTATCAGGATAATATTCTTCCATTGCATTAACAAGTGGAGCTAAACTTTCATCATCAACATCTAGCCAGCCCATTACATGGAGATTATGAATAGCATTAGGAGCAGTTTCAGATGGCTTAATTGTAGCAAGAAAACTGGCATCAGCATTTGAGTAAGTTGTAAGCATTGGCGCTTCTAAGCCAAAGTCTTCCGCTGCTCTTACTATTAATGAAGCAGCCTGTGAAAGACTAAAAACAATTACCATATCTGGTTCTTGAACTAAAACTTTCTGCATTTGAGCTGTATAATCTGATTCACTAGGATTATGAGAAATAACAGCATCTTCATTTAAACGATCTTCCATACCCAGCTCAGCAAGACCTTCTCTGATACCCTCAATACCATCACGGCCAACATCATCATTCTGATATAAAACAGCAATATTATCTGCTTCAAAATGCTCAACTGCATACTTAGCCATTAATTTACCTTCATAAACATAATTAGGTTGAACTGGGAAGAAGTTTTCTCCAAGTTCTGTTAGTTCTGTTGCTCCAGAACCAAAATAAACTGAAGGAATTCCAGCATCCTTAACTATTTGTGCTGAAGAAATAACGCCAGGAGTTCCTAACTGACCAACAATAGCAAATACCTCTTCATCATAAATTAATTCTTCAATATAATCCCTTGCCTGGGCCGGATCAAATTCATCATCTTTTTGAATTAATTCAATTTCTCTGCCTGAAACCCCACCTTCATCATTAACTGTCCGAAAATAAGCTCTCATACCTTCATAATAAGGCTGACCAATAAATGCTGCTGGTCCTGAGGTAACCCCTACTGAACCAATAGTGATAGTATTTTCATCTACACCCTGTGATGAGGCCATAACCATTCCAGGTAATAACATTGCTAACACCAAAGCCATAACTCCAATTTTACTCAACTTCTTTAACATTTTAACTCCTCCTTTAATTTAGTAAATACCTCTTATCAATTTATTTTAATGCGTGCTGCCTAGATAAGCCTCTATAACTTTTTCATCACTGGCCAAATCTTTTGCCCTGCCAGAATGAACAATCTCACCAGTTTCTAAAATATATGCTCTATTAGCAACTTTTAACGCCATGTTAGCATTCTGCTCTACTAATAAAATAGTAACACCTTCAGAATTAATTTTTTTGATTATTTTAAATATATCCTTAACAATTAATGGGGCCAGACCAAGGGAAGGTTCATCTAACATTAGAAGTTCTGGTTCAGCCATTAAACCTCTTGCTATAGCAAGCATCTGCTGTTCTCCACCAGATAATGTTCCGCCATTTTGCTGCCTTCTATCAGATAAAACAGGAAAATATTCAAAAATATCAGCAAGCTTATCTCTCCAATCAATGGACTTTCTGATTCTATAAGCACCGATTTTAAGGTTTTCTTCAACAGTTAAAGCTGGAAATATCTGTCTGCCTTCAGGAATATGAATAATCCCTTGATCTACAATCGTCTCAGGCTCCAGACCAGTTATCTTATTATCTTTAAAAAATACATCGCCTTCACCTGGTTCTAACAGACCTGATATCACTTTTAATGTTGAAGATTTGCCTGCTCCATTAGCCCCTAGTAATGAAACAATTTCACCTTTTTTAACTTCTAAACTAATATTGGTAAGAGCATTTATATTACCATAATAAGCCGAAATATTATTTAATTTAAGCATTATAATTCATCGTCCCCTCCTAAATATGCTTCCTGAACTTCAGGACTTGCCTGAATTTCTTTTGGGGTTCCCTGCATAATAGATTTACCAAAATTAATTGCAACTATTTCATCACAGATATCCATGACTAATCCCATATCATGCTCTACTAGAAATATAGTAAGATTGTATTCATCCCTAATTTTCAAAAGCAGATCTGATAATTCATCTGTTTCTGAATCATTCATGCCGGCAGCCGGTTCGTCCAGTAAAATTATTTCCGGCTCTGACATTAAAACTCTACCAAGTTCTAATAACTTTTGAACTCCATATGGTTGAGAATCTGCAAATTGATAGGCCAATTGTTTTAAACCTAAAAAATCTAAAATCTCCATTGCTTTTGCTTTTGCCTTGTTTTCATTCTTTTTAAAGCCAGGTAATCTAAATCCTTCTATTAAAAAGTTGGTTTTAATATTATTATGAGCCCCTACTAGCATATTATCTAAAACAGACATTTTACCAAACAGTTCCACATTTTGAAATGTTCTAACAAGCCCGAAACCAGCTATCTGATGAGATTTATAGTCCAGTAGATCAATTTCATTATTTTGAGTTCTTAAAATTACTTCTCCTTTTTCAGGATCATAGAATCGTGTAACTGAATTAAAGACAGTGGTTTTACCAGCCCCATTTGGCCCTATTAAGCCAAAAATGCTGCCTGCTTCAACGTTAAAACTTAAATCATCTACAGCTATTAACCCGCCAAATCTTTTAGTCATATTTTTTACTTCTAATATTTTCATCTTCAATCATCCCCGCCTGGTTTATTAACACCTAATCTTTTAATATAAAATGGTTGGATAAGTTTATAGTCAAACCAATTATAAATACCTATAGGCATAAATCTTATAACTAATATCATTGCAAGTCCAGTTAATATAAAATTTATATTTGTAATATCACCTATTAATGGTAAATCCTGAACCAATCTGGGCACTAAAACCAAAAACCCTGCCCCGGTAATTGAACCGCCAATACTGGCCAATCCACCTATTACAACCATTGCCAGCATATCCAATGAAAGTTCTGCTCCCCAGGTTGAAGGATGAACATATCTTTCAGCATAGGCATATAAGGAACCTGCTATTCCGACATAAAATGCACTCAAAGCAAAGGCTATTAACTTATATTTAAATAGACTAATTCCCATAGCCTGTGCAGCATGACTGCTGTCTCTCATTGCAGATAAGGCTCTCCCAGTCTTAGAATTGATTAAATTATAAGTAAATAAAATGACTAAAAATAAAACTAACGTCACAAGCAAAAGAAAATGTCTGGAATTATTGAAAGCAAAACCAAATACTTCAGGTCTGCTGAGCCGGGCCCCTGAAAATCCATTAGTAAACCAGACCCATTCTCTAAAAACAAATTCAATAGTGACACCAATCCCTAGTGTTGCAATAGCCAGATATAACCTTTCTAACCTTAGAGCTACCAGACCTAAAATTAAGCCAAATGCCATTGGGATTAAACCAGAAATAATTAGTGTTGGCAGAAAACCTAACCCAAAATTATTACTAATAAATGCAGTTAAATAGGCCCCAAACCCCATAAAGGCAGCATGCCCTAAAGAAATCTGACCTGCATAACCAAGTAAAATATTAAAACCGATGGCTACAATACTAAAATAGACTACCCTTATAAAAAGGCTTACTGTTCTGCTTGCAAATAAGTCAAATTGCATATCAAAAAAAATTATTATTAAAAAAATTAATGTCCCTAAGATATATTTAAAATAGGGATTTTTATTGAATGATTTCAAAATCGCCATACTTACACCTTCTTTTTCGGAATTTCACCAAAGAGACCATATGGTTTAAAGATAAGAATAACAATTAAAAACCCATATACAATTACAGTCTGCCAGTTAGTTGATATATAATATCCTACCAGATTATCCAGTATTCCAATCATTAATCCACCTATTACTGGGCCCACAAAGGATGTGAATCCTCCTAAAACAGCAGCTATAAAAGATTTCAGATGAACGTCAGCCATCATTCCAGTATAAACATTTGTGGCTGGAGCGATCATTAAACCTGCAATGGCCCCCATCATCGTCGCCATTATCCAGGTAAAAGCTGTTACCTTTTTTGTAGGAACTCCCATTAATTTAGCAACTTTATCATTTTGGGCAGTTGCCCTGATCGCCACGCCGAACATTGTAAATTTAATCATATAAAATAAGACAAGCATAATTATAATGGCAAGGCCTATAACAAAAAATGAATGGGGCCTGATAATCATATTACCTAATCTAATATGACCGGTGATTGCTCTTTGCATATAATGAGAATCTGTACCAAAAATTGCGCCTGCTGAACCATTAACAATTAATATTAAACCAAGGGTTACTATCATCTTCCCAAGCAAAGAACTATCGCTTGTTGGTCTAATAAAGATTCTTTCAACTAAAAATCCAAAGATCGCAGAAAATATTAAAGCACCTATAAAGGCCGCAATATAAGGGTAAGGGAACCCAGCATTTGCACTATATACCCAGATAGTATAGGTAACAAAGGTACTAAACATTGCCATTTCTCCCTGGGCAAAGTTGGTAACATCTGATACTCTATAGATTAAAACAACTCCTAGAGCTGCCAGGGCATACAGACTACCAGTTTCTATTCCACCAAAAATGTTCTGTAAAAATATTTGCCAGTGCATAAAAAACCTCCTATCAATCATCTTTAATAACATTATATATTAGCCAAGTTTCAAAGTAGTTACAAAAGAGTTACTCCAGTCAATATTTATTTAGTAACAAATTTGTAACTGAGTCTGTTATAATAAGATTAGAGAATATTTAATTAGTTTATAAAAGGGGGAATTTTTGTGAATAAAATTAAGGTTAAAACAGGAGAAGAGATAGCTTATAGAGAAAGAACAGGATCAGGTGAAAAGCTGGTTTTGATTCATGGGAATATGACTTCTTCAAAACACTGGGATATTTTAATGGAAAATTTACCTGAGAATTATCATTTACTTGCACCAGACATGAGGGGATTTGGGAAATCAAGTTATAATAACCGGTTTGATTCCCTTGAAGACTTGGCCCTGGATTTAATTGATCTATTAGAGCAAAAAAACTTTAATAACTTCAATCTGATTGGCTGGTCAACAGGTGGTGGAGTTGCCATGGAGATTGCAGCAAAATTACCAGACCAGGTAAAAAAATTGATTCTTTTAGAATCAGTTAGTACAAGAGGTTATCCTATCTTTAAAAAAGATGAGAATGGCCAGCCAATTCCAGATGAATTATTAAAAACCAAGGAAGAAATTGCCAGTGATCCTGTCCAGGTATTACCGGTCTTAACTGCCCAGAAAAATAATGATAAAGAAACTATGCGCCAGATCTGGAATTCCTTGATTTATACTGATAATCAACCTGATGAAGAAAAGTATGAAGAATATCTTGAAGATATGATGACCCAGAGAAATTTAATCGATGTAGATTATGCTCTGGCTAATTTTAATCTAAGTGATCAGCATAATGGCTTACAGCCTGGAAATAATAAAGCAGAAGAAATAGAGGTTCCCACTTTAATTCTCCAGGGAGATCAGGATAAAGTTGTAACAATGGATATGGCCAAAACTATCAAAGAAGATATTGGAGATAACGCAGATATTCAGATACTAAAAAACTGTGGTCATTCTCCTTTAATAGATGATATTAATCAATTAGTTGAAGCTATAACTGACTTTTTATAAGATATTAAAAGCTGCCGTAGGTTAGTACGGCAGCTAATTATTTATAATGTTTTCATAAACTTCTTGAATATTACTGGCAGGTCTTATAGATAATTCATCTGCCAGAACCCGCTCACATCTCTTATATGTCTTTATAGCCATTGAACGACGATTTAACTTCAAATAAGAACGCATTAAATAATAATATGCCTTCTCCCAGGCCAGATCAACCTGTAAAACTTCATTACAATAACTTATACAGACTTCATATTTTCCCTGTTTAAAATAATATGATATAATCTTATCCATGGTATTTAAATATAAATTCTTAAGCCTCTCCCGCTCATCAATTGCAAAGATATAATAATCTTCACTCTCTAGGAAATCACCTCTATAAAGCTTTATAGCCTCAATGTAATATTCCATTTCCTCTTCTCTATTAACAGCATTTTGACCTCTAGAAATTAAACTTTCGAATTCTTCGACATCATAAAAATAACCGGCTTCAGGATTAAGACCATAATGGGTATTTCTCCTATTAATAAAGAATGGTTTTTGCCTTGGTTTCCTCTCTGGCTCAAGAGTGTTTTTTAATGAATTTAAAACAACTTTAAAACTTTGCTCTGCACTTTCAAGATCTGAATCTGGCCATAATTTATCACAGATATAATCTCTAGAAAGCATATCCTTCCAGTTGACAATAAATAATAAAAATAATTCTCTAGCTTTTTCTCGCTTCCATTCATCTTTTGTAATTTCCTCATATCCTCTAAATAACTTGAATTTGCCTAAAGCCTTGATTTTTAAGGTATAGCCAGGATGATGCTCAAGCCTGGCATAGCCTAATTCTGCAAGTAAGGATTTGGTAAAGGCTGACTCTTTCTCTGAATTTTTTAATGATAATAATACTGGAATTATTATATCTGGATCCCTGGAAGTAAAGAAGGTTGGCTTCTTTAAAAGTTCTATAAAATCAAATTTTTCTACCAGATCAACTAATTCTTTTATTCTAGCAAGCTTTTCTTCTTTAAAGCCAAGTTCATTATAAACTATTGCCAGCCAGTAATTAGCTACAATCTGTCCATAAATATCATAAAGATCATAACTAAAATCAAGAGCTGATTGAAAACTCTTCCTGGCATCTTTAAATAAATTCTGTTTATACTGATTTATACCTAGTGAAATATAAATTAGACTTCCTAACCATTTATCTCCAGATTCAAGAGTAATTTCAAGAGCCCTTTCTGCCAGCTCCTGACCCTTGATCGGATTACCATAAAAAGCTTCAAGCAGGGCCTTCCCCATTAAAGGCTCACTTAAACCTCTCTCCACTCCTATTTCTTTTATTAATTCTATTGATTTTTCATAGGCTTCCCTTGCTTTATCAACTTTTCTTTCTCCATTAAGTTGATAGGCATGTCCTAAACGCATCTGCACAACAGCTGAGGTGAAGGTAGAAGGAAAATTATTAACTAATTTCTTGCCTGATAAAGCAGTTTCTAAGGCTTGATCATTCCTTCCCAGGAAAGTATTAATCAATGATAATAACAAAACCGTTTCTCTATGAGACCTTGGAATAAAATTTGAGCGGTCCTTATTTGACTCTAATTGTTTTTCAAGGCTACTAAGGGCCTCATTTAATCTACCTGTTCTTAATTTAACCCGGGCATTAAAATTATTGTCATTTTTTGATTTAGCAGAAACCTTTTCTGCCATTTCTCTAAACTCTTCTGCTTCTTGATAATTTCCTTCATTTATCTTATTTTCAGCCATTAAGAAGAGCAGATTAGCTTCCTGCCAGGGATTGTCTTCATCTTTTAATTCTAATGCTGATTTCAGATATCTGTCTGCCTCATTAGGTTGAACTGTATCTAAATAGATCATTGCTAGCTTTTCTAAAACCCTAATTATATCTTTTTTATCTCCCTTTTCTTTGAATAACTTTTCTGCTTCATGATAAGAGTTTAAAGCTCCATTAAAATCACTTTTTAACCTGTAGATATCACCCTGATATAAATAAAGCTCAGGATTCTGATTTAGATATTTATCAGGCAGTGCATCCAGTGACTGCTGAAGAGTTTCTATTCTGCCTTTTTCTAATAATTTATCGGCAGATTCTAGAATTAATTCAGCAGATTTATCGAATTTTTCGGCATTTAAACTATGAAAAATTGCATGGCCGATTAAACCCTTTTCCTCAGTTATTTCTGCTGCTCTTTTATGCAAATCTTTCAGCTCATATTCTTTTTTTGCCTCTTCCTGTAAAAATTCCTGAAAAAGACTGTGATATCTATACTGTTTGCTGCCATATTTACTTATAAAAATACTGTTTTCTTCAAGCTCCTTTAAAAATTCATGGCGATAATTACCACTTATCAGTTGATTAATAATATCCAGGTCTAGAACCTGTAAAACTGAAGTTTTATATAAAAAATCTAATTTCTCTTTATTTAAATCTTCCAGAACTTCCTGAGTCAAATATTCAAACAATAGTTTTAATGAGGGGGTATTAAAATCAATAATCTTATTAATAGTCTGACCGGTTTTAAGGCTTCTACCTATAAGATCAATAGCTATAATCCAGCCCTCTGATCTCTCATAAATCTTGTTAAGCTCCTGTTTTGTTAAATCTAAATCATATTGATTCTTTAAAAATTTATCTATTTCTGCTTTTTTTAGGCTAAAGTCTGCAGAATTTATTATATGAACCTGATTCTTTAACTGCCAGTTTATAAAGTCAGGAAATTTAATTCCTGTTCTCCCAGATAAGATAAGATGAAAATTAGGAGGCATATGCTTTATAAAATAGTTTAATAAATTTATTATCCGATCATTATTTTCAAGAAGATGAATATCATCAACTATATAATAAAATTCCTGATCAATACTTTCTAATATTTCATTAATAAGTATTTCCAGACTGCTTTTTAAATTAAATTGCTGTTCAAGATTATTATCTAAAAAATTAAGGGCTGTTTTACCTATTTCCTGATCTATATAATTTATTGCTGAAATAAAATTCTGAATAAAGATACTGGGATCTCTATCAAATTCATCAACACTATACCAGGCATAATTATCTTCAGGATAATAGGTTCTAAAATAATCAGCAAGCATTGTGCTTTTACCATAACCTGGACCTGCCTTAATTACAGTCAGGGGAAATAAAGATATTCTATCAAATTCTTCTTTTAAATTACCCTTGATCCAGGTCTCTCTCTGAAGATATGGAGGTATAAATCTTGTTTTTAAAATTGTATTAGACATTAATTCTCACCCTAATAAATTATATTCTAGATATAGTCTGTTTTTCCCTCCAAAACCAGTCATAAAATTTAAAAATTTCTAAAATTAATATTGTTTTTAACATGTTGAATGGCCAGAAGTTAAGTTACTGGCCATTCTTGGTTGGGTTATTTACTTAAATTTTCTCTCTGCATTTTTTCTGACCTTTTCATTATACATCATCTGGTAATAATTTTCTATCATCACTTTTGCATTAAATCTTTCTATAGTTGAAGCAATACTTTCCTTCATCATCTTCTTCCATTTATCTTTATTATCATAATAAGTCGGTAATACTTCTTCTAGTAAGACTTCATAAAGGGCTTCAAGGTCATGTTCATCCTGTTTTTTGATATCCTCACTTTCAAAGGCATCACCAAACTGCCAGCCATTTACCCCATGTTCGCAGGCTTCTGGCCACCAGCCATCCAGGATACTTGCATTGAGAATACCGTTCATAGCTGCTTTCATTCCAGAAGTTCCACTGGCTTCTTTAGGGCGGCGAGGATTATTTAACCAGACATCAACACCTCTAGTTAACATTCTGCCTATTTCCATATCATAATCTTCTAAAAAGACAACGCTATCTGGAAATTCTTCTGTCATTTCAACCAGCTTTTTAACTAAAGCTTTGCCTGTGTCATCTAAGGGATGGGCTTTACCTGAAAAGATTATTTGAATTTTACCCTTTTCAAAATAAGGTCTGATCTTTTCTAAATCTGAGAAGATTAGATCAGCTCTTTTATAGGGTGCTGCCCGTCTGGCAAAACCGATTAATAATTTATCCTGATCCAGTTCAGTTCCTGTTCTATCAGCAACAAAGTCAATTAACTCTGATTTTATTTCCTGATGGGTTGCCCAGAGATCACCCTTATCTTTATAAGAAGCAATCATTCTCTGATCGACCCAGGTATTTAAATGGACCCCATTGGTTATGGCTTTAATTGGAGCCCGATCGTCAACATCTTTCCACATCTTGTTGGCTGTCTCGCCATGGAGTTGGGCAACGCCATTGGCCACTGAGGATAATCTCAGACCGGCAACTGTCATATTAAATGGCGCTCCACCAATTTTAACCATCTGGTCAATGGTTAGGCCATTAAACGCTCCCATATATTCCAGGGTTTTCAGGCTATGCTCCTCATTACCCTGAGGGACTGGAGTATGGGTTGTAAAGACTACTTCTTCTCTCACATCCTCTAAAGCTTCTTCAAAAGTCGCTCCCTCTGCTCTTTTTTCTTTTATCAACTCAGTTGCTGCCAGGGCAGCATGGCCTTCATTAAAATGATATACATCGATTTCAAGACCTAGCTCTCTTATGGCTTTAATGCCACCAATACCAAGAACTATCTCCTGAGCAATTCTCTCTTCACTAAACCAGCCATAGAGCTGACCGGTAATCCATTTTGCTTCACCATCATTATCTGGGTGGTTTGTATCCAGCAGATAAAGTTCTGAATTGTCATAGCGGTCGAGTTTATAAATTTTGCAGATTACTTCTTTATTTTTGATAGATACAGAAACTTCTTTGCCAGTATCTTCAACTAAATCATAAATATAGTCGTTTCGTGGATAAGTATCAACAGGCCTACCATCTTCGCCAATAATCTGATTGGTATAGCCCTGACGCCAGAGTAAACCGATACCTATTAAAGGGTAATCATTTTCCCGGGCTGCCTTTAAAACATCACCTGCTAGAATTCCAAGTCCACCTGCATAGATTGGCAAGTTTTCATCGAGCCCATACTCCATGCAGAAATAAGCGACATTTGTCTCTTTAATTTTTCTGCTCATAATTTTACCTCCTATTTTTTCTTTCTTAATCATTAATTTAGTTAACGAAATCGTTTGCATAAAACTTTTTTAAAAAACCCTTATTAATTTTATTCTCTTTTTATTAGTAAAGTCCTGCAATTATTATAAATTATTTCTTTCTAAATTTTGAACTTTTATTGTTGGAATAGATTAACTTAGTCAGCTCAGCATTAGCCCATCGAGGGCGTCAACTTTGTGAAATATGTTAAGAGA
>CAZLCX010000017.1:23989-33575 GCA_964558325.1 uncultured Halanaerobiaceae bacterium | reverse complement strand
CTCCAATCTTCTTTTAATAATTTATTCTTCATAAAGATTTAAATCCCTTCATATATCAATAAAAAAAGGAAAATAAAATTAATTATAGAAGTTATTTATGAGGTGAAAAATTATATGATTAAAAAACCACAGCATAATGATAAACCACTAATCTTAATCAGCCGCTGCCTGGGATTTAAAGCCTGCCGTTATGATGGAACTATTGTAGAATTCAATGAACTTAATAAATTAAAAGAAGAATTCATTTTCAAACCTATCTGCCCTGAAGTTGCTGCAGGAATGGGAGTGCCCAGACCTCCTATAAAACTTCTCACCTTAAAAAACAGCAAAGAGATTGGTTATATTTTTAATAAACACTGGCATATTAAAACTAATATTTTAAGAAAGGTAATAAGAAAGTATTTAAGAGAATATAGCAATGCAGCCGGGATGATTCTAAAGGAAAAATCTCCTTCCTGCGGAATTAAACTCTGCAAATATTATAAACCACCTAGCTCTGAAATCAAAGGAAGGACTGGAGGTATTTTAATGGAAGAATACAACAGACTAAATCTTAACTGGCCTCTAATTGACGAGATTTCGTTTAAAGATATTACTATAAGAGAAGAATTTATAAATAAGGTTAAAAAATATCATAAGAAAAACTAAAAACCCTGACTGCGGATGTCAGGGTTTACTTGCTGGACCGTATTTTTCTCTATACTAACTCCTCTATCACATTTCTTCTCAGATTAATCCTAATTAAATTGTCTGAACAATTGAAACAATCATAACTAATGCAATTGCAATTGGAACAACTATTTTTATTAAGAATCCATACCAAGCGCCGATATTAATAACTCCGCTCTTCTTATTGGCTTCATCCTGTAGGTTTTTAGCCTTCCAGACATAACCTGCAAAGATGGCTGTTAAAAGACCTCCTAATGGTAGGAAAACACTGTTGGCTAACCAGTCATAGGTATCAAGGACATCAAAACCCAGGAATGAAAAATCCGACCAGGTACTATAACCTAATACTGGCGGAATACCAACTAGAAAGATAATTATACCAATAATAATTGAAGCCTTCTTTCTTTCCATATCCTTTTCGTCTACAGCCCAGGCCACAACTACCTCAAGTAATGAAATAGCTGAAGTTAAAGCAGCTACAGATAAAAGTACAAAGAATAAAAAGCCAAAGAATGACCCCAGCGGCATTTCAGCAAAGACAGCAGGCAAGGTTATGAAAGTAAGCCCTGGCCCTGCATTTGGGGAAACATCAGTTAGTGCAAATAAAGCAGGAAATATTGCAAAACCTGCAAGAACAGCTATTAATGTATCTAAACCAACAACATAAGCTGCATTATCCCCAATATTTTCGTCTTCTGATAAATAACTACCATAGGTTATCATGGCACCCATACCAAGACTCAATGTAAAGAAGGCCTGAGCAATGGCATCCATCAGAGTTTGAGCTGTGATTGCGCTAAAATCAGGAGTTAAGTAGAAAGTTAGACCTTCACCGGCTCCCTCTAGTGTAACTGATCTAAAGATTAAGACCAATAATAAGATAAAAAGCATTGGCATTAAAGTCTTAACTGCTCTCTGGATACCTTTAACAACACCGGCACTGATAATTCCAATAGTAATTATCATAAAGACTGCATGCCAAAAAATTGGAACTCCAACTCCTGAAATATGAGCACCAAAAATATCGCCAAAGGCCATATCTGGGGTAAACCCACTTAAAGCCTTAAAAATATAAGCAAGTGACCAGCCAGCAACTACAGAATAATAACTAAGAATAACAAAACCAGTTAATACACCTAATCCACCAACAAGCCACCAGGGAGTGTTAGGAGCTAAAGATTTAAAGGCTCCTACCGGGTTCCTCTGCGTTTTACGACCTAATGTCATCTCGGTAACCATTAAAGGATATCCTATTATAATAATAGCAACTAGATAAATAAATAAAAATGCGGCACCTCCATTAGTACCTGTTACATATGGAAAACGCCAGATATTACCGAGTCCTACAGCTGAACCTGCAGCAGCTAAAATAAAGCCTAAACGTGTCGTCCAGGTTTCTCTTTGTTGTAAATCGTTTTTCATCCGCAATCCTCCTCCTTACTTTTGTGATTTAAACGGTCGCAGCAAGATTATTTAAATTATAATCTTTATATGATAAAATGTCAAGTTTTATTATTAATTTATAAGTATTTAAGTAGACTAAGTAAAAAATAGTAAATTAAAAGGCGTATTACTGAATAATAATACGCCTTTTAGCTTTTAAAATTAATTTTTCATACCACTTATATAATACCTTACTGCCTGATCTAAAGCCATCCTTAAAACAGCAAGATCATCAATATCTTCCATACCATAAAGAGATAATGCTGAATATAAACCTGTATAGAAATGAGGATTCCAGCTAGGCTGATCATAATCATCTGCATAAAGCCTTATCATCCAGTCATAGAGCCGGCTATATTTAGCCTCAGCCAGATTTATAACCATCCTGGAGGTCTCATCTGGATTATCATAATCAAAGGCATCATAAAAACTGGTGTAATCAGAAGGAAGCCAGGTTGATACTTCAAGGTTTTCAACCCTGTCCAGCCGGGCCTGGTCAATCTTTTTATCCTTAAACCAGTCAACTAAGATCTTATAGGGAAGATTATAATCTCCCTGGTGATAATCTGAATCCTTCCAGGCAAGATAAATATAACTGGTGATCATATGATGAAGATTAATGATTCCTGTACCAGAAGCCGCCCTCTTTAAAAGTTCTGTCCAGTCTGGCTCATTTGTTAGGCTGTAATCTTCAGGCTCAAAATCCTCAGGAATATCTCTCCGGCCAAGATAGGTTACATATGATAACAGTGCTGTCTCAGCATACTGATGATGGGGAAAAACTAGGTCTTCAATAACAGGTTGAAAACAGCTTAAACTATGGCCCAGAGAATCAGGTATTGCCAGGGAACCCAATCCAAGCAGATATTCTGATAAATTTGCCGGATTTTCTTTATATTCCTGAATAGCATAATAATAGCTATTATGAATATTCCCTTTATTGAGTTCTTCTACCATATTTTCAAGAGGCCGATTAATTAAATCTGCCCCCTTAAAATCTCCGGCTTCAATATTCAGCCAATTTCTATTTAACATCTCAGTCAGAATAACTCTGGCCACCGCTTCTTCAGTCTCTTTACTTAAAATATTATTTATTGAAAGGCGGCGGAGAAATAATGCCATTTTGACCTGATGAAAATTGCCATAGGTCAGATTCGATTCAAAGAGCAGCCCTGGTAATAACTCATCAATTAAACTGATTAAGGTCCAGTGTTTATTTCTTACCAGCCTATTCAAGTATTTCTCAACACCAGTTTCATCTTTATTTAATAAGAGGTCCTGTAAATAGGAGTTCATTTTCTGATACCACCTTATTTATTTTTTATAACATCAAAGACCTCTTCTAAATCAGGAACAGTATCGATAGCATAGGTCTTAGCCCAGACAATCTTACCTGCTTCATTGATTAAGATATTGGCTCTTTCAGAAAAACCATCTTCTTCTCTAAATATTTCCAGCTTCTGAGCCAGTCCTCCATGGGGCCAGAAATCCGAAAGCATCTTAAGATTAGTAATATCCATTTCTTTGGCCCAGGCCTTCTTGCAAGGAGTTGAATCTACACTAACACCCAGTGGCACAGTATCATATTCTTCAAATAAAGAATAATGGCCCTCTAGATCCTCCATCTGGGTCTGACAGACTCCAGTCCAGGCTAAAGGATGAAAAGATAATAAAACTTTCTGCCCTTCAAAATCACTTAATCTGACTTCATTACCATCCTGGTCCTTTAATTTAAACTGAGGAGCTTCTGTATTAATAAGATTTTCAACTGTCATTATTAACACCCCTTTAAAATATTAGATTAACAAGCATTTATCTGATTAAATTATAACATAATAAGATAAAGGTTACAATTTTACTGCAGTTTAATTATTTTAATTTTTTTAAAATAGTCTCCATTCTCTCTCTAAATATCTCCAGATCACTGGCTTCAAGGTCCTGATGGGTCACCAGCCTGATCAATTTATCAGAAAACTGATTGGTCAAAATACCAGCTTCATTCAGCTTCTCAGTAATCAGTTCAGCTCCTCCCTGATTATTGCACTGAAGCATGACAAAATTAGTCGACTGCCTGAAAACCTCTACCTGGTCCGACTTAAAACCTTCAATAATTTCTGCCAGTTCCTTTGACTGCTGATGGTCTGCTTTAAGAACATTCCTGTTTTCTAGGGCATAAAGACCTGCCGCTGCTATAATCCCGGCCTGACGCATCCCGCCACCAAGGAGTTTTCTATTTTTCCTGGCTGATTTAATAAACTCTTTACTCCCGACCAGCATTGAACCTACAGGAGCCCCGAGGCCCTTGGAAAGACAGAACATCACTGAATCAAAATCAGCTACCAGTTCTCCTGGCTCAATTTCTTCCTGATAGGCTGCATTGAAAATCCTGGCCCCATCAAGATGGAGGGGAATATTCTTAGATCTGGCCAGCTCTGCAATCGGCTTAATCCTGTCTGGCCCATAGGAGACTCCTCCCCGTCGATTATGGGTATTCTCCATGCAGATTAAGGCAGTTTCCGGATAATGAATATTCTCGCCTCTGATTGCATGCTCCACAGCAGCAGGCTCAAGATAACCCTTTTCATCTGAAACAGTTCTGGCCTGTAGACTGCCAAGTCTGGCCAGCCCACCGACTTCATAATAAAAGATATGGCTCTCATCTCCTAAAATAATTTCCTGACCAGGGCTGGTATGAGTTAGTAAAGCAACCTGATTACCCATTGTTCCACTTGGTAGAAATAGGGCAGCCTCCTTATCTAAAATCTCAGCTGCCCTCTCCTCCAGTTCATTAATCGAAGGGTCTTCACCGTAAACATCGTCTCCAACATCGGCTGTAGCCATAATCTGACGCATTTCATTACTGGGCCTTGTGACTGTATCACTTCTTAGATCAATCTTTTTTAACTCTGTCATTTAATCTACTCTCCTTTAATGAATAATAATATCTGTAAACCTTCCATCAATCTCAAGCAGTGGTACTCCCTCTCTACTCTGAGAATAAATCGCCTCTGTTCCATCTTCTTTTACCTGAAAATCATATCTGCTATTAATAGCACCATAATTGGTTCTAAGATCATAACTCCAGGCTTCTGGCCCATTTTCCAGATATAGATCCAGATCAGAAAACTCTAAGTCTAGTTCAAGATCTGACTTTAACTGATCGATTGTAACGTCGGTATAAGAAAAATTACCGACAATCTTTTCCTGGACTGAATTAATTTTATAATTACTAAAGCTGGCTTCAATATCTAAGGGGCCGGTAATTTCTGAAAGCTCCACATCTCCATAACTATTATTGATAATCAGATTGGAATCAATATTCTCAATATTAATATCATCAAATCTGCTCTGAAGATCAACAGCCAGTTCCTCTGGTGCCCTGACAGTTAAATAAGTCGAAATATTTACCCTGTCCTGCCTGTCAGGCCTGGCTGTTCTGATCTCCAATACCTGGTCGGTTTGATTTAATTCCAGGGCCACCTCTTCAATAGTTTCCTCCAGAATTTCTTCAGTTGCAGCCCTGACCTCAATTTTGTACTCAATACTGACATCATCCCTCGGCTCACCAATAATATCTACCTCTCCGAACCTATTCTCAATTAATAACTGATTTAAATCAGCTGCCCCATATTCTTCTGTTCCAGAAACCTCGGATCTAAACTGGTAATCTCCATTCGATGACCAATTAAAATTGCCACTGTGGGAAAGATCAACATTAAATAATGCTGCCATCCCCTGACTGCCAGTGATCAGCCGGGCATCGATATAAACAAAGACTAACAATAAAATTATTATGATTGTTATAACTCTTTTTCTCGATAACATTCTATTTTCCTCCTTTTATACCTCAAGAACTTTTTCAAGCAATAAACCTGATCCGAAGATAAAGACTAAAATTACCAGGGTCAGGCTGAGAAATGAATTACTGCCAATGGTTATAATTGTCTGAAATTCTTCAGAACCACCTATACCTGAAATCTGAAAACTGATCGCCGGCATCCAGTTAAATAACCGAGCCAGTAACCCTGCAATTCTTAAACTTAAATAACCTGAAAGATAGAAAACTATAATTGTAACCAGCCATCTAAACCTATCATAGACCCTGCTAACAAGACAGGCAATCTGGGACATGAAATAAATAAAGAGATTAAACCAGAGATAACCTGCCAGGGTCAAAAAGACAATATTTACAATCGAAGTTCCTGTTAATTCCACTGGCATAACAGAACCAAAATCGGTTATAGTTCTAGAAACTATCTGCCAGGTTGTAAATGTTGTCAGGATAATTAAGGCAAGTAGATAGGTTAGAGCAGCTAAAAATTTAGCAATGACTATTGTATACCCTCTTCTCGGCAGTGATTTTAATAAATAGATCGTTCTATCCTTCCATTCCTGGGAAAAGGTTCGATAACCAGTAACCAGTAGAAATAATGGAAAGATAAAAAACGGTGTCAGCACAGAACCGATTATCAGCTGATAATTCTGGACTGTAATTCTGGTATATAGGAAAAAATGAAAAGCCAGTGTCAGTAAGCCCAGGATTAAAGCAGCAAAGCCAGATTCCCTTAATTCTTTTTTATAGAGATTTAAAAATGCCATCTTAAGCAAACACCTCCCTGGTCAAGTCCTGAATTGAAAGATTATGCTCTTCCCTTAATTTATCTGCATATCCCTGCAGCCTAACCTGACCATTCTCCAGCATAATCACGTAATCAAAAAACTTTTCTGATTCTATAACTTCATGGGTCGATAAGATTACCGATTTACCGCCAGTAGCAAACTCATTATTTAAAATCTCCAGGATATAACCCTTGGACTGGGGGTCCAGCCCTGAGAGGGGCTCATCCATGATATACAGTTTAACTTCCCTGGCCATGGTTAAAACAAGTTTTAATCTACCCCGCATTCCCTTGGAAAGTGAGGTTATCTTGCTCTCAATCTTCAAGTTCATCTCATCGGCAAGTTCAACTGCCTTCTCATAATTAAAATTTGAAAACTGACTATTATGGAAATCAATAATCTGCTTAATTGTCATCCAGTTATAAAAATGATCAATCTCCGGCAAAAAGGCCACCTTATCCTTTAACTGAATCCTGGATTCCAGGCCTAAAACCTCAACACTTCCACTGTCTGCATAGGTCAGTCCAACTAATGTTTTCAACAAAGTCGATTTTCCACTGCCATTTGGCCCAATCAAGGCCGTTAGTTCTCCCTCAGGAAATTCCATTTTGGCATCCTGCAGGGCTGTGGTTCTCCCGTATTTCTTTGAAACTGAATTCACCTTAACAATCGGTTTAAAAGACTCTTTAAATTCCATCTATTTTCCTCCTTTTAAATCCTTAAATTGCCTGTCTAACATCTCCTCAATCTCTGCTTTTGTAAATCCTAACGCCCTTACCTCATCAATAAAGTTTTCAACTATCTCTTCTGCTATCTCAAACCTGATCTCTTCTATCTTCTCCTCAGATTCAGTTACATAGGTTCCCAGGCCTCTCCTTGTTTCCACCAGATCCTTAATCTCCATCTCCCTGTAAGCCCTTTGAACTGTATTGGGATTAACTGATAAAACTTTAGCCATCTCCCTCTGTGATGGTAATTTCGAGCCGGCAGAATACTTCCCGGAGGCCAGTTTCTTTAAAATAAAGTCAATGATCTGTTCATAAATAGGTCGAGTCGTATCATAATTGATAGACAAATTAATGCCCCCTTCCAGCTAACTTGCCTCTATAGATTTAGTGCACTAGTTGAATAGTACACTATTATTATAACTCTATCTCTTCCTGTTGTCAAGCTTAATTTTAAAAAAAATAAAAAAATCCTAACTGAAATACTATTCCAGTCAGGATAGTTAATTATTTTTAAGTTCTGCCAGCCCTCAGCCAGGCTTAATGCTGTCATTCTTAGGTCTGGCTTCAGTTTAAATTCAGTCTAGCTTCGGTCTAATTTCGGTTTAAATACCCTGGAACCTGCTTCCAAAACTAATTTTCCTCTAAGGATCATTCTAAAACCCTTCAGACCTTGTTTAATTATCCTCCAGGAATGCTCCGGGAATGCTCCGGCTTTCCTCCGGGATTGCTCCGGGAATGCACCGGCTTTCCTCCAGTCATGCTCCATAAATATTCCAGAACAACCCTGTTCAGAAATTTATATAACAAAAATAATTTCTAGAAACATTCCTTGACCTCTTCCTCAATCTTAGCAGGCTGAAGTAATGCAAGCTGCCTGAAACTATATCTTTCCCTTAAGACAGAAATTATATTACAGGCCTGGGCTCCATCGATACCTCTATTATAATAGGCCGCAACTTTATCCACCTGATTATCAGGGCCTAATAATTCCCTGGCAAACTCTCTGGCAAAACCGACTCTAAAATAATCCCAGCGCTGACCTTCTCCAGCAGGAACTCCAATCTTCTGACGAAAACTATTGAAATAATAATAACCTAGCTGGAGTCCCACCAGGCTCCGGAGAAGATTCCTGTCCTGCCAGTCTTCTCTGGCTATGGCTGTCAGATCAAAATAGATAGCCGGCCTATTGCCATAGGATGATACTGCAGCCAGTTCTTTACTAATTCCAACAGAAATCAAAAAATATGTCTGCAAATTTTCCTGAAAAAAATCAGCATCCCGGTCATAAACTGATCTGATAGCACCAAGGAGACCATTCCTGGCTTCCATTAATTTATTAAAATTCTGATTCAACCAGGGAAAAATCTCTTCTCTGGCATACCGGCGCCACTGGTCATCATTTTCATAACCTGCAAACTGCCACCCTTTAATTTCAGGCCAGTCAGTAATATAATCTGTTCTCCACCTTTCAATCTGAATACTGACCGGTTCCCTGGCTGCTGTCTGCCAGAGATCAAAAAAATCTGGATAGGTATCGATTATTTTATAACCTTTCATCTCATTTATTCCTCCTTATTATCTGCCTGAACTAAATTTTCCTGATTTAAATTAATAGTTTGGGTTGGAAAGGCAAAATTAATTTCTTTTTCTTTAAATATCTCCTTAAGCTCAAAATTTATCTCCTGCTGGATATCCATATAAGTTATATATTCTTTATCCAGAACATAATAGATAACTTCATAAATTAATGAATAATCTCCATAGGCATGAAAATGGGCCCGATCAAACTCAGTCTTTTCTTTTGATTCAATTATCTCTCTAACAATTTCAGGAATCTCCTTTAACTGCTTAAGAGATGTATCATAGGTTACCCCAAATTTAAAATTAATCCTTCTTTTTCTCATCCTCCGATAGTTATGGATTCTGGAGCTTGTCAGATCAGTATTAGAAAAGACAAGCTGCTCACCACTTAAACTTCTTAATCTGGTAGTCTTTATCCCGATATATTCTACTACCCCTCTAAACTCACCAATAATTATAAAATCTCCTATCTCAAAGGGTTTATCAATAAAAATTGTAAAATAACTAAAGATATCCTGGAAAATTGACTGAGAGGCAATCCCAAT
>CAZLCX010000017.1:0-23889 GCA_964558325.1 uncultured Halanaerobiaceae bacterium | reverse complement strand
AATCTCAGGTAAAAATAACTGCTGAAAGGCAGTATAGATAATCGAGATCTTAATTAATGCAACTAATCTTTTATCAATCTGGAGTAGAAATTTATCTACATCTGGCCATTTAGCTGAAATCTTCTCATGAATTTTACAATTAATATATTTATTATAAAGGAAGATAGCTCCCCAGCCCAGGACTATCGTTAGCAAAAAGTAGAGAACTGACATTAATGAATTATCTGCGACTATAGCACTAAATATTTCTATAAACATCTAACTACCTCCTGCAATTTTATCCGCAACAACTTTTATCTGATGGACAGCTTCCTGAACAGCCAGAGACCTTAGAGCCACCTAGAAAACCAACTCTATCAAAGGTCTGAAAGGTATTCTCACTACCACATTCTGGACATATAATAACATTCTCTTCCTCTTTCTGGCTAATAGTCATCTCTCTTTCGAATTTATGTTCGCAATTTCTGCATTTATAAGAATATACAGGCATTAACTATCACCTCCATTTTTAAATAATGTATTTATTATTATAACAAATTCTGATATAATTAGAAATTAGTATTAGACAAATTTTTTGAGGTGTTAATAATGAGACTTGTTAAAATTGAAAATCTTGAAAATGACATGGAACTGGCCAGGTCTATCTATAATAAAAATCACTGCCTTTTAACTGCCGGCCAGAAAAATTTAAACCAGTATAAAGATAAATTTAAAGAGCTTGGAATCAATTATCTTTATATTGAAGATCAGTTCTCCTATGATATAGAATTAAATGATGTAGTCAGCAGAAATGTCAGAGAAAAGGGCATCAGACTGACCAATAATTTGTATAGCAATCTTCTAGAAGATAGAGATATTAACAACAAAGATATTCAAAATCTAAAATCCTATGTTAGTAATCTGATCGATGAAATTCTGGCCAATAATAAAATCATGATGAATATGGTCGATATCAAAAATAAAGACAATTATACCTTTGCCCATTCAATCAATGTCACTGTTCTTTCAGTCTTATTAGGCAATAAAATCGGCTTAAATCGACTTCAGCTTGAAAAGCTAGCCCTGGGTTCTATCTGCCACGATCTTGGCAAATCAGGCATCCCTGAAGAAATCTTAAAAAAACCAGGTAAATTAACTGAAAAGGAATATAATATCATCCAGGAACATCCCAGAATCGGCTTTGAGAGATTGAGAGAGTTAAGTGAAATAACCCCAACTTCTCTGGCAATAGTTTTAGGCCACCATGAAAAAATCGATGGTTCTGGTTATCCAAGAGGAATAAAAGCAGATGATATCCACCTATTCCCCAGAATCACTGCCATAGTCGATGTCTATGATGCCTTAAGCAGTGATAGAATCTATCGGGAACGCTGGCCCATCGATAGAACCTTAAGCTTAATCTACAATGAAAGGGGCATCCACTTTGACAGAGAACTTGTCAATAAATTTATTAGTATAATGCCCTTTTATCCTAATGGCTGTAAAGTCGAATTAAATGATGGACGAAAGGCTGTAGTTATCAGCCAGAATAAAGACCAGCCCTCACAACCTAATATCAGAATCCTTGATGCCGGTAAAAAATGGCAGGAAAAGATCGATCTTTCTACAACTGATAATTTAAAAATTCAGCAGGAGATAATTTAAAATCAATTATTAATCAGATAATTCTCTATCTCAGCTGCTGGAGCTGGCCGGGCCAGGAGATAACCCTGAACCCGATCACATTTTTTATCCTTAATAAACTGGAGTTGGTCTTCACCTTCTATCCCTTCAATAGTTACATTTAGACCAATAATTTTTGATAACTCTATGATTGTGGTTAAGATCTTTTTCTCCTTCTGGCTGGTCGAAATATTATTTATAAAGGAACGGTCAATCTTAATATTATCAATTGGCATCTTTCTTAAATAATTTAGGGATGAATATCCGGTACCAAAATCATCCAGAGAAACTTTTATTCCATGATTTCTAAGTTTTTCTAAGATTTTAATATTTTTATTAAGATTCTTCATAACATCGCTTTCTGTAATTTCAAGCTCTATCTCTTTACAATTAATATTGTTATTATTTATCTCCTCAACCAGGTTATCATAAAAATTTGCGTCATCCAGTTCTTTAGCTGAAATATTTATGGAAATAGAAAAATTATTAAACCCCTTCTCTACCCATTCCTGTTTCTGTCTGCAGGCTTCCTGAAATACCCACTGGCCGATTTCAGTAATCAAGCCTGTCTCCTCGGCAAAGGGAATAAAATTAATTGGTGAAACATAACTGCCATCTGATTTTTTCCAGCGAATTAAAGCTTCCAGAGTAGTAATCTTATCATTCTCAATATCAAAGAGGGGTTGATAAAATAACTCAAATTCTTTATTTTTAATTGCCTGTCTTAATTCTTTTTCCAGCTGAAGGTAATCTTTAATCTTCTTTTCCATATCCTTTTGATAAAATTTATAACTATTATTCCCCTTTTCTTTAGCATTATACATAGCTATTTCTCCATTTTTAATCAGCTCAGCCCCGGTATCAGCCTGGTCAGGATAAGAAACTATCCCCAGACTGGCTGAAGAATAAATATAATGATTGTTTACTTCAATAGGTTCATTAAATATATCAAGAATCTTATTTACTAATTTTATTTCCGCCTCTTCTGAGTCAGCCTGCTCAGATAAAATTCCAAATTCATCACCGCCAAAATGAAACAAACTATATTTTTCAGGCAGTGTTTTAATTAATTTTCTTTTTATTTTCAGAAGCAATTTATCACCAAATTCATGGCCATGAAAATCATTAACTTTTTTAAATTCATTGAGGTCCAGGATAATATAATTTAGTTTACTGGAAGAATCTTTATCTATCATCCCCTCTATTTTTTCATAGAGCATATTCTTATTCGGAAGTCCTGTCAGGTCATTAAAATAGGCCTGCTGATAGATCTTTTCTTTGCCCTGATTTAACTCAGCTATCTTCTCTTCAAGTTCTTCTTCAGTCGCCAGTAATTCTTCATAGGTGCTTTCAAGCTCATTATAATTATCATATAATTTTGTTACTAAATATTTATAGCTTTTAATTCTCTGTCTTAAAGTGTAAAATAGTAAATACGAGGTCAGAGAAACAAAAAGGAAGCCTTTATAGGTCTGAACAAAGGAAATACTATCAGTATCATTCAACAAAAATATAATAAGTCGATCAGAAACCATTATCCAGAGCCCGGCTATTATAAGATAGGCAAAGGCAATCTTCCAGGCATCAAATTCTGGCGAGATATTTCCTGGATCAGGAACATCATGTTCAAAATCCAATTTAATCAGCACCTTTCTTTACTGGAGATATTTCTGCAACCCCTGGGGGTGTCAGTTCTTTGATCTCTACTGGCTGTCCAGAAACTCTGGCCCCTAATTCAAGATGGAGTAAGGCAATCCCACAGTCAAGATAGGGAGAAACCTGGCCTTTCTTTTTTTCTGTGCTGGCATAGAGGAGTAATTTATCTCCATCTACCTGAAAGCGCCAGGGCTGCCTGTTAACTGCAGATGGAGCCTGTCTGGCTGCCCTAACAGCTGTCTTAATCCAGTCAGGCCAGCCTTCATCAAAATCAGGCTTACAGAGCTCAGAGAGAGCTTTTCTTTTAGTGCTGCCAGTTACTTTTTTCATTAATTTCTCTGAGATAGTCTTTTTAGCTCTGGCTTCCCCTAAAGAAATAACCGACATAATCTCATGATTTGGGGGCAGCTCTAACTCTTGTTCAATTTTATCTGAATTATAAAAGCCGCCTATCCAGCAGGTATCTATATTCATTGAGGTAGCCTTTAAAACCAGGGCCTCACCTGCATACCCGGCCTTAACCTGATAATTTTTAAATGATTTATCTGCCAGAACAACAGCATAACTCCAGGCGCCTGAAATCAAACCATAAAACCCAAAAATATTTTTAATTATTCTTTCAAACCCCTCAGGTCTGACTATAATTTTTACTGAGGGAAATTCCTGCTCTAAAGCTTTAATTGTTTTTCTAAGGGTTTCAATCTGAGACTGGCCAATCGGCTTTGATTTATATTTTCTCCTTGACTGCCTGGTTTCAATTGCATTATATAATTCTTTAATATTATTTACAGGTAGCTTCATTTTATCAATTCCTTTAAATATAAAGTGTTTTTCTATACATTCTTAATTATTATTTCTCAATAAGATTTAATATTCCTGCATAAACAGAAAATTTGGAGGTTTTTTTATGCCATTTCTAGTAATATTAGAACAGATACTTGCTCTATTCTTAATTCTTTTCTTTGGTTTTTATTTAAGATCAAAAAATGTTATCACAAGAAAATACCAGCAATTTCTTTTTGATCTCTTAATCGATTACATACTGCCCTTTTTAATAATATCTGCAATGACAGTAAAAATCAACTCTGAATTAATTGATAATGCAAAAATATTATTTATCTGCTGGACCTTTGTTTATTTAATCTTAATGATCTCAGCTAATATTTTTAAAAGATTTATTAAAGCAAATGATAGGCAAAAAAGAACCTTTGAATTCCTGATTATTTTTTCAAATGTCGGATATATGGGTTTACCAATTATTGGTTCTATATATTCTGAAACCGGTATCTTCTATGGCTCTCTGGGAATGATACCCTTTAATATTGTAATCTGGACCTATGGAATTTATTTATTATCCTCTGGAAAGAAGGAGAATTCGGACCGCTTGCAGAATATAATTAATAACGGTGTAATAGCAATTGGTATTGGTTTTCTTTTATTTATCACAGGCATAGAGTTACCTGGGCCAATTTTTGAGGCAGTTGAGATGATAGGAGATATGACTTTCCCATTATCGATGTTGATTATTGGTAGTTCATTATACGGAATTGATATTAAAAGAGTTATTTTAAAACCAAAACTGATCTTTTTAAGTCTATTAAGATTATTAATTATCCCAGTCATTCTATTACTGACACTAAATTTTTTGCCAATACCAGATATTCTAGTCGGAATTATTGTGATTCAGGCTGCAATGCCAATTGCTGCTAATAGTGTAATCTTTGCAGCCAGATATCAGGGGGATTATCAATTGGCATCTGAAGCTGTATTTATTACCACCCTTTTTGGTATAATCAGTATTCCGATAATTATCTGGTTAATAAATCTTATTTGACATTAAGGTAATTTTATTTTATAATGTACAATTGTGCTGGGTAACAGCATTAAGGAGGAATTTATAATGAGTCAAAAAGAAGAAACCCAATCTAATGATAAAGTTGAAGAGAATGATGAAAACGAAGAAAAAGAATATGATCTTTCTATTCCTGCTGGTGCAGGTATTGATGATCCGGTCCGTGTTTATCTAAAAGAGATGGGGAAAGTTGATCTCCTTACAAAAGAAGAAGAAGTTGAGCTGGCTCAGCGCATTGAAGCAGGCGATGAACAGGCCAGACAGGAGTTAACTGAAGCCAATCTACGACTTGTTGTTAGTATTGCTAAAAAATATGTTGGTCAGGGTATGTCTTTCCTGGACTTAATTCAGGAAGGCAATAAAGGTTTAATGAAAGCTGTTGAAAAATTTGATTATACCAAAGGATATAAATTTAGCACCTATGCAACCTGGTGGATCAGACAGTCTATTACCAGATCACTTGCCGACCAGGCAAGAACAATCAGGATACCTGTTCATATGGTAGAAACCATGAATAAATTAAAACGGGTTGAAAAACGGCTGAATAAAGAACTGGATAGAGAACCTACCCCTGAAGAAATCGGCGAAGAGATGGATATGGATCCTGAAAAGGTCCTTGAAGTTAAGAAACTGACAATCAACCAGCAGCCTGCCTCCCTGGATACACCTATTGGGGAGGAAAATGACAGTCAGTTAAAGGATTTTATTGAGGATCAAGACTCTCCTTCTCCAGATCTCCTTGCTTCTTCAGAATTATTAAAGGATCAACTTGATAATGTTTTAGATACATTAACTGATCGAGAAAAACGGGTTATTGAACTCAGATATGGCCTTGAAGATGGCAGACAGAGAACCCTTGAAGAAGTAGGAACTGAATTTGGAGTCACCAGAGAGCGAATCAGACAGATTCAGGCTAAGGCTTTAAGAAAGTTAAGACATCCAACTAGAAGCAAAGAATTAAAGGGTTATTTGAAACGCTAATTAAAGCAAATATGAAAAACTTAATGGCAGCCAATTGGCTGCCATTTTTTATTTATTCATCTTTTTTAAATTCTACATATTCAAGGCGGGTTTCTAAAAATCTGGCTAAAGTATAAATTACATCTGACAGCCGATTTACATATTTCTGAATCTCTTCTCTGATCTCAGCATCTCTGCTTAAAGTCACAATCCTTCTTTCTGCTCTTCGACAGATAGTTCGGGCCTGATGCAGGGCAGCCGATGCCCGGTTACTCCCTGGAATAATAAAACTGGATTTCTCTTCTTCATTCATTTTAGCTAAATATTTATCGATTATATCCTCAAGTTCTTCAATCTCTGGTTTACCTATCTTTTCAGGAAAAGTCGTCCCATCTGAAGTGGCCAGCTCTCCTGCAACATCAAAGAGCTGTCTTTGGATTTTAAATACTTCTTTACTGATCTCTTCCTCTGAGATAAATGTTCTGGCCAGCCCTAAAGTTGAATTTAATTCATCGATGGTACCATAACTTTCAACTCTAATTGAGTCTTTAGCCACCCTGGTATTATCATAAAGACTGGTTTCACCTTTATCGCCAGTTTTTGTATATATCTTCATAAAAAATGCCCCCTATCATAATTTTTATAAAGTATACCATAAATATATCTTATTATCCAGTAAGTTAATTACTTATAAATTCAAAAATTAAATAGCCCTATTCTTAACAATCCCCCTGAGCAGTCTCCCAAGAATATCTGAGCCTGTAATCACTTTTTTCTCATCTGACCAGAGTAAGATAATATCTTCATCTACAACATCATCCTGACCATGTTCAGGATTTACCTTTAATTTTGGAATTACCTGATCTAATGGTTTTGATCCATCCCTTACAATGATTGGGCGGTGACAGTGCCTAAATGGATTAAAATTAGACTTATTAAATAATACATCCCTGATAAATCCATCAGAATTTAAAGCCATTACAGGATTTTGTTTCCTGTCCACCAGAATAACCCATTTAGTATCTGGTAATTCTACTTTCCTTAAGAAAGGGTCATTAATCTCTGGAGAAATTTCTGGAAAAATAGGTCTTCCATCCTCAAACTCAATCTGAATAATACTTTTAGGTTCTATCGGCTCTCCTTCTTTTCTGATCGGAAGATCATCCAGTGCTAAAAAATTTAAGGCACCTTTGCCCTCCATTTCTTGAATCTCAGTATCATTTGAACGCATATGGATCTTCACCAGTTCTCTTAAATCCTTTTCAGGGTAATAGGTTATAGCCTCTTTTCCAAGCCAGCTATCTAATAATAGGGCCGTCGGTTTAGCTACAGGGAAAAGTAGCAATTGATAAAATTTAAAAACTGGAGTTAACCTGGCAGCCATTTTAATTGCATTCCTGGAGCAGTATGCCTGGGGAATTATTTCACCGATAATTGTAATCACAACTGTTGAAAATAAAAAAGCAAAGATCCCAAATAAAATAGAATTAGATAGTAAAGATAAAAGCACATTAACTGCCACATTGCCCCATAAGATAGTAACTAATAATAAATTAGCATCTTCCCTTAATTCCAGAATTTTCTCTGCTTTTTGATTGCCCTTTTCTACCTCTAGCTCTAACTTTAATTTGCTGATATTAAAGAAAGCCAGGTTAAGGCCTGAAAACATAGCTGACTGAGAAAGGCAGATAAAAATACCTAACCAGATTATAACTTCCATTCAAATCCTCTCCTATTGATATTTATTTGCAAATTCCTCTTTAATCTCCTTTAATAAATCAGGCTTCTCAATTACCTCTGCTGCAGTTAAAACCAGGGCTCCAATCGCTTTTTTCATCTCCTGATAGGCATAGTCTGACTTAGTGGCATCCCTAAATTCTCTGGAATGACCGGTTAATTCATCTTCAGAAATTGCAAAATAAGGATGAATAGTGGGACAGGCCTGGCTGACATCGCCAGCATCTGTTGAACCAGTTGCTTCATCATTATCATAAATCTCTTTAACACCCATTTTCTTTATATTCTTAATATAGGTCTCAGATAATTTCTGATTGGTTATCAGGTTTAAACAGGGAGTTTCATAATAACTACTCTCTAATTTTGTGCCTGCAGCAAGAGAGGCCCCTTTAGCAGCATTCATCAATTTTTCTTCCAGTTGATTTAAATATGATTTTGTCTCAGCCCTAATATAAAAATTAGCTACCGCCAGATCAGGCACAATATTAGCTGCCTCGCCTCCATTTGATATAATTCCGTGAATTCTGGCATCCTGTTTCAGATGCTCTCTCATTGCATTGATATTATTAAAAGTATTAATTGCAGCATCTAAAGCATTAATACCCTCTTCAGGACTCGCTGAAGCATGGGCTGTCTTACCCCGATAGGTAAATTTAATAGCCTTTAAAGCCAGTGATTTCCCACTCTTAAAATGATCAGAAGATGGATGAACTAACATTGCAACATCAACATTATCAAAGGCACCTTTATTTGTCATCTCCACTTTACCTGCATATGATTCTTCTGCAGGGGTTCCAAATACTATCACCTTACCACCGATATTATCAATAATTTCTCTTAATACAATACCTGCCCCAGTACTAACAGTACCTAAAATATTATGGCCGCAACCGTGGCCAATCCCTGGTAGAGCATCATATTCAGCCAGATAAGCTACCGTAGGTCCATTCCTTCCTGAATCATATTCTGCCTTAAAGGCTGTCTCCATATTTAAGTATGGCCTCTCTATCTCAAAACCATGTCCTGCCAGTAAATCTGTATGGGCTTTACTGGCTTTAAATTCCTGGTTACCTAACTCAGGATTCTCTAAAATATACTCATTTAAAGCAATTAACCTATTATTAATTCTATTAATCTTCTCTTTTATAATATTAAATTCCATGACATCACTCCGTTATTAATTTTATTATTGCTATCTGCTATTGAATTCTATATGATTAAGATAAATCCTTTAATTATTTTAATAATAAAGTTTCAATGGTAACAATTATAATTAAATAATTGTGATATAATATATTCAATGGAGGTGAGTTATATTGATAAAATGGAATTTGAAAATAAACAGTTTTATAATTGTAATGGCTCTGGTTCTTACCCTCGGTTCTACAGTTCAGGCTGCAACTTTAGATGATCTGCCTTTAGATTTGCTGGAGACTCCAACAGAATTAAGTCAATTAATAAATAACTTCTCCAAGCTTGATTTTACAATGATTATGGATGAAGCCGGAACTATCAATGAACATTCAATTGAATATGAATTTTTAGGAACAGAAATTGTCAATGATGTTGAAGCTGATAAAGGAAAAATAATCCCTGGTGGCGAAATTGAAGAATCTGAAATGAATTTCTGGCTGGCTGATGGAGAAATTGTTAAACTTGAAATGGGTGGACAGGAGGTTCCTGCTGAAATGGCTGGAATGTTTGCCAATGAAATGCTTGATTTTGTCTTCCTCCCCTTCTCTTTCTTTAATCAAGCCGATATGGATGAACTCGAAGATGAGAATATAAAAAATGTTGAAATATATACTGATACAATTGGCGAGCTTGAACTGGAAATATATGAAATAGAGTTAGCTAATATTGATGAATTCGATGAAGGCTTTTTAAGAATGGCTGAATATGAAGATATGCTTTTATTAGTTGGTTATGATTATTATGAAAATGGCAACAAAAGTAGTTTTACTGTTAATAATATCGAGTTAAGATAGCAAACTTTCAACTAATGACCTGGGTAAAAAATTACCCAGGTCATTAGTGCTTAATATTTATATATTTAATTAATCTTTAAAAGTTTTAAATCCCTCTCTAAATCTAATTTTCGCAATGAATTATGATTAATTAATTCCATAATTATTACCTCTCCAATTAACCAGGTCTTTACTCCCTTTCTTGTACAACCAGTAATAGTTTTATCTTTATGTCCAAATGCAGCATGCAGGTGCAGTTTAGGTTTACCTTCTTCATCAGAAAAAATTGTCCCAATACCTACAGCTTCACTAATACCTTTAAGCTCGCTAATTCTAGATTTTAATTTTTTGCCTGGAGTTTCTTCAGGTCCAACCACAACCTTACTCTTTTTATCTGCCCCTCCTAAAAAGAAAACAACTGCTGAATTTATTCCTTCTTTTTCTGCTAGATTTTCAATAGCATCAGGTATTAAATCCCCATCCTCTAATCTGCTAATAAATATCCTACCTTTTTCAGCCTCAGTATATTCCAATGAAATTGCCCCTTTCTTAATAAAGTTTTATAAATGATTATCTTAAATATAAAAAAAGCCACTTTAAAAGTGACTAAATATCATAGATATAAAAATGGCACGGGCAGGAGGACTTGAACCCCCAACACCAAGATTTGGAGTCTTGTGCTCTAGCCAATTGAGCTATGCCCGTACGAGATTACATAAAAAAATGTATATTATTTTTTATTGGTGGAGGTGGTGGGAATCGAACCCACGTACTGCATAGTTCGTTCCCTGATTTCTACACTCGTAGTCTACTTTTTCGTCTCACCTGATAGACTCCAGTAGACAGGATTCTATCAGGCCAAGTCTGGCAAATTTCCCTTACTCCTTCAGACGGCTAGAGTAAGGTAAGTCTGCTTTTTATGACACCCAGTTACACACGACAGACACGTCTGCAGTGGGCGTTAGCTGCCTGCTTACGCAGCAGCTAAAGCGTAATTATTATCGTTTGCAGATAATTTTATTTACTCAGTATTTTACGGGTGAAAGAGTATCCCCGGAGCGCAATCAGAGAACTCACTATACAGGCGATACCAGAACACCCCCTGTATAGGAGAATCCTCAATTACAATATATATTATAAAGGATAATTGCCTGCTTGTCAAGTAATTATTGTTCATAAGTTCGATATTTTAAAGCTTTTTCCATCTCTCGATTTGCAGTCTTTTTGGCAATGTCTCTTCGCTTATCCCTCACATCTTTACCCTTTGCTAATGCCAGTTCAATTTTGGCTAAATTTCGCTTTAAATAGATTGACAGAGGTATCAGAGTATATCCTTTCTGTTTTGTATAGCCTATCAATTTTTGAATCTCATTTTTATGGAGGAGGAGTTTTCTTACTCTTTCTGGATCATGATTATATCTATTACCCTGTTTATAAGGACTAATATGCATATTATGGAGAAAAACTTCACCATTTTCTACCAGGGCAAAACTATCTTTTAAATTTACATTCCGCTGGCGAATAGACTTGATTTCTGTACCCTTTAATTTAATCCCCGCTTCAAATGTTTCTTCTATATTATAGTCATGCCTTGCTTTTTTATTCCGAGCAATAATTGTTATATCATCGTTATTCTTAGCCATAAGATAACACCTCCCCACTCATTTTATATTAATTTTTGACTACCTCAAAATCTAACTGTCTTTCATCAACATTGGCTTTCACCAGCTTAACCTCTACTTCATCGCCTAATCTATACATATTCTTTGTCCGTTCTCCAATTAAAATCTGTTGATCTTCACGATAATGATAATAATCATCTGCCAGACTTTCAACATGAACTAAACCTTCAACGGTATTTTTAAGCTGAACAAACATTCCAAAATTTGTTATGCCACTTATAATACCAGTAAATTCTTCACCGACATGACGCTGCATATACTCTACTTTTTTAAGATCTACTGAATCTCTTTCAGCTTCCATTGCTCTTCTCTCCTGAAGTGAACAATGATCAGCTGTTTCAGGCAAAACATCTTCTAGTTCCTGACGCCTGGGAGCAGATAATTTACCCCCTGCTATTAGTTCTGTAATAATCCTATGAACTACTAAATCAGGATATCTCCTGATTGGAGATGTAAAATGGGAGTAATAATCAAGTGAAAGACCAAAATGACCTATATTAACAGGAGAATATACCGCCTTCTTCATTGAACGAAGAAGCATTGTCTCTATTAAATTTTCTTCATCTGTACCTTCAACTTTACTCAAAAGTTCCTGGAGGGCTCCTGGATGAACCTCACCATCATTACCGCCTTTCAAATGATATCCAAAATTATGGATAAATTCATTAAAAGTCTTTATCTTTTCAGGATCAGGTTTATCATGAACCCTATAAATAAATGGTTCTTCTCGCCAGAAAACTTCTTCTGCCACCACTCTATTAGCTGCAATCATAAATTCTTCTATAATCTGCTCTGGAAGACCATGTTCCATTCTCTGAATATCAATTGGGCTACCTTCCTCATCTAAAATAACCTTAACTTCAGGAAAATCAAAATCAATAGTCCCTCTTAATCTCCTGCCCCCTCTTAATTTATTATGAAGTTTCTCCATTAACTTCAATCTGGGATAAAAATCAGCATACTTATCTTGCAGGCTCTTATTATCTTTTTCCAGCATCTCTCTAACCTGATTATAGGTTAGTCTATGATTTGAACGAATTACAGAACGATGAATCTCATGGTTAACTAATTCAAAGGGCTCCAGTTGATAATCAATAAAAACAGTCACAGCAAATTTATCTTCATTTGGACGCAAACTACAGAGATTATTAGAAAGCCTTTCAGGTAACATTGGAATTACTCTATCGACAAGATAAATGCTGGTTCCGCGGCGATAAGCTTCGTTATCTAAAGGGGTCCCTTCAGTAACATAATAACTTACATCGGCAATATGAACTCCAAGGCGAAATTTATTATCAGTTAATTTTTCTATTGAAACAGCATCATCAAAATCTTTAGCATCTTCGCCATCTATTGTTACCATAGGAATATCTCTTAAATCTTTTCTTTTAGAAATCTCTTTCTCAGAAAGTTTATCAGGGTATTTCCTAGCCTGTTCAATAACATCAGGCGGGAATTCTCCAGGCAATTCTAACTGACGAATCATTGCTTCTAAATCGACACCTGGATCGCCTTTGCTTCCAATCTTTTCGATAATTTCGCCTTCAGGATTTCTATTTTTTCTGGGCCATTTAATAATTTTAACAACCACTTTATCGCCAGAATCAGCTCCTTTAAAATTACCCTGATGAATATAAATATCAGTAAAAATCCTCTTATTATCAGGAATTACAAAACCGTATTTGCCATAATGATCTAACTCACCGACTATTGTTTCATTGGCACGATCAAGGATTTTAATGACTTCACCTTCATCTCTCTTGCCTCCACCAGACTTAAAGGGTCTGACTAAAACTTTATCATTATGCATGGCACTATTTAAGTTTTCAGAGGAAATATAAATATCTTCCTTCGATGGATCTTCAGGAATCAAAAATGCAAAACCTTTAGGATTACTCTGAACTCTACCTTTTATAAGATTAAATTTCTCTGGAATCCCATAATAGCCTCTATCACTCTGATAGATATCGCCAGTTTTCACCAGTTCACTAAGAACTTTTTCAAATTGTTTTTTCTGGCTTTTAGAAACATTAAATTTAGCCAACAATTCATTAATATTAAGAGGTCTTTTCGCCTTCTCTTCAAAAAATTCCAGGATCTGGTTACGGGCAGCCATTATAATCCAAGCTCCTCAGAAATGCTCTGCATACCTTCAAGAGATAAAGCTATAAATTCTTCGAGTTCTAAGTCTAATTCTGTACATGATGCAATTACATCCCGATCTGCTCCTTTAGCAAATGAATTTTCCTGATACCTATTCATTATAAATTCTGTATCCAGAGCATTCAAACTTTTTTCTGGATGAATTAATGCTGAGGCCACAATTAAGCCTGTTAATGGATCAGATGCATAAAGAGATTTATCTAATTTAGTTTTTCTAGGAAGTTCATGAATTCCATTATGAGCTCTAACTGCATAGACAATATCATCAGAAAGACCCATTTCAGCCAGACGATCTGCTCCTATCTGACTGTGTTTTTCAGGATTATCTGCTGTGTCTTCATAATCTATATCATGTAAAAGACCAGCAAGTCTCCATTTTTCTACATCTTCATCAAAATATTCAGCCAGACGAACCATTACTGCTTCAACTGCCAGGCAATGTTTAACTAAATTTTCCTGTTTAATATTCTTCTTTACTAATTCCAGAGCTTCTTCTCTACTCATCATTAAAACCATCCCTTTCTCCGGTATTTTTGTTAACAATAATAAATTTAGCACTTGCCCTTGCCAATTCTTTACCCATTTTACCTTCCAATTTAGCTGAAGTTTCAATAATTCTTCTCCGCTTATCCTGAACCCTGCCCTTTATCACAACTTTTCTATCAAGCCGAACCGGTTCTAAAAATCTTATCTTCATTTCAGCAGTAACTGCCTGCCAGCCTTTAAGCCTGATAGCTTTTGCCATAGCTTCATCTAATAAAGTCGAAACAAGGCCCCCATGCATAACATTTCTATAACCTGACAGCTTTTCATCTGGCATAAAATCAGCTATTACATGTTCTTTTTCTTTATCATAAACAAATTCAATATTTAAAGAGATTGGATTATCTTCTCCACAAACAAAACACATATTATCATCACCAGGTTCTATCATAAATAACTATCACCTCCGGTTGTAAAAAACCCCCTAAGCAGTTGCTTAGAGGGAAAGGATCATTTTTAATTGCCTGCTTACTATATAAATAAAGGAGCAAATACCAGCGAAACAATAGTCATTAACTTAATTAAAATATTCAAAGATGGTCCTGAAGTGTCTTTAAATGGATCCCCTACTGTATCCCCAACAACTGCTGCTTTATGGGTTTCAGTACCTTTGCCTCCATATTGACCTGATTCTATAAACTTCTTAGCATTATCCCAGGCTCCACCAGAATTAGCCATCATAATGGCTAAAAGTACACCAGCTGATAATGAACCTGCAAGTAAACCTCCAAGAGCTTCAACATCCCAGAGACCTACGATTACTGGAACAATAACTGCCAGAATTCCAGGAATAATCATTTCTTTTAAAGCTGCTTTAGTTGAAATATCAACACAACTTCTATAATCTGGTGTTCCTTCACCTTCCATAATTCCAGGAATTTCTTTAAATTGTCTCCTTACCTCTTCAATCATCTTAAAGGCAGCTGAGCCAACGGCTTCCATTGTTAATGCTGAGAATAAAAAAGGTAACATTGCACCTAAAAATAAACCAATTATTACATTTGGATTAGTTAAACTAATTACTGATAATTCTACTGCTTCAGAAAAAGCCGCAAACAAAGACAGAGCTGTTAGAGCAGCTGAACCAATTGCAAAACCCTTACCCATAGCCGCAGTGGTATTACCTACAGAATCAAGTTTATCAGTAATTTCTCTTACACCAGGATCAAGTTCTGCCATCTCTGCAATTCCACCTGCATTATCAGCTATTGGACCATAAGCATCAACGGAAAGAGTAATACCTGTTGTTGCTAACATACCTACCGCTGACATTGCTATACCATAAAGCCCTGCAAAATTATATGAAATAAATATTGCAACTGTAATTGATAAAATTGGGAATACAGTTGAACGCATACCAACAGCAAGCCCAGCAATAATATTTGGTGCTGTACCTGTCTGAGACTGTTCAGCAATATGCTGAACTGGCTTATAATGCTCTGAAGTATAATATTCAGTAATTCGACCGATTAAAATACCAACAACAAGACCTGCTAATATAGCCCAGAAAACTCCTAAATCTCCAATCAAACTATTAACTAACAAAAAACCACCAATTATTGTAATTCCAGCTGCCACAAGTGTTCCTTTTTCCAAAGCTTTAGCTGGATCTCCACCCTCTTTGGCTTTAACAAATCTAGTACCAATGATGGCAGCAACAATTCCAATAGCCGCTATTAATAAAGGCAAAATTACATGATCAGTTGAAAGTGTTGTACCCAAAGTCATTGCTGCGACAATTGAACCAACATATGATTCGAAAAGGTCGGCACCCATACCTGCTACATCTCCAACATTATCACCTACATTATCAGCAATAACAGCTGGATTCCGGGGGTCATCTTCAGGAATACCTGCTTCAACCTTACCAACAAGATCAGCACCAACATCAGCAGCTTTTGTATAAATACCGCCACCTACACGGGCAAATAAAGCAATTGAACTTGCTCCAAAAGCAAAACCTCTTATATATTCAGGATTATTAGTAAAAATTATGTATAAAACCCCTAATCCTATAGTACCGAGGCCAACAACTGACATCCCCATAACTGATCCCCCAGAAAAAGCTACACCTAAAGCATCATTTAAACTTGTTCGGGCTGCCTGGGTTGTTCTTGAATTAGCTTTGGTCGCTATCTGCATACCTATAAGCCCAGCTAAACCAGAGAAAATAGCTCCTAATACAAATGATAAGGCTGTCTGCCAGCCAAGAGTAGGAATAATTATAATACCTACAACAACAACAAAACCTGACAACATTGAATATTCTCTACCTAAAAATGCCATTGCCCCTTCATTAATGGCCTGAGATAATTCGATCATTCTTTTAGTTCCCTGGTCTGATTTTTTAACTTTATTTGCCATAAACAGAGCAAAGAGCAGGGCCAGGATCCCTGCCAGTGGTGTAATAAATTCCATTTTTCATCCTCCTTAAGATCCATGTAGTACATTATTATTTCAAAATATTAATTAAAAATTAAGCTAAAAGGAAAAAGAGCGGCCTAAGACCGCTATTATTAATAATAATTTAAAAAGCTAAATTTATTTTAAACTACTGCCAGGATGAAAGATAGCACCATAAATGCAATAGCGGCAACCATCGTTGCTTTATTAATTTTTTCCTCCATTTTTCTTCCACTGGAACCTAAAAACTGAGTTGCACCACCATCAATAGCTCCTGATAAACCTGCACTCTTACCAGATTGGAGTAATACTCCAACAATTACACCTAAAGATACTATCAAATGTAAAACCTTAAGTGCCGTCACAAACTTCACCTCCCAGTAATTTTATCCTTAATTCTTACCTTTTATTATTTTAACATATACTAACCAAAAAAACAATTAATATGAATGATAATTTATTATTAGAATTCAATAAATTTAAAGATCTTATATTGAAATAGAATTTCTACTATGATATATTTAATACACGTTATACCTTATACTCCAACTTAATTTTAGATTGGGGGTTTATATGAATCAGATTTTTGAAGAGATATGGAGTTCCAGCTTCAATTCAAATGAAAAACTAATACTTGCTATTTTATGGTCATTTTTATTTGAGTATGGTTCCGAAAGCGAAGAAAAAGAAATCATAATAATTTCAAAAACTGAATTAGCAGAATCCAGCTCTCTTGATAGTAATAAATCTGGTAGAATAGTAACAGATTTAGATGATAGTGGCTGGTTAATCTTGCATGATATTATCAATGATAGCCTTGTAGAAAATTTAAAAATCGAATTACTTATCCCAGATAATGCAGGAACTACCTTGCCTGATAAAGAATTAATCAATAACAGAGATAAAAAAGAAACAACAGGCACCGATCAGTCTGATATAACATATAATAACCATGATAAAATGGGCATTATAGTTTCTTTTTGGAGAAAACATTTTCAAAAAAGACCAATGACGCCTACTGAGTATACTTACTTAAAAGGCTTTATAGACAAAGGGATGGAAGCAAAATTAATAGCTGAATTACTTGGCTATTCAAAGAACCAGGGAATTAATAACCCTATTGCCTATGTCAGAAAAATTTTAACTGATCTTTATAATGAGGATATTTACTCTTTAAATCAATACTTAGAACAAGATAGGGAGTTGAAAGATATTGGAGAAAAATCATTTTCAGAAATTAATAGCAGAAAAGAAAATGCAAATAGAAAAGACAAAGTCTCAGAACTTGAAGAAAAAGGGTGGGACTAAAAAACCTCCTCAAGAACAGGTTATAAAAAAAGTCAAAAACTTTATTATTAATAACGCCAATATTGATCCTCTCTATAAAGACTGCACCTTAAAAAATTTCAAAAGTTCTATATTATCTCAAAAAAACAAAAATAAATATAGACGAGTTTCAAATTATATTAATGGTATCGATACTGCTATAGACCTTCCACAATCTATCTATCTTTTTAGTGAGTATCCTGGAATAGGGAAAACTCATCTTGCAGTTGCCGCCCTGCACAAAGCTGCTGAGAAGATCGCCGAAGAAGTATACAGAAACAAAGAAGTTATTCAGTATGGAAATATACCATTTACTCAAAACTGGGCTCCTGTTTATTTTATTAATGTTTCTGAAGGTCTTATGGACATGAAAAATGATATGGAAGGATCTGACCAGGACTTTACCCGTTCTAAGATTTATCAAAATGTAAAGCATTCAAGACTGGTAGTCCTTGATGACATATTCAATGAAATCAGATACTCCCCATTTGTTCTAGAGACATTGCTTTACTGGATTGATTTTAGACTGAAAAATAATCGGGCAACAATTTTTACCTCTAACCATGATTTTCAGATATTTTTAAATAATGAAACCAACCCTATCAACAATGAAAGATTAAGAATTATTTCAAGAAATATTGCTTCTAGAGTTAATAAAATGGTTATGAATTATAAAATTGCATTTTATAGTTCTCCTGATACCGATTATAGAGCAATAAGGAATAGGTGATAAATACATGCTAAGCAGAACTGAAACCCTGGAAAGATTATTGGAAATCAGAAAAAATTTATCTCCTAATGAAAAAAATTCTTTCCCTAAAGAAGAGACAACTTCAGCTATTGGAAAGGTAGATATGTTAATTTTAGACCTGATCGGTTCTTTTCCTTCCATAAAAAATAAAATTAATGAAATTATAAACCTTGCAATAAATAATAGGATAAGCATTAGAACTGCAGCAGTAGCAATCCATGAACTAATTAGTGAAAAGACTTTACATAAACAGAACAGCCTAAAAAGAAAAAAAATTTCGAGTAAACAAAAATCTTCTCAAAAGATGTATACAAGCAAAGTTGAGAAGTTAGAAGCACAGGGCTGGAATTAAAAAACCTCCGGTATTTGCACCGGAGGTTCTGTATATTTTATAATTTATTTTTAATTTAAATTGAAAAAAGCTTCCTTTCCGGCATACTCAGCAGTATCGCCTAATACTTCTTCTATTCTTATTAGCTGATTATATTTAGCAACTCTCTCTGAACGAGCTGGAGCTCCTGTTTTAATCTGACCTGTATTCATTGCAACCACTAAATCAGAAATTGTAACATCTTCAGTTTCTCCTGAGCGATGAGAAATCACTGAAGTAAATCCTGCTCTACTTGCCATTTCAATTGTATCTAAAGTTTCAGTGATTGTTCCAATCTGATTTAATTTAATCAAAATTGAATTACTGCAATTTCTTTCAATACCTTTCTTTAACCTTTTAGTATTAGTCACATACAAGTCATCTCCAACTAACTGAATCTTATCTCCCAATGCTTTAGTTAATTCTGTCCAGCCATCCCAATCATCTTCACCAAGACCATCTTCAATTGAGATAATAGGATATTTATCAACTAATTCTTTATAAAACTCTACCATTTCGCTGCTAGTTTTCTTAACTCCTTCACCTTTTAGATGATATTCACCATCTTCGTGAATTTCAGTTGCAGCAACATCCAGAGCTAACAGAATATCTTCTCCAGCTTTATAACCAGCAGCTTCTACTGCCTCCAGAATAATCTTTATTGCTTCTTCATTAGAATCTAAATCTGGTGCAAAACCACCTTCAGCTCCTATCCCAGTGTTTAACCCTCTTTTTTGAAGAACTTTTTTGAGGTGATGATAAATTTCTGAACCAGACTGAATCGCTGATTTAAATGAATCAGCTGATACAGGCATTATCATAAATTCCTGAATATCTACATTATTATCTGCATGTTCACCGCCATTAAGAATATTTAACATTGGAACAGGTAATCTCTTAGCGTTTACTCCACCTAAATAGTTAAATAGGTAGATATCGCTTGCCAGAGCAGCTGCCCTTGCTATAGCCATAGATACACCGAGGATTGCGTTGGCTCCTAATTTGCTTTTATTATCAGTGCCATCTAGTTGAAGCATCATCTCATCAACTAAAACCTGACTTCTTGCGTCATAACCTATTAATTCAGGGGCAATAATATTATTAACATTATCGACTGCCTGCTGAACACCCTTGCCTAAATAACGATCTTCTTCATCTCTTAATTCAACTGCCTCATAAGCTCCAGTAGAAGCACCAGAAGGCACTGCAGCCCTCCCCATTGCTCCACCTTCTAAATATACTTCAACTTCAACAGTCGGATTACCTCTTGAATCTAAAATCTCTCTTGCATAAATATCTGAAATCATTGTATTCATCAATACCACTCCTAATTATTTTTAATTAAAGAATCACCTGTCATAGATTCCGGTTTTTCAATACCTAAAATATCCAGCATAGTTGGCGCAATATCAGCAAGAATTCCAGTTTCAATACTTGCCCCTTTCGGTCCACCTAAATAAGCCAGAGGCACCGGATTTGTTGTATGAGCAGTAAATGGACTCCCATCTTCTTCTTTCATCTGCTCGGCATTACCATGGTCTGCTGTTAATAATACCTGTCCACCTCGTTCAATTATTGCTGGAACAATTTGGGCTACACCTTCTTCAACTGCTTCAACAGCTTTAACAGCTGCATCAAAATCGCCTGAATGGCCAACCATATCACAGTTTGCATAATTTAAAATGATTACATCATAATCTTTAGAATCAAGTAACTCGATTAATTTATCTGTAACTTCTCCTGCACTCATTTCAGGTTTCTGATCATAGGTTGCGACCTCCTGAGGTGACTGAATTAAAACTCTGTCTTCGCCTGGATTGGCAACCTCTACCCCTCCATTGAAAAAGAAAGTTACATGGGCATATTTTTCTGTTTCAGCTATCCTTAATTGTTTTAAACCCTCTCTACTGAGAACCTCACCTAATGTATCTTCTATCTCCTGTGGCCCAAAGGCAACAGGAAGGTCGAATTCCTCATCATATTCAGTCATACAGAGATAATATAAATTTTCTGGATGTTCTTCAGGTCTTTTAAATCCATCAAATTCTTCTAATGCTAAAGCTTTTGTAATCTGCCTGACTCTATCAGCCCTAAAGTTAAATACAAATACAGAGTCATTATCTTTTATTCTGCCATCAGAATTAATAACAATTGGTACCACAAACTCATCATCGACACCTTCTTTATATGACTCCTCAACTGCCTGGATAGCTGAGTCTGCCTCTCTGCCTTCCCCTAAAACCAAAGCATTATAGGCCAGTTCAGTTCTTTCCCAGCGGTTATCTCTATCCATTGTATAATACCTGCCACTCACAGTTGCTATCTCACCAATACCAACTTCAGTTATTTTATTTTTAAGTTCTTCTAAATATTTAACTGCACTCTGAGGAGGCGTATCTCTCCCATCCAAAATTGCATGAATATATACCTCTTGGATGCCAGACTTTTTTGCCGCTTCAAGTAATCCAAAAAGATGTCTGATATGACTATGAACCCCTCCATCCGACAATAAACCTATTAAATGGAGAGCTGAATCATTTATTTTTGCATGTTCAAAAGCCCTTTTAATATTGGGATTACTTATCAATTCATTATCTTCAAGAGCTTTATTTATTCTTGTATAATCCTGATATATTATCCTGCCACTGCCTAAATTTAAATGTCCAACTTCTGAGTTACCCATCTGACCATCAGGCAATCCCACAGCTTTTCCAGAGGCTCCTAATTGTGATGTAGGATTATTTTCAAATAATTTATCTAGATATGGCGTATTAGCGGCCCTAGTGGCATCCCCATCTTCTCGTTGAGCAATCCCATATCCATCCATAATAACCAGAGCTAGTGGTTTAGGTCTATTTGCTAGCATTATCTATCACTCCTGCAAAACTTTCAGCTTCAAGACTAGCTCCACCAACAAGAGCACCATCAATATCTGGCTTAGAAATAAATTCTTCTATATTATGAGGTTTAACACTGCCTCCATACTGTATTCTAACTTTAGTTTCTTTGCCTGGGGCAAGTTCAGCTATAATCTGCCTAATTTTTTTAATTGTATCTTCCGCCTGCTCAGCTGAAGCGCTTTCTCCAGTTCCAATTGCCCAGATCGGCTCATAGGCAATAGTAACTTTTTTAAAATCATCAGAACTAATACCGGCTAATGCCGCTTTAACCTGAAATGTTACAGTTTCTTTTGTTTTGCCTGCTTCTCTTTCAGCTAATGTTTCACCAACACAAATAATCGGTTTTAAATCATATTGTAAGGCAGATTTAACTTTTCTATTCACATCCTGATCTGTTTCATTAAATATCTGTCTTCTCTCTGAATGCCCAATAATTATATAATCAATACCTATATCAGCTAACATACCTGGGGCAGTCTCGCCGGTATAGGCACCAGATTCTTTCCAATGCATATTCTGTGCTCCAACTTTAATATTTGAATCTCTTAATTCTTCAATTACAGCCTGCAAAGAAACATCATTCGGGCAGACAGCCATATCTACATCTTTTCTATCTCCGGTAAGTTCATTTAATTTTTCAACTAAATCTCTGGCTTCTGAAGGTGTTTTGTTCATCTTCCAATTACCAGCTATAAAAGGTTTCCGCATAATTTATCACTCCTCTAAGTCATCTAATGCTTCTATTCCTGGTAATGGCTTTCCTTCAAAAAACTGAAGGGAGGCTCCACCACCGGTAGAAACATGTGATATATCACTTTCTACGCCTGCTTTTTTGATTGCAGCAGCAGACTCACCACCACCTACAACTGAATAAGTATCACTTTTAGCAAGTGCTTTTGCAAGTTCCATTGTTCCTTTTGCAAACTGATCCATTTCAAAAACACCGATCGGCCCATTCCAGGTAACTGTTTTAGATTTATTTATTATATCTTTGTATTTTTTTAGAGTTTTAGGTCCGCCACTATCGAGAATCTGCCAGCCTTTTGACACTTTGTCAACATCTACAATTTTATACTCACTATCTGCCTTAAATTCTCTGGCAACAACTACATCTTCTGGAAGTATAACTTCTATCCCTTTAACTGCTGCCTCATCCATTATCTCTTTAGCAAGTTCCACCCTATCTTCTTCTACAAGAGAGTCTCCAACTTCTAAACCTTTTGCAAGCAAAAAAGTATTAGCAATTCCTCCACCTAAAAGAAGATAATCTGCCCTTGAAATAATATTTTTGATTACATCCATTTTATCTGAGACTTTTGCACCACCAATTATTGCTGTATATGGTTTTTCTGGATCATCTGTTGCTCTACCTAATGCTTCAAGTTCTCTCTGAATTAAAAAACCTGCAACAGCTGGAAGATATTCAGCAATCCCCGTAGTGGATGCATGAGCTCTATGAGCTGCGCCAAAAGCATCATTAACAAAAACATCAGCTAAGCTTGCTAATGCCTTTGCATATTCTGGATCATTTTCTTTTTCACCTGGATGAAATCTAGTATTCTCTAATAAGAGTACATCTCCATCATCCATTTTCTCAATTGCTTCTTCAACTTCTCTACCTATAGACTCATCAGTTTTATAAACTTCCTTGCCTAAAAGATCAGCAAGTTTATCTGCTACTGGGTCCATCCTATATTGCTCATCAACTTTTCCTCCAGGTCTACCTAAATGAGACATTAATATTACTTTAGCATTCTCATTCATTAAAAATTTAATCGTTGGCAGAGCAGCTTCAATTCTTGTATCATCTGTTACTTTATCTCCATCTAATGGTACATTAAAGTCGACTCGGACAAGCACTTTTTTATTTTTAAAATTAAAATCTTTCAATGCTTTTTTCATCTATAATCCCTCCTG
>CAZLCX010000016.1:0-36073 GCA_964558325.1 uncultured Halanaerobiaceae bacterium | reverse complement strand
TGACTGCTATTCCATCCATGGCCGAGGCATTAAAATTTGGTGCTGACCGCCGGGCCTGGACTGGACTGGCAGTTATTCTATTTAAAGCTTCTTTAACTGGAATAACTGCTTTTTTAAGTTTAATTTTATCTAAATAATTATTCCAGATAGACTGGGCCTCTTCCAGAGATTTTTTTGCCAGATAAATTTTTCGTTTAGCCATCTATATCCTGCTCCTTAAAAATCAAACCCTTTGTCGGTGGGTAGGGAATTATTTCAACCTGACTGTCCTGGGCTAAGCCTTCGCTGCCTGGGGGGATAATCACCAGACCGTCAGAATCAACCAGGGTTGTAATTAAATTGGATTTGCCGTATAGAGGCCGAGCCAGCTTATCTTTTGAGAGTTTAACCGGGAAATATTCCTGGCGGCCAGGTATTGATGAGATCGGTTCTGACAGCCTGGCTGTAATGCTATTTTTATAGAATTCTGCCCTGGTCTCAACTGATAATTCCCTCATCCGATTGATAACTGCTGGAATAACAAGGGCAGCCACTACCCAGGCAGAAGAGGGATTGCCAGGAAGCCCGATAATTGGAGTTTCATTTAAAAGACCCAGGATCGTCGGTTTACCTGGTTTAACAGCCAGGCCATGGAGAAATACTCCTGGCCGAGCTATGCTATTGATAACCTCGATGGTATAATCTTTAACCCCGACTGAACTGCCGCCGGAGATTACAATTAAATCTGCCTCAAGACTGGTCTCTATTTTGGCCTTTAAATCTGCTTTATTATCAGTTACTATTCCTTTAAGGGAGGGTTTTAAGCCCCATTCTTTAAAGAGGCTCCCTAATAGATAGGAGTTTATGTCATAAATTGAACTTCCCCTTCGCTTACTGCCAGGGTGAATCAGTTCATCGCCAGATGAAATTATGGCAATTTCAGGCCTGGTAAAGACAGAAGCCTGAGCATGGCCCAGTCCTGCCAGGGCACCTATCTCTGCCGATGATAATCTGCTGCCTTTAGCCAATAATAACTGTCCTGCTTTAATATCATCGCCTTTTTTTATGATGTTTTCTCCTGCTGAAACTGAGTTCATAACTTCGATTTGCCTGCCAAATTTTTCTGTATCTTCTACCATCAGACAGCTATTAGCTGCTGCTGGCAGCTCTGCACCAGTTGGTATGTAGATTGCAGACCCAGGTTTAAGAGATTGCTGAGGTTTTTCTCCAATCTCAATTTCGCCTATAACCCTAAGATAGGCCGGGTTTTCAGGACTGGCACCAAAGGTATCCTCCGCCCTAACTGCATAACCGTCAACTGCAGACCTGGAATAGGGTGGGAGATCCTCGGCAGCTTTAATATTTTCTGCCAGAACTCTATTGTTAGATTCTAATAGAGATAAGCTTTCAATTGAATCTGCCAGGACTGGATTTATTTTTTTATTAATTATATCCATTAGATCATTTACAGAAGTTAATTTAAGAAATTCTTTACCCATCAATTATCAGCCTTTCCAGTATTATTTAAAGAGCCCTAGCTGGCATCTTCTTACCTGAATTCCTTCTCTATCTAATTTCATGCCAAACTCCCCGTAACCAAGGCCAAAGAGATCACTGATTAATTGGGCCCGATAACAGGAAATTTCATCATCTACGACCTTTAATCTAAGATCGGCAAGATTACTGTCATTAAGAAGCTCGTAGTAATCTACTATTAGGTCAGCTCTGGACCTGCATTTTTCAGCATCATCGCTTAATTCTTTGCTTGGTTCATTTACATGAATAATCAGGCCTGGACTGAAATACTGAACAACTTTATTACCTTCAAATATTAAATAGTCCAGATCTTTAAAATCATCTATGGCTTTTGTCACTGCTTCTTTTACCTTATCTTTCGGAGTCCGCATAAAAAGAACTTTATCTGCTGATGAATTTAGATATGGAGAAATAGAAGGTACTTCTGCCCTCATGATCTCTCTCTCTCCTGTAACCATAATATCTTTAACATCATCGATTACTGCTTTTAAGATGCCTACATTACAGCGGAGATTGTCAATCAGTCTGATACCTAATTTTGTTCTTCCATCACTATTCTCATCACCTGTAATTGCAATAATTTCCATAAAATCACCTTTCCTCTTTTTAGCTATTCTAAATAAAAAGCGGTGCCTGAAAAAGACACCGTTTTAAGACGGTCTCCTTTCCATAGATGCGGGAGGTCAGTCAGTTTCCTGATTAACCCTGGCGGCTATTTATCCCTGGATATATATCTTTAGGAAGATAGCTCGAAGACTTCTGTTTAATTATACACTTTTGTTCATTGTATCAGATTATTACTAAAAACTCCAATCATTTTTAATACTTTGTGAAATATTTATAATAGAACCGCTTGGTAACCGTCGGGTAACCGGCAGGTGTTAGTAGAAAAATGACCCTTTACCAGGTTTTCACTGGATCAGGGTCATTTATTTAATGAATAATTATACATAAAGCTGTATATTATCCGCCAGCCGATGGAGGAAAAATTGTGACTACATCTCCATCTTCTAATTCAGTATCAAGTTGCTTGATATGATGAATATTGTGACCATTAACCAGAATTATTGCACCTGGATTAATCCTTTCTTCTTCACCAATCAGCTTTTCACTAAAGATTGCCTCATATTTATCATCAAGACTATTAATTAAATCCTTGATAGTTTTATTCTCTTCAGGCTCTAATTCAACCTGGCGATCATCGATATATTTCCTAAATAGTGAAAACAATTTTACCTTGATTGCCATTTAGAGTTCATCCAGGCCTAGCTTATTTAAGGTATCGGTAGTTGGTACGCCACTTTCATCCCAGCCTCTAAGCCTGTAATACTCTGGTAACATTTTATCGAGATGGGCAACCTTACCTTTCATTGGACCATCTGGAATTGCATCTTCAAGAAGTCTCTTAGGCAGGGTATCATCAGCTTTAGTAAAGCCTGCTTTAAGGTTGAACTGGCGCTCTAGATTATAAATTCTATCGCCAATTTTCATAAACTCATCGGCTGAGAGATCATAATCAGTTACTGCATTGACCAGCTCACGGTAATCATCTGCGCCAAGGGCAAATGAAGTGAAGAGGCAGAGTCCCATTGAATCTATTAATGCTGTTAGATCCTGGAAGATCTTGGCCCATTCTGGCTTTGATTCTAGATCCTGGGGATCTAATTTTTCAGGCACTCCTAAGACTTCAGGAGAGACCAGATAACCCCTTACGTGACAGCCACCACGATTGGAAGTTGCATAGTTAAGGGCCATACCCTGGATGGCTCTTGGATCATAGGCAGGCAATTCCTGTTTTTTAACTGCCATTGATACTTCTGGCATTCCATACTTTTCGCCTAAGCGGGCTGAGCCTAAGGCTAGATCGTCACCAATACCTTCCCGATAGGCCATTGCTTTGGTGTAATAAACTACGGCTTCTGAAGAACCGAATTTTAACTCAGGTCCATTATTTAATTTTTCTTTATCAATAAGTCCTTTTTCATATAATTCCATGGCTGCTGCAATTGTTGCCCCGGCACTGATTGTATCAAGGCCAAGCTCATTACACATGAAATTAGCTTCTGTGATAGCATTTAAGTCATTGACCCCACAGGTGGCACCAAATGACCAGCCTGATTCATATTCTGGGCCTTCACCGGAACGGCCACTTGGGAGTTTAGTATCTCGACCACAGGCTATTGGACAGGCATAACAGGCTTTCTTCTTCTGAAGATATCCCTTTTCTACCAGAGCTTCACCTGAAACCTCTCCCGTTCCTTCAAAGGTTGCTTCCTGGAAGTTTCTAGTTGGATAGCCACCGGTCTCATTAATAATATTATCTAAAACCTTGGTACCATAAGTTGGAAGTCCTTCACCAGTTACTCCATCTTCTTTAATGATCTGGGTCTGCTTTTTAACTACCTTCATCAGTGATTCCTTATCATAATCAAAATTACTTTTATCACCACGGACTACCAGTGCCTTAAGATTCTTTGAACCCATGACTGCACCAACGCCGGTACGGCCTGCTGCCCTATTTTTATCATTCATAATAGAGGCAAATAAAACTTCGTTTTCTCCGGCTGGACCGATACAACTTACCTTAGCTCTTTCATCTCCTGATTCTTCAACCAGGATATCAGTTGTTTCATCAACTCTTTTGCCCCAGACATGACTGGCATCTTTAAGTTCTGCCTTACCATCCATTAACTGAAGATAGACTGGCTTTTCTGATTTACCCTGGAAGACTATCATGTCATAACCGGCAAATCTTAATTCTGCACCAAAATAGCCGCCTGAGTTAGATGAGGCGATTGTTCCAGTCAGAGGACCTTTAGTAACTACCATGTAACGGCCACCAGTTGAGGCATTAGTTCCAGTTAAAAGACCATTTGCAAAGATCAGCCTATTTTCCGGGCTTAAGGGGTCGATGCCTGGATCGATTTCATCGACCAGAAGCTTGGAAGCAAGACCTCTACCTCCTAGATATTTTTTGACTAATTCTGGAGCTAATGATTCTTCTTTAGTTTCTCCTGCGGTTAGATCGACTCGTAAGATTTTTGCTTCACCAATTTTACTCATTAATTAATTACCTCCTTTATATATTTGCTCCTTTCCAAGAGTGGGAGGCCAGGGGATTTCTCCTGCTGACCCATCGGCAGCCGCTCCCTGGATTTTTATCTTTAGGAACTGCTGCTCGGAGGAGTTACCGTTATTAAATTAAGGACAGACTATTAATTGTCTGTACCAGAGACAGTCAGCACAGGTTGGCTGATTGCCCCAGCAGTCAAGGGAGTTATCTTCAACCATTGAACAGCCATCTACATATTTACAGTCGGTACAGGATGGAAAGTCACCCTGTTTGACTCTGGAACGGAACCTGACGTAATCATCCTGCTGCCAGATATCCTTTAAATGCTTTTCATTGACATTACCATAATTATAGGATTTGTTTTCCCGGCAGCGGCCGTAAATATAGACCTGATAATTATGGAGTAAGGGATAACAGGGAACAACCTCTCCCTGCCAGTTGATTGATGCTGATCTATTTTCAATGAAATTACACTTTCTTTCAGTTCTAAGCTTCATCTCCGGGTAAGATGTATGAAGAGAGACATAGCCGCCTAATTTGGCCTTTATCGTCTCCTCATCGGCATCATAGAGTTCTTCTCCGACCATATCTTCTGTATAGGGTATAAGATTGGTTATGAGAATACCATCTAAATCTAATTCACTGGCCAGTCCTATTAAATCATCTAATTGATTAATATTACTTTTCATGGCTACAAATTCAAGCCAGATATCCAGGTTGCTTTTAGGATCTCTTAAATCTGATAGATATTTAATATTAGTTAATATCCTGTCTATATCAGCATTCTTCCGGATAGATTCTAGGGTTTCTTTTTTAGGTGCGTCGATAGAAAAAACAACCTTATCAAAATTTATCTCAATTAACTTTTTAGCTTTCTGCTGATCCATTAACTGCCCATTGGTGATAACCTCACCCCTATATCCCCTATCTTTTACTTTAACAGCTAACTCTATAAATCTGGGGTGAGTTAAAGGCTCACCAAAACCTCCGAAATGGACGGTCTCTAATTCAGGAAGATCATCTATTTGTTTAAATATATTATCAACAGTGAGGTTGGTCATCCTGGCGATTGAATCTGACCAGGAATTTCTTATACAGGTAATACAGTCAAAGTTACATTTAGTTGTCAATTCAATATATACTTTTTGAAGATCTAACTGTTTTGGAATAATTCTGAGGCTGTCGCCTTCATTTATTATTACATTATTTTCTTTGAAATCATTATCTATGTCAATGGATTTCCGTAAGTCACTGTCAATCTTTATAATAAATCACCTCTAATAGTTCTTTTTTAAAACCCTATTTATAATATTAAACATTTGAGGGCAATCTCCTGCTTTAAAAGGTTAAAATATTTGTTAAATTATAGCTATCATTTGAGGTTCTTAACTAAATTTGCAGGAGAATGGGGTTAAAATAAAGAAATATTAAATAATAAAGGGGTGAGATAATGACTTCTAACAATTTCATTATAAATAAAAGTCCGCTGGATAATCAAATTATTGATGAATATAAAATATCTGATGAACCTGAAATTCAGACTGCTTTTTCAAAAGCCAGGCAAGCTCAAAAGAGCTGGTCTGAAACCTCATTGAAGGATAGATGTAAGGCATTAAAAGCCTTAAGACAGGCAATCACTGCTGATATTGATGACCTGGTAGATTTGATTGCCAGAGATTCTGGCAAAACTAATTTAGAGGCCTTGATGGCTGATATTTATCCCAGCCTGGAATTAATAAAATACTATGAAAAAAGAACTGATAAATTTTTAGCACCAGAAAAACGATCTACTCCCTTAACGGCACCTTTTAATTCAGCCTATGTTGAATATCAACCTTTAGGGGTAGTTGCAGTAATTTCTCCCTGGAACTATCCATTTCAACTTGCTATTAACCCTGCTATCACAGCCATAGCTGCCGGTAATGCTGTGATTTTAAAACCTTCAGAAGTTACTCCGACTGTTGGTCAATATGTCGGCGATATTATTAATTCAGTTGATTGCTTTCCTGATGATTTAATTCAGGTAATCCAGGGTTATGGCAAGACAGGAGCTCAGGTCATTGAAGCTGAACCTGATAAAGTATTCTTTACCGGTAGTGTTGAGACTGGTAAAAAGATCATGAAAGCTGCCAGTCAAAAATTAATCCCTGTTGAACTTGAACTAGGCGGCAAGGATCCGATGATTGTTTTTAATGATGCCAATTTAATCAGAGCTGCCAGGGCTGCTATTTATGGTGGATTTGCCAATACAGGCCAGCTCTGCGTAAGTGTTGAGCGGCTTTATGTTCAGGAGGACGTTGCAGAGGAATTTATTGAATTAATCAAAGAAGAAGCCGGTAAGATTAGATTTACCAGAAACCCGGCATCTGGAGATATTGGTCCCTTTACTCATCCTGAGCAGGAAGAGAAAGTAGAAAATCAATTAAATAAAGCTCTGGATTCTGGAGCAAAAATCTTATATGATGGTAGGGCAAATGGTCAACCTGGGCCTATAATTATTGGAGATATTGATCATGATATGAAAATAGCAAGAGAAGAAACCTTTGGACCTGTTATCGCTATTAAAAAGTTTAAAGATAAAAATGAGGCAATCAAGCTGGCCAATGACTCTGATTATGGTTTAAACTCCAGTGTCTGGAGTAAAGATATTGATAAAGCAAAAAAAGTAGCCAGTTCTCTGGAGACTGGTAATTGTATGATTAATGATTTAATCAAAAATATCGGAAATCCTGACTTGCCCTTTGGAGGAGCAAAAAAAAGTGGCATTGGCAGATACCATGGTCCTGAGGGTTTAAGATCATTTACAAATCAGAAGTCTATTATGATTAATAAGAGTAAAAACAATCAAGAAATAAACTGGTTCCCCTATAATAATGAGACCTATGAAGGTCTAAAAGATTTTATTGAAATTAATTTTGGGGCAGGCCTTAAATTAAATAAAATTCCTAATCTAATAAGATTTTTCTTAAAGTTTCTTAAAGGGGGAGAAAACTAATGTATGAATATTTAAGATTGGAATGGAAGACAATCAGCTTTATAATTATTACTATTCTCTGGTGGGCAGAATTCCGAATATTCCCGGACCCCAGTGGCGAAAAAAGAAGAAAGAGCAAAAGTTTCAGATTTATTTTAGCTGCAATTCTAATCTCAATCTTATCTTCAATAATTTTGACTCTGGCGAATGTTGGAACCATACCTATAAATTTACTTGAAGGAGCTAAATCTTTTGGCCTAATTTTATATCTGTCTGGAATTATTCTCAGGTACTGGTCTTCCTGCTTACTTGGAGATTATTTCACTCGAGCAGTTGAAGTCGAAGAAGACCAGGAACTTGTTAATAAAGGTCCTTATAGATTTATAAGACATCCCCTCTATTTAGGACTATTACTTCTAACTTCTGCTATTCCAATATTTTTAGGAAATTTTATTGCTTTAATTATAACTTTAATTCTTATGTCCTGGTCTTTAAGGCATAGAATTAAAGAAGAAGAAGATAAATTGCTCCACATCTTAGGCGATAAATATCAGGATTGGAAAGAAGACAAATATAAAATGATACCATTCATTTATTAATCTGAGTTTTTAAGTCAGGGGAGGGATTGATTTGGAAAAGAAAAAAGTTATAATCATTGGTGCTGGTTTAGGCGGACTTGCTTCCGCAATTGATTTAAGCTGTAAAGGCTATGAAGTTACTGTTATTGAAAAAAACAATAAGCCTGGAGGAAAAATAGATAAGATTAAATATGAAGATTTTTTCATTGAACCTGGACCAACCTGCTTGCTAAACCCATCTGTTTTTAATGATCTATTTGCTTATGCAGATGAAGATTTCAATGATTATGTTCATTTACAGAGAATAGATCCTGAATGGAAAGGCTTTTTTACTGATGGTAAAAAGTTGATACTTTTTAATGGCCATGTCGATACCATAAATAATAACATTTTTTTAAAGAAAATGAACAAAAATAATTTAGATCAATATTTCAATTACAGCCAGGATATATTTAAGTTAGTTGAAGAGGCTTTCTTTGCAAAGGGATTGGATACGCCTCAGGAAGTGTTAAGTCATTTTGGAATATTTAAATCGTTTAGAGGTTTTGATATTTTTTCAACTTTAAATGACAGTATCTTAAGATTTTTTGGAAATTACTATTTGCAGGAAATAATGAAATTCTTTTCTAATTATGCAGGGTCTTCTCCCTACAGAGCTCCAGCGGCTTTTAGTATTTACTCTTATTTGCAGCATAGAGACGGGCTCTGGTATCCTGCAGGAGGTTTTTATAATATAATAATTGCTTTATTCCAGGTTGCTAAAAAATTAAAAGTAGATTTTCAATTTAATCAAAGAGTTAATAATTTGGAAATTGAAGATAATACTATTGAATCTGTTATAACTGCTGAAGGGGAAAGATATACTGGTGATTATATAGTTTCAAATATGGAATTAATTCCTTTTTATCAACAAATAACCGATGAAGATGATAATTTTATGAGTAACTTTTCCAGGTTTGAACCATCTGCCTCTGCTTTGATTATTTTTCTTGTAATAAAAGGAGATTATTCAAAGTTAAAAAAACATAATATCTTTTTTACTAAGGACAGCAGAGAATTTTATAGATCTATATTTGAAAATTACAATTTGCCTGCTGACCCCTCTATTCAGGTAACTAAAACTGACAGCTTAATTAATAAAAACTATTCAAAAGATTTTTCTACATTAAAGATTACTGTTCAGGTTCCATATATCCAAAAGAATAATACTTCAGACCCTGAAAAATACAACAGCTTAAAAAAATATATAATTGATAAATTAGAAAATATGGGACTTAATAATTTAAATGACAGAATAGTCTTCCAAAAAACATTTAGCCCCTCAGATATAGCCAGTAAATACCTGGCTAACCGAGGAGCTATTTATGGTGTTGTAGGCGATAAAGATAAAAATCAGGGTACCAGCATACCTAAGGTAAGTGAAAAATACGAAAACCTTTATTTTGTTGGAGGTTCAGTTAACCCAGGTTCAAGTATCCCTATGGTTGTAACCGGTGCCCGACTTGTCTGTGATAGAATAAATTCAGACCAATAAAATTATATTTGTTTTATATAGTCCAGGACCTCTTCACCATGTTGGCCAGGACTTTTAACCTTTTCATATTTTTTAATTAAAATACCCTCTTCATCAAATATAAAAGTTGATCTTTTTATAATTCCAATCAAATTTAATACTCCAAACTTATTACATAATTCGCCTTCCGTATCAGCTAGTAATGGAAATTCCAGGTTATTTTTTTCAGCAAATTTTTTCTGTGATTTAATACTGTCTTTGCTAACTCCTACTATTTTTACATTAAGCTCTTCCAGAGCTTCCTGGCTATCTCTAAATGAGATAGCTTCATTAGTTCAACCAGGAGTATTAGCTTTAGGATAAAAATATAAAACTAGTTTCGAGCCTTTAAAATCTTTAGATGTATAAGTTTTATCATCCTGAGCTGGTAAAGAAAATTCAGGCAATTTACTATTTAACTCTAACATTTACAATCACCCTTTCTGGTTATATTAATTATTGTATTCTTTATTATTAATAGAATTCCTGCATTTAGTCTCTTCTTTATGAAGTAATTCTTTGTTTTCCTGGGATTCTTCTATTATAAAATTGATTTTGATAGAGATCATAGTAATACCCCTTTCTTTCAATTAATTGATAATGATTGCCTGATTCTATTATTTTACCGTTTTTTAAAACAATAATTCTATCTGCATTTTTTATTGTTGAAAGCCTGTGGGCAATTATAAAGCTAGTGCGATTTTTTAAAACATTATTGATAGTTTTCTGAATAACTAATTCCATCTCTGTATCTATCGAGGAAGTAGCTTCATCTAAAATAAATATTGCTGGATTAGAGACAATTGCTCTTGCAAATGAAATTAATTGTTTCTCACCGGTAGATAATAGGTCTCCTCCTTCTCCGACTTCAGTATCGAAACCATCTGGCAGTTGTTTAATAAATTCTGTTGCCTGTACTAAATCAGCTGCTTTCTTTATCTCTCTATCTGTAGCTTCTTCTAAACCATATTTTATATTATCTTTAATAGTGCCACTAAATAAATGTGGATCCTGTAAAACATATCCAATATTTGACTGAAGCCAACTTTGAGAGAAGTTTCTATATTCAGTATTATCAACTTTTATCTTTCCTTTAAGCGGTTCATAAAAGCGACATAAAAGATTGACTATTGTGCTTTTACCAGAGCCTGTTTCCCCCACCAATGCAATCTTTTGCCCCGCTGAGACTTTCAAATTAAAATTATTTAAAACTACTTCATTATCATTATATCTAAAATCAACATTTTTAAATTCAATATCACCTTTAATTGCTGGCCAATTTTCTTTTTTAGGCTCTAAAATAGTTCCATATTTATCTAAAACATCATTTCTATCAACTATTTCTGATTCTGTATTAATTAAAGAAATAATTCTTTCTGCTGCAGCCTGGGCAGACTGAAGTTCAGCAAATACCCGGGCTAGTTCCCTAACAGGTTCAAAAAATTGAACTGTATAGGTTATAAATGCTACCAGAGTTCCATAAGTAATAGCACCCTGAATAACTGCATTACCACCCTGCCAGAGGGCAAGCCCTGTACCTATACTACTGAGAATTAATACAGAAGGTAAAAATAATGAAGAATAAATTGCTGCTTTAATTGAAGATCTAGCCATCTTCCCTGTGAGATCTGAAAAATCATCACAATTCTTATCTTCTATAACTAAAGTTTTGCTTGTTTTAGCTCCAGAAATACCTTCATTAAAGGCACCAGTAATTTTTGAGTTAATCTTTCTTACAAGTCTGAATTCATGGAGAATTTTTTTCTGAAAATAAAGACTTATTATTAACAATACTGGTAATACCATTAATGTTATCAGGGCCAGCCTAAAATTAAGTCTAAGCATAATAACTACTATTGAAAACATCATTGCAAATCCCCAGACAAAATCCACTATTCCCCAGGATATTATACTTGACAATTTATGAACATCAGAAGTTAATCTTGCTATCAACCAGCCTACTGGTTTCTGATTATAAAATGACAATGATAACTCCTGCAAACTGTTAAAGGCTTTTTCTCTAATTGCGGCAGCCATTTCTGTTTCGAGTTTGCCTGCAAAATAAATAAATGCAAATATATTAACCCCCTGAAAAATAATAATAAAGAGATAAATAAAACTAAAACTATATAATCCATTTAAATTTTCTTTAACAATATAATTATCTATTGCATATCTAGTCAGTAATGGTAATATAGCATCCACACCAGCAACCATTAACATAACAAAAGTTAAAGCCATTATAATTTTTTTATAAGGGAGACTATATAACATTATTTCTTTCCAGAGTTTTATATCTAGATTTTTCTTGAATAATTTCTCATTCGTATTCAATTTCACCACTCCAATACTTATTAATCAATATCTGTTTGACTCTGAATTTTCCAGGTTTTATTATAAAGGCCTGATTCAGATATTAAATTTTCATGCTTTCCCCTTTGGACAATTTTACCTTTGTCCATTACTATTACCTTGTCTGTATCTGCTAATGTATCAATCCTATGAGATATAATAATCATAGTTTTATCACCATACCTTTCATTTAAAGACTTTCTAATTAAAAAGTCTGTTTTTGTATCAACTGCACTAAGAGAATCATCAAATATTATTATAGGAGTATTTTTTATTAATGTTCTGGCAATGGCTAATCTCTGCTTTTGTCCACCAGATAGAGATACTCCTTTTTCGCCAACTTTAGTTTCATATTGATCATTAAAATTTTCAATAACTTTATCAAATTGAGCAACTTCAACTGATGTTTTAATTAATCTTTCATTTTCATTTGCTCCAATCACAATGTTTTCTTTAATAGACTTAGCAAATAAAAATGGTTCCTGTAAAATTAAACCAATCTGTTCCCTTATCAAACCACGATCATATTCTCTTAATTCTTTTCCATCTATTTTAATCGAACCCTCTTTATAATCTAATAATCTAGTTAAAATATAAGCAAGCGTACTCTTGCCTGAGCCTGTTGTTCCTAGAATCCCTAGTTTCTGGCCTGGTTTAATCTCAAAAGAGACATTATCCAGAACTAATTCATCTTCGTAGGCATAGGATAAATTCTTTACTTTTATATTTCCTGATATCTTTTCATCATAACCATAACCTCTATAAGTCTCCCGTGGTTCAGCTAAAATTTCATTTATTCTATTAAAAGCTATTTCAGCTTTTCCCATATCGGTTAAAATTCTCCCTGTCTGTCTTACTGGCCAGAGTAGCATGCCGATATAAGTTGTAAAAACAACTAATGTCCCAAGAGTTAATTGACCTGAAGCTGCTCTAAAGGATCCAATTATTAAGACAATTCCTATTTGTAAAAAACAGATAAGATCTGAAAATGACCAGTAATATGCAAGTAATTTAATTAAGTGAAATGTTAATTCTTTATGCTCATTATTTTTCTTGTCAAATTTCACTTTTTCATACGGCTGCTTAGCAAAAGCTTTAACAACTCTCACTCCAGTAAGATTTTCTTGGATAACTGTCGATAATCTAGCTTCAGCCTCATCTGATGCTTTAAACGCCACTTTAACTTTTTTAAAAAATACATAGGCAAAAACAAAAATTATAGGAACTACCATCATAGAAATAAGAGTCATATATAAATCTAAAGATAACATAATAATTAAAACTGTAGTTAACATAAAAAATGCTCTTCCAACCTCAACCAACTGAATGGACAGAAATCTTCTAATTGTATCTAAATCCGAAGTGCTTCGCTGAATAAGATCTCCAGTATCTTTTCTAATATGATAATTGAAATCTAGATACTGTAAATGTTCGAACAATTCATTACGAAGATTTCTAGCAAATTCTTCTGCCCCTTCAGCTGCCCATTTACCCTTAAGATATAAAAATCCCCCTCTTAAAATTGTTATAAATAGAATCAATAAAGCCGGTAACCATAAGTTACTGATAAAAATTTTAGAGTTAACATTGCTTTCAACAAGATTAATAATTGGACCAGGTAAATTCATAGGCTCGTCACCGATAATTGAATCAATTGTTGTTTTTATTATTAAAGGATTAATTAACATTAAGATTGCAGCAATACCAACTGATATAAATGACATTATATATTTGATTTTCTTTGTTTTCATATAATTTAAAGCTAATTGAATTGACATCATTTTAAGTTCCTCTTTTCTATTTTTAAATAAAAAAACCGCGGAGATACCCGCGGTCTAAGTAAATTAACATATAAAAATACCGCGGTTTAATATGACCGCGGTTATTGATAAATATCCAATTATCTAACTAATTTATTTTAGAAATTTAATAATATCTAAAAAATTAAATCTCGATAAGGATAGGCCATATTAAATGATAGGCTATTTGATTTTAAAGTTTCTCTTATTCTGTCTAAAAACCTCATTGCTGGATTAGGCAGACTAATCCCTTGGCTTACAACTGCTTCACTTATTAGATTAAATACAAATCTTACCTGTCTTAAATAGCCCTTAATCATTTTTGGCCCTCCTTTCTTATTAATAATTAATTTTATTAACATTCCAAGTCCTTATAGTTAACTTTTTTTATTAATTCATTTACATTATACATAGTCTGGTTAAATAATGCAAGTCTTTTTTAAATTTTTTTATTATATTTTAAGTTTTCTTATTACAAGTTGGTCATATTCCATAGATATTAACACTATAATCAATAATTTTATATTCATTATTTTAATTCATCTTTATATTGTTTTATTGGACAATTTAATAATTCCATATCACCACATTTATACATTTAAAATTATGATTTCAAGAATTATTTTATATGTTGAGTTTCTTAAATAATAAAAGCCTGCAAAAGCAGGCTCCATTAATTAATTATAAATTTTAGGAATTTTAAATCCAAATGTAGATCCCTTACCATAATCACTTTCAACAAAAACTTCTCCATTATGATTTCTGATTATTTCTCTGCAAATAGAAAGTCCAAGTCCACTACCAGTTGAACCTGGTGTTCTAGCCTTATCAAGTTTATAAAATCTTTCCCAGATATTTTCAATTTCATCCTCAGGGATTCCAACTCCATTATCTATTACTTTAACAATGGCATTTTTATCATCAGAATCTACAACCAATCTTATTTTACTTTCTTCTGGTGAAAACTTCCTTGCATTATCAAGAAAATTAAATAAAACCTGTTTTATGCTTGCCTTACTAACTTGAACATTAATTGATTCTTCTTTAATAATAACTTCTAATCTATTAGCTAAAGGTCCTGACTTATTAAATGTTTGGCTTACTTCGTTGATTAATTCTATAAGGTTAATTGTTTCTACTTCTTTTATTAAATCCTGGTTTTGATATTCAGCTAACCTTAATATTTCATCTACTAATTCTGTTAAACGATCGCTTTCATTTAAAACAATTTCTAAATATTCTTCTTGTTTTTCTTGATCATCAATAATTCCATCCAATAGTATCTCTGCTGAACCTTTAATTGAAGATAAAGGGGCTTTTAATTCATGGGAGACATTCGCTACAAAATCCTGTTGTAATTTTTCAAACCTCCACCGATCACTAATATCCTGAAATAAAGCAACTACTCCCCATACCTCATCTCTTCTCATTATTATAGGGTTGCATCTTAAAATTATTCTTCTATTATTATTATTTTTATGCTCCCCTTCATTGATTGTAAATTCTTCTTTTATTGAATCTTTTTCATATAAAGCCATTTCAATTGCTTCCTTAACTTTCTTGGGTAATTTTAAATCTTTGTAATTTTCACCAATAGAATTTTTCGAGACATAAAAAATATTATTTAATGATCTATTAACTACAATAACATTTTCAAATTTGTCTACAGCTAAAACTCCCTCTTCCATCCCAGTTAATATATATTTTAGTTTATTACGTTCTCTAGTTAAATCAGTAATACTTTCTTTTAGATTTATTGAAAGAGAATTAAAACTGTCTTTTAAATTGTCAATTTCCCTACTTGAATCATCATTATTAAGTTCTAATTGTCTACCATAATCTCCTTTTTCTAATTCGGTTACAACTTTACTCATATGCTGTAATGGACTGGATAATGATTTTGACCAATTATATGCCAAAAATATTCCTAATAAAATAGCAATTAAAGATGAATAAACCATTAGCTGCCTTACCTGCCTAATTGTTGAATTAATACCTTCAACAGATGTAAAGACTAACAAACCAGCAACTACATTATCCATCTGCCTTATAGGCATGCCTATTAATAACATTGGACGTTCAAAATGTCTTGGTTCAACTCTCTGGGAAATGATATTGCCATTAAAAATCCTCTCAGAATTCAAAAATCGAATATTAGAATCCTGATTTTCAAGATAGGGATAACTATCTATCATTAAACCATCTTCATTAATAAGCCAGGCCTGTCCAGAATTAATTTCTGCTACTAATTGTAAAGTATTTTGAACTAAATCTTCATCATTTTCTATAATTGCATTGTAAAGTGCCTGATTTAAAACCTGACTATTATTAATAATATCTGTCTCTGTTTTTGAAAAATAAAAATCATCAAAAAAATAAATTGTTGCTAAACCTAAAATCATAATAACTATTAAAGATAGTAATAAAAACCTGATAAATAATTTCATAAAGAGAGTATTAACTCCAAAAGTAAAATTATCAGGAAATTTTATGATGCTATCTTTAATCTTTTTTATCAGTTTCAAATTTGTATCCTACCCCCCAGACAGTTTCAATATATTTATCAGCCTGTTCTCCAAGTTTTTTGCGAAGAGATTTTATATGAGTGTCAACAGTTCTAATATCTCCAAAATAGTCATAACCCCAAACTTTTTTCAACAATTTTTCTCTATCAAAAACAATTTTTGGAGAAGAGGCTAATGTCCATAATAAATCAAACTCTTTTGGAGTTAATTCAATTTTTTCTCCAAGTACCTTAACACTCCGTTCATTTTTATTTATAGATATATTACCATATTTAATAATCTCTTTATCTACATCTTCTGACTGAGACAATCTTCTCAAAACTGCTTTTGCCCTGGCAACAACTTCTTTAGGGCTAAATGGTTTTGTAACATAATCATCAGCCCCTAACTCCAGACCAGTTATTCTATCAGAATCTTTTGTTTTTGCACTAAGTATAATTATTGGAACTTTATTTGCCGGTCTTAATTGCTGACAAACTTCCCATCCATCCATCTCAGGTAGCATTATATCTAGAACAACTATATCAGGATCAATTAATTCTATTTTTTCTAACCCCTCTTTCCCGGATTTAGCAGTATGAACTTGAAAGTTCTCATACTCAAAATACTCTTTTAAAATTTGAGTTATATGATCATCATCGTCTATAATTAAAACATCATAATCTGGCAAAAGTATCTCTCCTTTACTATTTTATTTATAACATTAACCCCTGACTATTAGCCAGGGGTTTAAAGCTAATTTCAAATATTAAAACGGAGCAAAACCCTGCTCATTCCACCAGTCTTCCTGAAGTAGTTCATAATATTTTTGAAATTCTTCCATATGACCTCTTTCCCATTCTATTAAAGTTTCATATAACTCTATAGCCTCTTGTGAATTAGAATCCCTAGCAGCTTTCTTATAAAAATCAATTGCTTCTTTCTCCATTTTTACACCTATGCTAAACACCGATAAAGCCAGAGAGCCTTTAAAAATATTTTTCTTATCCCAGTCAAAGATACCTGGCTTTTCTGGGGGTTGTTCAAAAATGAGATCAGTATCTTCTGCACCAGACATCTTATTATAAAGATCCTTTAACCAATTTATATGCTGTTGTTCTTCACCAGCTATTTTTTCAAAGGCAGCTCTAGTTTCTTCATCCTCAGTTCGAGCAGCTGCTAGCATATAAAAATCAAAGCCTTCCTGCTCAATTTGGACAGCTTTTTTAAGAATATTATATTCTTCTTTGTTCATTTTATTTATACCCCCTTATTGTTGTTAAGTAAAGTATATAAAATTTTCTTTTTATTTGCAAATGATATTTAACCTAAAAAGTTATTATATTATTAGAAGAGATCTTTAATTTTTCATTAATTATATTTACTTTAAAATCAGACAATGTGAATTCAGCCTTTTTATTCTTAATTGTGTAAGCTATATCAGTTTTTAGCAAGTCTAATTTTAATTTATGAACTCTATTTGAAAAATTAGCAATAATTATCTTTTTATTATTTTCCCCTTCTATAGTAAAAACCAATATATTTTTTACTGAGTCTGAATATATCTCTTTATATATTCCATTATGAAAAGCTGTCTCTTGTTTATAATACTGAATCAACTTTTGATAGTGGGTAAATAATACTTGATTCTGCCTTTCTTTTTCCCAGATCATAGTTCTTCTACAATCAGGATCATCGCCACCTGTCAGACCAATTTCAGTACCATAATAAATCATTGGTATTCCCGGAAGAAAAAATTGCAGGGTTGAAATTAATCTAATCTTTTCCTCTTGAGCTGATCGTGAAAGATCTTTAAAATACCATGAAATCCTAGGAGTATCATGGCTGTCTAGAACCGTTAATAACTGATTAGGAATTCCAGGTAAATAATTCTTGAAATTATTTTGAATCCTTTTACTAAATATATCAGCTGTAATATCTTGATTAACTATTAGTGAGAATATGTCTTTTTGAAGATCATAATTCATTACAGAGTCAAATTGATCTCCTTCAAGCCATCTGTTAGCTCTATACCATACTTCACCAATAATAAAAATATCAGATTTGATCTCTTTTAATTCTTTTCTAAATTTATACCAAAAATCAGAAGAAACTTCATCTGCAACATCTAAACGCCAACCATCTAAATTTAATTCTTCTGTCCAATAACGTGCCACCTCAAGAAAATAATTTTGAGCTTTAGGATTATCCAAATTTAATTTTGGCATCTGCCTAACATTATTAGCAAATGTTTTATAATTAATTTTCTTTAAACTAATAGGAAAATTTTTAGGATAATACCAGTTAATATATTTAGATTTTTCTCCATTCTTGAGTACATCCTGAAAGGCAAAAAATCCTGAGCCAGAATGGTTAAAAACTGCATCTAATACTATTTTAATATCTCTATTATGAGCTTCTTCTAATAATTTTTTTGCTGTCTCTAAATCCCCAAAATTAGAATCAATTTGGTAATAATCGTCAATATTATATTTATGATTACTTGGAGACTTAAAAATTGGAGTAAGATAAATAGTTGTAACTCCTAATTTTTCTATATAATCTAATTTATCAATAATACCTTGAAGATTACCACCATAAAAAGAATCTCTATCAGGCAATTCTCCCCAGGTATCCTTTGCTACATTATTATTTCCTGATCGATAAAATCTATCTGGAAATATTTGATAAACAACCTGTTCTTTAGCCCATTCAGGCCAATCTGGAATATCAGATTTATTAATAACTGGAAATTGAAAGTATCCTGAATGATGCCCTCTAGGCCTTTTAATTGAAAAACCTTTTTCATTATACCAATAACCATTCTCATGATGATCTTCAAGATAAAAGCAATATCTGACTCTTGTATCTTCTAAATTTAAACGGATTGAATAAATATCTTTTTCTGTAGTTCTATATAATAATTGTAATTCCTTTATATTAGAAGGATTCTCCTCTGAGGTATACCTCGGACCATAAAGAAGTACTACCCGAGAAACATCATCCCGGGCAGTCTCTATTCTTAGTTCGAGTGTATTTTTATCAATAACAGCCTGCTGGGCTGGGTTATATGAATGATAAATAGCTGATAAAATCATCCTTTAACAGCTCCGCCAGTTAATCCACTAATTATATGATCCTGAACTAACATAAAGAGAACAATTATTGGAATAGCTCCAATTATAGCTGCAGCTGAAAAAGTTCCCCAGCGAGCTCCATACTGATCTGAAATGAATAAATGCAGACCAACTGCAAGGGTATATTTTGAGGATGAACCTAATATAACTCTAGCAAGAATATACTCAGAATAAGTTGCAATAAATTGTAAAATAAAAATAACAACAAGCATTGGTCTAATTAGAGGTGCTATAATTAACCTAAAAGCCTGAAACTTACCTGCTCCATCAATATAAGCTGCCTCTTCTAATGAGCGAGGGATTGTATCCATATATCCCTTCATTAGCCAGGTATTAACCCCTATAGCGCCACCTAGATAGGTTAAAATCAAGGCTGGATGAGTATTTAATCCTATTGCTGGAAAATATCTTTGAATATTTAAAAAGAGTAAATAAATAGCTACCATAGCCAGCATCTGAGGAAAAACCTGGACTAAAAGAATTGTAAACAAACCCTTTCTTCTAAACTTAAAACGAAATCTCGAGAAAGGATATGCTGCCAGAGTTGTTAAAGTAACTGCAATCACAGAAGTTATCAATGATATTTTAATACTATTCCATAACCAGAGTAAAAAAGGATGTTGAGTCGATGTTGCCAACTCTTTATAATGATCTAGTGTTATTTCTGGTGGAACAATAGTCTGTCCAACCAGCGTATTAGCTGAATTTATAGAGGCAGATAAAGTCCAGGCTACTGGGAACATAGCAAAAACTATTGCAAGCCATACTATTAAATGCTTTATCAAACCAAGTTTTTTATCTCTACTCATTTTCTTTCACTTCCTCAAGTGCCCCGGTAAATCTAAAGTTAAACCAGGTTATTGTTGCGGTAATCATAAATATAACAAGGGTTACCGCACTGGCAAGCCCAAAATCAGCCCCTCGACCTGTTTCAAAGGATAAGCGATAAGTATAACTGATTAATATATCAGTCCCACCAGCAGGGGTTTGTGCTCCAGCTATTGCTGGTCGTCCTTCATTAAATAGATAAATTATATTAAAATTATTAAAGTTAAATGCAAATGAAGCAATTAATAATGGGGCAATACTTACTAAAAGTAAAGGCAGAGTAATATATCTAAATTTCTGCCATATGCTAGCGCCATCGATTCTTGCAGCTTCATATAAATTTTTATTTATACTCTGTAGAGCTCCTAATGTGATTAATAGCATATAAGGAAAACCAAGCCATAAATTTATAAATACTAGAGCAGCTCTAGTCCAGAATATATCATGCATAAAAGGCAATGAAGTTAAAAATGGTAAATTCTCTAAAATTCGGTTTATAACCCCAACTTCAGGATTAAATAGACCACGCCAGATTAATACAGAAATAAAAGCCGGCATAGCATAGGGAACTATCAAAATAGTTCTATAAAACTTTTTGAATTTCAAATTTTTATCGTCAAGAATAAGAGCAAGTAATAAACCCAGGGCAAAAGTTGTACCAACGCTTAAAATAGCCCAGACAAATGTCCAGACAAAAACTCTAAAAAATGGCTGTAATACCCTCTGATCAGTTAACAAACGCTGATAATTTCTTAAACCGACATATGTCCTATACCCAGGTGAAAGAGAACCTACTTCTTCATTATAAAAGTGACCTTTTACCGGTTCAAATTCATGACCATCTCTATGATCTATAATTTTATCCTCTGAATCTATATACTCATACCTCTGTTTAAATAGAGCAAAAGTATTTATATCATTCATTTTAAGTTCATTCTGACCATATTCAATACTTATTTCTTCAAAAGTACTAAGATTCTGATATAACTCCTGTTGTTCTAACTTTGTATAACCATTAATCTCATCAATTTCTCCATCGCCTGTAGTATCTTTTAGTCTTTGATCATCAGAATCTATCTCCTCTATAGAATTATCAATTGTATCACCAATCATCAAATCTCCGGTTTCTTGGTCTTCAAATAAGAACTTAAATTCTTCATCTGATTTAAAAGCAATAAAATCATAAGTCCGGGTATCTTCTGGTAAATAAGTTCTTCCCTCAAGTTGATTAATTACTTGCTCTTTATCCAGCATATTTCCAGTACCATAATTAGTAGTAGAAATATAAATAGTATAAAAAATTGGATAAACGACCAATAATACCATAAAGAAAGTCCCTGGTATAATGTATCTTAATGGATATACTTTATCAGAAAGATAGACATAATTAATTATTACCATAACCAAAACCGTTAATCCTGCTAATATCCAGCTTTCTGTAAATATACCTACAATTAAACTCCAGAGTGCTAATGCATTAAAAATTGCTAAAAATATTAATTTTAAAAAATAAGTTTTATATTTGCGCCATAAATTCAATTATCTCCCCTCCATTTCATGGAGTAGATAATGCCGGCATTTATCATACCGGCATTATCTTATTTTTTATTCTTTTAACTCAACCTATCTTACTCATCAGACTCAATAGTCTTTTTAATCTGTTCCACTGCATTATCCAATACATCCTCTGCAGTTTCATCCTGTTTTAAAGCAAGTGAAAGTGCATCTTCCCAGGCACTCCAGACAGCTGACATTTCAGTAATCGCTGGCATTGGAACACCAGTCTCTGCGCTTTCCAGTACACCGGCTGTATCTGGGTTATCTGAAGCTTTTTCTCCAGCAGGAGTAAATGTTGGAGGACGGTCATCAAGTTCATAGAAGCGATACATTACATCTTCCTGAGCAACGAATTCATTTAAGAAAGTCTGAGCAAGAATCCTGTTTTCTGAGAAGGATGAAATCATAAAGCCCTGAACACCAACAAATGGACGTGGTTCATTGCCATCCATACTTGGTAAACGAGTAAATCCATAATCAATACCAGCTTCCTGGATATCAGAAGCAGCCCATGGACCAGTTAACATCATAGCAGCATCTCCACTTGTAAATATACTCATCATTGTTTCATAATCTATATATGGTATATAACCATCATAAAGTTCTACTAATTCTTCAAGCGCCCTTACAGAACCTTCATTATTTAGACCAATATCCATTGGATCCAATATACCTTCTTCATCTTCTCCAAAGACATAACCGCCAAAACCACTAAAGAATGGGAAAGTATGGTAAGGATCTGGCTGAGGCATTACAAAACCATACCTTTCTTCATCTTCGTCAGTTAAATCTTTAACCATCTGAGAAAACTCTTCAAAAGTTTCTGGAGGCTCTGAGACCAGGTCTTTATTATAGAAAAGACCTACAGCTTCAATAGCATAAGGCATACCATAGAGATCTTCGCCCCAGGTAAAAGCATCAAGACTGGTTTCCATAAATTGACTTCTTTTGTCTCCTAAATTAATTGGCTCAACTAAACCATTAGCTACTAATTCACCCATCCAGTCATGGGCACCAATAATAATATCTGGTCCTTCACCGGATGGACCCTCAACTGCTAAATCATCTCTAATATCACCAAATGGTTTTTCCTGTACTTCTACTGGAATACCGTACTCTTCTTCAAATTCTTCTTTAATATCTTCAAGTACTGGAGTCCTGGTTTCATCTGCCCAGATCAAAAGTTCGCCAGATGTTGAAGCCTCAGCTACATTTGCCATACCAAATACCATTACTAATGCAAGCATTAATCCAATTACTTTTTTCATTTCATTAAATCCCCCTATTAATATAGTTTTAAAGATTCTTAAAATTCATTTAAGTCTTTAGATAATCCTATCACCTCCAGATAAGAGTATAACTAATACAAATCTATTTGAATTTCAATGATTCCCTTTCTATAATTTCAGTGGAAATAATTTTTTCTTCACCTTTATATGAAGATTCTTCAAGCATTTTAATTAACATACTTATAGCCTTCTGTCCCATTTCAACTATCGGTATTTTAACAGTAGTTAAAGCTGGCTTTAAATATGAAACCAGAGTATGATCATTAAAACCTACAATTCCAATTTGATCTGGAATAGAAAAACCAAGAGTTTCTGCAGTCTGAACTGCTGCCATTCCTAAAAGATCATCAAAAGCAATTAATACATCAGGACTAAAATTGGATAATATTTTATAAGCAGATTTTTCAGCAGAAGCAAATGAAAAATCTGTAAATTCAATTTTATCTGGATTAAGACTTAATTTATGAGCCTTAAGTGCATCTATTACCCCCTTAAGTCTATCACCAGTAAAAACATAATCCTTATGGCCTGCAAGAATAGCAAAATCTTTATAATCTGATCTAATTAATTTTTCAACCAGTGTATATGCTGCCATATAATTGTCATTATCTACTCTTGGTATAGCCTTAAATTCCTCGCTCCTGCCAATTAAAACAAAAGGATAATTATTTTCAAGCAATTGTTTAATTAAATCATCATTAATTCTCGATGCCAGGAGAACCAGGCCATCGACTCTACCAACTTTTAATTGTTTTAGAGCCTCTTGATATTCATCTTCATAATTATCAGCTGCTGTTAATAAAATACTATAATTTTTTTCCTGAGCAACAGCAGCTATACCCTGAATAACTCCTGAGAAAAAAGGATTAGCCAAAGCTCTATCAGTTGGTCTTGACATCACAAGCCCTATAGATCTAGTTTTTTGCTTTACTAGGCTCCTTGCAATTGCATTAGGGTAATAACCCATGTCTTCCATAATAAATCTTACTTTGTCTTTAGTTGATTTACTTATATTAGGACTATCACTAATGACTCTAGAAACTGTGGAAGGGGAAACACCTGCTTTTTTTGCTACATCTTTTATTGTAACCTTCTTCATTATTATCACCTATATTTTCTTAATGGAAAATAATAAATAAAATTGTTCTAATTATTAAATGCAAACGCTTGCACTAATCCCGAAAAAAATATCTCTCTTATATTACTAATTCTATATTTGAATAAGAATTCCTGCTTTTCCAGAAAATTTTCTTAAAAAAGCAGGAGAAATTTTATCTTAAATATCCTGACGGATTAACAGGGCGGCCATTAACTCTAACTTCAAAATGCACATGTGGTCCTGTAGAACGTCCAGTATTTCCAGATCCAGCAACTGCCTGGCCTCTATTAACCCTTTGCCCGTTTCTTACATTAAATGAATTTAAATGGGCATATAAGGTTCTCATGCCCTGCTGATGTTCAATTATTACTGTTTTCCCATAACCAGATGACCAGCCTACATAGACTATTCTACCTCCACCAGCAGCTTTAACAGGTGTGCCTATCGGTACTGCATAATCAATGCCATCATGGTGGCTACCCCAGCGAGGCCCAAATGGACTACTAATTCTGCCAACAACAGGTCTTATAAACATTTGATTTAATCTATCCTGATAGCCAAATTTAGGTTTAGCTCCTGGCAAAATTATATTTTCACCTGTTGATAAATTATCAGAATCAACAAGATTATTAGCCTGCATTACTCTATCTTTATCCAAACTATATTTTGATATAAGATTCTGTAAGGAATCACCAGGGCCTATTCTATACATAATACCCTTAACAGGAAGAATCGTTAGTTCGTCACCAGGCATTATTTGATTCATATCATTTATATCATTAGCCCCAATTAAAGTATCAATATCAATATTATGTTTGCTTGCGATTGTCCAGAGACTTTCTCCAGGACTAACAACATGAGTCTTAACTTCTGATAATAAATTGTAATGACTATAATCTCTATTTAAGGCCTTAATAAAACCTATACCTGTAATTTCTTTTAACTTTTCTTCTAATTGACGATCAAAATTCTCCCTTGCTTCAGCAGCTAAATCCACTCCTCTTTCTAAATCAGAATTTTCCCAGGAGATTTGTTTGTTACCAATTACAAAATCTGTTTTATTTTGATGAAAGTTTACGGGTACAGTTGTTGAATTTATGTAAGTTACCTTATTTTTATCCTGACTAAATAAATTGTTAAAATTAAAATTCAATGAAGATTGAGGGGAGTCAAAACTTTTATGTATAAATTCTGAATCTTCCTGGATTTGAGCACCTATTTCATTAATAATAGGACTGGTCTGGATAACTAGCAAAAATAAAAATATAAAAAAGACCAGTAATAATTGTTTTTTTGACATATGCATGTTTCATCCCCAATCTATGTATAATTAAATAATCTATCAATTAATATTATATAATATTTAAATAAAAAAGTCCAGCCTTGCATGAAATAATAGGCAAAAGGCCGGACAAAAAAATTTAATCTACAAATCGATTAACTGTGTCAAGGAGTTCTGGGACAACTTCTTCAGTATTACCATTTTTAATTGCATCACTTACACAACCTTCAACATGTCTTTGTAAGACTTTTAAACCAACATTTTTTAATGCCCCTCTACTGGCCGCTATCTGGGTAAGAATATCAATACAATACTTATCCTCCTCTATCATTCTAGCCAGGCCCCTTACCTGTCCTTCAATTCTACTTAAACGATTTAATAAAGCTTTTTTATCTTCACTATGCAGTGAACTCATAATATCCCTCCAATTTATAATACCCTTTGTAGGTATATTTATAATAGCATCTTATGTTGATTTATGCAAGATTAATGGCTTGTATTTATAAATTAATTTGGTATAATTAAAATATAAAATTAATGGAGGGATAACTATTAAAAAAGAACATTTTTCTACTAATACAACTGAAGATCATGTTCTGCTTGTAGGAGAAAACAGAGAAAATATTGAAGAACTCAAAGAATTAACCTTAACTGCTGGTGGAAAGATTGAAGGTTTTATAAAATATAGAAAAGATAATATTAACCCAGCCCATTATATAGGTACTGGAAAATTAAATGAAATCAAAAATATTATATTAGTTAAAGACATAAACCTTGTCATTTTTGATTGCGAATTAACCCCTGCCCAATTGAGAAATTTAGAAGAAGAATTAGAAGTAAGACTAATTGATAGAACCCAATTAATCCTTGATATTTTTTCATTACATGCTAAAACAAAAGAAAGTAAATTACAGGTTGAAAAGGCACAACTAGAATATATGCTTTCAAGACTAAAGGGAAAAGGCGAAGAAATGTCCCGACTTGCTGGTGGTATTGGAACTAGAGGACCTGGTGAATCAAAACTAGAAACTGATCGAAGAAGAATTAATAAAAGAATTCATAGATTAAAAAATGAATTAGAAGAAATTAAAAAAACAAGGGATGTTCAACGTCAGAATAGAAAAGATCCTATTATTGCTTTAGCTGGTTATACAAATGCAGGTAAATCAACTTTATTAAATCAGATTACTAATGCCGATAAATTAGTTGCAGATCAGTTATTTGCAACCTTAGACTCAACAATGAGGAGTTTTGAATTACCTGGGGGTAAATCAGCTATAATATCAGACACAGTAGGTTTTCTTAAAGATCTCCCCCACAGCTTAATTGCATCTTTTCGAGCAACATTAGAAGAAATTAATCAATCTGATATTATTATCCATCTGGTTGATAGTTCTACAGAAGATATCAGCAAAAAAATGGGAACAGTAAATAATGTGCTCGCTGAAATTACTGATGAAGAAAAAGAACAGGTACTTGTATTTAATAAAATAGACCTCTTAGAACCTGAAAAAGAGCAGTTTTTAAAAAATTGTCATCCAGATGCAATATTTATTTCAGCAGAAACAGGAAAAAACATTGATGTTTTATTAGAGAAATTACAGGAAATTATTTACAAGGAATTTAAAACAGTTGCTGGTGTAATCAGTTATGAAAATGCAAATTTAATTGAAAAGCTTCATAATAATGGCGAAGTGGAAAAAGAGGAATATATTCAGGATGGAATTTATATAAAAGCATATGCTCCAAAATCATTGGCTGAAGAAATTAATACCAAGATAAAAAAGCCCTCTTAAAAAAGAGGGCTTTTCCTATCTAAAATCTAAATTTAATTATTAATTTACTGCTTCATACTCCTGATCAGTTACATGGCATGCTGACATATGACCGCCACCATAATCTTTAAATTCTGGCTCAACTTCACTGCAGATATCAATAGCCTCTGGACAACGGGGATGGAATCTACAACCAGAAGGTGGATCAACAGGACTTGGTACATCTCCTTCAAGTATTATTCTCTCTTTTTTATAGGTCGGGTCTGCAACAGGAATAGCCGATAATAATGAACGGGTATATGGGTGTAAAGTATTTTCGAATAATTCCCTTTTATCAGCTAATTCAACTAATTTCCCAAGATACATTACTGCTATTCTATCACTTATATGCTTAACGACACTTAAATCATGAGCAATAAAGAGATATGTTAAATCAAATTCATCCTGTAAATCCTGCATTAGGTTAATAACCTGAGCCTGAATTGATACATCAAGAGCTGAAACAGGTTCATCACAGATTATTAAATGAGGATTAACAGCTAATGCTCTAGCTACACCAATTCTCTGACGCTGTCCCCCAGAAAATTCATGGGGATATCTTTTCATATGGTCAGCAAGTAAACCTACTCTTTCAAGTAATTCTTCAACTTTCTGATTTCTTTCCCGCTTATTTTTTGCGAGATTATGAATATCCATAGGCTCACCAATAATATCAGCAACAGTCATTCTTGGGTTCAATGAAGCATATGGATCCTGAAAGATTATCTGCATCTGACGGCGAACACTTCTCATCTCTTTTTTATCTAACTCATGAATATTTTTGCCATCAAATATAACTTCTCCCTCAGTCGCTTCCAAAAGACGGAGAATCGTTCTACCTGTGGTAGATTTACCGCAACCTGATTCACCTACAAGTCCTAAAGTTTCACCTGATTTTATATTGAAACTCACATCATCAACCGCTTTTACATGACCAACAGTTCTACGAAAAACACCGGCTTTAACCGGGAAATACTTTTTTAAGTTTTTAACTTCTAGCAGATTTTCATTTTCAACTGCCAAATCATTCACCTCCAGCTAATTTAAGCGGATTCATCTTCCTGAACCTGCTTTTTATGTTCTTCTAATTTATCTATAAACCAACAACGGGATACATGACCTTCTTTGACCTCAAGTAATGGGGGTTCTTCTTCAAAACATTTATCCTGAGCCATAAAACAACGAGAATTAAACTTACATCCATCTGGAAAATCTAAAGGACTTGGAACATTGCCTGGTATGGCAAATAATTTTTCTTTATCCTTATGTAATAAAGGAATAGACTTTAAAAGTCCCCAGGTATAAGGATTAGATGGATTTGCAAATAATTCTTCTGCCTCAGCATATTCAACTATTTTACCTGCATACATAACTGCTATCCTATTTGATACTTCAGCAATAACTCCAAGATCATGAGTAATCATCATAATAGCCATTCCAAACTCATCTTTAAGTCCATTCATTAGGTCTAATATCTGAGCCTGAATAGTTACATCCAGTGCGGTGGTAGGTTCATCAGCTATTAATAATTCAGGATCACATGATAAAGCCATAGCAATCATAACACGCTGCCTCATCCCCCCACTTAACTGATGTGGATACTCATCTACCCGCTGCTCTGGCAGAGGTATTCCTACCTTTTTTAACATTTCAACAGCCTGTTTTTTGGCTTCCTTTTTTGAAATCTTTTTATGAAGAACTAATGCTTCTACTATCTGGTCTCCAACAGTATAAACCGGGTTTAAAGAAGTCATAGGCTCCTGAAAAATCATAGAGATTTCGTTACCTCTAATCTTTCTCATTTCTTTTTCACTTATTTTTGTTAAATCTTTACCTTTAAATAAAATCTCTCCATCAACGATCCTGCCAGGAGGCGATTCAACTAACCTCATAATTGATAAAGAAGTAACACTTTTGCCACAACCAGACTCACCTACAATACCTACTGTCTCGCCAGACTTAATAGAAAAATCAACTCCATCAACAGCCTTGACAACACCTTCTTCAGTAAAGAAATGAGTTTTGAGATTTTTTACCTCAATTAAATTGTCTTGTTTTTCCAAGAAACTCACCTACCCTTAATAATAATGATTTAAGTAGTCCATTCTTACAGCCTTTAAATATTCTGAATAAATTTAAAACTTATGGCATTATCTCCTCCCTCTCTCCTCCAAGTTATTAAATCTCCAAGAAATAAATATTATAAGTGCTTAACTAATCAATATAATTTTACCGGCCATTATAATACTTCTAGATATAATCCATAATTCCTTCACAATTAAATAAAGTTTCCGATACTAAAATTATACCCAAGATATCAATGACTGTCAAATTCCCTTTCTTTCAAAAATTATCCGTTCTGGCTTATCTAAAATTTCTTTTGCCTCTAAAGGATAGTCAAATTCAGCTTTAATTGTATATAAATAACCTAATTCTTCTGAAAAGGGTTCAAGCCTTTCAACTAAAGCATATTTGTAATCACCATTTAATAAGCGGTTATAATAATCACTCCAGTTTAGTACCTCTACTACATCTCTACTATACCCCTCCTCCTTTGAGACTAATTTATTTATTAATCTTTTATGGTTTTCATTATTTTTATAATAGATTATTGAATTTGTATCCGTTTTATCCTCCTGCAAATTTTTTAGCAGATATATAATACTATCAGCTGAAATAGTATATCTATTATAATATTTATCTAACAGTTTACTATCTGCTTTAAAACTTGTCTCAGGTAATAACTGAGCTTTATTGACAGTAGCATTAATGAATGGTCCTGCAAAAGAACTTATAATCCCTGGAGTAAAAAATAATTTTAATGATTCGATCTTCTGATACCAGAATTCACTGGCAGTAGATTCTGCTAATGTCAGATGTTTTCCAGACCTCCATTTTAGAACCCTCCATTTAGTTGAGGTAGCAAGGTTATTGTCATATAAAGGAGATGATTCAGGAGATCTTTGATAATATAATGGCCATGTGTCAGAATTTCCATCCCAATCGTTATTAGCAACCATATAATCTTTATTTATAATCGATGACCAGGAAACCCTATCTGATAATAACATCATAAAATTTATCGGCTCTTCAGATTTAATGATCAGATTATCACTGTCAATAAATATTCTTTCTTTAATAAGATGATATATTTTCCTTGCATCTTTGAAATTTAGATGTTTAGGGTTAGAATATCCTGCTACTCCTTTAATAAATGAACTTAAATCAGGTTGATTAAAAACTGATCTCCAAAAATAAGAAGACCCACTACCTGGATAATCTAATAATAATAATCTTAAAATACTATATTCTACATCTTCTGGAGTTAGGTAGCTTCTATCAGCAAATTTTTTATCTATATTTATCGGAATAATATTTTTATATAAATCTCCATCTCTTTCAACATTAATTATATCTGATGCTAAATCTGGTAGATACTGATCATTCTTTCTATCATAACTATACAATGAATCATACAAGTAAGTAAATACCTGGCTTCTTCCCTGCTCCCAGGTAATATGAGGATCAAGACTTTCTTCAGGTATCGGGAATATATATATATCCTGGCTAATCTCAGTTTGACTGGAAAAAACAGTACCAGGAACTAAAAATATCATCAAAAAAATTAATATAAGAATATCTTTTAGATTAACTGATTTAAAAATCATTTTAATCATCTACCAGCATTGCATTTATAAGTAATTCAGCACTTGCAATGTTAGTAGCTAAGGGCACATCATGAACATCACAGACTCTTAAAAGAGCTGATACATCAGGTTCATGGGGCTGAGCAGTTAATGGATCTCGCAAAAATATTACTGCATCAATTAATTCTTTTGCTATTTCAGCACCAATCATCTGATCGCCACCAAGCGGTCCTGAATTAACTCTTTCTATCTCAAGGCCAGTCTCTTCTATTAATCTTCTTCCTGTGGTTCCAGTTGCAATTAAACTACATTTAGAAAATTCTTCTCGATATTTTTTAGTCAATTTAATAAGAATAGATTTTTTCTTATCATGGGCAATTAATGCTACTCTATTACTCATTTTTATCCCCCTTTTGCCAATTTTCCCAGGCAGTTCTCAGTTTATTTTCCAGTTCTTCAATAGAACCCTCATTTTCAATTGCTAAATCAGCTTTTTTAATCTTTTTTTCTAATGACATCTGGGCTTCAATCCTGAGGTTGGCTTCATAACTATTTAAATTATCCCTGCTTTTTAATCTTTCTATTTGAGTGGAAAGATTACAATATATAACCCAGACCTGATCAACTAAACTTTCTAATCCAGTTTCATATAATAACGGAGCAACAATTACCTTATTATTATCAAGATTATTATTAAGCCTTTTTTCAATTTCTTTAACAATAATTGGATGAGTAATCTTCTCTAATTTTTGTCTTAATTCTGAATTATTAAAAACTATCTCACCAAGTTTTTTTCTATTTATGCTGCCAGCTTCATTCAGGATATTATTACCAAAAAACTGAACAACATCACTATAAGCAGGCCCTTCTGGTTCCATGATTTTATGAGCAATTTTATCTGCGTCGATTATATCAGCACCAAGATCTCTTAAAATATTAGCCGCTGTTGTTTTACCTGTTGCAATTCCTCCAGTTAACCCTAAAGCCATAAAAATTACCCCCTTATTGCTGACAGTGAGGACAATAATGAGATGATCGGCCAGCAACTTTATCTTTTTCAATCTGACAGTCACAATAATTACAGTTTTCACCAGATCGATTATAAACCATTAATTCTTTCTGAAAGCTACCCTCTTCACCCATGGCATTAACATAATCACTAAATGTAGTCCCATTAAATTTAATCCCTGCTGCAATAACATTGTTAATTTCATGATGAAGTTTTTCAATTTCCTGATCAGATAATTTATCAGCTGGACGATCCGGTCTAATTCCAGATCTAAAAAGGGCTTCATCACAATAAATATTACCTATTCCTGCAATTAAATGTTGATTAAGCAAAATATTCTTAATTGAGGTAGATCTTCCTTTGATTATTTCCTTTAATTTTTCAACAGTAAATTCTTCAGTTAACGGCTCTGGACCTAACTTTGCAAGACCCCCAGCCTGTTCAGGCTTATCTGGATCTATTAAATACATTCTACCAAATTTACGGACATTATTAAATCTAAGATCAGTTAAATTATCCAGCTGCAAAATTATATGGGTATGTTTAGCTATTTCTTCTCCTCTATCCTTAATTAATAACTGCCCGGTCATTCGTAAATGAATTACCAGCAACTTCTCACTGGAAATCTCAATAAGAATATATTTACCTCTCCTACCTAATGAGATTATCTTATAGTTTTCTAGTTTATCTTTAAAATCCTTGAGATTATCAGGATGGCCAACAATTCTTTCATCCCTTACAAATACATTATTTATTTTTCTGTTGCAGAGAGGAGCCTTTAAGCCCTGAACAATTGTCTCAACTTCTGGTAACTCAGGCATTATCATCAACCTCGTATTCTTCTTTTTCTTTCCAGTTTTTCCCGACTTCTAAATCTGCTATTAACGGAACCTCAAGCTCATAGGCAGCTTCCATTTCTTCTTTTACCAGCAGGGCTACCTGTTTTAGTTCAGATTCAGGCAGCTCTATAACCAATTCATCATGAACCTGAAGCAGAAGATTGGCCTGATAGTCTTCTGATTTAAGGGCCTGATAAACCCTATTCATAGCCAGTTTCATGATATCGGCGGCAGTGCCCTGGATAGGAGTATTTATAGCTGTTCTTTCAGCAAATGACCTTCGATGATAATTAGAACTATTAATTTCTGGAATATATCTTATTCTGTTTAAAAGAGTTCTAACATAGCCTTTAGCTTTAGCTTCCTTTACTATCTCATCCATATATTTTTTAACGCCAGAAAACCTATTAAAATATTTATTTATATATTCTTCAGCCTCTTTCCTGGAAATATCGAGGTCATCAGCCAGTCGATAGGCACTCATGCCATAAGCAATCCCAAAATTAATAACTTTGGCCTTTCTTCTCATATTTCCTGTGACAGAATCTCTTTCAACCTCGAAAATTTTACTCGCTGTTTCTGTATGAATATCACCTGATTCTTGATAAGTCTTTAACAGATTTTCATCCTGACTAATTTCTGCAAGAACTCGAAGTTCTATCTGGGAATAATCTGCAGCCAACAATAACCAATCTTCCTGGCCGGGAACAAAGGCTTTTCTGATTTCACGACCTTCCTCACTTCTAATAGGAATATTTTGGAGATTAGGGTTTGTACTACTTAATCTCCCTGTAGATGTAACCATCTGATTAAAACTTGTATGGATTCTTCCAGTTTCAGGATTAACCAGTGGAGGCAAGGCATCTAAATAGGTAGATTTTAACTTAGACCAGTGCCTGTATTCTGTTATTAGCGGAACGATAGGATGTTTATCTTCTAGCTTTTCTAAAACAGACATACTGGTAGAATAGCCTGTTTTGGTCCTTTTTATAACAGGCAAGCCAAGTTTTTCAAATAAGATTTCCCCTACCTGCTTGGGAGAATTTAAATTAAACTCTTCATCGGCAAGTTCATGAGCTTTATCAACTATATTATTTATAGTTTCATCCCATTTATCTGACAGGCTATAAAGGTAATCACAATCAAGTTTAATTCCATTATACTCCATTTCAGCCAGGGGATGCAGAAGGGGTAACTCAATCTCATTAAATAATTTAAGTAAATCATTTTCATTAAGGGATTTCAAAAGACCGATTTTCAACGTTTCTAAATTAACCAATGCTAAAGCAATTAATTCTTTCTCTGATAAATCAGCTGCTACTTCCACCTCTAATTCATCTGAAAGTATTTCTGCTAACTCTGGTTCTTTACCAGAAGGTTTCAATAAATATTTGGCAAGTAATAAATCAAAAGCAATATTTTCTAAACTATATCCATGTTTTCTTAATAAAATTAATGCTTCTTTTCCATGAATTAAATTAAATTTAATCTTATTGTCAGCAAAAAGCTCTGCTAATTGATTTATATTATCAATAATATATACATTTCCCGAATCAGTTGTTCCTATAAGTTCAGCGCTACTCTGCATAGGCTTTTCATAATCATCTAAATAAGCAGCTAAATTTACTATCTTTTTCTCTTTAGCCTTATTTATAAAAGCTGATATTTCTGATTGATTAGAAAGTTTTTTTATTTCAAAATTATCTTCATTTAATACCTGACGGTCTGAAGAAAATCTATTTAAAAGGGAGTTAAATTCAAATTCAGATAAAAATTCATATACCTCTCCTTCATCATATCCGCCCCAGCGACATTTATCTTCATTAAAATCAATTGGGGCATCAGTATCTATCTCTCCTAGCTTTTTGCTCATAACTGCCTGTTCAGTATATTTTCTTAAGTTTTCCTTCCGTTTTTTACCAGAAACTTTTTCTATATTATTTAAAATAGTTTCCATATCATTAAATTCTTTTAGCAATTTAGTCGCTGTTTTTTCTCCTATTCCTGGTACCCCAGGAATATTATCTGAACTATCACCCATCAGTCCTTTCATATCAACTAGCTGTTCTGGCTCTAACTCATAGTCTTCTCTAATTCTTTCAAGATCATAGACTACAAGGTCACTCATGCCTTTTCTGGTATACATCACACTTATATTTTCATCTACTAACTGCAGGGCATCTCTATCACCGGTGACAATAACAACATCATAACCATTATCTGAGGCCTGTTTTGCAAGGGTCCCGATTAAATCATCTGCTTCATAGCTTTCTTTTTCAAATATAGGAACATTTAAAACCTTTAAAAAATCTCTAACTATATCAAATTGTGGTTTAAGCTCATCAGGCATTTTTTTCCGGCCTGCTTTATATTCTTCATATTCATCATGTCTAAATGTCGGACCTTCGAGATCAAAGGCAACAGATAAAAGGTCAGGAGATTCATTATCCATTAAAGAAAAAAACATTCTGGCAAAGCCAAAGGCTGCATTTGTGAATTCTCCATCTGAATTTGTTAGTAAAGGTAATGCATAAAATGCTCTATGAACTAAACTATGTCCATCTAAAAGAAATAATCTTTCAGTCAATAAAATCAACTCCTTAAGTTTCTATAAGATATATTTCCATATAAAATAAAAAATACCTTCATGGTTTAAAAACAAATTAAGCTAATTATATTATATTTTACCATATTTAGATTCTAAGACAGTTACAATCGCCGGTATTAATAATAACTGGCCAATAACTCCTGGCAAACTGGAAGCTATTCCTCCAAATATATAAAGAAAAGGGTTGGTGAATTCAATAAATAAAGCAAAAAATATAAAATATACTACTCTCCCGGCTAACATTGAAATAATTAAACTAATAAACAGATTCATCCTTTTATAAAGTACCCCGGCTACCAGACCAAAAACCGCCAGTTCAAAGACCATAAAAGCCAATATTGGCATCTGAGGCATGCCGGATATCATTGAATTAAATAAAGGAAGAACTGCTCCAATTACAGCACCATATAATGGACCTACTAAAAACCCCCCTAATAAAGGTGAAAAATGCATCGGTAAAAATATCTGCCCGGAAATGCCGAAAATATGAAAAAAATATGGAATTATAATTCCCAACGCAATCAATAAGCCACTTCTTGTTATTTTTTTAGTATTCAACCTAATCCCTCCTGTTGTGATATTTTAAAACTATAAAACAAACTATTTGTGCTCCATAC
>CAZLCX010000015.1:20123-36539 GCA_964558325.1 uncultured Halanaerobiaceae bacterium | reverse complement strand
CTGATAAATAAGCTTTAAATCAGAATATTATAGCAGGCGACTCATATTAAAGCCACCTGCTATATTTTTAAAATTTATATTTTAGAGTCCTGCCTCTTTCATTTTAATTGCAAGATCAACAAGGCGGCTGGAATAACCCCATTCATTATCATACCATGTTAAGACTTTTACCTGATTACCACCGATTACTTTAGTGTGGTGTGGGTCATATATTGAAGAATGTGAATTTCCAAAGATATCTCTTGAAACAATTGGATCTTCCGTATAACCCAGTATTCCTTTGAGTTCTCCTTCAGATGCTTCTTTCATAGCTTTATGAATATCCTCTTCAGTAACATTCTCTTCAAGATCAACAACCATATCAATTAACGACCCTGTCGGGGTTGGAACCCTTACAGCCATACCATCAAGCTTACCATCTAATTGAGGCATGACATCGGAAATAGCTTTAGCTGCCCCAGTAGTAGTTGGTACAATATTCTCAGCTGCGGACCTCCCTCTGGTTATCTTCTTCCAGCTATATGGACCATCTAATAAATTCTGTGAAGAAGTATAGGCATGAATAGTTGTCATAAGACCTTTTTCAATTCCAAATTTATCATCAAGAACTTTACAAATTGGAGCCAGACCATTAGTTGTACAAGAAGCATTAGATACAATATGATGTTTTTTAGGATCATATTTATCGAAATTTACACCTAATACAGTGGTGAAATCTTCATTTTTAGCAGGTGCTGAAATTATTACTTTCTTCGCACCGGCATCAAGATGTTTTTTAGCATCTTCACCATCTGTATAGAAACCAGTTGATTCAATTACTACCTCTACTCCTAACTCCCCCCATGGTAATTGGGCCGGATCTTTTTCTGATAAAACTTTAATTTCTTTACCATCAACAATAATACTATTATCAGTATAATCAACTTCAGCATCTAAGTTACCATAATTAGTATCATATTTGAGTAAATAAGCTAACTGTTGAGGTTCTATAAGATCATTAACCGCCACAAAGTCAACATCATTATTTTGATATGAACTTCTTAAAACTCTTCTACCGATTGCTCCAAAACCATTAATTGCTACTTTTACACTCATTTTATCACCCTCCTGATATTTTTGACAAAATATATTAATAATTCCCTTAATTATAGGGATATTATTCTTCTTGCTGTTTCTTCATCAGTTATCAAAACATCCTGGTATTTAGGAGAAATAATTGATTTTATTGCTTTAGCTTTCTTTCCTCCACCTGCTACGGCTATTACAGTATTTATTTTCTCAACATCCTCTAAATTCAAACCAATAGAAGGAGTTGAATAAACAATATCTCCCGCTAAATTGTAATAATAACCAAAAGCTTCTCCAATAGCTCCTCTTGATAAAATCTCATCTATTTCAGTCTGATCCATACCTCTTCTAGCAGACATCTCAGCTGCATTACCAACACCATGAACAAGAATATTAGCCTTACCAAGAATATCTAAAGTTTTTTGAATTGAAGGTTCATTTTTTATTAGAGAAATATTTTCTAATTTTAAATTATCAGGAACCTGTAATAAATAATATTTTCCACCAATTTTTTTAGCGATTGAAGCTGCAATAGTATTAGCCTGGATATCAACCTCTTCGCCGAGACCTCCTCTGCCTGGAACAACAACTGTTTTCTCATATTTAGCTTCACAGTAAGGCATCATTTCAGCCACCTGGGCCATTGTATAACCACCTGTAATAGCAATAATATCTCCTGCTCTTAATAATCTACGAAGATAGTTTGCAGCTACTCTACCTATTTCCCTAATCAAATTTGAATGCTCTAAATTACATGGCACTATCAATACTTCGTTAATATTTAACTTTTCCTCTACTTTTTCTTCAAGATTAGCAAAATCTTTAATCTCTGTAAAATACAACTCCAATTCAGTTATAAAATCTTTGCCTTCTTTAGTTAAGGAAACTCCAGCCCTACTGACTTTAATTAAACCTTGTTCATTTAAAAATTCCAATTCATTACGAACCTGGCGAACACTTAATTTAAGACCTTCGGATAAAGATCTTCTACCAATAGGTTCTTCGTGATAAATCTTTTTTAAAATAGAATATCTTACTTCGGCTAATTCAACAACTTCAGGCACTATTTTTTTTTGAACTTTAAAAAGATAATTCACAGATCACCACTCCTGGGTGTTAAAACAACTTAGGCAGCCATCCGGGAACATAATTGTCCTTCTTGAACATATTTGTCCCAGATAATACAAAAAAACCTTATTTTTATCTTCGACCTCATTATAGTATATAAACTTTTTTTTTGCAAGCACTATTTAACTTTTTAACATCGTTTCCATTTTTTCCTCTCAACCGAAGATGGAATATCCAAACTGTTTCTGTACTTAGCAATTGTTCTTCGTGACAGGCTAATACCTTCATTCTCTCCTAAAACTTTAGCTAACCTACTATCACTTAAAGGCTTATCTTTATTTTCTTTATTAATATATTCAGTAATTAATGCTTTAATACTGGCTGAAGAGCGATTATCCACTCCACTAGCAAAAAAGAACTTCATATTATATAATCCTTGAGGAGTCTGAACATATTTATCATTACTGGCTCTACTAACAGTTGACTCATGCATTTCAATTTCTTGGGCAACTTCCTGCATTGTTAAGGGCTTAAGATATTTTACTCCTTTATCCAGAAATTCTTTTTGTCTATTAATCAATACATTACTTATCTTTAATAGTGTCATTCTTCTATGCTCAATAGCTCTAATTAACCAGATAGCAGATTTGAATTTCTTCCTTAAAAATTCATTTGTCTCATTATCTTCAGTTTTTTTCATTAAGTTATAATATTTTGGATTAATTGAAAGCACTGGGGTATTAAAAGAATTCAGTTCTGGATAATAATCACCATCATCTCTTTTTATCAAAATATCAGGTTCTAAGTATTCCGTTTTTATTTCTTCATTAGAATATAATAATGCAGGTCTAGGTTGAAGATTTTTAATTTTTTCAAGAGCAAATAAAATCTCCTCTTCATTAGTATTATATTTTTTCATTAACTTTTTTATAGAAAGGTCATTTAATTTATCCCAACATCCAGTAACTATTTTTATCGCTAAATCATTCTCTTCACCTAAGGTCTCCAATTGAATTAATAAAGCCTCCTTGATTGTTCTGGAGGCTATTCCAATCGGATCAAGATGCTGAATTTTCTCTAATACCTTATTAATTAAACCCGGTTCTTCCCCTGTTTCTTCAGATATTTCTCCCACTGAAGGAATTAATAAACCATCCTGATTTAAATTACTGATTATATATTTACCAAGATTTAATTCTGATTCTAATAATACTTCATAAAGCTGATTTTCTAAATGTTCCAATAAACCAGGCCGATAATTAGTATATGTCTCAAAACTATCTTTAGCTTCAAATGAATTAGATGTCTTTCTAAAATTTCTGGAATTGTAATGATTTTCAAGGCTTTCTTCCCATTCTTCTTTTTTGTCTTCCTTTTCAAGTATAGGATTTTCTAGTAATTCTTCATCAAGGTATTCTTCAAGCTCTATAGTTGAAAGTTGCAATAATTTAATAGCCATCTGCAACTTTGGGGTCATAATTAATTCCTGGCGCTGTTCTATATTAATATCCATCTTTAAATCCATTAATTATTCCCCCTAATTTTTTCAGCTTTTTTATGAATTCTTCGGAGACGATGATTTACTCCTGATTTAGTCAATGGTGGGTCAAGCATTTCTCCAAGTTCTTTTATACTAGCATATGGGTTTTTCATACGCAAACGGGCCATTTCTTGTAATGAAGAAGTAAGATTAAGCAAACCAGTTTCTTGTTCTACAAGCTCTATATCCTCTATCTGCTGCATAGCTGCTTTTATAGTTTTATCTAAATTTGCTGTTTCAAAATTCAATTTTCGATTCACGTCATTTTTTATCTCTCTTAATATTTTAGCATCTTCCATTTTTAGTTGAGATTGCTGAGCACCAATTACATTTAATAATTTTGTTATACTTTCAAAATCTTTTAAATAAACCATATATCTATCTTTATGATCAACCATTTTTGCAGAAATACTAAATAATGATAGTAATTTAATTAAATCTTTAGCCTGTGCATGGTGTTCACAGCGGAATTCTAAATGATAACCACTTTTAGGATGATTAATAGAACCTCCTCCAATAAAAAGTCCTCTTAAATATGCCTTGCCTGTATTATTAGATTTAAGAAATTCATTTTTAATTGAAAAATCAAGACCTCTTTTCTTATTAAAAATTCCCAAATCAGCCAATAATATCTCTAACTTGTTTTGAGGAGGTAAATTCAATTCATAATACTGTTCCTTTTTCAAAGTTGTATTTTTCCTTACAATTATTTCAACCTCTAATTGATAATTATTTTTTAACCAGCTATAAATCAAACGGGCCAAATCACCATATTTTAATCTTAATTGTACTGATAATTTTTTATTAATAATAGAAATAGAGCCTGTAATCCTCAATAAAGCAGCAAGTTCTGCCTGTCTCTCATTAAAAGTCTGGTTTTCATATCTAATTAATTCATGTTTAACTTCATCTGTAAAGGACATAATTTTAGCCCCCAGCTATTTTCCTTTTAAAAGATTTAAAACAACATTGGCTAACTTTTCTGGATCATGACGCAAATAGGTATTATCTTTATTTTTGGCAAGAAGATCCTCTTCTTTTATCTTAACATTTAATTTTTTTAGTTCTTCATAATCGATTTTTACTGGAAAAGCTCCTTCTTCTTCATATCTTCTAACAGATTTACCAGATATTTGTTTTTTATTTACAATAATCCAATCAAAAATATTATCTCCAGTATGTCTATAAATAGCTTTAAGATGATCTGCAGCTGTAAAATTAGAGGTCTCTCCTGGCTGAGTCATAACATTACAAATAAAAACCTTTACAGCTGAACTATTTTTTATTTCTTGCTGAATTTCATCTATTAATAAATTTGGAAGTAAACTGGTATAAAGACTTCCTGGTCCTAATACAATTATATCTGCTTTTTTAATAGATTCAAGGGCTCTCTGAGAAGGCTTGCAATTGGAGGGTTCAAGAAATACCTTATCTATCTCCTTTCCAGCAACTGGAATTAATGATTCTCCAATTTGCTTACTATTATCCTTATAAATTGCTCCCAGCTGAACATTTTCACTTGTAGCTGGTAAAACCTGTCCTCTAATAGCCAGAACTTTACTGGATTCTTTTATTGCTTCTTCAAAATCATCAAGCACTTCTGACATTGAAGCTATAAACAAATTACCAAAACTATGTCCAACTAAATGTCCTTCGTTACTAAATCGATATTGAAAAAGCTCCTCCATTAAAGGTTCTGTATCTGCTAAAGCAACTAGACAATTTCTAATATCACCAGGAGGTGGCATACCAAGCTCATCTCTTAATTTCCCAGAACTTCCTCCGTCATCGGCAACAGTTACTATAGCAGTAATATTACTTGTTTTTAATTTTAAACCTCTAAGCAATGTTGAAAGACCTGTTCCGCCCCCAAGTGCAACTACCCTGGAACCTTTCTGTAAAACTTCCTTTTGATATAAATCATCGACTAGTTTTTCATTTTTTTGACTTATTCTATCAAACATTTTCTTCAATGAAAATATTACTAAAATAATACCTCCAATAAGATAAAGTATGCCTAAAAAATTAATGACAAATTGCCTCGGTAAATCTATAACTTCAACCCAGGTATCAATATTTATTTGAATATAACCTAATAACTGTCTATTAAAGACCAATAATAATCCGATTATAACAAAAGACAGACCTAATAATAACAAAAATATCCATCTTTTTAACTTTATACCTGGATAAAACCACTTAAATAATTTCAAAATAACCGCCACCTATTTGTTTATATCTCTATGCTCCAGATTCACCTTATAACCTAGACCTATTAAATATTCCTTTAATCTAATTATCGAAGCAACAGATCTATGTTTGCCACCAGTACAACCTATTCCAATTGTAAAATGACTCTTACCTTCTTTAATATATTCAGGGAGTAGAAATTTCATTAAGTCAAATAATTTATCATAAAATCTATTTACTACTGGCCATTTAAAAATATATTCCTGAACTTCATCTGTTTCTCCAGTTTTTTGCCTGAGATTATCAATATAATGAGGGTTAGGCATAAATCTTACATCAAAAATAGTGTCTGCATCAATCGGTGGACCATATTTGAATCCAAATGAAATTAAAGATACTAAAATACCACCTCTGCCTTCTTTATCATACCCAAAAGCACGGTCTAGATCCTCTTTAAACTTATTAACTGATAGTTTACTGGTATCTATTATTTTAGTCGCCTTACCTTTAATTTCAGACAACAGTTTTCTTTCTTTTTTGATAGCCTCTAATAGTCTGCCCTCCTCATCAAGAGGATGTCTCCTTCTAGTTTCTTTATATCTCTGTACTAATGTATTATCTTCAGCTTCTAAAAATAAAAGTTCATAATCAAAGCCATCTTTATCAAGTTCATTTAAACAGTTGATTAATTCATCAAAGAATTGTCGACCTCTTATATCACTTACCAGAGCAATCTTTTCCTGTCCTGAATGACTGCACAATTCAGCAAATTTAATGATTAATGCAGGAGGAAGATTATCTACACAATAATAACCTTTATCTTCGAGTGAATCTAAAGCTAAAGATTTACCTGCTCCAGACATTCCTGTTATTATAATAAAACGCATATTAACCACCTTTCAAGCTATTCAATCTACTTTATAAATCAATTCCTTCAGCAAACTCATATAACTTTCTTTCAGGAGACTTCATAATCGCCATGAATTCCAACTTTGAAGCTTTTACTGGTTTTGAACTATAAAATACCGACTGATTATTTCTTAAACGGTCTATGGTTGCCAGTCCAAGAGCATTATTAACTGCAAAAAACCTTTTATATCCACTAGCATCGTCAGGTAATGCATTATAATACTTAATCAAGGCAGGAACATGTTTTTCAATATTTTTTATCATTTTACTCAATGCCGTCATTGCTTTATCTTTATAATCTTTACTTAGTAACTGCTCTCTTTTTAATTCTAATTCAGGCAGAGGCCAAAAAATTCTATCTCTGTTTAAAATATCTTCACGGATATCTCTAGTAATATTTACTTTTTGTAAAAACAGTCCTGCTTGATTAAAATTATCTTTTAAAACTCCAGCATTTTTTTGAGAAACACTATATTTATTAATAATTAAATCAGAAAGAAAGCCACCTACAGTCCCTGCAACATAATAACAATATTCGTCTAAATCAGAAAAAGTTTTGATATCCTTGTCTAAATATTTTTGCATACCTGAATTCATCTCTTTTAACCAGAAAAAAGACCTGGCCTTAACATAAGAATCAAGACCATGATAAGCTTCCCAGAGAAGATCAACATTTGCTGTTAATACTTTTAAAGAATCATCAATAAAGTCATCTGAATATCCCTGGATTTCCTGAATGACAGGAGGCTCCTGACGATGGGCAGGATTAAAAACTTCAATTACCTTATCCATTAATTTTTTTCTCTTCTCATCTTCTAGTTCAGGTAATTCATCTTCAAAGTTATCAAGAAGTCTATCCTGTAAATAAACGACCATTACTGCATTTTTAATTTCTGAATCCAACATTGGAATAGTCAAAGAAAAACTTCTTGAAACCTCTTTTAAAATTCTTCGGCAAAATCTTAAAGCCTCTTTATTCATTACTGGCACTCCTTATAATATAGTATAGAATATATATAATAATGATTAAGCTAAATAATATATATATAAATGCTACCAGATATTTATAATCTCGAATAGTCTCTACAATCGTTTTTTCCGGGGCTGGAATTTCTACTGGCTCTAAAGAGCCCATTTCTTTAAAATTTCTACCAAGGAATTTTTCTTGTTTATCTTCTTCTGGATAAAAATAATCTATAACTCTAGTTGTTTCTGCATGATTAAAATTATCAGGATCACCAGCTAAATTTTGATCGTAATAAAAGGACCAATTAGTTTCATAATCTTTTACTGGTCTGAAATTATCTTCTCCAAACGGATCAAAGCCTCCAAGTAATAAATAGAATCTACTCCCCCGTATATCCCCTAGATAATCTTTAGGGATATTTATAAAAATTTTATTTTCCAAAACTTTAATATCAGTATCATATATATCCCAGGGGGAAATTTCAGCATCTATATTTAAAATATCTCTAATAAGATCTTCTGGATCATCATCTGGTTCCATCAGCCTAAGCCACCAGCCACTCAATTGAAGATGAAAATCCCAGGGATAATCTGAATTTAATTTCACTCTGGCCCCTGGTCTAAACAATTCAGTCTGCCCTTTGGTTGAATCTACATCAAAATAAATATGGATCAGTTGATGACTAAAATTATAAATGCCATCCCAGGGATTTTCAATTTTACCTAACTCAATAATAAATCTATATTTTTCTCCGATATCCTGAATTTCAAATGATCTCAAATCATAATGATCTTCTCCTGGATCAAAGACCTTATGACCTGGATATCTATAAGAACCAGGACCGTGATCATCATTAGCCGGATCAACACCATAATAAATAGTTTCAATACTATCTTTACTTAAAATCTTATCAGCATACATTATTCCAGATAATAATATTAAGATTAATAAAAGGACACTAATAAATTTATGACTCATGAGAAGCTCTCCTAACTTTCCTTCTCGTTAATTTTTCCAATTAAATCTTCAGCAGCATTATACCCCATAGAATTTAAACGCTGGTTCATAGCTGCAACTTCAAGGACTAAAGCTATATTTCTACCTGGTCTTACTGGAATTGTTATCTCCGGAACTTTAATTCCTAATATTTCAGTTTCATAGGAATCAAGTCCAAGTCTTTCATAGCTTTTATCATCTTTCCATTTATCTAAATGAACAACCATATCTATTCTGGTAAAATCTTTTACTGCTCCTGCACCAAATAATCTTTTTACATTTATAATTCCAATTCCTCGCATTTCTAAAAAATGCTTAGTTGATTCAGGAGCTGAACCTATTAACTCCCTCTCTCCTATAGCTCTAATATTAATTTTATCATCTGCAACAAGTCTATGACCTCTTTTTATTAATTCCACTGCAGTCTCACTCTTACCAATGCCACTCTTGCCTCTTATTAAAATTCCTAATCCATAAATATCTACTAATACACCATGTTCAATTATTATAGGAGCTAATTCATCTTCTAAAAATGCAGTCAACCTGCTTATAAATCTGGTAGTTGATAGTTCTGATTGTAATAAAGGAATATTGTAATGGTTAGCCAATTCTATTAATTCATTCATTGGATCTATATTCCTGGTTATTATAACAGCTCTGGGGTTTAAACTGTAAAATTTTTTAAGTCTTTCTAATAAAACTCTTTTTCCAAGTCCTTCCAGAAATGAAATTTCTGTTCTACCTAAAACGTGAATTCTTTCTGGAACAAAATGTTTCCAGTAACCTGCCAGCTCAAGACCTGGCCTTTTTAAATCACTAACTTTAATTTCTCTTTTTATATTATTTTCCCCTGCCAGTAATTTAATATCTAATTTTTGTCTGACTTTTTCAACTGTTACAGCTGGTTCTTTATCTACCAAGAAATCACCCCTTAATTGCCACAGCTATTGCCCCAATTACACCGGTATTATCGCCTAGAGCCGCCTCTAAAAACTCACAATCATTAGCAGAAGCTGAAAGAGCATTATTTTCAACAGATTTTAACATTTCAATCCAGAATAACTCCTTAGCCTTCATTACTCCTCCTCCAAATACTATTGTATCAGGATTAAATAAATTAATTAAATTAGCAACCCCTATTCCCAGGTATTTCCCGGCTTCTTGATAAACTTTTTGTGCCAGCTTGTCACCAGCTTGAGCTGCTTTAGCAATATCAGCTCCATTAATATCTTTAATTTTACCCTTATATTTTTTCAAGTATTTATCAGGATTATTCTTTAATTCAGCCTTAACATTTCTTGTTATGGCTGTTCCAGAGGCCATTGCTTCAAGACAACCCCTATGCTGCCCAAATCCACATTTAGGACCTGCAGGCTCAATAATCATATGCCCTACTTCACCTGCTCCATCATTGCTGCCATGAAATACTTTTTCGTTAAAAATTAAGCCTCCACCAATTCCAGTACTAATTGTAATATAAACCATAACTTCACTGTCAATACCTGCACCAAATAATTTTTCGCCTAAAGCAGCTGCATTAGCATCATTTTCAAGAACAACTGGAATATTAATCCTTGATTCTAGCATATCGACAATAGGAAAATTTTCAAAGGGAAGATTAGAAGTCTCATAAACTATACCCTTTTTAATACTGAGTGGACCTGGGCTACCAACTCCAATCCTTTTAATTTCTTTTAAACTTAATTCAGCCTTCTTTACAACCGTTCTTATACTTTTTTCAATATTGTTTATTATATGTACTTCACCTTTTTCTACCTCAGTCCCAATTTTAAAATCTGCCAGAATATTTCCCTTCTGGTCAGCAATTGCTGTTAAAATCTTTGTTCCTCCTAAATCTACTCCTACATAATAATTAACCATTAAATACCTTCCTTTCACTCACTTAATTTACCATCATTCATTAAAGTCTTATAATCCTGTTCATTATAGGTATTTAAAAACTTATCTGTACCAATAACTATTGTAAAACCTGTAATACTAAAATATAATGCTGGAAATATGGGAGTAAAATATAAAAATATACCAGTAATAGCCATAATAATTGTCAGCCACAAAAAAGACTGCAGAATATTATCAACAGCTAAAAAGAAAGACCTTTTGATTCGAGTCCAAAATTTAATTTTAAAACTATCGACCATCAGACCCCAGAAATATAATTGGGTAATACTGAAAAAAACAGTCAAATAAACAAATAAAGCGGTTAAAGCTAAAAATATTATACTGCCCCCACTTCTCCCATAAAAAAACCAGATATCTACCAATAAAATTATATAGACAATAAGAGTATATGATATCGCCAGCAGACCAGGTAAAAAAGAATTTTTAATAACAGATAGCACTTTTTTTAAGTTAAAATCTTTATTTCTATATATATTATTCAATAAGTTCAGACCTGTTAATATAATTGGTCCAATAAGAAAGATTGGGAGCATAAAAGGTATAAAAAACTCAAGATAGATACCATTAACAAATAAAAATACTATCGGAGAAACAAATAAAAAACCGATTAAATTTAAAATAATAGATTTAAAAAGTCCTTTATAGAAAGTTTTAAAGACTTCCTTCATAATCTGAACAACTAACAAATTAAGCCCTCCCTTAATTATATCTATTCAGCTTTATCATTGCAAGATAAGAGATATTCTAAAACCTTAGTTACTCCCTGGTTATCATTAGATTGAGTAATCCTATCAGCTCTTGATCTAACTTCCTCAGGAGCATTTTCCATTGCCACTCCTAATCCAGCCATTTCAAGCATAGAAAGATCATTATAACCATCACCAATAGCAACTATTTCTTCTGGTAAGATATTATAATCATCAGCAAGATCAGCCAGGGCTCTACCTTTATTGACATTCGCAGCAGTTATTTCAATATAAGTCTCCATTGATGATGATATACTTAAGCGATTTCTATAAAATTTATTTAATTCATTTTTAAAATATTCCCTTCTTTTTTTCTCAGCTTCAATTATCAATAATTTTAATGCCGGATTTTTTATATAATCCTGTAATTTTACTCTAGTTTCAATTCCTGATACCTCTGTTATTTCATCATATTCTTTTGCATAATTATTTTTCCACCGATAATAATAATTCCCCTCATTATAAAAGTGTATGTGCATACCATAATCTTCAGCAAATTTTATAATTTCTTTAGTTAAATTTCTAGAAATAGTACTTTCTTGAATCACCTTACCACTTTTATCTTTAACTAAAGCACCATTATAAGTTATTAATGGTGTATCCAACTTTAACTTTTCCAAAAAAGGAACTGCTGCTTCAAACATACGGCCAGTTGCCAGTATTACTTTCTTACCCTTTTTATCTGCTTCTTTAATTAAATTTACTGCTTCTTTATCAATCTTCTTTTCAGTTGTTAATAATGTATTATCTAAATCAATCGCAATCATTTTATAATTCATTTTGTATCACCTCTATATTATATCTATTCCAGCTAAATTGCAAAATTCCTGCCAAATAAAAAAAGAGCGCCTGATAGGCGCCCATTTTTATATGATTTTTACTTAAATTCATTAGTTAACTCGAGTACGCCCTTTTTAATTTCTAATAATTTTTCTTCATTATCAGAATTCTTCAATGTTTCATAAATAAATTCACCAATCTGTTTCATTTCTTCTTCATCCATACCTCTTGTTGTTACAGCCGGGGTTCCAATTCTAATACCACTGGTAACAAATGGGCTCCTGGTTTCAAAGGGAATAGTATTCTTATTAACAGTTATTGAAACTTTATCTAAAGCTTCTTCTGCCTCTTTGCCTGTAATATCCATATTAGTTAAGTCAACTAATAATAAATGATTATCTGTTCCTCCAGAAACAAGCCGCATTCCATAATCCTGTAACTTTTCACCTAAAGCTCTGGCATTTCTAACAACTCTTTCCTGATATTCAGCAAATTCTTCGCTAAGAGCTTCTTTAAAGGAAACAGCCTTGGAAGCAATAATATGCATCAGGGGTCCTCCCTGAATTCCTGGGAAAATAGCTTTATCTATCTTCTTAGCATATTCTTCTTTACAGAGAATCAAGCCGCCTCTAGTTCCTCTCAAAGTTTTATGGGTAGTCGAAGTTACAAAATCTGCTTCTTCAACAGGATTTGGATGTAATCCTGTTGCCACAAGTCCTGCAATATGAGCCATATCAACCATAAAATAAGCTCCAACTTCATCTGCAATCTTTCTAAACTTTTTAAAATTAATAATTCTAGGATAGGCACTGGCTCCAGCCACAATCATTTTTGGTTTATATTCTTCAGCAAGCATTTTTACCTGTTTAAAATCAATAACCTCTTTATTCTTTTCAACACCATAATGAACAAAATTATAATACTCCCCTGACATATTAACCGGGCTGCCGTGGGTTAAATGTCCACCATGAGTTAAGTCCATAGCTAATACAGTATCACCAGGTGATAAAGTCGCAAAGTAAACTGCCTGATTTGCCTGAGAGCCTGAATGAGGTTGAACATTAGCATGGTCAGCGTCAAATAATTCCTTAGCTCTCTTAATGGCAAGCCTTTCTGCCTTATCAACCACTTCACAACCGCCATAATATCTCTTTCCAGGATAACCTTCGGCATATTTGTTAGTTAAGCAGGAGCCAGCTGCTTCTTTAACAGCTTTACTAACAAAGTTTTCTGAGGCAATTAACTCAATATTATTATCCTGTCTAGCCTGCTCTTCATCAATAATCTTTGCAATCTCTGGATCAACCTTTTTAATTTCTTTCAAAAAAATCATCTCCCCTTTATTACAGTTACTTTAAAACTGTATTTATTATTTATTTATTAAATTTAATTTAATAAATAAATGGAAAAAAAGCCGGAGGGAAACTCCGGCAAATAAGTAAGTTTATTCAGGGCTAATAGCGTCAACTGGACATACAGGTTCACATGCCCCACAATCTATACAGGTATCAGCATCGATCACATATTGTGTATCACCTTCACTGATTGCCTCTACAGGACATTCTGGTTCACAGGCGCCACAGGAAATACAATCATCAGAAATCACATAAGCCATTTAAGCTCACCTCCTCAGACTATAAAATATTACAATAATAGTTGATAAAATATCCACAATTCTATTGCTATTATATCTAGCATTAAAGTCAATGTCAATAGATATTATTAGTTATAATATCAAAAATTTAACCAGGTTTAACATGCTCCTGGAGATAATTATAGATTTTTTCTGCTGTTGCATCACTTATCCCTGATACTTCAGTTAATTTTTCAATACTGGCAGACCTGATTTCTGCCAGAGAGCCAAAATGTTCAAGTAAACTCTTACGCCGGGTGGGACCAACTCCTGGTATCTGATCAAGCATACTGTGGGTCAGTCTCCTGCTTCTAAGTTTTCTATGATAATTAACAGCAAACCGGTGAGCCTCATCACGAATCCTCTGAAGCAGATGGAGACCAGGGGAGTTTGCTGGTAAAATCACTGGTTCCTGCCTGTCTGGCAGAAATACCTCTTCTTCCCTTTTAGCCAGTCCAATTAGATCAAGCTGAGCCAGTCCCAGTTGATCGAGGACTTCAACAGCAGCATTAAGTTGGCCTTTACCTCCATCAATCAGGATTAAATCTGGAAATTTTCTGCCCTCTTCTAAAACTCGGGAATACCTTCGACCTATAACCTCTTTCATGCTGGCAAAATCATCAGGCCCAGAAACTGTTTTGATTTTAAAGCGCCGATATTGATCTTTAGCAGGTTCTCCCTGTTTAAAGACAACCAGGGAGGCAACAGTGTCGGTCCCCTGGATATTGGAAATATCAAAGCCTTCAATATGAAAGGGTTTGTTTTCAAGTTCCAGATATTCCTGTAACTGGGACAATTCTTTGGCGGACTTTTCCTGCTGGTATCGCCTTTTGATCAATGATCTTTTAAGATTCTGTTCAGCATTTCTGCTGGCCATATCTGTCAACCGTCTCTTCTCACCCTTTTCTGGATGATGTAATCTAACTTTAAAACCTTTTTGACTGCTTAGAAATTCTGTTAATTTTTTCTGGCTGGCAGGTTCTTGATAGGTTAATACCTCTTCAGGTATATCCTGATTCTGGCTGTAATACTGGGTAATAAATGCGCTGAGCAGTTCTTCTTCCTCTTTATCAGCTGCTCCCTCTAAAAGAATATAATCCTGTCCAATCAGCCTTCCATGACGAACAATTAAGATCTGAGCACAGGCTGTATCGCTTTCTGGCTCAGCTGCTATTGCCATTACATCTCTATTACCTTCATCACCGGTAATAATTTTTTGCTGTCTGGCCATCTCATTAAGAGCCTTGCGGCCATCCCTGTAAAAAGCCGCCTTCTCGTATTCCTGATTAGCTGCAGCTGCTTCCATCTTTTCTGTCACTAATTTAATCAATTTTCCCTGGCGGCCGGCCAGAAAATCTGCTATCAGATTAATATCCCGGCGATATTCCTCTTTTGAAATTTCACCGATGCAGGGCCCGGAGCATTTATCAATATGAAAATTAAGACAGGGCCTGGATTCAGGTTCTCCTGCAATGATTTCTTTCTTACAGGTTCGCAGCTTAAAAATATCCTTCAAGAGATCAATAGTCTTATAAATAGCATCTACATCAGCATAGGGGCCGAAATATTTGCTGCCATCTTTTTTAACGATCCTGGTCTTAAAGATTCTAGGAAAATCATCCTGGGTTGTTATCTTCAAATAAGGATAGGATTTATCATCCTTTAATCGAATATTGAATTTTGGATTATATTTCTTAATCAGGTTTGCCTCTAAAATATAGGCTTCAACTTCAGTATCAGTCACAATATAATTAAAGTCATCAATATGTCTGATCAAGATCGTATTTTTATAGGTATGATTGCCCTTGCGAAAATAAGATCTAATTCGGCTCCGGAGGGATTTAGCCTTGCCAACATAGATTATCTCTCTGGATTGATTCCGCATTAAATATACCCCAGGACTATCTGGGAGCTCCTTTAATTGATCTTCAATTTCAGCCATTACTAAATATCCCTCCAATCTGATTTATTAACCTGTTGCCTTATTTGTCTGTTCACCATTTAAAACTTGATTTAAAAAATAACCTGTATATGAATCTTCAATCTGAGCTATCTCCTCAGGGCTTCCAGTTGCAAGCACCTGGCCGCCCTTATCCCCGCCTTCAGGGCCAAGGTCAATAATATAATCAGCAGATTTTATCACATCAAGATTATGCTCAATTACAATAACTGTATTACCACCTTCTCTTAAACGGTGGAGCACTTTGAGCAGCTTCTTAATATCAGCAAAATGCAAGCCAGTTGTCGGCTCATCAAGAATATATAATGTCTTGCCAGTACTCCGTTTTCCTAGCTCAGTTGAAATTTTAATCCGCTGAGCCTCTCCTCCAGATAATGTTGTCGCCGGCTGTCCAAGTCTAATATAACCAAGGCCAACATCCTTAATCGTCTGTAAACGCCTCTTAAGGGGTGGTATATTCTCAAAGAATTCAAGAGCCTCACTAACGGTCATATCCAGGACATCTGCTATTGTCTTGCCTTTATACTTGATCTCAAGGGTCTCCCGATTATACCTTTTGCCGCCACAGACTTCACAGGGAACATAAATATCTGAAAGAAAATGCATCTCAATCTTAATAATACCATCACCACTACAGGC
>CAZLCX010000015.1:16986-20023 GCA_964558325.1 uncultured Halanaerobiaceae bacterium | reverse complement strand
ATTAAAGTACTTTTTCCAGAACCAGAAACTCCAGTCACACAGGTAAAGGTCCCTAAAGGAATATCAACATCAATATCCTTAAGATTATGCTGCCTGGCCCCTTTAATCTTTAAATACTTACCGTTTGGCTCATACCTTTCTGCGGGAATTGGAATCTTCTCATCGCCTCTTAAAAACTTGCCAGTCAGAGAATCTTTAGCCTTAATAATATCATTTATATCACCGCTGGCCACAACTTCACCGCCATTTTTACCGGCACCTGGACCAATATCAATAATATGATCAGCGGCTCTAATCGTCTCTTCATCATGTTCGACAACAATCACTGTATTGCCCTGATCTCTAATATGCTCCAGGGTTCTTAATAATCTATTATTATCTCTCTGATGAAGACCAATACTTGGCTCATCAAGAATATAAAGGACCCCCATCAGACCTGAACCAATCTGGGTTGCCAGCCTGATCCGCTGGGCCTCACCACCAGAAAGGGTTCCTGCAGACCTATCCAGAGTCAGATAATCAAGACCAACATCATTCAAAAATGTAATCCGATTCTTAATCTCCTTTAAGATTTCTTCACCGATCTTCTTTGATCTCTCATCAAGATCTTCATCAATTTGATCAAGAAATTCTAAGGATTCTCCGATTGACATACTGGTAAATTCAGCAATGGATTTTCCTCCAATCGTAACAGCCAGAACAACTGGTTTCAAACGCTGGCCGCCGCAGACCTGGCAGTGGCGCTCACTCATATATTTTTCCAGACGTTTATGGGAACCAGGGGAATCAGATTTATTAATTCTTTCCCTTAAGTAGCCAATGATTCCTTTAAAGGTTGTCTTATGATTCCTGGTCCTGCCATATCTATTGGTATAGGGAAATTCAAGCTGTCTATTTGAGCCATTTAATATAACCTCAACAAGCTCATCTGGCAAATCTTTAATTGGAGTATCAAGAGAAAACTCATATTCTTCAGCTAAAGCCTCCAGCAACTGGGGATAATACCTGCTTGAAGAGTTTGCCCAGGGAATAATCCCTCCATCTGAAATCGGCTTATCCCTGTTTAATAACAGGTCTGGATCAAACTCCTTCTTGATTCCAAGACCATCACAGTTAGAACAGGCACCATAGGGTGAATTAAAGGAAAACATTCTCGGAGTCAATTCCTCCAGGCTAACCCCACAGTCAGGACAGGCAAATTTCTCGCTAAAGGTTAATTCCTCGCCGTCAATCTGATCAACTATCACCAGACCTTCGCCATTATCAAGAGCAGTCTCAATTGAATCAGCCAGACGGTTCCTGATATCTGAACGGACTTTAAGCCGGTCAACAACTATCTCAATATCATGTTTATAATTCTTATCTAACTCAATCTCATCTTCAAGAAGATGGTTCTCCCCATCAACTCTGGCCCTGACAAAACCATTCCGCCTGGCTCTGGCCAAAACCTTTCTATGCTCACCTTTTCGACTCTTGACAACAGGGGCCAGGATCTGGATCTTGGCATCTTCTGGCAGATCCAAAACCTGATCAACAATCTCATCAACAGTCTGAGAAGCTATCTCCTTGCCACAATCCGGGCAGTGGGGAGTACCAATCCTGGCATATAACAATCTCAAATAATCATAAATCTCAGTAACTGTACCGACTGTAGATCTTGGATTATTCTGAGTTGATTTCTGATCAATGGAAATAGCCGGGGATAGTCCCTCAATATAATCAACCTTCGGCTTTTCCATCTGGCCTAAAAACTGCCTGGCATAGGCAGACAGGGATTCCACATACCGGCGCTGACCTTCGGCATAAATCGTATCAAAGGCCAGAGAAGATTTGCCTGAGCCACTGAGCCCGGTAATAACAATTAACTTATCTCTTGGTATTTCAACATCTATCTTCTTTAAATTATGCTCACTTGCTCCTTTTACAATTATCTTATCTCGAGACATTAATTTCACCTCATCTATATTTAAGCCCTTAATTAGCGGCTTTCTAATTCTGCTTCAATCTCTTCAATTTCATCTCTAATCTGGGCAGCCACCTCAAACTCCAAATTATCAGCAGCATCTTCCATCTCTTCTTCCAGGTCAATCATCCGATCAGTCAATTCCCTCTCAGTCATCGCCTTAATATCAACTTCCTCAGCCTGATCTCCATTTTCACTGTCTAGATCATAGGTTAAATCTTCATCTTCCTTAACGACCATCTCAACTGGTTTTACAACCCGCCTCACCGGTTTCCGAATCGTCTCTGGAGTAATATTATGCTCTTCATTAAATGCCTTCTGAATCTCTCGCCTTCTATCAGTCTCAGCAATGGCATTCTCCATGGAACCAGTCATCTTATCAGCATACATGATAACATAACCCTCCCTATTTCTGGCGGCACGACCAATTGTCTGAATCAAGGACCGCTCAGAACGGAGAAAGCCTTCCTTATCGGCATCCAGGATTGCAACCAGCGCAACCTCTGGCAGATCCAATCCTTCTCGGAGTAGATTAATCCCCACCAGCACATCAAACTCTCCTAGCCGAAGATCTCTAATAATCTCTGACCGCTCAATCGTGTCTATATCTGAATGGAGGTAGCGGACAATAATCCCGGATTCAGCCAGATATTCAGTTAAATCTTCAGACATCCGCTTGGTCAGTGTTGTAATTAAAACCCTTTTGCCTTTATTATCAACAACATCCCTGATCTCACCGATCAGATCATCAATCTGATTTTTAGTCGGTCTGACCTCAATTTCCGGGTCCACCAGACCAGTCGGCCGGATAATCTGCTCAACAATCTGCTGACTGTGCTCTCGCTCATAATCAGCCGGCGTCGCTGAAACATAAACAGCCTGTTTAACAATTTCTTCAAATTCCTGAAAATTTAAGGGCCGATTATCAAGAGCCGAGGGCAACCTGAAACCATACTCGACCAGCTTTTCCTTCCTTGATCGATCACCGGCATACATTCCCCCAATCTGAGGAATAGTCTTGTGGGACTCATCAATCATCACCACAAAATCATCAGGAAAGTAATCCAGCAATGT
>CAZLCX010000015.1:5830-16886 GCA_964558325.1 uncultured Halanaerobiaceae bacterium | reverse complement strand
CCAAATAATTCTACTCTAATCGCAATATCTTTATAAGCTGGAAAGATTTCAATTACATCTCCCCGAACCCTGAAATGACCCCGGGAAAAATCGATATCATTCCTGCTATACTGCATCATTGAAAGATCCCTTACAATCTCATCTCTAGGCATAATTTTACCAACTTCAAGTTCACAGGAAAGTTCCAGATAATCCTCTGGAGAACCCAGGCCATAAATACAGGAAACACTGGCTACTATTAAGACATCCCTCCGCTCAAATAATGAACTTGTAGCTGCCAGCCTTAATTTATCAATATCTTCATTGACAGATGAATCCTTTTCAATATAGGTATCAGTCTGAGGCACATAGGCCTCTGGCTGGTAATAATCATAATAACTGACAAAATAGCCAACTGCGTTATTCGGAAAAAATTCCATAAACTCACTGGTTAATTGAGCTGCCAGGGTTTTATTATGGGCAATAACTAGAGTAGGCCTGTTAATTTCTTCAATAACTGCTGCCATTGTATAGGTCTTACCGGTACCGGTGGCACCAAGTAAAGTCTGATGTCGATAACCTTTATTTAAACCAGCTACCAGTTCCTTAATGGCATTGGGCTGATCTCCCTTGGGGCTGTAAGGAGAATGTAATTTAAATTCTTTTTCCTCCATCAAGATAGGCCTCCTCATAATTTAAGTTCTATCTATATTATAGTATAATACAAACGTTTGTCAAATACTCTTAATATCACTTTCATTATTATATCAGTAATTATTATCAATTTAAAGCTTAATTTATTCTAAACAAAAAATTGGCCTTCCCTTTCACAGGGAAGGCCAGGCAGGAGTTATCAGGTTTGGGGTTTGGGGGGAAATTTTATATTAAATGCCGTCAATATCTTCAAAAGAATTAACAGCATTAAGCTTAACTTTACCATCAAACTTTTTCATTTTAGCTTTTTTATAGTGTCTGTCTTCTATCATCATAAATTGGGTTAGACCGTTTCTCATAAATAATCATCCCCTTCATTTACTTATACCTATATTCTCTGATAGCTTATTTCTTTAACTTAAATCTATTTTATAATAACTTAGTAAAGTTGTCAAGTATATATTGCAAATTAACTAATTTTTTTGTTGGAATATTGACTTATAATCTCATCTCTTAAATCTTCCATTTCTTTTTCTAAATCAAGCAACCTTTCACCAATCGGATCTGGCAGGTCAGCATGATTAAGATCTCTAGCTGCATGTATTTTCTGACCATCCTTCTTCACGACTCTACCAGGAATACCTACAACTGTTGAATTTGCTGGCACTTCAGATAAAACAACTGACCCTGCTCCTATCTTAACATTATCATCAACCTTAAAAGAACCAAGCACTTTAGCGCCGGTTCCAATTACAACATTATTCCCAATAGTTGGATGGCGTTTACCCTTTTCATGACCGGTACCACCTAGAGTAACACCCTGGTAAATAGTCACATTTTCACCTATTTCAGTGGTCTCACCAATAATTACGCCCATACCATGATCAATGAAAAATCCACCTTCTATTTCAGCCCCTGGGTGAATCTCAATTCCAGTTAAAAATCTTGAAACCTGAGATATAATTCTAGGAACAGTCCTTAAACCTAATCTATATAATTGATGGGCAAAGCGATGAACTACAATCGCATGAAACCCTGAATATGCAAGTAATGCTTCAATTACATTATTAACTGCCGGATCCCGGGAAAAGATCGCTTTAAAATCAGCTTTTATCTTTGAAAACATATCAGAAACCTCCCTCTTTAAAAAGTATACTTACTTGCTTGGTTTTATTATTATATCAAGATTAAGATATAATAGCAAGTAGAAAACCTACAAATCTTATTATAAATTTAATCCTGGATTTTACTCGACAGTGAACAGTAATTATTCTGCCCCATACCAAAATTTATAATACAAAAAATCTCCACTGGCATTAGACTCCCAGTCGAGATAATTAATTCCTATTTAATTAGTCATACCATTCTCTAAGCTTATTCCATTTTAGATTCACTACAAATTCAGGTCAGTTTCAGTTGCAACACGATTAAAATTCGGTTTAATTACCCTTGAGCTTCCCGCTAATTTCAGTTTAAATACATCCAATTACTTTTTAAATGCAAAGAAAATCCCTTTTACTGTCATTCAGACTTAAAAATTATATATATATTCTCCAATTCTTCTGCGGGAACCCTCCGGGATTGCTACGGGTATCCTCCGGGAATGCTCCGGCTCATCTCCGACATTCAGAATCCATTTAATTAAGATACTTAATTGTTAATTAATTATATCAGAATAAACAATCAAAAGTAAATAGCCAGCTAGTGCAAAAAAAATATTCCTGACAGCTAAGACTACTGCTAGGAAAATATTTAGCTGTTTCCTTTAAAAATCAAGGCCTTTCTCTATTTCTAGGCCTGTTTCAGTTACAGCCAGGCCTCCTTCAGATGTCTCCTTAAGAGATAAGGGCAGCTGTTCACCAATATCCTTCATGGCCATAATAACATCATCAGCCGGTATTCTGCTTTCAATTCCAGCCAGGGCCATAGTTGCAGCAGTAATAGCATGACTGGCCGCAAATCCATTCCTTTTAACACAGGGCACTTCAACTAAACCGGCTACAGGATCACAGACCAGACCCAGCAAATTCTTTAAGGCCAGAGAAAACCCATGACCTATCATCTCTTTATCGCCACCGCCTAAATAAACTGCAGCTCCAGCTGCCATTCCGGCACCGACACCACATTCTGCCTGACAGCCACCGGCAGCTCCTGCCAGGGTGGCCTTTTTGGCAACAACTCTACCTAAAGCAGCAGCCACAAACAAACTTTCAACAAGACTGTCATCAGAAATATCATTCTCTTCAGCAATCGCAAAGATAACTGCCGGCACAATCCCGCTTGCTCCAGCAGTCGGGCTGGCCACAACTCTACCCATACAGGCATTGACTCCAGCAACGGCAACAGCATTAGCAGCAGCCCTTTGATGAATACCGGTAGCCCAGCTAGACTGAAAGCTTTCTAATTTTGCAGCCTCTCCACCGACTAAGCCGCTAGGTGATTTAATCCCTTCAGCTTTGCCATCAATAATGGCTTTTCTCATAACTTCTAAATTTTCCTGCATTTTAGCCTTTATCTCCGATTCAGTTTTATCAGTTATAAAAGCCTCAACTTTAATAACCGCTTCAACCAGACCACCATCAATCTCATCAGCCAGTTGAAATAGCTCTTTAACTGAACGATATTCTAACTCCATTAGTTTTCCCCCATTTATAACGCCGGTATATATCTAACTTTTTCAATATTATTAGTATTTTTTAAATGATTAAGAGTGTACTTAGAAACTTCCTGATCAAGCTCAATTATAGCTGAAGCCACTGTCCCCTTAATCTTACGAAAATCTTCCATAAAAGCAATATTTAGATTATAACTTCCTAAAATTGAAGTTATTAGGCCAACCATCCCTGGTTTATCCTGATGAATAAGCCAGATAGTTGGCAGAGAACCGGTTATATTCACCTTATAATCCTCAATCTTAGTAACTTTAACATTGCCGCCACCAATCGATGAGCCGATAATAGTTAATTGATTCTTCTCATTTTTCATTGAAATCTTAACGCTATTTGGATGGGAGTCAGGTAGTTTAACTTTATAAAAGCTGATCTCTACTCCCTTATCCTCAGCTAATTTTAATGATTCCCTGATTCTAACATCATCAGGCTTAAAACCAAGTAAACCACCGACTAAAGCCCTATCAGTCCCATGTCCCCTGCCTGTACTGGCAAAAGAACCGTGAAGACCAACTTCTACCTCTATAATCTCTTCATCAAAAATCAACCTGGCAAGCCTCCCCAACTTGGCAGCACCTGCCGTGTGGGAACTGGAAGGGCCGATAATTATCGGCCCCATTATCTCAAAAAGACTGGACATTTAATTGCTCACCTCTTAATTATCATTTTCAAGTTCCTCTTCCATTTTTTCTATTTCTTCTTCCCGTTGAGATATCTCTTCTAATTCTTCTTCCGATAATTCTGGCAGAAATTCCTCAGCTTCTGGCCAGTTTTTATCTTCAAGATAATTTAGCATCAAATCTCTAGCAACATCAAGCTGATTATCCTCATCAGGATTTTCTTCATCATAAATATAAGGATGATTATAATCTGGCTCAATCCCCACCTCATCAATTAAATTCTCACCTGAAGTATAATATCTGGCAGTTGTTAGCCTTAAAGCAGAACCATCTTCAAGAGGGAATACACTCTGAACTGTTCCCTTACCAAAAGTCCTGCTGCCAAGAAGTTTTCCTATATCCTGGTCCTTAATAAACCCAGAAACAATCTCTGAAGCACTGGCACTACCTCGATTAATTAATACTACTACTGGCAGATCAAATGTCATAAAATCTGAGTCTACTTCATAAATCTGATCTTCACCTTCCCGCTGCTTTACAGATAATACTGTTCCCTTATCGGCAAAAAGACTGCTGACATTAACTGCCTCATCAAGAATACCTCCAGGATTATTTCTTAAATCAAGAATTAAAGCCTCAATATCTTCATCCTCAAGTTCCTTTAAGGCTTCTTCAGTTTTCAAGCCTGTTTCCTGAATAAACTGACTGATTGATAAATAACCAATTTTATCATCATATACTTCTGTTTCAACAATTGGAACTTCTATTACCTCTCTGGTGATTTCAACTTCAATCAGTTCATCTTCCCCTTCTCTATCGATTGAAAGAACAACATCTGTTCCAGGTTCTCCTCGCATTAAGTCTACTGCTTTTTCCTGAGACATATCTGCTGTTTCTTCACCATCAATTTTAGCAATAACATCTCCAGCTCTCAACCCGGCCCGTTCGCCAGGGGTATCGGAAATAGGAGATATAATAGTTAATTTGTCATCTCTAACAGTTATCTGGATACCAATTCCACCAAACTCCCCTTCGAAATCTTCCTGCATTTCATCATACTCTCCAGAAGACATGTAATTAGAATAGGGGTCTATCTCAGTAATAATGCCCTCAATAGCTCCATTTATTAATTGATTTAAAGAAATATCCTCAACATAATAATTTTTAATAATCATTAAAATATTCTCTAAATTTTGAACTGTCCCATGTTCTTTCTTTGAACTTTCATTAGCAAGACTGACTCCGCCGGTTATCAAAACAATAATGATCAGAGCAATTACTATCTTTTTCATCCTACTCTTAAACATATAATACCACCTATCCTTTAGTTTTAATTGAATTTATTAGTATAATAAAAACAAAATGAGGTAAAACCAGAATTCTTTGCCACCTTGACGGCTCCTGCAAAAGTCGATATAACCATTCTAAATATATTTTTTGAACCCAGACCGGGGCCCTTGCTTTCTCTCCGGAGATAACATCAAAACTCCCACCTACAGTTAATGCAACTTTAATATTCAGCCTGTCTTTATATTCAGCAATAAAATATTCCTGTCTCGGCGCCCCCATTCCAATCAACAGGAGGTCAGGCTTCTGCTGATTAATTTCTCCTATAACTTTTTCCTCTAGCTTATCGTTAAGATAACCATGATGGCAGCCGCAGATGTTGAGTTCTGAATAATTTTTCAAAAGTTTCTCCCTGGCCTTCTCAGCAACTCCAGGTCTGCCGCCTAAAAAATAAACTGAATAATTTTTTTGGCTGGCCAGCTCAATTAATTCTTCCATGAGATCAAACCCTGCAACTCTCTCCTCAAATACTACTCTCCCTGGGAGCAATTTAGATGCCAGCAGAATCCCACTGCCATCAGGGCTGCTAAGCCAGGCAGAATTGAGAATCTCATTTAACTCCAAATTTTTTCTGGCCTGCATTACAATCTCTGCATTAGGAGTAACAACATACTTAGAATCATATCTGTTTTTAGATAACTCCAGATCGATCTCTTTTATAAAGCCGGCCTGATCAAGAATATTAAATTTAACCCCTAAAATCTTCTGTGTTTCCATCGGTTAACCCTCTTTACAATTAAAAATTCGAGCCAGGATTCCTTTTAATTCAATACTCTTTTCCTGGGAAAATTTATTCAATTTTTCGATTTCTTCAGCCTGGCTTTCAAGATTATAACTCAATCTATCATAAATTTTCTCTGGTATAATTAATTCAGTGCTGCCAGCCGGTTTCTTATTTAATTCAGCCAAAAAACTATCAATCTTAGGGTCATAACTAACACCAACAAAAGGGGTAGCAGTTATTGCTGCATATATTAAGGAATGGAGTCGGACTCCTAAAAGCAAATCTATTTCTTCATAATAATTAATCATCCTGGCAGGGTGGAGAGCGACATCCAACAGTTTAATCTTATCAGTTTTTAAAAGTTTAAACAAGCTTTCTGAAATTTTTTCATCTTCTCCCTTATGAAAAGGCATCAGATGTATCTTCAAATCAGGATTATCATATACTAATTGATTTACTCCCTCAGCAAGTGGCTTAATATATGAGTTATCTTTCCAGGGTCTAACTGAAATTCCTAAAGTATTATCCCCGGCGATTCTATTTTTGTCAATCTTTAATGAATCACCTAATAAAAAAACAGGGTCAACTGATTTTATTATTTCATCTCCAGATAGCCCTAGTCCTTCAAGCAACTCTTTGGAATTAATATCTCTGACTGAAATTAATTCTACCTTTTCCAGAGTTTCCTTTGTTGCCCATCTTACAAGCCTGCTATTTAAAGGCCCAACCCCCTGACAGAAAAAAATAGTCTTTTTCGATAATATTCTAGCCATCTGAATCATTGCTAAATAATAAAAAGGTGATTTCAGGCTGGTTACATCCTGGAGCAGACTGCCACCACCGGAAATAAATAGATCTGAATCTTTAAGGGCAGAAATTATTTCAGGCAGGTTATATCGGCCAGCAGCTTTAACATTATATCTTTTACTGGTGATTTCTGGAGAACTGGAAAGAACATATATCTCAAGCTTCCTGTCAAAATTCCTGATGGCCTCAATAATACTATATAAAATTGCTTCATCTCCAATATTATCATAGCCATAATAACCTGAAATCACAACTTTTCCCATTATAATTCTGCTCCTATCTCAACATAATAAACAAATAATCTATCTATTATGTAAAAAACAAGGCCTATAACTATTGCAGCAGGCAGAGCTAACCAGTAACCATGCCAGGTTCTGATCAAACTAACAACCAAAGGAGTGTGGAGATGAGAAAAACTATTAACAATTGTTATCTGACCAATCGTAGCCATAATTACTCCAATAAATCCTAATAATTTATATGAGAAATATTTATAAATTACTGGTAATAGAAATAGAAAGGGATGGCCAAATAAAAACTCTTTAAACCTGGGCCTAACTACCAGCAGTTCTTCCAGTAAATCCCTAATCACAATCTCCCAGGCAGGTACAGGTATTAAAGGAATATTCCCTGTTCTACCGACATAAATAATCAGACCAAACAGAACAAATCCAGCCAGTAGAATATGCTTAAACCTGATGATTAAATCTAAAAATTTCTTTGACTCTTTTATTAAATCAGCCGGAGATTTTATATTATATTCATTAATTAAATAATAAATAACCGTAAAAATCAGAGGCATTAAGAAGGCAACCTTTACTCCTCTAAATGATTCAATCTGATTATAAAATTCTGTTTTTGCTAAAATTATATTTAAAAAAAGGCTTCCAGCCAGAGTAATCCCTATTGCCTGCATAATTTTTAAAAAAGGTTTCCCTTCTAATATATCAACAATATAAAAACTACTTATAGATGGAGCCAGAACTGCCAGCCCTAAAGCCAGATACTGCCTGAATATATTTTCAGGGGCAATAGAAACCAAAATACCTGAAAAGACTAAGAAGCCTGCAGTTATAAGACCAAAAATTAAATTTCTTCTCTTAGAAACAAATAATTTTTCAGTAAACAAGTATAATAAAAAAACAATTGCAAGTACAATTGAACCAATTCTCCATTTAGCTAAATCAGTCTGGACTAATGGTTTAACTCCACCTGTAATATATCCATCAGTTTCAAGCTCTGTTGATATTCCCTCAATCAAGCTCTTTTGCATACCAGCAAGGTCATTATCGGTTCTGGAAATAGGGAAACCTCTCATATAAAGATATTTTACATTCCTATCTTTTGCCGCTCTGATATACCTATTTACAATTCTATCTACATCATATTCCTCCATCTCGTCCTGCTGAATACTGTGAACCCTGACTACATTATCTGGAGCTACATCAGCAAATTCTCTGGAACCATCCTGATCAGCAATAAATGGTTCAATCATTCCATATCGAATACCTGCCTCATTGATAAAAGAGGCATTATTCTTTATATCTCCTGGAAAGCCAGCAACTTCATCACCGCTAAAAATAACTGATTTAGCTCCAAGTTCTAAAGCATCTTCATATAAAGCTAAATTTAAAGCATTATCAGGCTGGCTGGTCATTCTCACAAAAAGATTTAAACCTAATTCAGCGGCTTCAGCGGCAAGATCCTGATCATAACCAGGCATTAAATCCTCTAATTCTTCATACCAGTCAGGAAATAATATGATTTTCCCATTTTCATATTCCATGCTTTTAATATTATAAATATTCTCCCAGTGTTCAAGTATATCCTCTGAACGCCTGGTAATCTCTTCATCAAAATATAACAGAGCACCATTACTGCCAATATTATATTCTTCAGCCTCCAGCCTTTTTCTTAAATCTTCAGATAAAGTTGAAACTCCTGCAGAACGCCACAGGGCAACCTGCCCTCTCTCGATTAAATCTTCAATTGTCTCCGCAGGTAAAGCCAGACCAGAAAGTCCTTTTCCAACCAACTCTTCTAAAGTTAAATTATCATATCTCAAAGTTAAATCATTAAATTCACCAGCATCTATAATCAACTCATAATTCTCATTATTTTTATCATAATCAATTCTTTCCAATAAAAATGGAATATTTATAATCAAAATGACAGCGATGGCTACTAACGCAATCTTTTTCACTACTGATCCGCCTTTCTATCATATAGATATGCCTCAATAAATTCATCTAAATTCCCATCCATAACTTTATCAATATTTCCTTCTTCAACACCAGTTCTATGGTCCTTAATTAAATTATAAGGATGAAAAGTATAAGATCTTATCTGGCTTCCCCAGGCAATCTCTTTATAATCACCACGGAGTTCCTCAATTTCTTCAGCCTTTTCTTCCTTTTTTAATTCAATTAATTTAGAATTAAGAATCTTCATAGCCATAGATTTATTCTTATGCTGTGATCTTTCATTCTGGCACTGAACAACAATCCCAGTCGGTTTATGGGTAATCCTCACTGCAGAATCAGTCTTATTAACATGCTGCCCGCCGGCCCCACTGGCCCGATAGGTTTCAATTCTTAAATCACTTTCATCAATATCGACCATTAATTCTTCGTCAATCTCTGGCAAAACATCAACTGAAGCAAAGGAGGTATGACGCCTTCCTGAGGAATCAAAGGGAGAAATTCTAACCAGGCGATGAACTCCTGCCTCACCTTTCAAATAACCATAAGCATAATCACCTTTAACCAGGATTGTAACCCGCTTAATACCTGCTTCATCTCCTGAAAGAAAATCTAATGTCTCTGTAGAAAAGCCTTTCTTTTCAAACCATCTCTCATACATTCTGAGTAACATTTGGGCCCAGTCCTGAGATTCAGTACCTCCAGCCCCTGGGTGAATAGAAAAAATAGCATTATTTTGATCATATTCTTCAGTAAATTGAAGCCTTAATTCCAGTTTATCTAATTGGCCTTCTATTTGATTTAAAAGATCAACTATTTCAGATTTTAATGAATCTTCACCCTCCTGAATAAATTCATGATAAACTTTGGCATCTTCAAATTCAGCCTCAATATCCTGGATCAAATTCAAACGGTTTTTAATTTTATCTAATTTTTTTGCAATCTTTTTAGCTTTATCATTATCATCCCAGAATCCAGGAGAGCTCATTCTTTCTTCTAATTCATTTTTTTTATTAGTTAGAACTGACTGGTCAAAGTAAACCCCTCAGATTATCAAATTTATTTTCTAATTGTTCTATTTTTGCATCATAGTCCATTCAATTTAACCTCCACAACACCTTTTATATTTTTTGCCGCTGCCACAGGGACAGGGGTCATTTCGACCAGGCTCATCTGGCTTAACAACAGGTTGTTGTTTAGACTGTTGATTTTTATTAGCCTGTAACCTCTCCTGTTTATCCTGTAGATCTTTTTTCTGTTTCTGGATTATATCTGGCTGGGCAAATTTCAATTTGTCACTGGAAACCGGCCCTGTCTTTCTTGCCTCTGTTCCACCTTTAATTTCAATTTTTAACAGAGTTCTAACTAAATCCTGTCTAATTGATCCAGTCATTTCCTGAAAAAGATCATAGGATTCAAATTTATATTCAGTTAACGGATCCTTCTGTCCATATGCTCTTAACCCAATCCCCTGTCTTAGTTCCTGCATATTATCGAGATGTGCCATCCATTTTCGATCAATGATTCTTAGGGCAACATGCCTTGCCAGATTATTAAATTCTTCAGTCCCAATCTCTCTCTGTTTTTCATCAAGAGCTGATCTCGCCGAAAGAATAATCTTATCAAGGACATCTTCTCTTTCCATCTTCATTATTTTTTCATCTTCAGCATCTAAATTTACATTAAAATTATGAAGAGCTTTTCTAAAACCTTCTAAATCCCAATCACTTGGATGTAAATCTTCTGACATATACATATTTATCAAATCATTAACAACCTTTTCTAGCATCTTATTGATCTGTTCTAATAATTTATCAGTTGTCAGTACTTCTCTCCGCTGTTCATAAATAACTTCTCTCTGCTTATTTAAGACATCATCATATTCAAGAATAGCCTTTCTGATATCAAAGTTCCTATCTTCAACTTTTCGTTGAGCCCTCTCAATAGCAGAAGTTATCATCTTATGCTCAATAGGCTCACCATCATTAAAACCAATCTTATCAAGAATGCCACTAATATTATCAGAACCAAAGAGTCTTAAAAGATCGTCTTCCA
>CAZLCX010000015.1:0-5730 GCA_964558325.1 uncultured Halanaerobiaceae bacterium | reverse complement strand
TCCTCTCTGATCATCGGTTCATTGGTAGGAACAACAATAACTTCCATGCCATAAATTTTTACAAATTCATCTTCTTCAGTTTTGGCTGTACCGGTCATACCTGCTAATTTATCATACATCCTAAAATAATTCTGTTCAGTTATGCTGGCAAATGTCTGGGTTTCCCGCTTTACCTGAACTCCTTCTTTAGCCTCAATAGCCTGGTGAAGTCCTTCTCCAAAGCGGCGGCCTTCCATAACCCGACCAGTAAACTCATCAACAATCTTAACCTCACCATTCTTAACAATATAATCCACATCTTTTTCCATTAATGTGTGGGCTTTCAAGGCATTCTTTAAACGGGTATTTAACTGGAAATTAGAATCATCATATAAATTGTCAATATTTAAAAGGTTTTCAACCTTATGAACACCATCCTCAGTCAGGTTGACCAGATTACTCTTTTCATCAATCTCATAATCTTCTTCCTCATTTAACTTAGGAATAATCCGATTAAATCTTCTATAATCTTTACTGGTATCCTGAGCTGGACCTGAGATAATAAGAGGTGTTCTGGCCTCATCTATTAATATTGAGTCAACTTCATCAAGAATGGCATAATGGTGGCCTCTCTGAACTAGCTTTTCTTCTTTATAAGCCATATTATCCCGGAGATAATCAAAACCAAATTCATTATTAGTACCATAAGTTACATCGCATTCATAGGCCTTTCTTCTTTCATCAGGAGACATTCCATTTAAGATGACTCCAACAGAAAGCCCTAAGAATCTATAAATCTGTCCCATCCATTCGCTATCACGTTCAGCTAAATAATCATTAACAGTAACAACATGAACACCATTGCCAGTAATGGCATTTAAATAAACCGGTAAAGTTGCTGCCAGAGTCTTACCTTCACCAGTTTTCATTTCAGCTATTTTGCCCTGATGTAAAGCAATCCCACCAAGCAGCTGAACATCAAAATGACGAAAACCCTCATTAGTTGATCTCTGAGAAGCTTCCCTAACCACAGCAAAGGCTTCGACTAAAAGATCATCTAAAGATTCACCATTTTGATACCTCTTCTTAAATTCTCCAGTCTTATTTTTTAATTCCTGATCAGACATTTTCTGCATTTCTGATTCTAAATTGTTTATATCTTCAACGATCGGCCATAATTTCTCCAATTCTTTTTCATTTGGATCTTTAAATAAATTTTTTAAAAAACCTAACATAAAATTTTAACCACCTTATTATAATAATAAAATTACTTTACTATTAAAAATGCCAGGGCTGTGGGCACCCTGACATTTTTAGATACACATGTTTAATTATATCACCTTTATATCTCAAACTCAATTAAAAAGTAGGCTCAATGAGACCATAGTCCCCATCTCTTCTCTTGTAAACAACATTTACTTCTGATGTTTCTGCATTTGAAAATACAAAAAAATCATGATCTAAAAGATCCATCTGCATACAGGCTTCTTCAACATGCATTGGTTTAACAGGAAAACGCTTGGTTTTAACAACCCTTGGACTGAACTCATTACTGGTGTCTTTTTCTTCCTCTAAACTAATTTCTTCGACACCTTTATTTAAAACTTCCTCAGTTCTTCTTTTTTTAAATGCTTCCTTCTGTTCTTGCCGGTTCTCACGCATGCTCCGCTTTATTTTTGTTTTATACTTTTGAATTTGAGATTCTAACTTTTCTAAAACACCATCTATAGAAGCATACATGTCACCTGTTTCTTCTTCACCTCGTAATATTAAACCACCAACAAAAGCTGTAACTTCTACAATATGTCGCTCTTTTTCAACCTCCATAGAAATTTGAGCTTCCATTGGATCTTTATCAAAATACTTCTCCAGCTTCTTCCCTACTTTTTCTTCTGCATAATCTTTTAGGGCAGGAGTAACATCTACATTCTTTCCATATGTCATAATTTTCATAAACAACCCACTCCTTTCCAGTGTCATTTGCCGGCCAAATAATACTTTCCCGGTATATATATAACTTCTACATTCATCATAAATTTCCTGCAATATTTAATGCTGCTAATCGATTAATTTCCCATTAAAAAAGCCGGTTATCATTTTGATAACCGGCAAGGTTGTTAAATCAAAAGTCTATTTAAATAAACTTTATAATTTTACAACGTTCGCTGCTTGAGGACCACGATCGCCTTCAACGATTTCAAACTCTACTTCTTCGCCATCTTCAAGGCTTTTGAAACCTTCTTCTTCAATAGCTGAAAAATGAACAAAAACATCGTCTCCGTCTTCTCTTTCAATAAATCCGTAACCTTTTTTCGCATCAAACCATTTTACTTTACCAGTGTAAATCATTTTAATAAATTCCCCCTAAAAAATAGTTCAAATGGATGTTACAATTTTTTTATACATCCATCAATTAATAATATATCACAGGTTATGGTCTTTGTCAAACTTTTCTTTTTTTACAGCAATGCCTGCCGTTAACCCCTTAATATTTTTAATTCCTGCCCTACAAAAAACCCTGGACGCTTCATTTAGCGTACTCCCGGTTGTATAAATATCATCAACTAATATTATATTTTCTTTCTTTAAATCCATAAACCTTTTATCTAAAATAAAGACCCCCTCTAAAACCATCTTTCTCTGTTCTGGTTTTAAATTAAATAAGGGAGGGGTGTTATATCTGCGACATAATAATTTATGATTGCAAGAAATTTTCAATTCATCACCAATTACTTCGGCCAGGAGCCTGGCTTGATTAAAACCTCTCTCTTCTTTCCTCTGCTCTGATAAAGGTATTGGAATTAAAATAGAATTTTCATTATACTTTCTAATATATTTTAAATAATCAGCCATAATTACACCTAAAGGGTAAGCTATTTTTTTAATTCCATCATATTTCAATTTAAAAATTAAATTTTTAATGATCCCCTCATAGATGATAGGGGAATAAACTTCTATAAAGCTTTCTCTCCATGAACCATGTGGTAAAAAACCATTAAATTTAAAGTCCCCCAAACATTTATTACATATCCCTGGCAAAATTTCCGCTCTAAGCTCTTCTCCACAATTAAAACAAAAATTATTGCAGGAGAATATTCTCCTGATTAAAGAAATCATCCAACAACCCCGGATAAATTGCAGTTTTCTCTTATCTCTTCAACCTTTTTTCGAGCCCGTTGCAAAGCATTATCTACTGATTTAAGATTTACATTTAATTCATCTGATATCTCCTGATAGGTTTTATTGTCCAAATATTTAACAAAAACCCTATATTCTAACTGGGTTAAATTCTTTTCAATTTTTCCCATAATAAGGTTTAATATCTCCTGATAAATAAATATCTTTTCTAAATCGTGATTATCATCGCTAACTACTTCATTATATGTCCTCTTGTTTTCGCCTTTATCAATTGATTTATCCAGTGAAGTAGAGTTGTTTAAAGGCATATGTTTTTGTCTATTAGCCTTTTTAATTGCAGAAACCAGCTGCCGGTGTATACATAACTGAGCAAAACCTCTAAATGAAGCCTCTTTGTCTTCTTTGTAATCTCTAATCGCCTTAAAAAGACCTACTCTTCCTTCCTGAATTACATCATCCTTATCAAGCCCTTTAATAAAGAAATATCTGGATTTAGCATAGACAATATCCATATTTCTATCTATCAGCTCTTCTATTGCTTTAACTTCGCCATCCTGAGCAGCTTTAACAACCTCTTCAATGCTATCAGTTTCTGTCATTAAATCACCTCAATATTTATTTTTTATGAGATGAAATAATCTTATCAATTATTCCACTGGTAGACCTCTCAGTAGTCATCTCAATAAATTCTACATTCCCACCATATTTTTTTATCAGATCCCATTCTGGCAGAGTTTCCGGGCTATAATCTCCACCTTTAACATAAAGATCAGGCTGGATTAACTCAATTACTGGACTGCAGGTTTCAGTTGAAAAAGATGTAACAAAATCAACAAAGCCTAAAGCAGCCAATAGCTCCATTCTCTCTTCCAGTGGTAATAATGGTCGGTTTGAACCTTTAAGTTTCCTAACAGACTGATCACTATTTACAGCAATAATCAAAATATCCCCAAGTCCAGCTGCTTCCTTTAAATACCTGATATGACCAACATGTAATAAATCAAAACAGCCATTTGTCAATACTATTTTATTCTTTAGCTTTAATTTCTCAACTTTATCTTTTAATGAGTTTAGATCTAAAATTTTATTCTCCATTATTGATAGCCTCTCTTATCTCATCCAGGCTAACTGTTGCTACTCCAGGCTTTTTAACTACTTCTCCAGCTGCATAATTGGCCAGTCTAACTCCATCAATAATCGGCAACTCAGCAGCAAGAGCTAATGTAATCATAGCTGAAACTGTGTCTCCGGCACCAGTTACATCAAAAACTTCAACCCTATTAGCAACAGGAACAGTTTTATATCCACCTTTTTCAAAGAGTGTCATGCCATCTGCCCCTCTGGTAATTAAAAGATACTTACTATCCAATTTTTTTAAGATAAAATTTCCTGCTTCCTGTAAATCCTGCTCTGTTTTAATTGTAGATCCCCATAAATCTGAAGCTTCTTCTAAATTAGGTGTAGCGATTGTGGCTCCTTTATATTCAGCCAGTTGATTTCTACTATCTACAACCACAGGTATATCTAAATCATTTGCTTTCGAAATAATTTTTTTAATCAAATTCTGATTAAAAACACCATAACCATAATCAGATAGCAATACAGCCTTTATTCCAGATAGACTTGCTTTAAATCGATTAAAAATCTCATCCCTAAATTCCTCTTTAATCTCTGAATCATACTTTTTATCAATTCTTACAATTTGTTGATCAACAACCTGATTACTTCCTGCAATTACTCTTGTCTTTAAATTATTATTATTGCCTTCTAATAGGATATCAGATATATCAACCCCTTTATTAACCAGTAATTTTGAAAGATTATCCCAGCTTTTGGATCTCCCTGAAATAGCCAGTAATTTCGTCTGTCTGGAAATACTTGCAATATTGTAAGCAGCATTTGCTGCCCCGCCTGGTCTAAACTCTCTGTTTTTTTCTTCAAGAATTAAGACTGGAGCTTCTCTGGAAATTCTTGCAGGACTACCAAATAAAAACTCATCAATAATTAAATCACCAATAACCATTGTCTTACCTGTTGTTAATATATCAAGAGAATCCAGTAACCTCAAATTAAAAACCTACCTTTAATCCTATTCCAACAGTACTGGTATTCCTTCTCCAGAAAGTATTTCCAAATCCAAGGGTCAAATCACTATTATTGGTAATAGGAAAACCAATGCCTGCCTTATAGACAAAATTATTATTTTTAACATTGAAATAATAATCAAGTGCCCAAAATGTATAATTACTATTCCCTATTGGAAATTCTCCTCCAATACCAATAGCCGGTTTAAGTGATCTATCTGCAAGTTTAGTACTAAGATTTAATCTTAAATTCATATCCAAATTCTGATCTCCAGTGAAATTTATTAACCACGAGCCTTGCAGATCTAAATTATCGCCATTATAGACAAAGAGCGTGTCAAAAGAGTTGAACCTATCAAATCCAAAACCTAACTTAAATTGTAATGATTCAATATTTTCTGTAGAGCCTCTAACTAAATAATGAGCATTATCAAGCCTTGGATTCCAGGCTTCAACAGATAATGGTAAGACCAAAACAGTTATAACTAAAAACATTAAGATTACTGTTATCTTTTTCATAATTACCTCC
>CAZLCX010000014.1:0-46396 GCA_964558325.1 uncultured Halanaerobiaceae bacterium | reverse complement strand
GTTTCCGCCTATCTTTCTCGGCTGGTTGCTATCCATTTTTCAAGGTTCTTTTCTGATTGCTAAACAGTCCATTTTTACAGCTGTTATTTTGATGCGACAAGTATTATACTACCATCTATAATTTAGCTTGTCAAGGAATTTTTAAATTAAATTTAGAAAAATAATAAGGCTGGATTTATACCAGCCAGATTATTTTATTACTCTTCTTCTTTCTCTAAATTTTCAGCTTCTTCATCAAAATCAATCTTAGCTAGAGATACAACCCTATCTCCATCATTTAGAGAAATTACTCTGACTCCCTGTGTATTTCTACTTATACATGATATATCATCTATTTCTACTCTTATCATGATTCCATCCTGGGTTATTATCAATAACTCCTGTTCAGAATCAACCACTTTAGATTCTACTATTTTTCCTATTTTATCAGAGAGTTTAGCAGTAATAACACCTTTACCTGCCCTATGCTGAGGCCTAAATTCAGCTAAAGAAGTTCTTTTACCATATCCTTTTTCTGATATTACAAAAAGATCTTTTCCTTCATTTGATAAACCAATACCTATAACCTCGTCATCTTCTTCAAGTTCAATAGCTTTAACTCCAATAGAATTTCTAGCAGTATCTCTTATTTCGTTTACTGGAAAACGAATACTTTTACCATTTCTAGATGTTATAATAATATCTTCATCATTGTAAGCAAATTTAACATCCACTAATTCATCATCATCCCGGAGCTGAATTCCCTGAAGTCCTGTATAATTGGTATCATATTCACTTAAAGAAGTTTTCTTAATGATGCCATGTTTAGTAACCTTAACAAGATATCTATCTTCATCAAATTCTTTAACTGGTATAATTGCATTTATTCTTTCTCCTTCTTCTAAATCAAGAAGATTAATTATGGCAGTACCTCTGGCCTGTCTACCAGCTTCAGGTATCTGATAACCTTTAAGTCTGTAAACCTGGCCATCACTTGTAAAGAAAAGGAATGTTCTGTGTGTTGTTGCTGTAAAGATATTAGCCACAAAGTCATCCTCTCTTGTACTTATACCAATAATACCTTTGCCACCTCTCCTCTGACTCCTATAAGTATCAAGGGGCATTCTTTTTATATAACCAAAGTGAGTTAAAGCAACAACAATATTTTCCTCTTCTATAAGATCTTCTATTTCTAAACTTACATCCTGATTTAAAATTTCAGTTCTCCGCTCATCTTTATAAGTTTCTTTTATTTCTAATAATTCATCTCTAATTAATTTAACAAGCTTTTCTTCACTTGCTAAAATTCCTCTTAAATAAGCTATAGTTTCCTGCAATTCACTATATTCAGATTCAATCTTATCCCTTTCTAAACCAGTTAATCTTTTAAGTTGCATACTTAAAATAGCCTGGGACTGCTTTTCAGATAAACTAAATTTATTCTGTAATTGCTCAGAAGCAGTATCAGTATCCGGTGCCTTTTTTATCAATTCAACAACTTCATCAATATCTTTTAAAGCTATTCTAAATCCAGCTAAAATATGAGCCCTATCTTCAGCTTTATTTAAATCATAAATAGTTCTTCTTCTAACAACTTCTTTTTGATGCTGGAGATAATGATGAAGCATTTCTTTTAAAGATAATACCCTGGGTTGATTATCAACTAATGCCAGCATAATAACGCTAAATGTATCCTGAAGTTGGGTATGTTTAAAAAGTTGATTTAATAAGACATCTGGATTGGCATTATTCTTTAGTTCAATAACTATTCTCATACCATCTCTATCAGATTCATCTCTCAAATCTCTAATTCCATCGATTTTATCATCTTTTACAAGATCTGCTATTTTTGTTATTAATTTAGCTTTATTAACCTGATAGGGTAATTCATCAACGATAATTGTCGGACTATTACTGTCCTGCTCAATTATTCTGGTCTTAGCTCTAACCCTTACTTTGCCTCTGCCGGTTCGATAAGCCTTAATTATCTCATCCCTATTCATTATTGAACCACCAGTTGGGAAATCAGGACCCTTTATCGATTCCATTAACTCAGTTATACCTATATTTGAATTATCAATTAATTTAATTACACCTTCAATAACTTCTTCTAAATTATGTGGTGGGATACTGGTAGCCATACCAACAGCAATACCTGAACTCCCGTTTATTAATAAATTAGGAATTCTGGCAGGTAAAACTTCTGGTTCTTCTAAAGTATCATCAAAATTGCCTTTAAAATTAACTGTCTCCTTGTCAATATCCTTTAATAATTCCTCAGAAATTTTAGCCATCCTTGCTTCTGTATATCTCATGGCTGCAGCAGAATCTCCATCTACTGAACCAAAATTACCATGACCATCAACTAAGGGATATCTATAAGAAAAATCCTGGGCCATTCTTACCATCGCATCATAAACTGAAGTATCTCCATGGGGATGATATTTACCTAAAACCTCTCCAACAATTCTTGCAGATTTTTTATGAGCAGATCTTGAAGTTATATTTAAATCTTTTAAAGCATATAAAATTCTTCTGTGGACAGGCTTTAATCCATCTCTGACATCTGGTAAAGCTCTTCCAACAATAACACTCATAGCATAATCTAAATAAGCATCTTTCATCTCATCATCAATAGCGACCTGTCTAATATTTTCTTTTAGCATTTAAAAAACCCACCTACCTTTATGTCAAAGCTATCCAATTCTAAATTATACATCAAGGTTATCAACCTCATGAGCATGTTCTTCAATAAACTTTCTTCTTGGGCTTACTCTATCTCCCATAAGAGTTGTAAATGTTTCATCTGCTAAAATAGCATCTTCTATTTCTACTCTTAAAAGTAATCTCTCTTCAGGAGCCATCGTTGTATCCCATAACTGATCAGGATTCATCTCCCCTAAACCTTTATATCTTTGTAATGAGAAACTTTTGCCCTTATTTTCTCCTAATAATTCTTTAAGAGCCCTCTCATTATAAGCATACTCTTCTTTTCTTCCAATTTTGACTTTATATAAAGGAGGTTGAGCAATATATATTCTACCCTCTGTCAGTAATGACTCCATATATCTATAAAAGAAAGTTAATAGTAAAGTTCTTATATGGGCACCATCAACATCAGCATCAGTCATTATAATAATCTTACCATAACGAAGTTTTTTTAGATCAAACTCTTCTCCAACCCCTGTTCCTATTGCTGTAATTAGAGAACGTATCTCTTTATTATTCAAAATTTTATTTAATCGAGCCTTTTCAACATTTAAAATTTTACCCCTTAAAGGTAAAATAGCCTGAAATTTTCTATCTCTACCCTGTTTAGCAGATCCACCAGCAGAATCACCCTCAACTATATAAAGCTCAGATTCTTCAGTATCCTTTGAAGAACAGTCAGCAAGTTTACCAGGTAAAGCAGTTGATGTTAAAGCGCTTTTTCTCCTGGTTAAATCTCTGGCTTTTTTGGCAGCTTTTCGAGCTCTAGCCGCCTGCAATGCCTTTTCAACAATAGTTTTAGCTACAGGAGGATTTTCTTCTAAAAATATTTTTAAATGCTTGCTTAAAGCAGAATCAACAAAACCTCTTATTTCACTATTTCCTAATTTAGTTTTAGTCTGTCCTTCAAATTGAGGTTCAGCTAATTTAACACTAATTATGGCCAGTAAACCTTCTCTAATATCTTCACCCTTTAAATTATCATCATTTTCTTTTAGTATATTTTTACCTCGAGCATAATCATTAACAGTTCTGGTTAAAGCACTTTTAAAACCACTTAAATGGGTTCCACCTTCTTTGGTATTAATGTTATTTGCAAAACTAAATATATTTTCATTAAAGCCATTATTATACTGAATAGCAATCTCTACTTCATGTTCATCTGCCTCTTCATGAATATAAATCGGATCAGGAAATAACGTCTTTTTATTTTTATTGAGGTTTTTAACAAAAGAAATAATGCCACCTTCATAGCAGTATTCATTAACCTTATTTTCATCCTGGCGGCTATCTATAAATCTAATCTTAATTCCTCTATTTAAATATGCCAGCTCTTTAAATCTTTGGGCAAGTACTTTATACTTAAAATTTATTTCATCAAAAATATCTTCATCTGGCTTAAAAGTAATTGTGGTTCCAGTATTTTCAGATGAATGACTATCAACAATTTCTAAATCAGAAACTGTGATTCCTTTTTGATATTTCTGTTTATATATATTACCATCTTTCCAGTTAATTTTTATCTCTAACCATTCTGATAATGCATTAACTACTGAAACACCAACACCATGCAGACCACCAGAAACTTTATAACCTTCACCACCAAATTTACCACCAGCGTGAAGAGTTGTCATAACTACTTCAACTGCTGGTCTATTAATTTTAGGATGAGTTTCAATAGGTATACCTCTACCATTATCGCTTACTTCAACAATATTACCCTCTTTGATTTCAATCTTAACTAAATCACAATAACCACTCATAGCTTCATCAATGCTATTATCAACAACCTCATATACTAAATGATGTAAACCATCAAGAGCAGTTGATCCTATATACATTCCTGGTCTTTTTCTAACTGCTTCAAGACCTTCAAGAACTTGAATATCTTCTGCTTCATATCTCCGTTCATCGATCATAACCATCAAACTCCTCCATTTTCACTAATCATATTTTTCAATCTATCTTCTAAAGTATTAGTAGAAATAATTGAATAATAAATTTTTTCTCCAGTCAGAATAAAAGATCTGTTTTTTGACTTTTCTTTAGTTTGATCTATTATAAAGCCCTCTTCATCAGCCATTTCTAAAAATTCATCTGTAATTTTACTATCAGTTACAGATTCAATATCTCCAATAAAAACTATATCTTTTGCTAATATCATATTTCCATCACCAATATGTAAAAACAAATTCTAACACCACCTTTAGTAAAACTCACCAGCTTTAATATAAAAATATTTATTTTCATCACTGGCGATATCTTCTACCAATAATTTATCAGTTGTAGTAATAAATGTTTGTATTCTCTGACCAATAAATTTAATTAACTCCTGTCTTCTTATTCCATCTAATTCAGAAAAAACATCATCAAGCAAAAGAACTGGATATTCTCCTGATTCACTTTTCATGAATTCAAGTTCAGCAAGTTTTAATGCCAGAGCTGCAGTCCGCTGCTGTCCCTGGGAACCATATTTTCTGATATCATAACCATTTATTTCTAAAATAAGATCATCTCTATGGGGACCTATTAAAGTATATCCCCTTTCAATTTCTTTATCAATTTTATTAGCTATAGATTCTTTAAATTTTTTTTCGATATTTTCAATATTTTCAAATTCAAAACTAGGGTCATAACTAACATTCAAATTTTCTTGATTATCAGTTAATTTTCTCTGATGAAGTCGAGCCAATATTTTTAGTTTTTCTACAACTTCCTGTCTTTTTGTAATAATTTTGCTGCCAATTGTTATTAACTGTTCTGTAAAGACCTCTAACACTGATTTATCTTTATTTGAATTATATCTAATTTCTTTTAGAAGATTATTTCTTTGTTTTAAAATTTTTTCATATTTCTTTAATTGATGATAATAATAAGGATTGACCTGTGATACTTCAATATCAAGGAAATCTCGTCTATTTGATGGACTTCCCTTTACAAGTTCTAAATCTTCAGGTGAAAATAAAACAACATTTAATTTTCCAATAAAATCAGATAATTTTTCAACTTCTTTATCATCTACTTTAAATAACTTATCCCTGCCTTGGATCTGCAGGGAAAGTTTTTGTTTTAATTTATCTTTTTTTAAAATCTTTGTTTGAATAATTAATTTTTTATTTTCAGAATCATTAGTCTCAGTAAAGTTAATTAGTTCTTTATCAGTTGAAGTTCTATGTGAACGACCAGTACTTATATAATAAATTGCCTCTAATAAATTAGTTTTACCCTGACCATTGTCACCAACAATTATATTTAGATCAGAATTAAAATCCAGAAGTACTGATTTTAAATTACGAAAATTTTTTAAATATATTCTTTTAATTAACAATTTAATCCCTACTTATAATATAAATAGTTTTTCCTCCTAAAAGCTCTACTCTATCACCTGAGTAAAGTTTTCTACCTCTACTATATTCAATTTCTTGATTGACCAGAACATTTCCTTCCTGGATAATATTTTTAGCTTCACCGCCAGATCCAACAATATTTGCCCATTTTAAAAATTGGTCTAGTTGAATAGATTCTGTATTAATTTTTATTTTTTTTTGCATATTATCACCTTAAGAACCAGGTCTAACTGGCATTATTAAATATATAAAATCTTCATTTTCAGTCTCTTTAACAGTCAATGGATTTAAAGGACCAATTAATTCTAATATAACTTCTTCTTCAGATATAATTTTTAATACATCAATTAAATAATTTACATCAATATTAATATTCTGTTCTCCACCGTCCATTTCAATATTAACTTCTTCATGAGCATGACCTTTTTCAGAATTAACTGATTCAATAATTAATTTATTATTATTTGTAAATTTCAAGTTTATTACTCCAGAATCTAATTTAGCTATTAAAGAAGCTCTTTTAACTGCTTTTAATAAACTATCTTTTTCAATTCTGATTAAGTTGTTATATTCATTAGGCATAACCTGTTGATAATTAGGAAATTTACCTTCAATTAATCTTGAGGTTAGGGTTATATCTTCAAAAGAAAATTTAATATGACTATTATCTATTATAACATTAACTGTTTCATCTTCATAATTTCCAAGTAAATTACTTAATTCATTTAAAGAATTTACTGGAATAATATTTCTGATTTCTTCATTTATTTCATGTTTTAAATCTTTTTTACAATAAGCCATTCTATAAGTATTTGTGGCTACCATTATTATTTCATTTTCTTTAATAGATAATAAAGCTCCAGTTAATCCTGGTTGTGAATTATTTTTATCACAGGAAAACTTAACTCTATCTACAATATTTTTTAATTGATCTGAATTAATGTTTAAATTATAATTTTTTTCAACATCAGGCAAAGAAGGAAATTCTTCTGGATTAAAACCATTTAATTTAAAATGAGAATTTGATGTTTGAATTTCAGCTGTATAATTATCTTGATTTACTTTAATATGTATCGGTTCTGCTGGTAACTCTCTAATAATATTAGAAAGTTCACTGGCAGGTAAAACTATATTTCCTGTTTGATTAATATCTGCACCAATTTTTAATTTAATACCTATTTCTAAATCTGTTGAAATTAACTGTAAATTTTTATCTTCTGAACTTTTTAATAATAAACCTGATAAAATTGGTAAAGTGTTGCTTTTAGAAACTGCTCTATTAACTTTTTTTAGAGCATTGTGGAAAACTGATTGTTCAATAATAAAATTCATATTTGCACCTCCGTAATTATCTATCATATCTAAAATTAATAGTAATAGTAGTAGGGAATGTTTATATGTGTAAAACTGCCTACTATAGTTGAAATTTAAATTATTAAGCCTGTGTAATAACTGTGGGTTATAATTAAGGATTTATCCACATTTAAACAGGTAATAAAATTTTAAAAAATATCCACAATTTTATCCACAGACAGTTAACAACTTTTTAACAAAGTTATTAAGATTTAATTTTTTTCATTAAATTATCAAGAGTATTTTTAAAATTTTCTTCTTCTTTATATTTTTCATTTATTTTATTATGGGCATGCATTACAGTTGTATGATCTCTTCCTCCAAAACTATCTCCAATCATAGGTAAAGATGCATCTGTCATTTCTCTAGATAAATACATGGCAATCTGTCTGGGAAAAACAATATTTTGAGTTCTTTTTTTAGAATCTATCTCTTCTAAATTTAAATTATAATAATCTGCAACTATTTTTTTAATATAACTAATTGTAATTTCTTTAGGTTCTGTATTGTCATTACTAACAAGGTCTTTGAGAGCTTCTTTTGCTAAATCAAGATCTATTTCTCTTTCTACTAGCTCGGCATAAGCAATAACCTTAATTAATGCTCCTTCTAATTCTCTAATATTTGATTGAATTTTATTTGCAATATCAATAATTACTTCATTAGGAATTTGTAGATTTTCAATATCAGCTTTTTTTCTTAAAATAGCGATTCTAGTTTCTAAATCAGGGCTTTGAATATCCGTGATTAAACCCCACTCAAATCTAGATCTTAACCTTTCTTCTAATGTTGGTATTTCTTTCGGAGGGCGATCACTAGAAATAATTAATTGTCTATTTGATTCATGTAAAGCATTGAAAGTATGGAAAAATTCTTCTTGAGTTCTTTCTTTACCAGCTAAAAATTGAATATCATCAACTAATAGAATATCTATATTTCGATATTTATCTCTAAAATCAACAGTTTTGTCATCTTTAATAGCATTTATTAGTTCATTGGTAAAAGTTTCTGAAGATACATAAACTACTTTATTATCTGGATTATGATCAAGTATAAAATGAGCAATAGCCTGCATAAGATGAGTTTTTCCTAACCCGACATCACCATAAATAAAAAGAGGATTATAAGCCTTTGCAGGAGCTTCAGCAACAGCCAGTGAAGCAGCATGGGCAAAGCGGTTGCTATTACCTACCACAAAAGTATCAAAAGTGTATTTGGGATTAATACCATTTTTAATTTGATTGGTTGTTTTTATTTTCTTTTTAGTAGTATTATTATTTCTTTGAGATATATCTTCCTTTGCTTCTTTGATTTCATCAGGAGTTAAAAACTCTAAATTTAATTCAGTATCTGTTATTTCTTCAATAGTTTCAATTATTAAATTTTGATAACGAGAACTGATCCAATCTTTGATAAAATCATTTGGAACCTTTAATTGTAATATATTATTTTTAATTTTAATTGGTTCAGTGTCGGAAAACCAGGTTTTAAAGCTAGGATTACTTAATTGTTCTTTTATTCTTTCTAAACATTCTTCCCAGATATCATTTAATTTTTTTTCGGTTAATTTCATAAAATACCTCCTGAAAAACTTTCATCCACAGATTGTGGATAATTGATTGACTTATCCACAAGAAATAAAAGAATTAAAAACTATGTCATATAAAAAAAGTTAAGATATTAAACCATAATTATCTACAACCCTGTGAATAAAAGAGATAGTTATCCACAAATATAGGTGGATAACTAAGACTTATCAACAGATTGTGGACAAAAACGTGTGTTTTTGTGGATAACTATTGGTTTATTGTCGATTTTTAAAAAGTTGTTAATAATTTAATACACATAGTTAACATCCTATAATTTCTAAATACAGAAGTATATTTAATAGTTTTCCACAACTAATCACTAATATAATAACAGATTATTAACATTTTATCAACAAAAATATTCTTGTGGATAACCAAAATTCCTTGACTAGTATTTTCAAATACCATATAATTTATATTGTATGGATGATAAATTGGCAGGTTTGGAGGTATAAGTTTGGAGAGTTTGAAAAAAAATAGCCATTTTCAGAGAGTTTATAATAATGGAAGATCAAAGGCCAGTAAGTATTTAGTTGTTTATTGGTTGGCTAACAAAAAACAATATTCTGTTAATCGTTATGGAATTACTATTAGTAAAAAAATTGGAAATGCAGTTGTAAGAAATAAAATTAAACGAAGAATTAAAGAGATTTTAAGAAAATGGGATGACAATAATTACATAAAATCAGGTTTTGATATTGTAATTATTACAAGAAAGCCTGTAATTGATTTAAGCTATCACCAAATTAAAGAAGATTTAAAAAGATTATTATATAAATGTTCTTTAATTGATAGTAAAAAAGGAGATAAATTATTATGATTAAATTAATAATTTTAAAACTAATTAAATTTTATCAAAGGTTCATTTCTCCTTTATTACCAAAATCATGTCGATATTATCCAACTTGCTCAACTTATACAGCAACTGCTATTGAAAAATATGGTATAATAAAAGGTAGTTGGATGGGATTTAAAAGAATTTTGCGCTGTCATCCTTTTCATTCAGGTGGTTATGATCCGGTAGAGTAATATAATAGGAGGAATTAAAAAATGTTTGGATTTTTTGGTGGTTTTATTGATTTAATGACCCAGATTATTGAATTTATTTATCAGTTACCCTTTGTATCTAGTTATGGATTAGCAATTATAATTTTTACACTGGCAATTAAATTTGCACTTTTTCCATTAACAGCTAAGCAGACAAGATCTATGAAAGCTATGCAGGATTTACAACCTAAAATGGAAAAGATAAAAGAAAAATATGAAGATAATAAGGAAAAACAGCAGGAAGAAATGATGAAATTATATCAGGAAAACAATGTTAATCCGGTTGCCGGTTGTTTGCCAATGATACTACAGTTATTTATTCTTATACCTTTATATAGAGCAATTCTGGCTATGAGTGAAACTTTTGGTGAAACAGCTTTTTTATGGATTGGAAGAATTACAGATGGATCCCTGGCTGAGCCTGATATTGCATTAGTAATTATTACTGGTCTTGTGATGGTAGCTCAAACTAAAGTTACTCAAAGTATTTCTGGTGGTGGAGGCGGTAAATCAGGTATGATGATGTGGATTATGCCAATCATGATAGTTTTTATTGGTTTTCAGTTACCATCTGGAATTATGGTTTATTGGTTAACTTCTACATTATTTTCTGTTATCCAACAATATTTATTATCTAAAGAGACTGATACAGAAGCTGAAGCCGCTTAAGGAGGCGTTTTAATATGTTAAGCTGTAAAGAGACTGGTAATTCAGTAGAAGAAGCTGTTGAAAAGGCTTTGAAAAAACTTGATATTTCAAAGGAAGAAGCAGAAATTAATATAATTGATGAGGGTAGTAAAGGCTTTTTAGGTTTAATTGGCGGCAAAGAAGCTGTAGTTGAAGTTTCAAAAAAAATTATTCCATCGGAGATTGGCAAGAAATTTTTAGAGGAGATATTTTTAAATAGTGAATTAGCTGTAGAGGTTGAATATATAGAATCTAAATCAGATGATGAGCAACTATATTATAATTTATCATCTCCTGAATTAGGGATTGTAATTGGACATAGGGGTGAAACCCTTGATGCTTTGCAATATTTAACTTCATTAGCAGTTAATCGGGAAACTGACGAATATTTTAGAATAATGTTGGATGCTGAGGGATATAGAGAGAGAAGAAAAGAAACTCTGGAAAGACTGGCCAATAAAATGAAAAATAAAGCCCTTGAAACAGGGAGAAAAGTAATGCTAGACCCGATGCCGCCCCATGAAAGACGAATTATTCATTTAACGGTCAAAGATGATGATAGAGTAAAATCCTATAGTCAAGGTGAAGAGCCGTTTAGAAAAGTAATGATTGAGAAGGTGTAATCTTGAAAATTGACCCAGCAGGGAATACCTGCTGGGTTTTTAACTTAAAACAATGAGTTTAATAAAAACCGGGGTGATATAATGAATTATAATATGGATGATACAATAGCTGCAATTTCAACCCCTCCTGGTTGTGCAGGCATAGGTAAAATTAGAATTAGCGGTGAAGATGCTATTAAAATAGCAGATAGAGTTTTTTATTCAGGGTCTATAGAAAGTTTATCTCAGGTTGATAGTCATACAATTCATTATGGGTTTATTAAGGATAAAAATAAACAAGATATCGATGAAGTCCTTGCATTAATTTTAAAGGGGCCTAAATCTTTTACTGCTGAAGATACAGTGGAGTTTGATTGCCATGGTGGTGGTCTGCCTTTGCAGGGAGTTCTTAATGCTGTCTTATCTGCAGGAGCCAGACTTGCTGAACCTGGTGAGTTTTCAAAAAGGGCATTTATGAATGGTAGAATAGATCTTACTCAGGCTGAAGGTATTATGGATTTAATTAACTCTCAAACAGAAAAGGGCAGAGAGCTGGCAATTCAGCATTTAAAAGGTGGTTTATCTGATCATATAAAGGATATTAGAGAAAAGCTAATGACTATTCTGGCAGGAATGGAAGCCAGCATAGATTTTCCAGAAGATGAAGTCCCAGGATTTAATAGCACTCAGATAGGGGATAAAATAAATCAGGTGATTAATTCTTTAGATGAATTAATTAAAAGCAGTAAAACAGGTCAAATTTTTAGTGAGGGTGTTGAAACTGTAATTGTTGGAAAACCAAATGTAGGTAAATCAAGCTTATTAAATTATCTTTTAAAAGAAAATAGAGCCATAGTAACGGAAATTCCTGGAACTACAAGAGATATTATTTCAGAACTTGTAAATTTAGGGGGAATACCTTTAAGAATAACTGATACAGCAGGCATAAGAGAAACTTCTGATCAGGTAGAAAAAATTGGTGTAGAGAGGACAAAAAGTTCTTTACAGACTGCTGATTTAGTCTTATTGATGCTTGATGTATCTCAGGGAATATCTCCTGGTGATTATGAGATATACCAGGAGGTAAAGGATAAGCCGATAATAATACTTGTAAATAAAACAGATTTATCAGAAGAGATAGATCATGAAAAAATTGAAAATAATTTTCCTGATGGTAGGATAATTTACACATCTATTCAGACAGGAGCAGGCTTAAAAGAATTAGAAGAAGCTATTAAAGATGAGGTTATGACTGGCGAAGTAGCTGGCGGTTATGATCAGATAATTACAAGAATTCGCCACAGAAAATTACTGGAAGAGGCTAAAAATAGCCTGGAATTGGTCATTCAAGGAAATGAAAATAATATTCCAGTTGACCTATTATCAGTTGATTTAAAAGATGCTCTCTTAAGTTTAGGAGAAATAACTGGAGAAACAGTAACTGATAATTTAATAGATCAAATTTTTCAAGATTTCTGTATTGGTAAATAATACAGGAAAGGAGTTTTTTAAAGTGAGCAATTATTTTTCGACATATTCTAAAGAATATGATGTTATTGTTGTTGGAGCAGGACATGCTGGTAGTGAGGCTTCGCTGGCTGCAGCCAGAATGGGCTTTGATGTATTAACTTTAACAGTAAATTTAGATCATGTAGCCTTTATGCCCTGTAATCCTTCATTAGGAGGACCAGGCAAATCTCATATTGTTAGAGAGATAGACGCTTTAGGTGGGGAAATGGCCATTAATATGGATGAAACCATGACTCAGATAAGAATGTTAAATACAAGCAAGGGGCCTGCAGTTCATGGTTTAAGAGGCCAGGCTGATAAGGTTAAATATCATCAAAGAATGAAAAGTGTGCTTGAAGAACAGGAAAATTTAGATTTAAAACAGGCTATAGTGGAAGACCTTGAAGTTGAATCAGGAGAAATCAAAGGAGTTATAACAAAGACAGGTTTATTATATAAAGGGAAAAAGGTAATATTAACTACAGGTACGTTTTTAAAGGGGAGAATAATTATCGGTGAAGCTAAATTTAATGCCGGGCCCAATCAACAGTATCCAGCTAATAAATTATCAAGGGCTCTTAAAAAATTAGGATTTAATCTATTGAGATTTAAAACCGGGACACCTCCAAGGGTTAATGCCAGATCAATAGATTTTTCAAAATTAGAAGAACAGACAGGTGAGAAAGATTTAAGTTTTTCATTTTTGTCAGATTCTTTAAAGGGTGAGCAGGATTCCTGCTGGTTAACCTATTCAAATGAAGAAACCCACAGAATAATCAGGGAGAATGAAGATAGAACACCTTTGTTTTCAGGAGAAATTGATGGAGTAGGTCCTAGATACTGTCCATCTATTGAGGATAAAGTGATAAGATTCCCAGAGAAAGAAAGACATCAATTTTTTTTAGAGCCTGAAGGAAGAGGCACTAGAGAATTTTATATTTCAGGATTTTCTACCAGTCTTCCTCTGGATGTACAGATAGATATGGCTAGAACTCTGAAGGGACTGGAAAATGTTGAAATTATGAGGCCTGGCTATGCAATTGAATATGATTGTGTGGCAAGTGGGCAGTTTGATCTTTCCTTAGAAACCAGACTTGTTGACGGTCTTTATACTGCAGGTCAGTTGAATGGTACTTCAGGTTATGAAGAGGCTGCTGGCCAGGGATTAATGGCAGGAATTAATGCAGTTAGATCTCTTCAGAATAAAGAACCGATTATTCTTAAAAGATCTGAATCATACATTGGTGTATTAATTGATGAACTGGTAACAAAGGAGCCGAGGGAACCATATAGGATGATGACATCAAGGGCAGAACACCGGCTATTGCTGCGCCAGGATAATGCTGATCAGAGATTAACTCCTCTAGGTAGAGATGTAGGACTTGTAAGTGATGAACGCTGGGAGTATTATCAGAATAAAATTAAGCAGATTAATAAATTAAGAGACTATTTAAAAGAGGTTAGAATTACTCCAACTGAGGATGTAAGAGAAGTTTTAGAAGATTTGAGTAGTGGTAACCTAAGCCAGCCAGCCAGTCTTGAAAAAATTCTAAGGAGACCTGCAATAGAATATAGTGATTTAAATAGATTGGTGGATAACCTTCCAGAATATTCTTCTGAAATAACTGAACAGATTGAAATTGCTGTTAAATATGAAGGGTACATTGAAAGGCAGTTAAAACAGGTTAAACAATTTGATAAATTAGAGAAAAAACTTCTTCCAAAAGATTTAGATTATCAGGAATTAGAAAATTTACGTCAGGAAGCCAGAGAAAAATTAAATAAAGTAAAACCACGTTCTGTTGGACAGGCTTCAAGAATTGCAGGTGTATCTCCAGCAGATATTCAGGTTTTGATGATTTATTTAGAAAAAAATAAGAAGAGTAAAGAAAAAGATCATTTTGAAGGTGAAATTAAGGATGATTAATAGTGAACAGGGAAAACTAAAATCCAGGATAGATAAAGGTTTAACAATGATGAATTTGCCTGATAGGCAGGAAATAATTGATGATTTATATAAATATTTAGTTCTTTTGTACGAAGAGAATCAAAAATATAATTTAATTGGACCTGCTAAACCAGAAGAAATTATAACCAAACATTTTTATGATTCGATGGCTCCGTTAAAGAGTATAAATCTTGGAGAACATAAAAATGGTCTTGATTTAGGGAGCGGAGCAGGACTACCTGGTGTAATCTGGAAGTTAATTTATCCTGAACTATCATTTTATTTTCTTGATGCCAGAAAAAAAAGAATCAATTTTTTAAAGATGGTCAAGAATCAACTAAAATTAGATAAATTTTATCCTTTAAAAGAAAGAGCAGAAAGATTGGGTCAGCAAAAGGACTGGCGAGAACAGTTTTCTTTTGTTTCTGCAAGAGCGGTAGCAAGTATGGATGTTTTAATAGAATATGTTTTGCCCTTTGTTAAAGTTGGTGGTTTTGCTTATTTATTTAAAGGGCCAGATTATAAAGAGGAACTATCTAATATCAAAGAGATAGTAAGTTTTTTAGGCGGTGGCGAAATCCAGACTATTAATATTTATGTTCCAGATTTAGATAGAGAGAGATATCTTTTAAAAATTAAGAAAATAAATCATACCCCTGAAAAATTTCCTCGGAAAGTAGGTAAACCTAAAAAATATCCTTTAAAAAAAGAGGATATAACTATATAAATCAAGAAATAAGTAAATAAACATACTTTCTTTTACTGGCATTTTTAAAATTGGAGGTAGCAGTAAATGCGTATTCCTTTTTTTAATAATGATGAACATAAATCAAATAATGAGCAGATAATTAATGTTAATGTAGAAAATATAATTCCTAATCCATATCAGCCCCGCCAGAGTTTTTCTGAAGAAAGTCTCCAGGAATTAGCTGATTCAATTGCCAGTTATGGTGTAATTCAACCACTAACAGTTCGAAAAATTGAAGAGGAAGAGCAATATCAGTTAATTGCCGGGGAAAGAAGATTAAGAGCTGTTAAATTACTAGGGAAAGATGAAGTTCCAGTTATTATCAAAAGTCTTGAAAATAGAGAGATGGCAGAAATTGCACTAATTGAAAATCTTCAGAGGAAAGACTTAAATTTTATAGAAGAAGCAGAAGCTTATAACAGGCTGATTGAAGAATTCAATCTTACTCAGACTGAATTAGCAGCAAGGATTGGGAAGGCTCAATCCACTATAGCTAATAAATTAAGATTACTTAATCTTCCAGGCTCAATTTTACATGTTATTCAGCAGGGAGGCCTTAATGAAAGGCAGGCTAGAGCCTTATTACAGTTGGATAATAAGGATGATATGCTAGATATAGTTGAAAAGGCAGTCAGAAATGATTTGAATGTCCGGGAGACTGAAAAACTTGTAAATAAAATAAAAGATAATTCAAAACAGGAGTCAAAAGGCTCTGAATCAGGCAAAATAACTGGAGCTTTTGCAGATATAAGGTTATATTTAAATACTATCGAAAAAACCATTAACCAACTGGAAGAGGCTGGCGCTAATTTTAATGTCGAGCGGTCAGAATCAGAAGAAGAAATTGAATTTCATATTAGAATCATCCGGGACCAAGCAGGGCAGGAGAGTGATTAAATGGCTAAAAAATTGGCTATAGTCAATCAAAAAGGCGGAGTTGGGAAAAGCACTACAGCAATAAATTTAGGTGCTGCCCTGGCAGAAAAAGGTTTAAAGGTTTTAATAGTAGACATTGACCCCCAGGGTAATGCCAGCAGCGGATTAGGTATTGATAAAACTGAGGTTGAATATTCTATCTATGATCTTTTACTTGAAGATGTTGATTTTTCTGATGTAATAATTTCTGTTGCTGAATCTGGTTTAGATATTATTCCTGCAAATATCGATTTAGCAGGAGCAGAAATTGAGTTAGTATCTCAGATATCCAGAGAAAGTAGATTGGATAAAGCTTTACAGGGAGATACTGATATTTATGATTATATTTTGATTGATTGCCCGCCATCTTTAGGTTTATTAACGTTGAATGCTTTAACTGCTGCTGATGGGGTAATTGTTCCTATACAGTGTGAATATTATGCTTTAGAGGGTCTTGGCCAGTTATTGGAAACGATAAAATTGGTTCAGAATAACTTAAATAGCAAGTTAGAACTAGAGGGTGTTTTACTTACAATGTATGATAGCAGGACTAATCTATCGGACCAGGTTGCAGATGAAGTAAAAAAACATTTTTCCAATGAAATATATCAGACAGTAATTCCCAGAAATGTAAGGCTTAGTGAAGCACCTAGTTTTGGTCAGTCTATTATTAATTATGATAATAGGTCTTCAGGAGCTAAAGCTTATCGCAAATTGGCCCAGGAGGTATTAGAGGATGGCTAAAAAGAAAAGATTAGGTAGAGGGCTTGATGCTTTAATTAGTGATGAGAGCAAAAAGGAGGCGGCAGGGTTTAAAAATATTAATCTTGAAAAGATTAAAGCTAATCCCTACCAGCCAAGGGAAGAGTTTAATGAAACTGAATTGTCTGAGCTGGCTGAGTCTATTAAAACTAATGGTGTTATTCAACCGATTATTTTAACGCCTAATGAAGATGGTTATTATCTGGTTGCTGGAGAAAGAAGATGGAGGGCTGCCCGGCTTGCTGGTTTAGAGGAAATCCCTTCTATAATCCAGGAAATGGCCCCTGAAAAGATGATGGAATTAGCTTTAATCGAAAATATTCATCGAGAAGACTTAAACCCCCTTGAAGAGTCTAGAGCATATCAGACGCTTTTAGATGAATTTAATCTAACTCAGGCTGAATTGGCTGACAGATTAGGCAAAAGTCGTTCTACAATCACTAATGCTCTGAGATTGTTAAAAGTGGCCGAAGAGGTTCAAGTTAAATTACTGGAGGGCAGCTTATCATCCGGACAGGTCAGAGCTTTAGCAGGGCTTTCTTCAGAAAAAAAACAGAGAGAAGCTATGGAAAAAGTTTTAACTGATGATTTGAATGTTAGACAAACAGAAAAGTTAGTTGCTGATATTAAGTCAACAAACAAATTAGATCAAGATGATAATATTTCTGGAGACGAAGAGGACATTCTAGATGAACTGGATTTAATTGATGAGATTCATGATAAGGCTAGCAAGAAAACAGAAAAAGAAGATTTAAAGTCAAAAATAGAAAATCAGGCTCAAAATAATATTTATAATAGAGAATTAAAGAACTTAGCTGAAAGGTTTTCTGAAATAACAGGTCTTAAAATCGAGGCAAGTAGGGTTAATAATAAAAATAGATTAACTATCTATAGTGAGGATCTAGAAAAATTAGAAGAATTACTGGATAATTTAAAGTAAACAATTATGTTTCACGTGGAACATATTTATTTTATTTAAAATGTATAATACTAATCAGGCTATAAATATTCTTCCAATGTTCCACGTGGAACATTGGAATATAGATATAGAGGTGTGATAATGAAAGTAATAATAGTTGGTGGAGGAAAAATCGGAAGGTATTTAACCAATGAGTTTAAAGATAAATATGATCTTGTACTTATAGAACAGGATAGAGTTAAATGTGATAGGATTAGAGAAAAGTATGGGATTAAGATTGTCTGTGGAGATGGGTCTAAGCCTGAAATTCTTGAAGAGGCAGGGATAGAAGAGGCTGATGTTGTTCTACCGGTGACCGAGGATGATCAGGATAATTTAGTAATCTGTCAGTTAGCAGAAAGACAGTATGATGTTAAAAGAACTTTTACCAGGGTGAATACTCCAGGTAATGAAAGATTATTTGACTGGTTAGGTGTAAATGTTGCTATTAGCAGCTCATCGATTTTGACTGGACTGGTTAATCAAGAAGTTGCCATGCATGATTTAAAGGGTATTTTAACTAAAAATCATGATAATTTAGAAATGCTTAGAGTTACAGTAAAAGATGGAGCAAAAGCAGTTAATAAAAAACTTAAAAATTTAGATTTGCCAATTGAAGTAGTCTTAGTTTCAATTTTAAGAGGTGATAAGCCTATCGTTCCCAGGGGAAATACAATAGTTTGTGCTGGCGATATGATAGTTGTTTTAGCAAGAGAAGATTTTAAAGATGATATCTATGATATCTTTACTTAAAAGCTTTTAAATAAAATTATAAAAAATATTTAAAATTAAGCAGGAATTTTAACTTTTATTACGAATATAAGTAATAAGCAACATAAATTTAATAGAGGTTTCCGGAAGAATTTCAGGAGAGAGCTCTGTAGTTACAGAGCGCCGAAGGGGCAAGGTCTTGAAAAAAGACTGAAACTCTCAGGCATAAGAATCCTGATTGGACGGAGCTCTGGACATTGTACTGGACAGGGGAGGCTGGAATTTTTCCGGCCTCCCCTTTAGTTGTATAATTTTGCACAATAATTTTTAATCAACTTGTGCTGCTGATGATTTAATATTTTAAATATTTACTTATTAATTAGGGGGTGGATTGCTTGAAGAAAACAGCTTTGAATCAACTTCATCATAATCTAGGGGCCAAAATGATTGATTTTGGAGGCTGGGAAATGCCAGTCCAGTATACAGGGATAATAGAAGAACATCAGGCTGTTAGGAATAATTGTGGTCTTTTTGATGTATCTCATATGGGAGAAATAGAGATTACTGGTCCTGGCTCAACATCTTATGTAAATCAATTAGTTACAAATCAGGTTGATGTTGAAGTTGGAAGAGTTATTTATACGCCAATGTGTTATGAAGATGGCGGAATTATTGATGATCTACTAGTTTATCGTATCGAGCAAGATCATTATATGCTGGTTGTTAATGCTTCAAATAAAGACAAGGATTTTGAGTGGATTTCTAAAAATGCTCCATCTGATGTTAAGGTAGAGGACTTATCTGATCATTATGGTTTGCTGGCTTTACAGGGACCTAAGTCAGAGGAAGTATTAAGTGCTCTTGTTGATTTTGATTTAAGTGAGTTGAAAACTTTTAGGCTGGTAGAACAAAAAGTTGATGGAAATGAAATGATAATTTCCAGGACAGGTTATACCGGAGAAGATGGCTTTGAACTATATTTAAACCCTGAGGATGCAGAATCAATCTGGGATTCTATTATCGATGCAGGGGAAAATTTTGGTATTATGCCTGCTGGTTTAGGTTGTAGAAATACCCTGAGATTGGAAGCTGCTCTGTGTCTTTATGGCAATGACATTGATGAAAAGACTAACCCGCTGGAAGCTGGACTTAGCTGGACAGTCAAATTAGATAAAGAAGATTTTTATGGAAAATCAGCTTTAATGGAGGCCAAAAATGCTGGTATTGACCGTAAACTTGTTGGTTTTATCTTGAAAGATAGAGGGATTGCCCGGCATGGATATGATATCGAAGTCGATGGTAAAAAAGTAGGATTTGTTACCAGCGGCAGTTTCTCTCCAACACTTGATGAAAATATTGGTATGGGTTATTTAGAAGAAGAATTTACAGATGCAGGCAGGGAAATTAGTATTAAGATTAGAAATAGAGGAGTTAAGGCTAAAATTGTAGAATTACCATTTATATAATAAAAATTTAGGAGGCTAAAATCATGAGTATACCAGAAGGATTTTATTATTCAGAAGATCACGAGTGGGTAAAAGTGGAAGAAGGAGTAGGAACTATTGGAATAACTGATTTTGCTCAGGACGAATTAGGAGATATTGTTTTTGTAGAACTACCTCAGGTTGGCGATGAATTTGACAAAGAAGATAATTTTGGAGTAATTGAATCGGTAAAAGCGGTTTCAGACCTTTATATGCCTGTTAGCGGAGAGGTAGTAGAAGTCAACGAGGATTTACTGGATCAGCCAGAACTAGTTAATGATGAGCCTTATGAGGGTGGCTGGATTGTAAAAGTGGCATTAAGTGATGATAGTGAAATAGAAGAACTAATGGATGCAGATGAATATTCTAGTTTTTTAGAGGAGGAAGCTTAAATGAGATATATTTCTAACACACCTCAAGAACAGGAGAAAATGCTCTCTGATATAGGTGTGGAGGAAATTACTGATCTTTTTTCAGCTATTCCTGATAATATAAAGCTCGATAAACCGTTGGAATTACCTGACCCAATTTCGGAAATGGAAATGATGGATCTTGTCAATGAGCGGGCTTCTAAAAATACTGATTTAACTGAAGTAGACAGTTATTTAGGAGCAGGTGCTTATGATCATTATATTCCATCAATTATTAATCATTTAGTTTTGAGGTCAGAGTTTTATACAGCATATACTCCATATCAGGCTGAATTAAGTCAGGGAACCCTCCAGGCCATTTATGAGTATCAGAGTATGATTGCAGAATTGACGGGGATGGGGATTGCCAATGCTTCACTGTTGGATGGAGGTTCTTCAGTAGGTGAAGCTGTCTTAATGGCTTTAAGACATACCAGGCTAAAAAAAGTTATAATGCCTAAGTCTATTCATCCCACCTATCGAGAGATTGCCAGGACCTATGGTGGCCCCCACGATGCTGAATTTGAAGAAATAGATTTAGCTGGTTCTTTAACAGATCTTGATCAATTAAATGAAAAACTGGATGATAAGACAGCAGCAGTTATAATTCAATATCCTAATTTTTATGGTTCAGTAGAGGATATGAAAAAGATTTCTGAAATGATTGATAAACAAAAGAAAACTCTCTTTATAGTTGTTGCTAATCCTATTGCCCTGGGTATGTTAACTCCTCCAGGAGATTTTAATGCCGATATAGTAATCGGAGAAGGTCAGCCCCTGGGTAATGGAGTTAATTATGGTGGACCATATCTTGGTTATATGGCTATAAGAGATGATCGCCGTCTATTAAGACAGATGCCAGGTCGTCTGGTTGGTAAAACAGAAGATGTTGAGGGTCAGGAAGGCTTTGTCATGACAATGCAGACCAGAGAACAGCATATTAGAAGAGCAAAAGCAACCTCTAATATCTGTACCAATGAATCCTTAAATGCTTTAATGGCAACAATCTATATGGCAACAATGGGTAAAAAAGGACTTGAAGAAGTGGCCTATCAGTCATTTAATAAAACCAGATATTTAAAGGAAAAATTAGATAAAATTTCTGGCCTTGAAGTAGTTAATGGAGATAATCATTTTCATGAAATCTGGGTTAAAACAGAAAAGCCTGCCTCAGAAGTATTTAGTGAGCTTTATGATAAATGTATCCTGGCTGGAGTTGATCTTTCTCAGTTTGATGAAGAAGAAGGCTTATTAATCTGTGTAACTGAAAAAAAGACCAGAGAAGATTTAGATAAATTTGTTTCAGCAATGGAGGTGGCAGTCAATGAATGAACCTCTAATTAAAGATTATAGCACTCCAAACAGAAAAGGTTATAGTCTGCCTGAATTAGATGTTGAATTGGTAGATCCCAAAAAGAGTCTGCCTGAAGGAACAGTTAGAGATGAAGCACCTGATTTCCCTGAGGTAAGTGAAGTTGATGTAGTCAGACATTTTACAAGCCTGTCAGAGATGAATTATGGGGTAGATTCAGGTATTTATCCTTTAGGATCCTGTACAATGAAATATAATCCTAAGATTAATGAAGATGTTGCCAGGATTCCTGGACTGGCTAATATTCACCCATTCCAGCCAGTTAATGAAGTTCAGGGCAGTCTTTCAATGCTATATGATCTTAAAAGTTATCTGGCAGAAATAAGTGGGATGGATGAAGTTACCTTACAACCTGCATCAGGAGCCCATGGTGAATATGTAGGATTAATGATTATCAGAAAGTATTTTGAAACCAGAGGTGAAAATCGGAGTAAAGTTATTGTTCCTGATTCAGCTCATGGTACCAATCCGGCCAGTGCTACAATGGCAGGATTTGAAGCTGTTGAGATTGAGTCAAATGATCGAGGGATGGTAGATTTGGATAGTTTAAAAGAGGCCCTTGATGACGATGTAGCAGCACTAATGTTAACAAATCCTAATACATTAGGTATTTTTGAAAAGGATATCTGTGAGATAGCAGATTTAGTTCATGATGCTGGTGGCCTTTTATATTACGATGGAGCCAATATGAATGCCATTTTAAGCTATGCCCGCCCTGGAGATATGAACTTTGATGTTATGCATTTTAATCTTCACAAGACCTTTTCAACTCCCCATGGTGGAGGAGGGCCAGGCTCTGGCCCAGTTGGAGTCAAGAGATTTTTGACTCCCTATCTACCCAAGCCATTTTTAACAAAAAAAGGAGATGAATATTTCTGGGATTATAATAGACCTGATTCAATGGGTAGAGTGCATAGTTTTTATGGTAATTATGGCGTCATGCTAAGGGCATTCACCTATATTAGGGGTCATGGTAAGTCAGGTTTAAAAGAGATAACAGAAAATGCAGTTTTAAATGCTAATTATCTTAAAGCAAAATTAAAAGATGATTATGAACTTCCATTTAGTGCAGACAGTCTCCATGAATTTGTCCTTTCTGGCAGCAAACAGAAGGAAAAGGGAGTTTCAACTTTAAATATTGCTAAAAGGTTATTAGATTATGACCAATATGCTCCAACTATTTATTTCCCATTAATAGTTAAAGAGTCAATGATGATTGAACCAACTGAAACAGAGAACTTAAGATCTCTGGAGCGGTTTATCGAGACTTTAGAAACTATTTCCCGGGAAATAGATGAAGATCCGGAAATGGTTAAAAATGCTCCCCATACTACAGTTGTTAGAAAATTAGATGAAGCAACTGCCGCCAGAAATCCAGATCTTCGCTGGTAATTAGGAGAATTTTTATTATAAGATAATAGATTATTGTATAAGCACTCTGATCTTATAGATCAGAGTGCTTTTCTTCTTATGGAGGTTGTGATATAATCTAAGCAGGTGATAATTATGAGAGAGGAAACATATTTAAATGATTATTCAGAAGACCTTATCGAAAAGTATAAGCAGGGAACAGAGTTTATAGATAGGGGAAAAGATCCAGAAGGAGAAGAGCTTCTCAGGGAAGTTATTGAAAGGGAAGAAAACTTTGCTCCAGCCTATAACAAGTTGGCTGTAATGTATATTCGGCAGGATAATAAAGCTGAAGCCAGAGAGATATTGGAGTATGTGCTTGAGGAAATCGATCCTAAATTTCCCCCGGCATTAACCAATATGGGGAGTTTAGAAAGAGAAGATGGTAATATCTATAAGGCAAAAGAGCTTTATCAAGAGGCGATTGAGTTAAATTCTGAGTATGGGCCTGCTTATAATAACCTTGGAGTTATTTTAAGAGAAGAAGGGGAAATATCTAAATCAGTAAAATACTTAAAAAAAGCCAGAAAACTTGGAACATATTCATTTAAATCGAAAGAAGATACACCAATTTATAAAGATCCTGGCTGTATGATACCGATAATACTGGCTTTTATTTTTGTTGTTTTAACTATTTACTGGTTATTTTAGGTTATTAGGGAGTGATTTAATAATGAAATCAGAAGATATTGCTGCTCTTAATCAGGGGGATATAATAAAACTAAAAAAAGAACACCCATGTGGCACAAATCGCTGGGAATTAATCAGAATTGGAATGGATGTTAAACTTAAATGCATTGAATGTCAGAATTATATTTCTTTATCAAGAAAAAATTTTAATAAGTCATATAAGGAAACTCTGGAGCGGAGGTCTGATATTTAATGGAATTAGGAATTGTTGGTTTGCCGAATTCAGGAAAATCAACTTTATTTAATGCTCTGACTGAGGCAGGAATTTCAGCAGATAATTATCCTTTCTGTACAATTGAACCTAATGTAGGTGTTGTTGAAGTTGAAGATAATAGATTAGAAAAACTCTGCCAGGAATATAAACCAGAGGTTTGTACCTATGCTCCAATTAAATTTTTAGATATAGCAGGTTTAGTTGAAGGTGCAAGTAAAGGAGAAGGCCTTGGGAATAAGTTTTTAAGCCATATTAGAGAAGTAGAGGCAATCATTCATGTGATTCGTTTTTTCGAAGATAAAAATGTAGCCCATGTTAATGGCAAGATTAATCCTATTCAGGATGTTGAAATAATTGAAAATGAATTAGTAAAAGCAGACCTGGAAACTTTGAGAAGAAGAGAAGAGAAAACAGAGAAAATGTTAAAAACAGGTGAAGATAAATATAAAGAAGAGATGGAAATAATTGAAAAGATAAGCAAGGCACTTGAAGCTGGAACTCCAGTTAGACTTCAAAAGTTAGATGATAAAGCCAGAAGTTTAGCAGATGAATTATTTTTTTTAACTGATAAACCGGTTTTATATGTTGCTAATATGTCTGAAGAACAATTAGTTAATCCTAATAATTTAGAGCAATATCAAAAGTTAAAAAATAAGGCAGATAATGAAGCTGCTAAGGTTATTGAAATATCTGCAGTATTTGAGTTAGAGTTAATCGAGTTAGAGGCTGAAGAAAAGGAGCTCTTTTTAGATGAATTAGGCTTTGCAGAACCTGGTTTAAAAAAATTAATTAATGCCGGCTATGAGCTTTTAGATCTTATTACATTTTATACTGTTGCAGGGGGTAGAGAGGTTAGAGCCACTCCAATTCCAGCAGGAACTGAGATAGTTAAAGCTGCAGGGAAAATTCATTCATCAATGGAAGAAGGTTTTATTAGAGCGGAAGTGGTTAATTTTGAAGACTGGAATAAATATGAAGGGATGGCCGGTGCTCGAAATGCCGGTAAAGTTAGAATTGAAGGCAGAGATTACATAGTTAAAGATGGCGATATCTGTCATTTTAGATTTAAGAATTAATGGACATTTATTTTATTCGAACTTGCAAGATGGTATTAGTAATGCTATAATATAAAAAGGTCTGCGAAAAGCAGGCCAAACTTCCATGCTCTATTATAAAATAGGGCCGTTAAGTCCGGATGGAGGAGGTGAATTGTAAATGAGAAGAAATTATGAAGCCACTTTTATTTTGAATAATGAAATAACTGAAGAGGAACATGAAGCTGCAGTTGAACGTATTAAAAGTTCAGTTGAAGGTTCAGCAGGTGAGATAACTGAGTTAGAAGATTGGGGAGAAAAACGTCTTGCTTATCCAATTAATGACCTATATACAGGTTATTATTATATGCTGAACTTTGAAGGCAATGCAGATACAGTAAATGAATTAGAGCGTAATCTTAAGCTTATCGGTGGAGTAATGCGTTATATGGTTATTAGAGTCGATGAGTAAATACTTGCGGGGTGATTATGTAAATGTTAAATAAGATTATATTAATTGGGCGGCTGGTTAGAGATCCAGAATTGAGATATACCGGTAGTGGTACTCCGGTCTGTAATTTTACACTGGCTGTTGAAAGAAATTATACAAATCGTGATGGCGATAGAGACGTAGATTTTATCCCAGTAGTTACCTGGCAGAAATTAGCTGAAAATTGTGCCCAGCATTTAGGCAAAGGCCGGCTGGTTGCTGTTGATGGCCGTCTCCAGATTCGTAAGAGTGAGAAAGAAAATAGAACCTATATTAACCCCGAAGTAGTAGCTCAAGATGTTCGTTTTCTTGACTGGCCAAAGGATGGCAATTCTCAGGGGCAGGGAGGAAGAAGCAGATCAGGTCAATCTAACAATCAACAGTTTGGGCCTGATAATGTGCCAGATAATGCTGAGGATATGCTTGACGATGATTTTGATGTTCCATTTTAAGTTAAAGTTTCAAAAAGGAGGGATATAAGTGGCACGAGGTAGAAATAGATCCTGTTATTATTGCGGGAATGATAAAGAAATTGATTATAAAGACTTAAGAACTTTGAAGAAGCACCTTACTGATAGAGGTAAGATTATGCCTAGAAGAGTTTCAGGTACGTGTGCCAAGCACCAGAGAGCTATTACCAAAGCTATTAAGAGGGCAAGACATATTGCTTTATTACCATATGTTAAAGAGTAATTAAATGATAATGATATTGTGGAGGTAGGGCTACCTGCCTCCTTTAGCGGATATATTAGGGAGTTGTTTTAGATGGATAATAAACCATCTATACCGGACCAGGATCAGAAAGAAATGAGAAAACAGTTTTTGTTGAGTCTGATAGCAATAGTTGGTCTAACATTTATAAATGTTAGTTTTCCATTTTTTAATTTAGCTGTTATTTTAATCTGGCCAATTCCAGTTGTCAATCTTGCTATACATCAGGGCATGCGGAGGGCAACAATTTTAGTTGTAGTTTCTGCTTTAATTAATGGGTTTTTATTTAACCCGGTAATGGGCCTTTTAACTGTGGCTGGGTTTGGTTTTGTTGGATTTGTGATGGCAGGAGCTATTTTAGAAAAATTATCGGCTTTTAAAGTCTTAATTATGACAGTTGTGGCTGCAATAACATCTAATTTCCTTATTTTAACTGGAATTTCATTTGGTTATGAAGGGGGAATTCTAGAAACAGTTCAGTCAACTGTGACAAACAATCTGATGCCTTTATTGGAAAATGGAGAAATGACAGCAATTCTTGAGGCTCAATTAGAATTGGTTTCATTAGTTATTCCAGGGATGTTAATAATTTCTGGTATTCTAACAGGAATCTTGAATTACTATCTAGTTCACTGGTTTTTTGATATTAAAAAAATATCAATTAAAACCTATAATAGTATTTCTTACTGGAGGTTCCCGGCTATAATTCTATCGCTGGGACTGGTAATTGCTATTTTATTTAGGAATAATCCAGTTGGGTTAAATCTGCTTGTAATTGTAATATTTTTATTGTTTTTACAGGGCTTTGGAGTAGGTTTATATTATGTCAGAAAGAGGACTAAATCTTTCTTTTTAAATTGGATATATATTCTGTTAGTAATTATGATACCAGTGTTACCCCCATTATTATTTCTAATTGGTCTGGTTGATTTATGGTTTGACATTAGAAAAATAAAATATGAAAATAATTAAATTCGAGTATAAAGGAGGTCTATTTAAATGGAAGTAATTCTCCGTGAAGATGTTGAAAAGGTCGGTGCTGGAGGCGAAGTTGTTGATGTTGCTGATGGTTATGCCAGAAATTTTCTTTTTCCTAGAGGGTTAGCTGAAAAAGCTACAAAGGCTAAAATTCAGGAGGTTAAAGCTGCACAAAAGGCCAAAGAAAAGGCTAAGGCTGAAAATAGAGAAGCAGCTCAGGCTCAGGCAGAAAAACTTGAAGCTGAAAAGTTTGAAATTGCTGTTAAAGCCGGTGAAGAGGGCAGATTATTTGGTTCTGTTTCAACCCATGATATTGCAGATAAGGTTGAAGCTGCAGGTTATGAGATAGATAGAAAGAAGATTAATCTTGAAGAAAATATTAAAGACCTTGGCACCCATAAAGTACCGGTAAAGCTGTTTGAAGATATAATAGCTGAACTTACTGTAAATGTTGTGGCCAAGGATGAAGAGTAACCATCTATATATTTAAGTATATAGAGCAGCCTGATTTATTTGGGCTGCTTTTTTGTTTTTATAATAAAGCTGACATAACCAAGGATAATACTTGATATAAAGTTAGTTTATAATTTATATTTAAAATCATAATAAGGAAATAAGTGAAAGTTATTGACTTACTAATTAACAATTGTTATTATTAAATGAGCAAGATATTTTAGTATTTTAAAAGGAGGAATTAAAAAATGGTTAAAGTAGGAGCAAAAGCACCTGATTTTACAGCTAAAGCATTTCATCAGGGCGAATTTAAAGATGTGAGTTTATCAGATTATGACGGTAAGTGGAGAATGGTCTGTTTTTATCCAGGAGATTTCACCTTCGTCTGACCTACAGAACTGGCGTCAGTTGCCGCCAAGTATCCTGAGTTACAGGAATTAGGTCTTGAAGTTTTATCAGTAAGTACCAATAGTCATTTTACTCATAAAATCTGGCAGGAAGAAGAGCTTTCAAAGATGGTAGAGGGAGGAGTACCCTTCCCAATGTTAGCAGATCCTGCCGGTAAAATTGGTCGTTTATATGGGGTTTATGATGAAGAAGAAGGTGTCGATGTCAGGGGACGTTTCTTAATTGATCCTGATGGAGTTCTTCAAGCTATGGAAATATTGACACCTCCTGTTGGCAGAAATGTGGAAGAACTATTTAGACAACTTCAGGCATTCCAGCATGTCCGTGAGACTGGAGAAGCAACGCCATCTGGATGGACTCCAGGCAAGAAAACTCTTAAACCTGGTCCAGATTTAGTAGGTAAGGTCTGGAAGGAATGGCAGCCAGGCTCTGAATAAAAATAGATATTTAAATAGTCAACTAATCACCGGCCTTAATTGGCCGGTTTTAATTTTTTAAAAACTTTAAAAAACTTTTAAAAACAGGTTGCATTTCTTATTGATAACTGTTATCATGTAATAGAACATAAAACTTGATTAAAAGGAGTGGATTTATAATGATAAAAGTTGGAGAAAAAGCACCTGATTTTGAAACTAAAGCATATGTTGATGGCCAATTTGAAGATGTTGCTCTTTCTGATTATGAAGGCCAATGGACTGTTTTATTTTTCTATCCAGGAGACTTCACCTTTGTTTGACCGACTGAATTAACGGCAGTTGCCGTTAAGTATGATGAGCTTCAAGAGGTTGATACTGAGGTTCTTGCAATTAGTACTGACAGTCATTTTGTTCATAAAGTCTGGCAGGAAGAAGAGCTTTCAAAGATGGTAGAGGGAGGAGTACCCTTCCCAATGCTGGCAGATTCTGGTGGAGATATTGGTAAGATGTATAATGTTTATGATGCTGAAAATGGCATTAATATAAGAGGGAAATTTGTGATTGACCCTGATGGTGTACTCCAGGCCATGGAGATTTTAAATGAGCCAACTGGCAGAAATATAGATGAATTAGTGCGTCAGGTAAAGGCTCTACAGCATACTAGTAATACCTGTGAGGCTACTCCAGCTGGCTGGCAGCCTGGGAAGAAAACCCTGACACCTGGTGAAGATCTCGTCGGTAAGGTTCATGAAAACTGGGATCCTGATCAGGAGATTGAGTAATTTAAGATATGTCGACATAATTTAAAATTAAGTTTAAATTATTTCAAACTATGCCAGAATAATCTTAAAGTCAGCCGAAATGATTTTTAACTAAATATAATAAGAGAAAACTAAAGCGTCCTGAACCTGGGGCGCTTTTTCTTTTTGACGTAATAAAGAAAATAGTGATATAATGGCTTATAAAATCAGTAAAATTATTCTTGCTTTTGTACAATATTTTATTATAAATAGTTAATCTGGAGGTTTGTTTAAATGTTTTATCAGGGAGTAAAAAAAGCATTACCTGTGGCAATCGGGTATCTGCCAATTGCCATTACTTTTGGGGTTGTGGCCAGGGCGACAGGTCTGCCCTCAACTATGATTATTTTGATGTCAGCAATGGTTTTTGCCGGGGCCAGTCAATTTGTGGCTGTAAATTTAATTGCCAGTGGTGCCGGGATCTTAGGGATTATTATTACTATTTTTTTTGTTAATTTACGACATATCCTGATGTCAGCCACCACCTCAGAGAAATTAAAAGATCAGAGTAAGGGCTGGCTGGCCCTGATCTCATTTGGGATTACAGATGAGAGTTTTTCAATTATAGCAACTGATGAGAGAGATAGGCTGCCCAGATCCTATGTTTTAGGATTGATCACAATACCTTATCTGGCCTGGGTTGGTGGCTCTGCAGCTGGAGTTTTTATTGGCGAGAGTTTACCAGGCCTGCTTGAATCAAGTATGGAGATAGCACTGTATGCCATGTTTATTGGGTTGTTGGTTCCAGAATTAAAAAGATCCAGGAGTAAGATTAAAGTAGCCGGGCTGGCATTATTTTTAAGCTTAATCTTAAGCTGGCAATCCCTTGTTGTTATCTCAGAGGGCTGGGTTATTACTATTACGACATTAATATCTGCATTACTGGCGGCAAAATTTATCAGGGTTGAAGGTGATTGATGTGGAAAATAGCTATTATTTATTGATAATTATTGGAATGACCATAGTTACCTATATTCCAAGGATGTTTCCCCTTGTAATCTTATCTGATTTGGAATTGAACTCCTTCTGGCGGCGGTTTTTATATTATATCCCACCGGCAGCACTGATGGCTTTAATCTTTCCAGGAATTTTAGAGGCCACTGAATCCAGTGGGATTGCTCTGGCTGGCGGGCTAGTCGCTATGGTTCTGGCCTTTTATAAATTTAATTTACTCTTAATAGTTTTAGGGGCGATTCTGGCGGTTTTTTTATTGCAATTAGCCATCTAACCATCTGGTTAAGGTAGGAAGAGAAATGGTTGTGGTAACCGGCAGGTAACCGTTGACTTATCTTTATTATAAATATATAATCTGCTTAGAATGCAAGTAATTACAAATGGTTTTTGAAGAAATTTCAGAAGTTTTATAAATATCAAAAAATAAGCAGGTTTTATAAGTAATTATTAGCAGGATTAAACAGTAAGCTTTAAGGGGGAGAAATTAATGACACTGATTAGATTGGTAAAAGCCAGTAAGACCTATCAGCAGGGCAAGATTGAAGTTCCAGCTTTAAAGGAAGTTGATCTTGAATTTGAGGCTGGCGAGTTTTCAACTGTTTTTGGCCCATCAGGTTCTGGTAAGACGACGATGTTAAATTTAATCGGGGCATTGGATAAACCGACCAGCGGCACAGTTCATTTTAACGGTGAAAATATTGTTGAATCTGATAAGAACCAGCTGGCCATGCTCCGAAGAAATCATATTGGTTTTATCTTTCAGAGCTATAACTTGATACCGGTTTTAACTGCCTATGAGAATGTTGAATTTGCATTAAAGATAGCCCGGGGCAATGAGGGTAAACAGACCAGGGAGAAGGTTATGAAGATTCTGGCCAGGGTAGGACTTGATGGCCTGGAAACCAGAAAGCCCAATGAGCTCTCTGGAGGTCAGAAACAGCGGGTGGCGATTGCCAGAGCTTTAGTCAAAGAGCCAAAACTGGTGCTGGCTGATGAGCCGACTGCCAACCTTGATTCTAAAACTGCAACCGGCGTTTTAGAGACGATGCTTGAGATGAATAGAGAACTGGAGACTACTTTTATCTTTTCAACCCATGATCCCAGAGTTATGGATTATGCTCTCAGACTGATAGAGATTCGTGATGGCAGGATATCTAAGGACGAGAGGAGAGATTAGCTATGTACTTAATTAGAATAGCCTGGAGGAATCTCTGGCGGCGGAAGCGCCGGACCTTTGTAACTGCTGGAGTTTTAGCTTTAGCAGTCTTTATATTTTTATTGATGGATTCAATGATGGGTGGGATGAGCGATATCTCCTATAACAACATTATAGATATAGAATCTGCCCACCTTGAGGTAGGGCTGGAGGAGTATTATGATTCTGAAGGCGAGGTTAATCGTCTTCAGCAGACTTTTCAGATAGATAATGAACTGGTAAATAATATTGAAGAGCTGACTGGCTATCAAAGCCAGGTTCAGGTCCTGGATTTTCAGGCCAATCTCAATTCTGGGAGGGATCAATATCCCCTGCAGGTCAGAGCAGTTGAGCCTGATAGGTACCGTCAGGTTTTTAAGTCCGATGAATATATAACTGAGGGCCAGTTTATTGAGCCAGGAGATGAAGGCCTGGTAATTGGAGATAGACTGTCCAGGCTGCTGGAAATTGGGGTTGGAGACTATTTCACCCTCTTATTTAGAGATACTACGGGCAGTTTTAATACTATTGATGGCGAGATTCAGGGGATAGTCAGTACTCCCCATCCTGATATGAACCTGGGAGTTGTTTTATATGATATCAACCAGGCCAGACAGTGGACCGGGGTTGAGGAGGATGATGCTACCAGGATTTTTGTCAGGACAGATGATAGAGATCAGGCAACAGGGGTTTTATCTGACCTGACTGAGAAGCTTGAAGCCGGTTTAACTGCCCGGAGCTGGGAGGATTCTGCTGAGATGATGCTGGCCATGGAATCTGTTGGCCAGATAGAAAATTATGTAATCCTGGGCTTAATCCTATTAATAGGTGCCGTTGGGATTGTTAATGTAATAATACTTTCAGCTCTGGAAAGAGTGGAAGAGATAGGTATGATGAAGGCTATGGGACTTAAAGAAAATGAAATTGTCAGGGTATTTACCTTTGAAGCTGCAGGGATTGGTTTAATTGGCAGTAGTCTTGGCTGCCTGGTTGGAGGAATTGTTAACTTTTTCTTCACCAGATATGGGGTGGCTATGGAGACGATAATTACTGAGGATACAACTTACGGGATTCCAATCTTAGGCAGGCTTTATGGCAACTGGAATCCATCTGCTTTTTTATTTATCTTTGTCTTTGGCATAATTGTGGCCATAATTGCAAGTATTCCGCCGGCCTATTGGGCTGCCAGGAAAGATCCAATTAAAGCAATCTACCATCGTTAGGAGGGCTAGGATGAAATATTTATTTAAAATAGCATTCAGAAATTTAAGTAGAAATAAAGTCAGAAGTTTTATATCTATCCTGGCGATAGCTATTGTTGTCATGATAGTAGTTTTTGCTAGAGGATTAATCCTGGGGACGATGCAGTCGACTCTGCAGTTACAGTTTGATAATCAATTAGGCCATGTCCGGATTCTGGCTGAGGAGTATGAGACCAGAGAAGCCCTCATGTCTCTGGAATATACTGTAGATGGGATAGAGGGTCAGGGACTGGAAGAGATGCTGGCTGAACTGAATGAGATTGAAGGGGTTGAGCATTTATTGCCCAGACTTAAATTTGGGGCGATGGCCAGTCCTGGCGATGACCTAATTACAATGGCCGGGGTTGGGGTAGATCCTGAATCTGAGTCAGAATACGGGGGTTTAACGACGGATATAGTGGCTGGTAGGATGATAGAGTCTGGTAATGAAATAGTCGTGGGAAAAGGCCTTTTAAATAAGTTTGATGCCGAAGTAGGCAGTCAGGTGACAATTCTTTTTTCTGATGCCTATCAATCATTTCAGGGCAGGACATTTACAATTGTTGGGGTTAGAGATACCGGTCTGAATATGTTAGATGAGCGGATGTTTTTCCTGCCACTGGCAACTGCTCAGGATATGCTCTATCTAGGGGATGAAGCCACCGAAGTGCTGGTTTTTGGCAGGGATTTTCAGGAGTCGAAGTCTATTGCTGGCAGGATAGATAATTATTTTACTGATAGTGGTGAGACTAACTATTTAGCCCAGCCCTGGCAGCAGGGTAATGAATTTATGGAATATTTTCAGGTAGCAGTTAGAATCTATGATGCTATCTATGTCTTCTTTATTTTACTGGGCTCAATAGTTTTAATTAATACAATGATTATGATAGTCAGGGAACGGACTTCAGAAATTGGAATGATGGGTGCTTTAGGTCTTAAGAAGCGGGAAATTATGCAGGTCTTTGCCATGGAGGGGGCAGTTATGGGAACTCTAGGCAGTTTTATTGGCGTTATCCCAGGGGGTATTTTAACCTATTATCTCTCCCAGATAGGCCTTGATTATTACAGTCATCTCCTTGAAGATATGGATATTATTCTGACACCTGTGATTTATCCAGTCTTTAGTCTGGAGAATTTAGTTATTAGTTTTCTGCTAGGGGCAATTGTTTCCAGTCTGACAGCTTTATGGCCGGCCAGAAATGCCGCTAAAATGGAACCTGTTGATGCGTTGCACAGGGAGATTTAATCCAGGGAAGTTAGATTACTAGTTTAAAGAGATATTTTGATTTTTAGTTTAAAGAGTTAAATTTTATTGTAAGAAGGAGGAGATTATTATGCTTAAAAGTTATAATAAATTTATTGGGTTAAGTCTGCTGATTTTATTATTTATAACCCTTATGGCCGGAGGCCATTGGATTAGGGCAGCTGAACCTGGTGATAATATTACTGAGCTAGAGACAGATTTAACTGCTGAGGAGATTATGAATCAGCGGGATGACAATGAGTTTATTGTTTCAGCCAGGATGGAAGCTGAAATGATAATTGTTAAAGGGGATCGAGAGACAGTTAAAGAGATGACTTCCTATACCCGGGAAGGTGAGGCTTTAACTGAGTTTACCAATCCCAGGGATCGAGGGACCAAGTATTTAAAACAGGGGGATGAGCTCTGGATGTATTTTCCAGATGCTGAGGATTTAGTCCGGATCTCAGGACATATGCTCCGGCAGGGCATGATGGGCAGCGATTTTTCCTATCAGGATGCTTTAGAATCTGAGCGGTTGACTGAGCTTTATCAGTTTGAAGTTCTTGGTGAGGAAGAACTTGATGGCCGGATGACCTATGTTCTAAGGGGAACAGCCAGAGAGGATAAGGAAGTCTCATATTATGAGCGGAAGATCTGGATCGATCAGGAACGGTACATTGGCCTCAGGGAAGAGCTTTATGCCAGAAATGGCCGCCTGTTGAAGGTTGCTGAGGTGACTGAGGTTGAGCTCTTTGATGATGACCGCTGGTATCCTGTTGAGATGGTGATGCGGGATCAGCTAACTGAGGATAGTAGGACTATCTTTAAGGTTGAGAAGATCGAGTTTAACCCTGAGATACCTGAGGGAACTTTTTCTCTGGAAAATCTGCAGTAACCACATGATAGTGGTATTTGATAATTAAGAATAAGATTTTAATATATTAGTTTAAATCTGCTAGTCTTAAATAGCCTGACTATAGAATTAAAAGTTGTCCAGGAAAACTATTTATTGAAAGGGGATATTATGGATTTTAAAGATTACAGCTGGAAGATTTTAGTTCTGGTAATTATAACGGTCTTTATTACTGGATTGGGCAGTAATAGAGTTGATGCAGTTGATATTGGCGGGGAGCTTAATCTAAATGCTGGGCTTAATTATCCAGCTGCCGGGAATTTAAGCAGCAGCTTTGGAGGTGCGGCTGAGCTTGAATTATATCTGCCAGAGACTGCTGAGATTGAGCCCAGGCTGGTCATGCAGGGCTCTTTAAGAGATTCTGGAGATGATGATTTTGGTTTTAAATATCTTTATCTCAGAAGAAGATTTGAAAATAGTCATTTAACCTTAGGCCGTCAGCCAGTCTCCTGGTCATATGGGGCTGTGATTAATCCCTATGATTATGGCTTTGGAATTGAAGGACTGGCTGGAGAGACTGTAACACCAGGGCTAGATGGAGTTCGTTATTTTCACAGCTTGGGAGCCGGTCGGAGCCTGGAGGGAGTTATTAGCTGGCCTGAATTTACTGCTGGAACTGAGCAATTAGGTTTTGGCGGAAGACTCAGGCTGCCTGGGCAGGGTTATGATTTGAGTTTTAATCTGGCCAGCCAGGAGATTCCCTATCTGGCTATTAGTGATGGTGAACCAGTTTTAATGGAAGATCGTTTGAGCAGGGCTGGGATGACCTATAGCGGGGATATAGGAGAACTGGGGGCTTATGGTGCTGCCGGTTATTACAGGTTAAATGAAAGTGGAATAGATGACTGGGTAATTCAGCTTGGTATTGACTATAGCTGGTTGATTGGTGAATATGACAGCAGGCAGGTAATGGTTCAGGGTGAATATATGAGGTTTATCAGGAATAATCTGGATATGACTGCTCTTTTAGGACTGGCTTTAACAGAGCAGAATTTAGGTGACCAGATTCCAGGAGAAGAAATACCAGGTACAGAGATGCCTGCTAATGGAATAACTGGCGGCGAGATATTTTCTGCCAGGGATTTATTTGTCTTAAATCTCAGTATCGGACTTGATAGTTTTACCAATATAGGTCTGGCCTTACTTGGAGAGACTGAAAATAGAAATGTCATGGCTGCTCCTTATTATAGCAGTGATTTAGGAGGCGGCCTGGAATTCAGACTGGAGGGCAGTATTGGTCTGGATAGCAATAATGAAATTAATACTGGAATCTCAGCAGGAATGATGTATTACTTTTAACTGGAAATTTTTCTGTGACTGGTGTATAATAATTATGTAGCTTGATCAATAATCATTCATATCCATTATTAATAATTATCTTAACAAATTTGTAGAAAGCGGGGCGATTTTATGGAGGGGGACTCTAGTTTAAAAGTTTATACCCTGGGGAAATTTCAAGTTAGCAAAGATAATGATATTATATCTGATGAGACTACTTACTCCAGTAAATTATGGGAATTATTTCAGTATCTTTTGAGTCACCCAGGTAAAATTCAACCGATGGAGACAATTATTGATGAGCTTAATTTTGATCTGGAGATGCTTGATGCCAAGAATGCCCTGGAAAATCGAATCTACAGACTTAGAAAATTACTGGCAAAGGGAGAGAAATATCAGGCAGGAAAATATATTATCTTTAAACATGGCGGTTACTCTTTAAACTGGGAGGGTGATTACTGGTGCGATGTGCTGGAATTTAAAAAAAAATGTCGTAAAGGTGATGTTAAGGCTGAAAATGGAGATAAAGAGGATGCCTTAAATGAATTTCTACCGGCTCTTGAACTCTATAAAGGAGATTATTTAAATACCCGGACAAATAAGCACTGGGTTGTGGCTCCTAGAATTCAGTATAAACAGATTTATCTTGATGCTCTTAATAAAGCCTCGTATTTACTTGAAGAATTCAATGAGTATAAGGAAATAGAGAATCTCTGCCGGGATGCCATTCAACATGAACCCTTTGAAGAAAGACCTCACTATCTATTGATAACATCATTAATTAAACAGGGCCATAAACGGGAGGCAAAGATCCATTATGATTTTGTAAAATCACTTTTTGCTGATCAGGTAGAAGACCCCTTTCCTGAATTATTTGAAAAAATAAATGGTAATTCAAATAATACACTTATTCATAATAATTTAGAAAATAAAATAAATAATAGTATAAGTAATATCCATGATATTGATGAGATAAAAGAAGGATTAAGCATTTCCAGCAAAGTATTTAGAAAGAAATTTATTCCAGCGGAAATCTGTTTTGATTTTGCAGATTTTTTAGTCAAAAATCAGCAGAGATATAACGGTGGCTTATATATGGCCTCAGTAGCCCTGGAATTTCTAAATGAAGATATCACTATTGAAGACAGAAATTTTTATATTGATAAATTAAAAAAGGTTATTATAAATACATTAAGAAGCAGTGATGTAATTTGTGAGTGGACAGATCAGCAGTTTATAGTTTTTTTTCCATCAATTAAAGAAGATAAAGTAAGAGAGATTCTAAGAAGAGTGAAAAAATATTTTTATGATCAAGAGGATGTTAGTGGAACTGTTTTGAATACTAATTATAGAAAGCTTTAAGATTATTGAAATTAAAACAATTATGACTATTTTAATAGGTCCCCTAGAGGGGGCCTTTTTGCGTGTGACTGAGATATGACTGAAATGTGACTGGAATAAAAGTAGCACGTGACTGAGATATGACCAGTGGTCTTTTTTTTTGTTATATAATCGAAATACATCAAAGTTAAATATGAGCAGGAGGGGGTTGAGGTGAATAAACTGCCAGAAGAAAAAAAATTAGATAAACAACCAACATATTTTCTGATAAAAATAAATTTCAGGCAGTCATCTTCAATCCAGGGAGAAATAGAGTGGCTGAACCAGGATAGAAGACAGGTCAGATCGTTTAGAAGTTTTCTGGAGTTGGTCACATTAATAAATGATGCACTAGATACACTTGGTTATCCTGATGCTGAATATAGTTTTCGTCGGTGGAGCGAAAATGATGAAAAAGAAACTAAAATTTAATGATCCAGGAATTAGGAGGGGTCAATTATGAAGATAGATAGGAATAATAAATTTTTTGTAATTATAATTCTAATAATTTTTATTTTAATAGTTTTTTCTAAAAAAACAATAGCTCAGGAGATAAGAGCTTCTGAATATGAAATCAATCTACAGATTGAAGAACCAGGTACAATTGTATCTGAAAAGATAATAATATCTAGAAAAGAAAGTGAAAAAGCAAGCAAAGAAAGTATATTTATTGAACCATTTAGTTTAAAAAATGGTCAAGGAGAAACAATACCAGAAAATTTAATTAATGTGATTACTCCTAGAGGTAATTTTGATCCAAGCTCTTATAACAACTTCCTTTTAATGGCTGGTTCAGAGGCTAGTAGCTGGATACAAATCGAATTAACACCTGAAGCAGCCAATCTTAGGCCAGGCAAATATCAAGGTAATATTTATCTAAATGGTATTGATTTAGAGATTAATTTGAGTATAACAGTTAAACCTTTTTTAAAAATATTTATAAAAGACAATCAAATAGAAATTAATATTGATCGACCCAAAAATGGGAAGATTTACCTGGCAGATGAAATGATTGAGCTTATAATTAGCACTAATCATAGTAACTGGGAGATAACTTCTATGATAATGGATGAAGCCTTAACTTTGACTAATACTGATAATACAGCAGTTATTCAACAACAGAATATATTATATAATATCAAGACAAGTAGACTTGGAAGAGATATAGAACTTAATGAAGATGATTTTACTCCTCTATCAATAGAGGGAGAAAAAATAATAATGACTGGAAATGATTTAGTAGGTGATAATATAGAGATTCAAATTGCTGTTCAACTAGATTCTAATTGGCTAGAACAAATAGCTGGGAAATATTTTGGGGAAATAATATTTACTATTAGAGAATTAGAATATTAAAGACCTATTATATAGTTATGGTAAAAAACTTAAGTCAAGGAGGAGTTTATATGAAATCTATTTTAATTAAATTAATATCTTATTTGTTATTTATAACTATGATAACGGCTTTTAGTGCTAGCTTTGTAAATAGTGCTGACAATACAGTAAGTCAAGAGCTTATAATTAATATATCACCATATGCTACTATAGATCTTAAATCAGATGATATTCAGATATTATTTGAAAAACCTTGGCCGGGAGAAGAAATTCGAGAAGAGAGAACGGGTCTTATATTAACAAATAATATAGATGTCCATTTAAGCTGGGAAAGTTCAGAAATAATAAATAAAAAAACAGGTAGAACGTTACCGTTGGGAACCTGGGAAGAGCAGAATAATAGTAGATCCATAAGAGATGAGATGAAACCAAAATCTTTCGGATTAACTGCCTCACTTATACCAGCCGGAAATGATTTGAGTTCTTTAAATCAGGAGAGCATAATGGGTTCGATATTAAGAAAAGATAATAGGATAGAAAGTTCTGATTTTTATAGATTTAAGCCAGGTAGACATGAATTAGATATAGTTATTGGTTATTTCTGGGCAGCAGAAGGAAACTGGTTTGAAATCCATGCAGGAGACTATAGTGGTGAGATACTTTATACAGTATCAGCTGTAAATGATTAATCGGGTAATCCTTTTGGTTTAATAAATCAAAGGTTAACCAATATATTTTATTGACCTAGTCGTTAACTTATCTATAAAATTTATTAAAGGGGGTGAGGCCCTAACCAGGTTGGTTTAAAGTAGTTAGTATCTAGAAGAAAGTAATTGACTGATTGATTTCACACAAAAAAATAGGGGGTAACAAAATGAAAAAATTAATGACAGTTCTTTTAACAATGGTTTTAGTTTTCGGTTTTAGTGCAATGGTAATGGCAGATGGTCATGAGTTTGGCGATGCACAGTTAGAAGTCGGCATTGAAATTCAACCTTATGGAGAATTTGGTATAGTTACTGATTTCTTCACAAATAAAGATGGAGAAACTATCCTTAGCGGTTTATTTAATGACATGGATATAACTCTTCCAGGTCTTTATATCAGTGATGGTGGGGCTACTGAAAATGCAGCATTAAGTCATTTCAATACTGTACTGGGTTCAGGCTTAACTGGAGCAATCAATGCAGATGATGTAGATAATAATAATGTTGAAATGTTAGTAGTAGCTGCTAACGTAGACACAGTATTATCGATGTCATCAGACTTTGACTTTGGCCCAGACTGGAACAATGCAGAAGTAATGTTTAGATTCTCATCTTCTGAAAATATTGATGATCTTCATGATGATAGTGAGTTTTTACCAGCATTCACCGTTGGAGATTATTCTCCTTATACCGATGTAGATAACTATAATATTGATAGATGGGCATTAGAAGATTATACTAACAATAACGAATTAATAGTTCGTGGTTCTTTAACTCAAAATACAATGGCAGTTTTAGATACAGCTGAAGGTATGACTGGCGGCAGTTGGCAAGCTCAGCCAGATAGTAATGAATGGCCATTTATTAGTAGCTTAAATATTATGGGAGAAGGCGACATGGATTTAGCAGAAATAACAATTCCATTTAGAGAATGTACACCTACTTTAGTTCATATTAATGGTGCTCTATTATTAGAAAAGGCAACATCAATGCCTGCTGGAGAATATTCAACAATTTTAGACTTTACACTTGCAGCAGCACCAGATATGGACTAGAAAAGAATAAATTGAAGAAACTTTAAAGAGATATATAGCCAGGGGAGAATATTCTTCTCTGGCTATCCTTTAAATAAGTAATGAAAAGGTGATATCAATGAAGAAAAAAATTGCAATTGCATTTATAATATTAACTTTAATTATGAGCTTTTCTTTGAAAATTTCAGCAATGCAGGTTAACCCAATGGTTATAAACCTGTATTTAGAGCCTGGAGATAGCGAAGAATTTCAGATAAAATTATCTGCTGGAGTTGCTAGAGATACTTTTGAATTATATTTAATGAACACAGTCCAAAATATTGATGGGACTTTAACTTATAGAGAATTTGACGACGAGTCTAGCGAAATTTTAAATTGGATAACTCTTGATAGTGAACAGATAACATTACCTGCTAATGAAGAAAGAATAATCACAGGAAGAGTAAATGTGCCTTTTGATGGCAGTGGTTCTCATTCAGCTGTTATTATGGTCCAACAGACTGATGCAGTAGATAGACCAGGTTCCTTTATGAGTATGAGAATGCGTTATGCTATTAGGGTTAATATTCATGTTGATAGACTTGGTCAGAGACCAAATGTTGAAATACTGGATTTTTCTTTAGAGTCTGATGAAAATAATCAGCCAATAATATTAGCTCATTTTAAAAACACTACAGATTTAAGTTTTCCTGCTGTAGCAGATATAACTATACGAGGAGAAGACAGAAGACTTTTAGAGAGAGTTCCAGTTTTTAGTGAAGTGACTTCTATAGCTAGAAGAGATAACTTTCGAGTGTATCCTAATAGTGAACTAATTTATAAAGGAGAAGTAACAGAGCCACTTTTCCCAGGGACTTATGAATTGCAACTATTCTTTAGATATGCTGATGGTCGACAAATAATCCAAAGGCAGACAATTGAAATAGGAGATGAATTTTTAAGAGAAGAGGCGATTAGATATCTCACTGTTGAACCAGAAGAAATTCAGTTATCATTACGACCAGGTACTTCTTCAATCCAGGTTTTACAATTAAATAATAAAACTTCTGATCCAATTGTAGTTAAAACTAGACCGGTGGATATAAGGTCAGATTATCAACATTCTATATTTTCCAATTTAGAACTTGAAACAAGAGGAGAGAGTGAAATATCAATTCAATCCAGGGGTGTTGGTCGTCAATTATTGAACTTTAAAACTTCTAGAGATTTAAAACCAGCAGGCTATTATGGTTTTTATGAAATAGAAGTATATAATCAGCAAGGAGATAATCTAGAGACTCATTTACTTGATTTATCAGCGATAGTAGGTACAGAACTAGAACCAGAATCAGAAATAATGGATCTTAGTCATAGCAAAGGTGAAAATGAACACATCTTTAGTTTGACATTTAAGAATAATGGTTTAATTCATATTTCACCAGAGGCTAAGATTCAACTTATAGATGAAGAAGAGGAAGTGTATGCCAATATGATTCTTTCAACAGAAGAAGAAAGAGTATTACCAGAAGCAATAGGTCAGATGATGACTGAAAGAAATAGAATTATGCCTGGGACCTATAAAGCTTTAGTTACTTTAACAGCTAGAGGAGTAGAACTTGACAGCCAAGAATTTTTAATAGATATAGAAGAAATAGAGGATAATGTTAATGTGAATTAAGGGAGGAGATAAATATGAGCTTTAGAAAAGAAAATATAATAAGTATTGTTTTAATAATGATTTTCTTAGTTGCTTTTCCAATTCATGCTCAAGAAACAGAAGAACATCTTATAACTAATTTTTTCTTTTATACCGATATAAGAGAAGCTTTTAATGAAATCACTTTGCAGACTGGAGTAAATATTATTGCCGATGATAGTGTAAGAGGTACAGTTACTTTAGATTTAGAAGAAATCCCATTAGAACAGGCTCTGCATATGATGTTAATTAGTGGTGGTTATTCTTTTAGGAAAATTGATGATTATTATCTTGTTAGCATGGCTGACCCACGTAATCCTAATTTTCAGTATATGGCTGAAACAGAGACTATAGGTTTAAAATATATATCAGCCGGTGAAGCAAGAGCGTTATTACCAGCTTATTATGATAACTATTTAAGAAGCAGTGGAGAGAGAGATATAATTACAATTAACGCAACTCCAGAGATAATTGAAGCATTTAAGTTAGATCTTGAAAAGATAGATACACCAGCTAAAGAAATAATGATTCAGATGGTTGTAACAGAGGTTTCAACCGATTTATTAAAAGAACGAGGAGCAGATTTCTTTGGATTTCTTAATCAGACTTCAGAAGATACTTTTTTTCAATTCTTATATGATCGTTCAGGTTTTGCCAGTCAGCTTGGTGATACCTTTGGTGAATTAGAGACCAGACTAAGATTTTTGGAACAACAGGAAGACGTTAATATTAGAGCTAATCCCCGTGTATTAGTGAAAGACAGAGAAACAGCAACATTGTTTATAGGTGAAGAACAGGTTATTATTATTCAACCTAATGACACAACTGCCAGATTAGAAAGAGTAGATGTTGGTGTATCAATAGATGTAACTCCTAGAATTTTAACAGATGATCAATTAATGTTATCTGTTAATCCCGATATTAGCCATTTTAGCGAAGAGAGACAGGAAAGGCTGGTAGTAAAAAGGAGTGAAATGAATACAACGGTTTATGCTGATAATGGGAAAACTTTAACTTTAGGGGGCATGACTCTTAATCGAGAAATAGAATTTACAAGTGCAGTTCCAATTTTAGGAGATATTCCAGTACTAAGATGGTTGTTTAGACAGGAAACAGAAAAAGAATCCGAGAGAGAATTAATGATATTTCTAACCCCTGAAATAGTCAGGAAGTGATAGTATGAAATATATTTCATACTTTTTAATTGTTCTTTTACTATTAACTTTCTTAAATCCTGTAACTATTTATTCTGAAGAAAATAATCTATCTGAGATTATAGCATATCAATTAAAAATAGTAGAATTAACAGAGGTTAGTCAAGAAAAAATTGGTTTAAGAGAATTTGAATATAATTTTCCTGGTGAAAAGATATTTTCATTTTTTAGAGAGGCTGATCTTTTAAAGGCTGTGGGAGTAGCTGGACGCACAATGCTTAATCTTGATATATATAATAATCAAGAAAATGAAAATAAAGTATCTGATGTAATATTATTAACACTTTTTGACGAAGAAGTTAATTTATCTTTATCAGAAGAAATTGTTTCACTAAACACCGGGAATGTAACATCTGCTATAAATAGAACAGAAGAGGTATTAAATATTTCTTTAATACCTGTTTATCGAGACAGAGATGAAAATGTTTTAACAGATTTAATCATTAGAAGTGGTGAAAACACAGGAATCACAACTACAATCTGGAGTGAGTCTAATAGTGGGAAATTAGTTGGTTTGGTAAGATGGGATATGGATAGTTCTATAAGTGGTAGTTTAACAAAGGGAGAGACAAGTCGGGCCAGGTATTTTGCTGTTCAAATAAGTCACCAGATTGTTACTAGCGAAGAAAGCCAGGCACAAAAAATTGTAGATCTCAATCAGTTTGATCAATTATTATGGCCAGAGGAAGAAAAAAAAATAGAATTTGCAAGTTATTTTCAGATTTTATCTAATTTAGATATTGATATAATGGTGATGGATTATGAAAGAAAATTAGCCTATAAATTTGAAGCTAATGACGGGTTAAATGATTTGACATTTGGATTAGATGCAATAGTTCATGAAGATCTGAAATTGGGGATAAGGGGAATGAATTTAAATGGAGAAATAAATTTAGGAATTGTTTTAAGTGAGAGAGTAATAATATCCCCCCATTTTAAAATTGCAGGTTCATATTATCCGATTTATTATGATTTTAGTAATAAGGAATTTAAGTCTGGAGATATCTGGTCAGCTGAATTAGAATTTATAGCCAGCCCTTTATCAGCCAGGTTAAAATATAGAACTGGTTTAAGTGACAATGATGAAATAATGATTTCAGCAGGTTATCAATTTAGAGAGTCGATGGAATTAATAGCAGGCGCAATAGGCGATATTGAGGGAGTTAATCAATATATTGTGGGAATTAAATTTGATTTTTAATTAAAACCCCCTGGCGGATAATAAGCCAGGGGATTTAAGAACCAACTATAATATTAGGGGGTAATAAAATATTTAGTTCTGGTTATATTCTTCTAAATTAAAGTCTATTTCATATTGACTATTTTGTAAATTCATAGTTCCAGTAGAGTTGAAATAGTCTCCGTTTTCTATAGCATTATTATCTCTAACATCGAGCCAGCTAATAACTTCATATTCACCAGCAGGAACATTTTCAAGAGTAAATGTGTTATCAGTAATTGAAACAGTAGTTGTGGCAACTGAATTAAACTGTTCGCCATCTTTAGTTCCAACCATGATATTAAGTTCAGTAGCTTGATTTGCTGCCCAGTAACTATTCACCATACCGTAGCCATATTCTTCATCAAAACCGTTACTACCAAGATCAATGGCTGTATCTTTTAACAAATCTCTAATCTCAGAATTAGGAACTCCGTCTGCTATCATTAAACCGGCGAGACCAGCAACCTGTGGGGAAGCCATTGAAGTACCAGACATATCTGTAATATATTGATCCTCTATTGTACTATAAATATCTGTTCCGGGTGCAACAACTTCTATTTCTGGGCCATAACTTGAATAACTTGCTAACTCAGGAGCACCATTTGAATTATATGTCAAAGCACCTACAGCTATCATTTCATCAAATTTAGCAGGGTAACCGACATTTCTAGTTCCAGTATTTCCAGCAGCAGCGATTAATATAACACCAGCTTGATCAGCTTTTATAACAGCATCTTTAATTAATTCAGGTTCATCACCAGTTCCATCAATTCCAAGAGATAAATTCATTACATCAACAGGTTCGATTTTATTTTCTTCTAATAAACCAGCAGCATATAAGATACCTTGAGCTACAGACCATTCTGAACCACCACCGCCATCTCCAAGTACTTTAACAGGTATCATCTCTACATCCCACATTACACCAGCAACTCCATATTCATTATTACCAACTGCCCCAATAATTCCGGAAACATGAGTTCCATGTCCATGTCTATCCATCGTGTCAGTATCATCATGAGCAAAGTTGTAGCCATCATTTACATTGAGATTGGGCTCAAGGTCTGCATGTCTATCATCAATCCCAGTATCTAGCACTGCAATTCTAACTCTATTGCTTCCAGCATTATCCCTCCAGGTCTGAGGCAATCTCATAGATGAGCTTCCCCATTGTTTATCATAATGGTTATCATTTGGAGTTGTATAATCATAAATCTCAAATTGATTATTTTTGGATGCTGAAAGAATTTCAGGGTCACTGTTTAAGGTCG